>NZ_JBQHCX010000003.1:0-545958 GCF_052068475.1 Streptomyces sp. SD31 | reverse complement strand
GAAGCACCGCAAGGTGTGGAGGTGACCGGTACTAATAGGCCGAGGGCTTGTCCTCAGTTGCTCGCGTCCACTGTGTTAGTTCTGAGGCAACGACCGTTGCCGGTTTTTTGAGCAGAACAGACAATAGAAGAGTGTGCTTGTTCGCTCGAAACCATTAGGGTTTCGGTGGTTATAGCGTGAGGGAAACGCCCGGTTACATTCCGAACCCGGAAGCTAAGCCTTACAGCGCCGATGGTACTGCAGGGGGGACCCTGTGGGAGAGTAGGACGCCGCCGAACAATCTTTGGAAGGACCTCTGGTCCCAGCGTCAAGCTGGGACCAGAGGTCCTTTTTTGTTTTTCCGGAGCGCGCCGGGTAGCCAGCTGCGCGAGAATGACTTGCGGTACCGAAGACAGGAGTCACCCATGTCCCCCAACTCTCCCGACGATCGACCGGAGCGCGACCAGCGGCGACGGGACAGTGGTGACCGCGGCGACCGGGGTGACCGAGGCGGTTACCGCGGGGACCGGGGCGGTTTCCGGCGGGACAACGACCGTCGAGACAAGGACAACGACCGTGGTGACCGCGGTCGTTACGGGCGTGATGACAGTCGTGGTGGCTACGGCGGCCGGCGCGACGATCGCCGCGATGACCGTCGTGACGATCGGCGTGATGACCGTCGTGACGATCGGCGTGATGACCGTCGCGACGGCGACCGGGGGCCTCGTCCCGCGTTCCGTCGGGACGACCGGTCCAGTGGGCCGCGTCGGGACGATCGGGATCGCGAGCGTGGGTTCCGGCGTGATGGTGACCGTCCTTCCTACCGTCGCGACGACCGCGGAGAGCGTCGGGACGCCGACCGCGGTGGCGTCCGTCGGGACGATGACCGCGGTGGCGTCCGTCGCGACGACCGCGGCGAGCGTGGCAGCTACGGTCGCCGTGACGACCGTCGTGATGACCGTCGGGGCGATGACCGTGACCGTGGTTTCCGCCGCGACGACCGCCGGGACGACCGCCGGGACGACCGCCGGGACGACCGCCGGGACGACCGCCGGGACGACCGCCGCGACGACCGCCGCGACGACCGGCGCGACGGCGAGCGGGGCGGCTTCCGGCGGGATGACCGTGACCGTGGCTTCCGGCGTGATGACCGTGGTGAGCGTGGCGGCGACCGTGACCCTGGGTTCCGTCGGGACGACCGGCGTGGTGAGGACCGCGGGGATCGCGGTGGGTTCCGGCGTGATGACAGCCGTGGGGATCGCGGTGGGTTCCGGCGTGATGACAGCCGTGGGGACCGTGGTGGGTTCCGGCGTGATGACAGCCGTGGGGACCGTGGTGGGTTCCGGCGTGATGACAGCCGGGGCGAGCGTGGCGGGTTCCGGGGCCGGGACGACCGTGGGCCCCGTCGGGACGACCGTGGTGGGCGTCCCGGAGGGTTCCGTGGGCGTGACGACCGTCGTGACGACCGGCGTGGCGGTGGCCGGTTCCGTGATGAGCGGGATCGGGACCGCGAGCCGATCAAGCGGCTGCCGATCCCGGAGGACGTCACGGGCGACGAGATCGACAAGGACGTACGGCAGGAGCTGCAGAGCCTGCCGAAGGGGCTCGCGGAGGATGTCGCCAAGAACCTGGTGATGGTCGCCCGGCTGATCGACGAGGACCCCGAGGGTGCCTACGGGTACTCCAAGGTGGCGCTGCGGCTCGCGTCGCGTGTCGCGGCCGTACGCGAGGCGGCCGGGTTCGCGGCGTACGCGAACCAGAAGTACGCCGAGGCGCTGGCCGAGTTCCGTGCCGCGCGGCGGATGACCGGGACGGTGGACCTGTGGCCGCTCATGGCCGACTGTGAGCGTGGGCTCGGGCGGCCGGAGAAGGCGCTGGACATGGCTGGGGCGCCCGAGGTGCACAAGCTGGACAAGGCCGGGCAGGTCGAGATGCGGCTCGTCGCGGCCGGTGCCCGGCGTGACCTGGGGCAGCTGGACGCGGCCATCGTGACGCTGCAGAGCCCCGAGCTCGCCTCCAACGCCGTCCAGCCGTGGACCGCGCGGCTGCGGTACGCGTACGCGGACGCGCTGCTCGCGGCCGGGCGGCAGGGTGAGGCGCGGGAGTGGTTCGCCAAGGCCGTCGAGGCCGACAAGGACGGCAGCACGGATGCCTCCGACCGGCTTGCCGAGTTGGACGGTGTCGAGTTCGTCGACGCCTTCGACGACAACGAGGTCGAGAGCGAGGACAACGGCGACAAGCAGGCTCCGGGCGGGCCCGATGAGGGCCGCGAGGAGTGAGCGACGTGTGAGGTGAAGGGCGGGATCCCGGGATGGGGTCCCGCCCTTCGGCGTTCAGAGGTCCAGGGCGCGTAGGACCAGGCCCGAGGCCGGTTTCGGGCCGAACGACGTCGACTTGCGGGGCATGGTGACGCCCTGGCGGGCGAGGTCGCGTACGACGTCCTCGCGGACGGGGTGCATGAGGACGGCCGTACCGCCGTCGCGTTCCGCCTTCTCGACGGTGGCGGCGGTGTCGTGGATGTAGGCGATGCGGGTGGGGTCGTCCTCGGGGATGTGCCAGATCTCGGCGAGGAGCGTGGCGTGCAGGACCGTCGCGTCCAGCGTGCGCCAGGCGGCCGGACGGTCGGTGGGGACCGTGCGGGCGAGGAGGGCCGGGTCCGGGTGGTCGACGAGGTGGAAGGCGCCGTCTCCGGCGAGGAGGTAGGCGTTGCCTGCGCGGGCCGCGTAGCCCAGGGCCTGCAGGGCTTCGGGCAGGGGGACTTCGAGGCGGCGTACGCGGAACAGGCCGTCGAGGGCGGTCAGGGCGTCGGGGACCGGCAGGCCGTGCAGGAGGCGGTGGATGGCGCGGACGCGGAGCGGGTAGCGGGCCGTGTCGACCAGGAGGACGAGGCCGTAGTCCCAGGCACTGGGTGAGGGGTGCTCCGCGCGTAGACGGCGATACGTCGCCCAGCGGTGGTGGCCGTCGGCGATCAGGGCCTGGTGGCGGGTCAGGTCGGACTGGACGCGGGCCAGGTCGGTGGGGTCGGTGATCGACCACAGGCGGTGGCTGAATCCGTCCTCCGTGGTGGTCGAGAAGAGCGGCGGGCGCTCGACCGTGCGCTCGATGACGGCCGTCGCGTCGGCCGCCGTGCCGTTGCCGCGGTAGGTCAGGAGGAGGGGCTCGAGGTTCGCGGAGGTGGCGCGCATCAGGTCCGCTCGGTCGGCGACCACGTGGGGCATGACGTCCTCGTGCGGCAGGACCAGGCCCTCCGACGGCTCCGTCACACGCAGGGCGCCGATGATGCCGCGCTGCAGCATGCCGTCGCCGTCGCGCTGTTCGTAGACGTAGAGGCCGGGCTCGGGGTCGGCGGTCAGTACGCCCTCGGAGAGCCAGCGGCGCAGGGTCTTGGCCGCCTGTTCGTTGCGGGCGGTGGCGGTGTCGGCCTGCGGGAGGATCAGGCGGACGATGTTGTGCGGATCCGCGTCCTGGAGGTGGTGCAGGCCGTCGGGGCGGACGACGACGTCGTACGGAGGGGATGTCACGGCGGCTAGGCTGCCGACCCGGTCGGGGTCGTAGCGAAGGCCTCGGAACGGGGTGAGTTCGAGGCCTCGGTGCGCCGTTGCTGCCGGGTGACCTGCTGTGTTCATCCCGGCATCGTACGGGTGTCAGTGGCATGGGGGATGATCGGGGAAAGTCGTCGAACGAGGAGCGATGCGGAATGAGCCAGAGCGTCAGGACGAGGCCCGAGGGCAGTGGCCAGGCCCTGAGCGAGGCATACGACACGGCGCTGCTCGACCTCGACGGTGTGGTGTACGCGGGAGGCCACGCGATTGTGCATGCCGTGGAGTCGCTGGCCGTGGCCCGTGCGGGCGGGATGCATCTTGCTTATGTCACGAACAACGCCCTGCGGACGCCGGACACCGTGGCTGCGCATCTGACGGAGCTGGGGATACCGACGGGCGCTGGTGATGTCATCACCTCGGCGCAGGCGGTCGCGCGGCTGATCAGTGAGCAGGTGCCGGCGGGTGCCCGGGTGCTGGTGATCGGCGGGGAGGGGCTGCGGGTGGCGCTGCGGGAGCGCGGGCTGGAGCCGGTGGAGTCGGCCGACGACGATCCGGCGGCGGTCGTGCAGGGGTACGGCGGGCCCGAGTTGCCGTGGGGGCGATTCGCGGAGGCTTCGTACGCCGTTGCGCGCGGGGTGCCCTGGTTCGCCTCCAACACCGACCTGACGATTCCGAGCGGGCGTGGGATCGCGCCGGGCAACGGGGCCGCGGTGGAGGTCGTACGGATAGCGACCGGTGCCGAGCCGCAGGTGGCGGGCAAGCCGTTGCCTCCCATGCACCGGGAGACGATCCTGCGGACGGGCGCCGAGCGGCCGCTGGTGGTCGGGGACCGGCTGGACACGGACATCGAGGGCGCGTTCAACGGGGAAGTCGACTCGCTGCTCGTCCTGACCGGAGTGACCGATGGCGCCCAGTTGCTCGCCGCGCCGCCGCAGCACCGGCCGACTTATGTCGACGCGGATCTGCGGGGGTTGCTCACCGGGCAGCCGGAAGTCGTGGCGGACGGGGGCGGCTTCCGGTGTGGTGGCTGGACGGCCACCGCCGGGGCGGAGCGGCTGGAACTCGACGGTGACGGTGAGGGGTTGGACGGACTGCGGGCGTTGTGTGCGGCGGCCTGGACGACGGCCGGTGAAGGTGTGTGCGAGCTGGAAGCGGGGAAGGCGTTGGCGCGGCTGGGGCTGTGAGCCGTCGCACCGGGCGCCGACCTGGGGGATCGTGGCTGAATAGCAGGGTAGGCTAACCTAACTGCGTGTTGGTCGACAGTCCTCCCG
The DNA here is from genome assembly GCF_052068475.1 of Streptomyces sp. SD31. NCBI lineage: Bacteria > Bacillati > Actinomycetota > Actinomycetes > Kitasatosporales > Streptomycetaceae > Streptomyces > Streptomyces sp. SD31. Next base: position 541,166 of record NZ_JBQHCX010000003.1, on the reverse strand, counting down.
AACAGCGCGCGGACTCCGTGTCCGCGCCGCCAACCCGACGGGCGCTACGTGCCGTTGGGCTGCTCGTCTCTGTCCTGATCCTGGTGGTCGTCGCAATGGCGAGCATCGCGATCGGGGCGAAACAGTTGACCATGGGGGAGGTCTGGCACGGCTTGTTCGAGGGCTCGGGGACCTACGGCGACGTCGTGGTCGAGGACCGGATCTCGCGCACCGTGCTCGGGCTGCTCGCCGGCGCCGCCCTCGGTCTCGCCGGGGCCGTGCTCCAGGCGCTCACCCGCAACCCGCTCGCCGACCCCGGTCTGCTCGGCATCAACGCGGGCGCGTCCGCCGCGGTCGTCACCGCCATCACCTTCTTCGGCGTCACGAGCCTGAGCGGCTACGTCTGGTTCGCCTTCCTCGGCGCGGCCGCGGTCGGGGCGATGGTCTGGTTCCTCGGTGGCAGCCGGGGCGCGACGCCGGTACGGCTCGCGCTCGCCGGTACGGCGATCAGTGCCGCGCTCTACGGCTATCTCCAGGCCGTGATGATCATGGACGACGTGGCGCTGAACAAGATGCGCTTCTGGACGGTCGGTTCGCTGTCCTCCGCGACCGACTCGACCATCACCCAGGTGCTGCCGTTCCTCCTCGTGGGCACCGTCCTCGCGCTCGCCCTCGCCCGGCCGCTGAACGCCATGGAGATGGGCGACGACACGGCCAAGGCCCTCGGCGCGAACCTGAACCGCACCCGGGTGCTGTCGATGCTCGCCGCGACCGTGCTGTGCGGGGCCGCGACCGCCGCCTGCGGGCCGATCGTGTTCGTCGGCCTGATGGTGCCGCACATCGTACGGTCCTTCACCGGGCCCGACCTGCGCTGGATCCTGCCGTACGCGGCCGTCCTGTCGCCCGTGCTGCTGCTCGGCGCCGACGTCCTCGGCCGGCTCGTCGCCCGCCCCTCGGAGCTTCAGGTCGGCATCGTCACCGCGATCCTCGGCGGGCCGGTCTTCATCTTTCTCGTACGACGGCGGAGGACGGCCCAGCTGTGAAGACCGCAGTGAAGAGCGACGCCAAGAGCGCATCGAAGCGTGCGTCGAAGAGCGACGCGAAGTCCGCAGCGAAGACCAGCCGTGCCAACCGCGCCGTGCGGATCCCGGGCGGGCTCTCCGTCCGGCTGGACGTCCGGGCGCTGGCCGTCGTCGTCCTGCTGTTGCTCGCCGCGCTCGCCGCGAGCGTCGTGCTGATCGGCACCGGCGACTTCCCGATCGCGGCGGGCGATGTCCTCAGGACGCTGGCCGGCGACGGCAACGCGGGTCAGGAGTTCATCGTCAACGAGCTGCGGCTGCCCAGGGTCCTGGTCGGGCTCCTGGTCGGTGCCTCGCTCGGCCTCGGTGGTGCGCTGTTCCAGGCGCTGTCCCGCAATCCGCTGGGCAGCCCGGACATCCTGGGTCTCGGGCAGGGGGCCACGGCCGGAGCGCTCGTGGTGATCGTCCTGCTCTCCGGGGACGCCACGCAGGTCACCGTCGGCGCACTGGCGGGCGGACTCGCGACCGGGCTTGCCATCTATCTGCTCGCCTGGAAGCGGGGCGTGCACGGTTATCGACTGGTGCTGGTCGGTATCGGTATGTCCGCGATCATGACGGCGGTCAACGGCTATCTGCTGACCAAGGCCGACCTGGTCGACGCGGCCCGTGCGGTGGTGTGGATGACCGGCTCCCTCAGCGGCCGTGACTGGGCCCAGGTCTGGCCGCTGCTCGCGCTGTGCGCCGTCCTCGTACCGCTCGTCCTCGCCAACGCGCGCGGGCTGCGGATGATGGAGATGGGTGACGACGTGTCGTATGCCCTGGGAGTGCGCGTCGAACGCGTACGGCTGCTGCTGATGGTGGCCGCCGTGCTGCTCACCGCGGCCGCCACCGCCGCGGCCGGGCCCGTCAGCTTCGTGGCGCTCACCGCCCCGCAGCTCGCCCGGCGCCTGACCCGCTCGCCCGGGCCCAACCTGCTGCCCTCCCTGTGCATGGGCGCCGCCCTCCTGGTCACCGCAGACTGGGTCTCCCAGCGGGTCTTCGGGGCCGACCAGATGCCCGTCGGCGTGGTCACGGGCGTGCTCGGCGGTGTGTACCTGCTCTGGCTGCTGGTCACCGAGCGCAAGGCGGGGCGGATATGAGCGTCGGCAGCAGCATCAGCAAAGACAGCCCCGGCAAAGAGAGCCTCAGCAACGGGCTGAACGATCGAAGGAGCACTGTGAACCGCCTGTCCGCCGACAACGTCACCCTCGCCTACGACCAGCGGGTCATCGCCGAGCAGCTGTCGGTGGAGATACCGGACAACTCCTTCACCGTGATCGTCGGCCCGAACGCGTGCGGCAAGTCCACCCTGCTGCGGGCGCTGTCGCGGATGCTCAAGCCCAGTCAGGGCCGGGTCCTCCTGGACGGGCAGGTCATCCAGTCGATGCCGGCGAAGAAGGTCGCGCGCACGCTGGGTCTGCTGCCGCAGTCGTCGATCGCACCGGACGGGATCACCGTCGCCGACCTGGTGGGCCGGGGCCGGTACCCGCACCAGGGGATCCTGCGCCAGTGGTCGACCGAGGACGAGCGGGTCGTACAGGAGTCGATGGAGCAGACCGGGGTCGCCGAACTCGCGGATCGCTATGTCGACGAACTGTCCGGCGGTCAGCGCCAGCGCGTGTGGATCGCGATGGCGCTCGCGCAGCAGACGCCGCTGCTGCTGCTCGACGAGCCGACGACCTACCTCGACATCCAGCACCAGATCGACGTCCTGGACCTGTGCGCCGAGCTGCACGAGAAGCAGGGGCGCACGCTGGTCGCCGTGCTGCACGACCTCAACCACGCCGCCCGGTATGCCACGCACCTCATCGCCCTGCGCGGAGGGAAGATCATCGCCGAGGGCGCGCCGAACGACATCGTCACGGCCGAGCTGGTCGAGGAGGTCTTCGGACTGCGGTGCCAGGTCATCGACGACCCGCAGACGGGGACGCCGTTGGTGGTGCCGGCGGCTCGCAAAGCGCGCGAACAGGGCAAGAAGGACCAGCTCGAGAAGGTCGCGGCTACAGGAGCTTCCTGAGCACCAGCAGGTCGCGTACGCCCGCGTGCAGCCTGACCCGGCCCGAGCCCCAGGCCTTGGCGAAGTGCAGTTCGCCGTCGACCAGGGCGACCAGGTCGTCGCCGGTCATGCTGAGTCTGATCTCGGCCTTCTCGCGGGGCGGGCCCTGGAGTGTGTCCTGGACCTGGATCCGGCCGCCCGCCATGCGGCCGGCGAACGTGACGTCCAGGTCGGTGATGTGGCAGCTGACCGAGCGGTCCAGGGTCGCGGCCGTGCGGACGTCCCCTTCGGCACGCTGCATGTTGTCGGAGAGCTTTTCGAGTGCGGCGCGGCACTCCTCAATCGTGGCCATCGCGATCGACGGTACCCCAGTGGTTCGGGGTAGCGTCTGGGCATGAGCGACATGGTTCCGGAGACGGAGATCCCGGCGGAGGAGGCCGAGGCGTCGGCCGGGCTCGCGGTCGAAGCCGAGTACGACCCCGCCGCCCCCGCCCCGCTGAACGTCCCCCGCACCCCCACCGGCAACGCCGACGTCGACGCCCAGCTGGAGCGGTTGGGCGATGCCGACCACCTCGCCACCGACGGGCACCTCGAGGTGTACGAGGATGTACACCGGGGGCTGCGTGACGCGCTCACCGCGCTCGACGCCCGCCCGGGCCCTCCGGCGCCCTCACCGTCGTACGGACAACACAGGAGCTGAACCGAACGTGGCAGGAGTCGCACGCCGTCGTCTCGACGCGGAGCTGGTCCGCCGGAAACTCGCGCGTTCACGCGAGCACGCCAGCCAGCTGATCGCCGCCGGGCGGGTCTCCGTCGGCAAGACCGTCGCGACCAAGCCGGCCACGCAGGTGGAGACCGCGGCGGCGATCGTCGTGTCGTCCGACGACAGCGATCCGGAGTACGTGTCGCGGGGCGGGCACAAGCTCGCGGGCGCGCTGGAGGCCTTCGTGCCCCAGGGGCTCGTGGTGGAAGGGCGGCGGGCGCTGGACGCCGGCGCGTCCACCGGCGGTTTCACCGATGTTCTGCTGCGGTCCGGGGCCGCCCATGTGGTCGCCGTCGACGTCGGGTACGGACAACTCGCCTGGACTCTCCGGAGTGATGAACGCGTGACCGTCAAAGACCGTACGAACGTACGCGAGTTGACGCTCGAAGCGATCGATGGGGAGCCAGTGGATCTTGTCGTGGGGGATCTGTCCTTCATCCCGCTCGGACTGGTGCTGCCCGCCCTGGTGCGGTGCGTGAAGCCGGACGCGGACCTGGTCATGATGGTCAAGCCGCAGTTCGAGGTGGGGAAGGAACGGCTGGGGAGCGGCGGGGTCGTCCGCAGCCCTCAGCTGCGGGCCGAGGCCGTGTGCGGCGTGGCCGAGAAGGCGTGGGAACTCGGCCTCGGGGTGAAGGGGGTCACGGCCAGTCCGTTGCCCGGTCCCTCCGGGAATGTCGAGTACTTTCTGTGGCTGCGTTCCGGGGCGCCCGCCCTGGACCCGGCCGACGTTGACCGTGCAGTTGCGGAGGGGCCGCGTTGACACAGAACCGAGCTCGTACTGTCTTCCTGCTCGCCCACACGGGGCGGCCCGCGGCCATTCGCAGCGCCGAGCTGGTGGTCAAGGGACTGCTGCGGTCGGGGATCGGTGTGCGGGTGCTGGAGTACGAGGCGGCCGACCTGCCGCTGCCGCCCGAGGTGCAGCTCGTCAAGGAGGCGACTCCGCAGTGCCTCGACGGCTGCGAGCTGCTGATAGTGCTGGGCGGTGACGGGACACTGCTGCGGGGCGCCGAGTTCGCGCGGGCGTCCGGGGTGCCGATGCTCGGTGTCAACCTCGGGCGCGTCGGGTTCCTCGCGGAGGCCGAGCGGGACGATCTCGACAAGGTTGTCGACCGGGTGGTGACGAAGGCGTACGAGGTCGAGGAACGGATGACCGTCGACGTCGTCGTGCATCAGAACGGCGACATCGTGCATACCGACTGGGCGCTGAACGAGGCGGCCGTGCAGAAGGCCGGTGCCGAGAAGCTGCTCGAGGTCGTGCTGGAGATCGATGGGCGGCCGGTGACGGGGTTCGGGTGCGACGGGATTGTGCTGTCCACGCCGACCGGGTCGACGGCGTATGCCTTCTCCGCGGGCGGGCCGGTGGTGTGGCCTGAGGTCGAGGCGCTGTTGATGGTGCCGATCTCGGCGCACGCGCTGTTCGCCAAGCCGCTGGTGACGTCGCCGGATTCGGTGCTGGCGGTGGAGGTTCTGCCGCATATCCCGCCGGGGGTGTTGTGGTGTGACGGGCGGCGGACTGTGGAGTTGCCGCCCGGGGCGCGGGTTGAGGTGCGGCGGGGGGCTGTGCCGGTGCGGCTGGCTCGGTTGCATCACGCGTCGTTCACTGATCGGTTGGTGGCGAAGTTTGCGTTGCCGGTGTCCGGGTGGCGGGGGGCACCTCACTAGCCATCTGTGGGGGGTGGTTGCGGATTCGCGGGCGGCCGCGGGGTGTATGTGGCTGGTCGCGCAGTTCCCCGCGCCCCTTAGCGGCATCCACTCCCCTGGGTGACAATGTGCTGCCGATACACATTCGTCACCTGCACCTTCACATCACGGACCCGGGGGCCGTCGCACTCCCCGCCCCCGACCTCGTAAGGTCGTGTCCGTGTTGGAGGAGATGCGGATACGGTCGCTCGGAGTCATCGACGACGCTGTCGTCGAGCTGTCGCCGGGGTTCACCGCTGTCACGGGTGAGACGGGTGCGGGCAAGACCATGGTGGTCACCAGCCTGGGGCTGTTGCTCGGTGGGCGGGCGGACCCGGCGCTCGTGCGGATCGGGGCCGAGAAGGCGGTCGTGGAGGGGCGGATCGCCGTGCCTTCGGGTGCGCCGGTCGTCGTACGGGTCGAGGAGGCCGGGGCCGAGCTCGACGACGGGGCGTTGCTGATCAGCCGTACCGTTTCCGCCGAGGGGCGGTCGCGGGCGCATCTCGGCGGGCGCAGTGTGCCCGTGGGGATGCTGGCCGAGCTCGCCGACGAGCTGGTGGCCGTGCATGGGCAGACCGATCAGCAGGGGTTGCTGAAGCTGGCCAGGCAGCGGCAGGCGCTCGACCGGTACGCGGGGGATTCCGTCGCTGTGCCGCTCGCCAAGTACACCGAGGCGTACCGGAGGCTGCGGGCCGTCTCCGTCGAGCTGGACGAGATCGTCACGCGCGCGCGTGAGCGGGCTCAGGAAGCCGACCTGCTGCGGTTCGGGCTCGACGAGATCGCGGGTGTCGAGCCGCGCGCCGGGGAGGACGTGGAGCTCGCCGAGGAGGCGGAGCGGCTGGGGCACGCGGAGGCGCTCTCGTCGGCCGCTACGGCCGCTCACGCCGCCCTCGCGGGCAACCCCGAGGATCCCGAGGGCATCGACGCGGCGACGCTCGTGGCCGGTGCGCAGCGGGCCCTGGACGCCGTGCGGGCGCACGATCCGGCGCTGGCCGCGCTGGCGGAGCGGATCGGAGAGATCGGGATCCTGCTGGGCGATGTCGCCGGGGAGTTGGCGGGCTACGCCGATGACCTGGACGCCGACCCCCTGCGGCTGGCGGCCGTCGAGGAGCGGCGGGCCGCGCTGAACGCGCTCACGCGGAAGTACGGCGAGAACGTCGCCTCCGTGCTCGCCTGGGCCGAGGAGAGCGCGACGCGGCTGACCGAGCTGGACGGCGACGACGAGCGGATCGGGGAGCTGACCGCCGAACGGGACGCGCTGCGGGCCGAGCTGGGCGGGCTGGCGCAGGCGTTGACCGATGCGCGGACGGACGCCGCCGAGCGGTTCGCCGCCGCGGTGACGGCGGAGCTGGCCTCGCTCGCGATGCCGCACGCGCGCGTGTCCTTCGACATCCGGCAGACCGAGGATCCGGAGGGCGTGGAGGTCGGCGGGCGTGCGGTCGCCTACGGTCCTTCGGGCGTGGACGAGGTCGAGCTGCTGCTCGCCCCGCATCCTGGAGCCCCGCCCCGGCCCATCGCCAAGGGCGCGTCCGGTGGTGAGCTCTCGCGCGTGATGCTCGCCGTCGAGGTCGTGTTCGCGGGGACCGATCCCGTGCCGACGTATCTCTTCGACGAGGTCGACGCCGGTGTCGGTGGCAAGGCGGCCGTGGAGATCGGGCGGCGGCTGGCCCGGCTGGCGAAGACCGCGCAGGTCGTCGTGGTGACCCACCTGCCGCAGGTCGCCGCCTTCGCCGACCGGCAGTTGCTCGTCGAGAAGACCAACGACGGGTCGGTCACCCGGTCCGGGGTGAAGGTCCTGGAGGGCGAGGAGCGGGTCCGGGAGCTGTCCCGGATGCTCGCCGGACAGGAGGACTCGGAGACCGCGCGGGCGCACGCGGAGGAGTTGCTGGCGACGGCTCGGGCGGACGTGTAGCGAGAGCAGGGGCGGAGCGGGCCGTGCGCCGTCGTGGCGCACGGCCGCGTCCAGGATCTGGGGGAACTCCTCCCTGGCGAGGCCCGGCCGCGGTCGGCGACGTCCGGGGTCTCGGTGCGATGGCCTTCGCGTCGGCCGCCGAGGCGTGCTCCGCGTGCGCATGTTCGGCCACACCCCCACCCCGCCTCACTCGTGAAGGTGACTCGGCCCGCCGCGTTGCCCGGCGTCCGCGCCGCCTTCGCCCTCACGCCGTTCCCGGAACACCCGTACGTCCTGGCATCCTTGGCGTAAACACGTCGTACGCGTAGGGATCCTCGCGGTACACCCCCTCCGCCCGATCCTTCTGTACTTTCTTCGTGACCGCCCGACCCGAACCAGGAGCCCCGGCCACGTGACCCCCGTGAGCAGCCACTCACCGCACGGCCAGTCGTCGCTGCGCACCGTGCAGGTGCTGGGCGGCGGCAACGCCGGCAGCAGCGCGCATGTGCGATCGCTGGCCTCGGGGCTGGTCGCGCGGGGCGTGCGGGTCACCGTGTGCGCCCCCGTCGAGGCCGATCACGCCTACGACTTCACCGGGGCCGGCGCCGAGCACGTACACGTGCCACGCAGCAGCGATCCCGCCTCCGTGGCCGCCCTGCGGGCCGCGTGCGCCGACGCCGACCTGGTGCACGCGCACGGGCTGCACGCCTCCTTCCGTGCTGTCCTCGCGCTCAGCGGGCGGCGTACTCCGCTCGTCGTCACCTGGCACGACCGGGCGCACGCCGAGGGGGCCCGCGCCCATCTCGTACGGCTGTTGGAGCGGCGGGTCGTCAAGGCCGCCTCCGTCGTGCTCGGGACCACCTCGGCGCTGGTGGACCGGGCCCGCCGCACCGGCGCGCGGGACGCCCGCCTCGCCGCCGTCGCGATGCCCGGACCGGGCCGTCCCTTGGAGCACGACGACCCCGACCGGCTGCGGCCCAAGGTCCGGGCCGAACTCGGGGCCACCGGGCGCCCGTTGCTGATCGCCGTCGGCTCGCTGGAGCGGCATCGCGGGTACGACGTGCTGCTGGACGCCTCGCGCGCGTGGCTGCGGCTCGATCCCGTGCCGTTGGTCGTGATCGCGGGGGAGGGGGCGCTGCGGGCCGAGCTGCAGCGCCGGATCGAGGACGAGGAGCTGCCCGTACGGCTCATCGGGCGGCGCGACGACGTCTCCGAGCTGCTCGCCGCCGCCGACATCGCGCTGCTGCCGAGCAGTTGGGAGTCACGGTCCGTCCTCGCCCAGGAGGCCCTTCACGCGCGCGTGCCGCTCGTCGCCACCGAGGTCGGCGGTGTGCCGGAGCTCGTCGGGGACGCGGCCGAACTCGTCCCGTACGGCGACCCGGAGGCGCTCGCCGACGCCGTCGTACGGCTGCTCGGTGATCCCGAGCGCCGCGAGCTGCTCAGGGAGCGGGGCATGCGGCAGGCGGCGACCTGGCCGACGGAGGACGAGACGGTCGCCCAAGTGCTCAGCGTGTACGACGAGTTGACGCAGCCGCAGCCCATGATCTAGACGCCGGGAGCGTCTACCCCGCGTGCCTTCTACCCCGCGTGCCTTCGCGCCCGCAGTGCCAGGCTCAACGCCAGTACCGTCTGCGGGTCGTCGAGGTCGGTGCCGAGCAACTCGCCGATGCGGGCGAGGCGGTTGTAGAGCGTCTGCCGGTTCAGGTGCAGCTCGCGGGCCGTCTCCGCCTTGCGGCCCGCGTGCGCCAGGTACGTCTCCAGGGTGGGCAGCAGGGGCGGGCGGGAGCGGTTGTCGTGGTCGCGGAGGGGGCCGATCGCGCGGTCCACGAAGGCCGCGAGGTCCGGGTGGTCGCGCAGCCGCCACAGCAGCAGGTCGATGTCCAGGCGCCGGGCGTCGTACCAGGGGCGGTCGGACAGGCCCTGCGCCGCCGTCGCCGTCTCCGCCGCGTGCCTCAGGCTCGCCGAGGCCGCCGCCCAGCCGCCCGCGACCCCGACGACCACGACCGGCGGCTGCGCGCCCGGCCGCTGGAACCCGGCCCGCTCGACACCCGCCCGCAGCGCCGCCGCGACCCGGTCCGCGACCGCCGACCGGTCCGACTCCGCGCGCAGGCCCAGCAGGAGGGGGACGCGGCCTTCGACCGGGCGTACGCCCAGCAGGACCGGAACTCCCACGGACGCCAGCTCCTCCCCGACCGCGCGCGCCAGCACCGCCCAGCCTCCGCCGGGGGAGAGCGCGTCCCCCAGCCGCATCACAATCGGCAGCAGCGGGCCTTCGCCCGGCTTGAAGCCCAGCACACGCGCCTGTGCCGGGGCGTCCCCGGCGGCGACACGGCCCTCCGCGAGGTCGGTCAGGAAGTCGCCGCGACCGCGTGCCGCCAACTCCTCCTCCTGGCGTGCCTGCATCAGCACCACGGCCAGGATGCCCGCGGCCCGCTCGGCGGCGATCCGGTGCACGGGTGCGAGCGGGCCCCGTACGGGCAGGAGCGCGAGACGGGCCCGGACCGAACCCGTGCCCGGTCCGCCCCCCGGCACATCCACCAGCACCGACCCGGCGGGCGGCGGCGTGTCCTTGTGCTGCCCCCGCAGCCCCTCCCACACCTGCAACGGATCCGCACCCTCGGGGCCGGCCCCGGCGGCGTACAGCAACCGGCCCTCCGTCGTCTCCAGGAAGACCGGGTTGCCGCTGAAGTCGGCCAGGATGCCGAGCACTTGGGGCACACCGCCGCCGCCGAGCAGTGCCTCCGTGCACCGGCGGTGCACCTCCTCCGCCCGTTGCAGCAGCGCGTAGTGGCCGTTGACGATCTCGGTGTGGATCTCCTCGGTGACCGTTACGAAAGCCACCTCGCGGTGCAGCTGGACGAGCGGCAGACCTGCCGTACGTGCCGTGTCGACCAGCGCGGTGGGCAGGCGAGTGAAGCGCGGTCCCAGCTCGATGACGAGGGCCGCGATGCCGCGCTCGGCGAGGGTGCGCACGAACGCGCGCTGGTCGGCCGGACGGGTGCCGAGGCCGTAGCCCGTGGTCAGCAGCAGCTCCCCGCCCTTCAGCAGGGAGGCGATGTGGGGCACCTCGCCCGCGTGCACCCAGCGCACGGTCCGACCCAGCCGGTCCGCGCCCGCGATGACCTCGGGGAGCCCGCTGCGCAGGCCGGGTAGCTCCAGCGCCCGCCGCACGGTGATCCCGGCGCCGTGGGTGCCGAAGCCGCTGTCCAAACCGCCCGCACCGCTGCCCATGCCGCCCGTACTGCCCGTACCGCTGTCCATGTGCCGGACGCTACCCGCGGTCATGCTTCCACGACATATCCGGACCGTTACGGAGACGATCATCGGCCGCCGACGCCCGACAAAGCGTCGCGCCCGGCCTCGAATTGCCCCACCCCCTGTCTGTTGTGGCCTGCGTCACTGCGCCGCCACACTGGCACATCCGAAGCGAAGTGCCCCTTCACCTTCGGATTTCGTTGTGAAAGCACGTCGAGAGGGACGGAATGACGGAAAAACCCGCGCGCGAGGTACACCGGCTCAAGGCGAATTCCGTGGGCCTGACGGGCGTCGTCTTCATGGCGGTCGCCACCGCCGCGCCGATCACCGCGATGACCGGCAACCTGCCCATCGCCGTCGGCTTCGGCAACGGCACGGGAGCGCCCGCCGGCTACCTCTTCGCGACGCTCGTGCTGACGGTGTTCTCCGTCGGATACGTCGCCATGGCCCGCCGTATCACCGCCGCCGGCGCCTTCTACGGCTACATCTCCCACGGGCTCGGCCGGATCACCGGCATGGCCTCCGGGATGCTCGCCGTGCTGGCGTACATCGTCTTCGAGGCGTCCATCGTCGGCGTCTTCTCGTACTTCGCGCAGACCACGGTCCACGACCAGCTCGGCGTCGACCTGCCCTGGATCCTGTACGCCGCCGCCATGCTGCTCGTCACCGCGGCCCTGGCGTACTTCGACATCAACCTCACCGCGAAGGCCCTCGGCGTGATGCTGGTCGCCGAGATCGCGGTGCTGTTCGTGGTCGCCACGGCCGTGCTCCTGAACGGCGGCGGCCCGGACGGCATCCCCATGGAGCCCATCAACCCCAAGAACGCCTTCACCGGAGCCTCCGCCGGTCTCGGCCTGTTCTTCGCCTTCTGGTCGTGGGTCGGCTTCGAGTCGACGGCGATGTACGGCGAGGAGTCCCGCGACCCCAAGCGCGTCATCCCGCGCGCGACGCTGATCTCGGTGATCGGCGTCGGGATCTTCTACATCTACGTGTCCTGGATGACCATCGCGGGCAACGGCCTCAAAGGCTCCGTGGAGATCTCCTCCGGCACCAGCCCGCTCGACCTGTTCTTCGACCCGGCGCACTCCTACCTCGGCGCCTGGGCGGTCGATGCCTTCCAGTGGCTGCTGATCACCGGGTCGTTCGCCTGCGGGATGGCCTTCCACCAGTGCGCGGCCCGCTATCTGTACGCCATCGGCCGCGAGGGCTTCCTGCACCCCGCGCTCGGCCGTACGCACCCCCGGCACGGGTCGCCGCACATCGCGTCCTTCGTGCAGTCGGTCATCGCGGTCGCGCTCGTCGGCGCCTTCTGGCTGACCGGGCAGGACCCGTACATCCACCTGTACACACTGCTGGCGATCCTCGGCACGATGGCGATCCTCATCGTGCAGACCCTGTGCTCCTTCGCGGTCATCGGTTACTTCCGCAGAAACCACCCCGAGGACCGCCACTGGTTCCGCACGCTCACCGCACCGCTGCTCGGCGGCATCGGCATGATCGCGGTCGTGGGGCTGCTGGTGACCAACCTGGACACCGCGGCCGGTACGGCGGCCGACTCGCTGTTCTTCAAGGCCATCCCGTGGATCGTGGGGCTGGTCTTCTTCGGTGGTCTCGGGCTCGGCTGGTATCTGAAGCTCCGACGGCCGGAGCGGTACGACATCATCGGCCGGATCGTGCTGGAGGACTCGGCCGAGCGCACCGAAACCCCGGTTGAGGTGCCCTCGGCGGGGTAGCGGCGCCTGCATGGACTTCAGCGTGGTTGCCGTGGCACGGGAGGACGACAGTCCGGTCGAGGAGCCGTTGCGGGTGGCGGTGGCCGCCGATCGGCTCGGGTACCGGGAGGTGTGGGCGGGGGAGGGGCCGACCTGGGACTCCTTCGTCCTCGCCGCGGCCATCGGGCGGGCCACCGAGCGGGTCGCGCTGACGGCCGGTCCCGTGGCGGTGTCGGTGCGCGAGCCGTTCGGCATCGCGCGGGGTGCCGCCTCGGTCGCCGCCGTCACCGGGCGGGCGGTCGGGGTGGCGCTGGGGACGTCCAGCAAGCGGGTGGTCGAGGGCGTGCACGGGGTGCCGCGGGTGCGGCCCGCGGCGGCGATGGAGGCCTCGGCGGCGGCCCTGCGCGTCCTTCTGCACGGCAGGCCCGGTGAGCCGATCGTCCCCGGCAGCGCCTTCCCGCGCCGCCTCCTGCCCCCCGGCGGCCCGCTCACCGTGGCGGCGTTCGGCGACCGCGCGATCGCCACGGCGGCGGCGCACTCCGACCGCATGCTGCTCGACCTCGTCTCGCCGGAACAGGTCCGCGTGCTGCGGGCCAAACTCCAGGCGGCCGCCGAGCGCGCGGGCCGTACGTCGCCGCCGACCCTGGCCGCCTGGCTGCCGGCCGCCGTCGATCCGGACCCGGAGTCCCTCGCGCAGGTCCTGCGGAGCATCGCCGGGTATCTGACGGTGCCGGGCTACAGCGACATGTTCGAGGCAGCAGGGTTCGGGGAGGCCGTCGAGCTGGCCCGGACCGGTGCCGACCCCGCCACGCTGGTGCGGGCACTGCCCGCCGCGGCCGCGGACATGGTCGGTCTCGTGGGCGACTCGGACGCCGTACGCGCGCGTGCCGAGGAGTACGCCGAGGCAGGCCTCGACGAGATCGCCCTCGTCCCGGCGACGGCGGGTGATCCGGGCGGGGAGCGGACGCTGACGGCATTCAAGTAAGCCTGGTGACCGTGTTCAGGCCGGCCTGATGTTGTGGTTGAACCGGAAGACGTTGTCCGGGTCCCACCGGCGCTTCAGCTCCGCCAGCCGCCGGGTGTTCTGGGCGCCCAGACCGGCCACCACACGTTCCGCGCCCTCGTCGCCGATGAAGTTCAGGTACACCGCACCGGTGCTCCACGGCCGCACGTCCTCGCGGACGTCGCGGACCCACCGTCTGCACCGCTCGTCGTCCGCGGGGTCCTGCCACATGCCGTAGGGGTGCACCGCCCAGGGCGCGTCCCGGTAGGGCACCGGGTACTCGTGCGGTCCTGCGGCGATCGCGCCGCCCTGCGGGAGCAGGGCGTGCTGGGTGCCGGTCGGCACGGGCATGGACCGTCCGGCCGCGCAGTAGACGTCGACGAAGTCGTCCGGCGCGCCCGTCAGATACTCCGCCGACCAGTAGTGCCGCATGCCGGGCGGGTCGTCGATCATGCACTGCACGTCGGCGTACGGCATCGGGCCGACGATCTCCGCCTCGTGCGGCAGCGCCAGCAGCGGTTCGACGTACTTGCGCATGTCCTGCTCGGCACCGGCGTACGTCAGGAGCACACCGCACACCAGCGAGCCGATCAGGGGCGGCGGTACGAAGTCCTCGGGCGGGCCGGTGAAGTGCAGGACGCCGCCGCCCACCTCGTCGGGGCCGGACTCGATCACGTCGCGGAAGGTGCGGACGGCTTCGGGTGCGAACTCCGGCCGGTACAGCAGCAGCGCGATGGCGAACTCGGGCAGCTCGTACAGCTTCAGCGTGATCGCGGTGGCGATGCCGAAGTTGCCGCCGCCGCCGTGCAGCGCCCAGAACAGGTCCGGGTTCTCGTCCGCGTTGGCGTGGACCCGGCCGCCGTCGGCGGTGACGAGTTCCACACCGAGCAGATTGTCCACGGCCAGCCCGCACCAGCGGTCCAGCCAGCCGGTGCCGCCGCCCAGGACGAAGCCGCCGACGCCGGTGGTCGACGCCCGGCCGCCGGTCGTGGCGAGGCCGTACAGCTGGGTGGCGCGGTCCAGGTCGCTCATCGTGGCTCCGCCCGCGACCCGTACCGCCTCGGCCCCCGGGTGCACGGTGACCGCGCGCATATGGCGCAGGTCGACGACGAGGCCGTTGTCGTTCAGCGCCATGCCCGCGACGCTGTGCCCGCCGCCGCGCACCGCGATGTTGAGGTCCAGCTCCCGGCCGAACCGCACGGCCCGCACGACGTCGTCCTCGTCCACGCACTGCGCGATCACCGCGGGCCGTCGGTCGATCATGGTGTTGAAGACGACCCGGGCGTCGTCGTAGCCGAAGTCCCCCGGCGCGAACACGTCACCGGCGAGATCCTCACGCAGCGCGGCGAGGGCCGCGCCCGCCTTGGAGTGGGTAGCCATGGCCGCCCCCTTCCAAAAGGGGCAAATGGGATGCTCTCAGCCTAGGTGGAAGTGCCCCGAAGGGCGCGGGGCCATGTCCGTGTGCGGCTCCGCCGCGTGGGCGCGACCAGTCACGGCGAGGCCGCAGAGGACCGACGGCCTCCACGGCTTTCCCAGCGGAGCGTCTAGCCGCCGTACGCCCCGGACGCCGTCAGCCGCAGGGCGGTGTCGATCAGCGGGACGTGGCTGAAGGCCTGCGGGAAGTTGCCGACCTGGCGCTGCAGGCGCGGGTCCCACTCCTCGGCCAGCAGACCGAGGTCGTTGCGCAGCGACAGCAGCTTCTCGAACAGCTTGCGGGCCTCGTCGACACGGCCGATCATCGCCAGGTCGTCCGCCATCCAGAACGAGCAGGCGAGGAAGGCGCCCTCGTCACCGGGGAGGCCGTCGACGCCCTCGTCCTCGCCCTGCGTCGGGTAGCGCAGGATGAAGCCGTCCGGCGTGGACAGCTCGCGCTGGATCGCCTCGATGGTGCCGATGACACGCTTGTCGTCCGGCGGCAGGAAGCCCATCTGCGGGATCAGCAGCAGGGAGGCGTCCAGCTCCTTCGAGCCGTACGACTGGGTGAAGGTGTTGCGCTCCTTGTCGTAACCCTTCTCACACACGTCCCGGTGGATGTCGTCGCGCAGCTCGCGCCACCGCTCCAGCGGGCCGTCGGCGTCGCCGGACTCGATGAGCTTGATCGTGCGGTCGACGGCGACCCAGGCCATCACCTTGGAGTGCACGAAGTGCCGGCGTGGGCCGCGCACCTCCCAGATGCCCTCGTCCGGCTGGTCCCAGTGGTCCTCGAGGTAGCGGATCAGCTTGAGCTGGAGCAGCGAGGCGTAGTCGCTGCGGGCCAGGCCGGTCATGTGCGCCAGGTGCAGGGCCTCGGTGACCTCGCCGTACACATCCAGCTGGAGCTGGTGCGCGGCGCCGTTGCCGACCCGGACCGGGGCGGAGTTCTCGTAGCCGGGCAGCCAGTCCAGCTCGGCCTCGCCGAGCTCGCGCTCGCCCGCGATGCCGTACATGATCTGCAGGTTCTCCGGGTCGCCCGCGACTGCCCTGAGCAGCCACTCGCGCCAGGCACGGGCCTCCTCGCGGTAGCCGGTGCGCAGCAGCGAGGACAGGGTGATCGCCGCGTCGCGCAGCCAGGTGTAGCGGTAGTCCCAGTTGCGGACGCCGCCGATCTCCTCCGGCAGGGAGGTCGTCGGCGCGGCGACGATGCCGCCGGTCGGGGCGTACGTCAGCGCCTTCAGCGTGATCAGCGAGCGGATCACCGCCTCGCGGTACGGCCCGTGGTACGTGCAGTGCTCGACCCACTCCCGCCAGAAGTCCTCCGTCGCCTCCAGCGACTGCTCCGGCTCCGGCAGCGGCGGCGGCTCCTTGTGCGAGGCCTGCCAGGAGATCGTGAACGCGAAGCGGTCGCCCGGCCCGACCGTGAAGTCGGAGTACGTCGTCAGCGACTTGCCGTACGTCTCGCGATCTGTGTCGAACCACACAGAGTCGGGGCCCGCGACGGCCACCGTGCGCCCTTCGTGCTTGTGCACCCACGGCACGATGCGGCCGTACGAGAAACGCATCCTGAGTGCCGAGCGCATCGGCACCCGGCCCGAGACGCCCTCCACGATCCGGATCAGCTGGGGTGCGCCGTCACGCGGGGGCATGAAGTCGATCACCCGGACCGTGCCGCGCGGCGTGTCCCACTCGGACTCCAGGATCAGGGAGTCGCCGCGGTAGCTGCGCCGGGCCGCGGTGGGCGGTTCGGCGTCGGAGGCGTGCGCGGGGCCGAGCCGCCAGAAACCGTGCTCCTCGGTGCCCAGCAGGCCGGCGAAGATGGCATGCGAGTCGAAGCGGGGCAGGCACAGCCAGTCCACTGTGCCGTCCCGGCCGACCAGCGCGGCGGTCTGCATGTCTCCGATGAGTGCGTAGTCTTCGATGCGCCCGGCCACGTGCAACTCCAGTCGAACGGCCACGTCACCCCCTTCTGGCAAGGGGGCTCTCGCTAGTGCGGTCAAGGGGTGGGTTTTGTAATGCGTCGTTGAGCGGTGAAGCAAAGCAGTCGTCTCGGCCGTGAGGCAAACGACCGTCTCTTCTCAACAATCTCTGCTCAACGAACTGACGAGCTCTCGTTGTTCCGGGTGTGACGGGCGGGGGTGGTGCCGTGTTTGCCGGCCGGGCTCGGCAGCGAATGTCCGAGCAGGATACGACGCACGTAGATGATCTGCGTGCCGCTCCGGGCAACCCGGGTCGGCCGAACGGGTGAGCAACGGGTGACCGATGAGTGGAAGGCCGGTGAAGCGTGCGGATCTGTGCAGGCTCGTGTGCGGAGCGTGGCCGGAAGCCGGCGGTCTCCGTCGCTGATACCCTGGTAGCCCGTGGACCGGTGGGCGTGAAGACCCCCGAACCGCACTTCAAGATCGCGACCACGGGAGCCCCCTCTTGGCCATGCCGCCCGCTGCTTTTCGAAACAGCACCACGACGACCAAGCACATCTTCGTCACCGGGGGTGTCGCCTCCTCGCTCGGCAAGGGCCTGACGGCCTCCAGCCTCGGCATGCTGCTCAAGGCGCGGGGTCTGCGCGTCGTGATGCAGAAGCTGGACCCGTACCTCAATGTCGACCCTGGCACGATGAACCCCTTCCAGCACGGTGAGGTGTTCGTCACCAACGACGGCGCCGAGACCGACCTGGACATCGGCCACTACGAGCGCTTCCTCGACCGTGACCTGGACGGCTCGGCGAACGTCACCACCGGCCAGGTGTACAACACCGTGATCGCCAAGGAGCGGCGCGGCGAGTACCTGGGCGACACCGTGCAGGTCATCCCGCACATCACCAACGAGATCAAGCACCGCATCCGCCGCATGGCGACGGACGAGGTCGACGTGGTGATCACGGAGGTCGGCGGCACGGTCGGCGACATCGAGTCGCTGCCGTTCCTGGAGACCGTCCGCCAGGTCCGTCACGAGGTCGGTCGTGACAACGTCTTCGTCGTCCACATCTCGCTCCTGCCGTACATCGGCCCCTCGGGAGAGCTGAAGACGAAGCCGACCCAGCACTCGGTTGCGGCGCTGCGCAACATCGGTATTCAGCCAGACGCCATCGTGCTGCGCTGCGACCGTGAGGTGCCGACCGCGATCAAGCGGAAGATCAGCCTGATGTGCGACGTCGACGAGGCGGCCGTGGTCGCCTGCCCCGACGCCCGCTCCATCTACGACATCCCGAAGACCGTGCACGGCGAGGGCCTGGACGCCTACGTCGTCCGCAAGCTGGACCTGCCGTTCCGCGACGTGGACTGGACGACCTGGGACGACCTGCTGGACCGCGTCCACAACCCCGACCACGAGATCACCCTCGCCCTGGTCGGCAAGTACATCGACCTGCCCGACGCCTACCTCTCGGTCACCGAGGCGCTGCGCGCGGGCGGCTTCGCCAACAAGGCCCGCGTCAAGATCAAGTGGGTCACCTCGGACGACTGCAAGACCCCGGCCGGCGCCAAGCAGCAGCTCGCCGACGTCGACGGCATCTGCATTCCGGGCGGCTTCGGCGACCGCGGTGTGCTCGGCAAGGTCGGCGCGATCAAGTTCGCCCGCGAGAACAAGATCCCGCTGCTGGGCCTGTGTCTCGGCCTGCAGTGCATCGTGATCGAGGCGGCCCGCAACCTCGCCGACATCGGGGACGCGAACTCCACCGAGTTCGACCCGGCCACCTCCCACCCGGTCATCTCCACCATGGCCGAGCAGCTGGACATCGTCGCCGGTGAGGGCGACATGGGCGGCACGATGCGCCTCGGCATGTACCCGGCCAAGCTGGCCGAGGGCTCGATCGTGCGCGAGGTGTACGACGGCAAGGAGTACGTCGAGGAGCGGCACCGTCACCGGTACGAGGTGAACAACTCCTACCGGGCGGAGCTGGAGAAGAAGGCCGGCATCCTGTTCTCCGGCACGTCGCCCGACGGCAAGCTCGTCGAGTACGTGGAGTACCCGCGCGAGGTCCACCCCTACCTGGTGGCCACGCAGGCCCACCCCGAGCTGCGCTCGCGCCCGACGCGCCCGCACCCGCTCTTCGCCGGGCTGGTCAAGGCAGCCGTCGAGCGTCAGCAGGGCGAGGGCGCCGGCAAGAATTCGAAGTAACACGAGAGTTGTACGGTGGCCGGGGTGCAAACCTTCAAAGGTGCGCACCCCGGTTTTCCTTGTGCACGTGGAAGGGCAGGCATGACGATCAAGGACATCCCGCAGGAGTGGGAGATCCGGGCCACGGACACCCCCTTCGTGGGCAACAAGACCTCCGTCCGCACGGACGACGTGGTCATGCCCGACGGCTCGGTGGTACGCCGCGACTACCAGGTCCACCCCGGCTCGGTGGCCGTCCTCGCCCTCGACGACGAGGACCGCGTCCTGCTCATCAAGCAGTACCGCCACCCGGTGCGGCAGAAGCTGTGGGAGATCCCGGCCGGCCTGCTCGACGTACCCGGCGAGAACCCGCTGCACGCCGCCCAGCGCGAGCTGTACGAGGAGGCCCACGTCAAGGCCGAGGACTGGCGGGTGCTGACCGACGTCTACACCACGCCCGGCGGCTGCGACGAGGCCGTACGGATCTTCCTCGCCCGCAATCTGTCCGAGGCCGACGGGGAGCGCTTCGAGGTGGAGGACGAGGAGGCCGACATGGAGCACGCGCGCGTGCCGGTCGACGAACTCGTCCGGGCGGTGCTCGCGGGTGAGCTGCACAACAACTGCCTCGTCGTGGGCGCGCTGTCGCTGGTCGCCGCGAGGGCCTCCGGCGGGCTCGACGGGTTGCGGTCGGCGGATGCGGAGTGGCCGGCGCGGCCGTTCGAGGCGTGAGCGCTCCGCTGGGAGGGCCGGGCGGATGCGCCGTAGGGGTGCGGTGATCTGCGGGCTGCGGCTTCGTTGCGGCTGGTCGCGCCCACGCGGCGGAGCCGCATATCGGCAGAGCCCCGCGCCCCTTGAGGGGCGCGGTCCTCACGCTCGTTTGATGGTGCCGGTCCTACGATCTGCTGATCCGGTCGGGGGATGTGTCCGCCGTGCTGCTCAGGGATCGTCGCGGAGCGTGAACTAGGCTCTGGAGACGCCCTGGCCGGATTCCCGGCGGGCTTGCGCGTGTGGTGGGACGGGAGCGTGGCCCGTGACGGATCAGGCGGTGGACACAGGCGGCGTGCGGGCGTCGGCACAGGCTTCCCGTCCGCGCCAATTCCTGGGCCGCACACGCGAGTTGAAGGAGCTCCGCGCCGACATCGAGCGTGCGGGCCTGGACACCCTCTCCGGGCGCAAGGCACCACGCGCGCGCGTGCTGCTCATCGCCGGCCGCCCCGGCTCGGGCCGTACCGCGCTCGCCGAGGAACTGGTACGGCAGGTGGCGGACCGTTACGCCGACGGCGTGCTGCGCGCCCGCCTGAGCGAGCCCGACGGCACCCCCGTCCCCATCGAGCGCACCGCCCGTGAACTGCTCACCGCCCTGGACCGGCCGACCCCGCCCGGCGCCGCCGAGGACGACCTCACGGCGGCCCTGCGCGAAGCGCTGGCGGAGCGCCGGGTCCTGCTCCTGCTCGACGACGCGGCCGAGGCGGAGCAGGTCGACGCCCTGCTGCCGGACGCCTCGCAGTGCCTGGTCGTGGCCGTCTCCCACGGTCCGCTGACCGGAATCCCGGGCGTGCGGCCCTGCACGCTGGGCGGCCTGGACACCAAGTCGGCGGTGGAGCTGCTGTCCCGGCAGGCCGGCTCGGTCCGCATCACCGTCGACCCGCGGGCCGCCGAGGACCTCGTCGAGGTCCTGCAGGGGCAGCCGGCCGCGCTGCTGCTGGCGGGTGGCTGGCTCGCCGCCCGCCCCAAGGTGGCCGTCGCCGACCTCGCCAAGCAGGTGCACGCCGAGGGCGAGGAGGGCACACCGCTCAGCCGGGTCTTCCGGCTCGTCTACGCGTCCCTCCCGGGCCCTGCCGCCCGGATACTGCGGCTGCTCTCCCTCGCGCCGGGCGGCCTGGTCGACCCGCACACCGCCTCCGCCCTGGCCGGCTGCTCGGTCGACGGCGCCTGCGCCACCCTGGACGACTTCGTCGCCCTCGGCCTGCTGCACGCCGTCGACTCGCCGCTGCCGCAGTACGTGGTCCCGGCCTGCCTGCACCCCCTCCTCACAGCCCGCACCGAGACCCAGGACCGCCCCGGCGAGATCCAGCTGGCGCGCGCCCGCATGCTGGAGCGGACCGTACGGCTGCTGCAGTCCTGCCGGGCGATCACCGAGACCGACGACCCCGAGGCCCGGCAGAAGCTCCTCGACACGCCCCGGGC
This sequence comes from Streptomyces sp. SD31, assembly GCF_052068475.1. Classification (NCBI taxonomy): domain Bacteria; kingdom Bacillati; phylum Actinomycetota; class Actinomycetes; order Kitasatosporales; family Streptomycetaceae; genus Streptomyces; species Streptomyces sp. SD31. Next base: position 520,134 of record NZ_JBQHCX010000003.1, on the reverse strand, counting down.
CCTGCGCTTCCCCAACCCCCGGGCGGCCGCGGACTGGATCGAGATCCGCAGGCCCGCCCTGCTGGCCTCGGCCCGCGCCGCGGTCGCCGACGGGGAGCTGGACACCTTGGCCCGGCGTCTGATGTCCCAGCTGGTCAGAGCCATGGTCGCGCACTTCGGCACACAGGCCGCCGCCGGTGACCTGTACGGCATCCACCGCCTGGTCCTCGACGTGGCCGAGCGCCGGAACCTGCCCCGCGAGAAGGCCGCGGCCCTGCTGAACCTCGGCGACCTCGACGCCCGGACGGGGCGGACGAAGGCGGCACTGGTGAGCTATCGGGCCGCGCTGGACGCCGGACGGGAGGCGAACGACCCGTATGCAACCGGTCGCGCGATGGAATCCGTAGGCGGCGCCCACCTGGAGCTCGGGGACTACGACCGGGCCGCCGACTGGTTCGGCCGGGCGCTGGCCCAGCGGCTGGCCCGGGGCGAGCGCGCCGACGCCGCCCGGCTGTACGGCCGTATCGGCGCCGCCCACACCTTCGCGGGCCGGTACGGCGAGGCGCTGCGCAACTGGCGGGCCGCGATCGCCGGGCACCGCAAGAACGGCGATGTCGCGGGCCAGGCGCGGGCGTTGAGCGAGCTGGCGCGGGTCCAGGAGTACGCGGGGCGGCCCGAGGAATCGCTGCGCACCTGCCGGGAGGCGGTGGAGTTGGCGCGGCGCGCCGAGGACACGCGGTTGCAGGCGGCGCTGTTCCTGCGGCTCGCCGACACCCTGGAGCATCTGGGCGATCCCGCGGCGGCGCAGCTGCACCGGGGCGCCGCCCAGCGGATGCTGGGGGAGGAGCCTCAGGAGTCCGATGCGGCCGAGCCTGAGCCCCGGCAAGACGCTTTCGAGCCGGAACACGACGCTAACGCCTGCGAAATCCGCAGTACATCCGCTGAAGATTGATGCAATGAAAGGCTAGACAGCGAGAACGCCTTCATTAGACTGGCTCTGCCGCACCTTCTCCTGCGGTGTCTCCCGGTGTGCCCTGCATGCCTGGGTATGTCTTGTAATGCCCCCACACCCTCTGAGCCAAGGACCGTGATCGACGTGAAGGTCGGCATCCCCCGCGAGGTCAAGAACAACGAGTTCCGGGTGGCCATCACCCCCGCCGGCGTGCATGAGCTGGTGCGCCACGGCCACCAGGTCGTCATCGAGCAGGACGCCGGTGTCGGCTCGTCGATCCCGGACAGCGAGTACATCGCCGCAGGCGCCCGGATCCTGCCGACCGCCGACGAGGTCTGGGCCACCGCCGACCTGCTGCTGAAGGTCAAGGAGCCCATCGCCGAGGAGTACCACCGCCTCCGCAAGGACCAGACGCTCTTCACCTACCTGCACCTGGCCGCCTCCAAGGAGTGCACGGACGCGCTCATCGAGTCCGGCACCACGGCGATCGCCTACGAGACCGTCGAGCTGCCCAGCCGCGCGCTCCCGCTGCTCGCTCCCATGTCCGAGGTCGCGGGCCGCCTCGCCCCGCAGGTCGGCGCCTACCACCTGATGCGCTCGGCCGGCGGCCGTGGCGTGCTCCCCGGTGGCGTCCCCGGCACCCAGCCCGCCAAGGCCGTGGTCATCGGCGGCGGCGTCTCCGGCTGGAACGCGACGCAGATCGCCGTCGGCATGGGCTTCCACGTCACGCTGCTCGACCGCGACATCAACAAGCTGCGCGAGGCGGACAAGGTCTTCGGCACCAAGGTGCGGGCGATCATGTCCAACGCCTTCGAGCTGGAGAAGGCCGTCCTGGAGGCCGACCTCGTCATCGGCGCCGTCCTGATCCCGGGCGCCAAGGCCCCGAAGCTGGTCACCAACGAGCTGGTCTCCCGGATGAAGCCGGGAAGTGTCCTTGTCGACATCGCGATCGACCAGGGCGGCTGCTTCGAGGACTCCCGCCCGACGACGCACGCCGAGCCGACCTTCCGGGTCCACGACTCGGTCTTCTACTGCGTCGCCAACATGCCCGGCGCGGTGCCCAACACCTCCACCTACGCACTGACCAACGCCACGCTGCCGTACATCGTCGAACTGGCCAACCGCGGCTGGGTGGAGGCCCTGCGTCGCGACCCCGCGCTGGCCAAGGGCCTCAACACGCATGACGGCAAGGTGGTTTACCGGGAGGTCGCGGAGGCGCACGACCTGGAGCACGTGGAGCTCGAAACGCTGCTCGGCTGAGCCGATCGGTTAAGTCACTTTCTGGTAAAGGCGATACGTCAACACGAGTCGTCAACCGAACGCACCCGGCCGGACCTTGCCCGAAAAGGTCCGGCCGGATGTGTGTATGGTCACTTTGCGACTCTCGGTCAACTCGCCTCGAACGCAACCCTTCGACCGATTCGTACACCGGTGAAACCTGCCGTGCGACGGCCGTACGCCCTTGACAGCGAGATGTTTCATTGTCGACACATCTGCCCGGTCCGGCGGATTGTGTTGCTGCGAACCGCCGACACGCCATAGAGTCGCCAACCGTCGGCATGGTGCCACGCTGACCTGTCTAGAAGTTTCCTGGTCCCCAAGGAGGTAAGACGACTTGTGAATGAGTCGACATTTTCTCCCGGGGGTGGTCAACCAGGAATGCCGGTACGGGGCCAGGGTCCCGCGGGATTCGAGGCTGTCGGCTCCGTCGCGGTGCGCACCTTCGCAGCCCACCAGGGTCACCTGACCTCAGGGGTGACTCAGCCAGCAAACATGAGCATGGATGGCCATCACGTGAACGCCATGGCCGGCGACGGAAGTGGCGCGCCCCACAACCACTTCGCCGACTACGACGAACTGCCCGAGGGGCACTTCTACGACCCCGACGCGGAGTACGAGCCCGATCCCGAGTACGCGGCCACGCTCGCGCCCGACGCTGCCCGCCAGCGCCGCGAGCGCATCGGCCCGACCGGGCGCCCGCTGCCGTACTTCCCGATCCCGGGCCCGCTGACCGATCACGGTCCCGCGAAGATCATCGCGATGTGCAACCAGAAGGGCGGCGTCGGCAAGACGACGTCGACCATCAACCTGGGTGCCGCGCTCGCGGAGTACGGACGCCGGGTCCTGCTCGTCGACTTCGACCCCCAGGGCGCGCTCTCGGTCGGTCTCGGCGTCAACCCGATGGAGCTCGACCTCACCGTCTACAACCTGCTCATGGAGCGGGGCATGTCGGCGGACGAGGTGCTCCTGAAGACGGCGGTCCCCAACATGGACCTGCTGCCGAGCAACATCGACCTGTCGGCCGCCGAGGTCCAGCTGGTGAGCGAGGTCGCGCGCGAGTCCACGCTGCAGCGCGCCCTGAAGCCGCTGCTGCCGGACTACGACTTCATCGTGATCGACTGTCAGCCCTCGCTGGGTCTGCTCACGGTGAACGCGCTGACGGCCGCCCACAAGGTGATCGTGCCCCTGGAGTGCGAGTTCTTCGCCCTGCGAGGTGTCGCGCTGCTGACGGAGACCATCGAGAAGGTCCAGGAGCGGCTCAACCCGGAGCTGGAGCTCGACGGGATCCTCGCCACGATGTACGACTCGCGCACCGTGCACAGCCGTGAGGTGCTCGCGCGTGTCGTCGAGGCCTTCGACGATCACGTCTACCACACGGTCATCGGGCGCACGGTCCGCTTCCCGGAGACCACGGTCGCCGGTGAGCCGATCACGACGTACGCCTCCAACTCCGTCGGTGCCGCCGCCTACCGCCAGCTCGCCAGGGAGGTGCTCGCCCGGTGTCACGCCGAGTGAGTCTGCCGGGGGCCGACGAACTGTTCCGTACGACAGGGGGTATGGCGCTCCAGCCGTCCACTCCCCGGCGCCCGGCCAACGGCGAGGCCCGGGTGCCGGCTCCCGCGGGGGAGAGCGATCCCGCTGCCGCCGCGGAGGACGCGCCGCAGTCGGTGCCCGCGCAGGGCGGTGACGGTGACGGCGCGGAGCATGTGGCGGCCGACGCGGAGTCCGTCGACGCGGGTGAGTCCCGCAGCCGGGCCGCGGAGCGCTCCGCGCGACGCCAAGAGGTGCAGGAAGGTTCTGCCGGGGCGCCTGGGGGCGCCGTCGGAGGGTCTGCCGCATCCGGTGCCGCTGCCTCTGCCGCCGCGCCGCGCAAGCGCGGGCGGACGGCCTCGCGTCGGCCCAGTGGTCGCGAACGGCACGACGAGAAGATCACCGTGTACGTCTCCGCCGAGGAGCTCATGGATCTGGAGCACGCGCGTCTGGTGCTCCGCGGTGAGCACGGGCTCGCCGTCGACCGCGGGCGGATCGTCCGCGAGGCGGTGGCCGTGGTCCTCGCCGATCTGGAGACCCGCGGGGACGCCAGCATCCTCGTACGACGGCTTCGCGGGCGGTAGCGGTAGCCTGCGGGGGCCATGACCTCGAACGACGTTCCCGCCTCCGGCGCCGGTGCCTCCGGCGGGCGTCGGCGTGTGCTGGGGCGGGGCCCCGGGGCGGCACCGGTGGCTCCGCCGGTTGAGCCGGTTCTGTCGCCTCCTGCGGAGGCGGAGAGCGAGTCGTCGCCTGAGGTTGAGACTTCGACCTCCGCCGGTGGGCCGTTGTGCCCACCCGTTCCTCCCCCAGTGCCTGAAGGGCCTGGGGGGACCCCCAGCGGAACGCCTGCCCACAACGGCGGCGGCCGGCCCGAGACCGAGCCGCAAGCTGTCGAACCGGAAGAACCCGCGCCCGGCGAAGCCCAGGACTCAGATGGAACCCAGGATCCCGGTGAGCCCGGCGACGGGGTCTTCAAGGTTCGGCTCTCCAACTTCGAGGGGCCCTTCGATCTCCTCCTCCAGCTGATCTCCAAGCACAAGCTCGACGTCACCGAGGTCGCTCTGTCCAAGGTGACCGACGAGTTCATGGCGCACATCAGGGCGTTGGGCTCGGACTGGGATCTCGACGAGACGACCGAGTTTCTCGTCGTGGCGGCCACCTTGCTCGACCTCAAGGCGGCCCGGCTGCTGCCCTCGGCCGAGGTGGAGGACGAGGCCGACCTCGCGCTGCTGGAAGCGCGGGACCTGCTGTTCGCGCGGCTGCTGCAGTACCGGGCGTACAAGCAGATCGCCGACATCTTCAGCCGGCGGCTCGACGACGAGGCCCGGCGTTATCCGCGGACCGTCGGGCTGGAGCCGCACCACGCCGAGCTCTTGCCCGAGGTCGTCATCAGCATCGGGGCGGAAGGATTCGCCAAGCTCGCGGTCAAGGCGATGCAGCCCAAGCCGAAGCCGCAGGTGTACGTCGATCACATCCACGCGCCGCTGGTGAGCGTGCAGGAGCAGGCCGGGATCGTCGTCGCGCGGCTGAAGGAACTCGGCGAGGCCAGCTTCCGGGCGCTCGTCGAGGACACCGACGACACCCTCACCGTCGTAGCCCGATTCCTGGCGCTGCTGGAGCTGTACCGGGAGAAGGCCGTGGCCCTCGACCAGGAGACCGCCCTCGGGGAACTCACCGTCCGGTGGACCGGTGGGGACGGGGACGAGACGCCGATGGTGACCGACGAGTTCGACCGGCCGCCCGAGCCGCCCAAGGAGGAGAAGAAGGCGTGAGTGAGGACACCACCGAGCTTCCGGTCGGGCTGCGCACCGTCGCCGACCTCGACCTCAAGCCCGCCCTGGAGGCGATGCTCATGGTCGTGGACGAGCCCGCGACCGAGGAGCGCCTCGCGAAGCTCCTGGAGCGGCCGCGCCGGCAGATCGCCGATGCCCTGCGGGAGCTGGCCGACGAGTACGCCGTGCAAGGGCGCGGCTTCGAGCTGCGGTTCGTCGCGGGCGGCTGGCGTTTCTACACCCGCCCCGAGTACGCGGCCGCCGTTGAGCGGCTGGTGCTGGACGGGCAGACGGCCCGCCTCACGCAGGCCGCCCTGGAGACGCTCGCGGTCGTCGCGTACCGCCAGCCGGTCAGCCGCAGCCGCGTCTCGGCGGTGCGCGGAGTGAACTGCGACGGTGTCATGCGCACCCTCCTTCAGCGTGGGCTGGTCGAGGAGGCGGGCACGGAACCCGAAACAGGTGCGATCCTGTACAGGACGACGAACTACTTCCTGGAGCGGATGGGCCTGCGCGGTCTGGACGAGCTCCCGGAGCTCGCGCCCTTCCTCCCGGAGGCGGAGGCGATCGAGGCCGAGACGCTGGAAGGAGTCCCGTCGTTCGATCCGGACGCTCCGGATTCCGAGGACGCAGACGACAAGACGGAACTTTGATGCGAAGCAGCAGCGGCAGGAACAGCAGCGGAAACAACGGCGGGAGCCGTGGTGGCAACAGCGGCGGCCGCGGCGGGAGCAGCGGTGGCCGCGGTAACTACCGTGGCGCCGGTAACAACCGCGACGACAAGCAGGGCGGCCGGCCGAAGAAGCCGCGCCCGGAGGAGCGGCGCTACGACGTAGGCCCCGGCGCCACCCAGGACGGCCCGAAGTCGGGGCGCGGTGCCTCCGCGCGCGGCGGCGCCAAGGGCGGGCCCAAGCAGGGCCAGCAGCGCGGCACCGGCCGGGGCCGTTCGGCACCGGCGAGTTCCCGCGAGTACGACGCGCGCGCCGAGGAGCGCAACCGGGAGCGGTACGCGGGCAAGAAGGACGTCAAGCTGCCCAAGACCTTCCCGGGCGCCGAGCAGGAGGGCGAGCGCCTCCAGAAGGTGCTCGCTCGGGCCGGTTACGGCTCTCGGCGTGCCTGTGAGGAGCTCGTCGAGCAGGCGCGGGTCGAGGTCAACGGTGAGATCGTGCTGGAGCAGGGCAAGCGCGTCGACCCGGAGAAGGACGAGATCAAGGTCGACGGGCTGACGGTCGCGACGCAGTCGTACCAGTTCTTCTCGCTCAACAAGCCCGCCGGTGTCGTCTCGACGATGGAGGACCCCGAGGGCCGCCAGTGCCTCGGTGACTACGTCACCAACCGCGAGACCCGGCTCTTCCACGTCGGTCGGCTCGACACCGAGACCGAGGGCGTCATCCTGCTCACCAACCACGGCGAGCTGGCCCACCGCCTCACCCACCCGAAGTACGGCGTCAAGAAGACCTACCTCGCGGCCATCGTCGGCCCCATCCCGCGCGACCTGGGCAAGAAGCTCAAGGACGGCATCCAGCTGGAGGACGGCTACGCGCGCGCGGACCATTTCCGGGTCGTGGAGCAGACCGGCAAGAACTACCTGGTCGAGGTCACCCTGCACGAGGGTCGTAAGCACATCGTGCGCCGCATGCTGGCGGAGGCGGGCTTCCCCGTCGAGAAGCTGGTGCGCACCTCCTTCGGACCGATCACCCTGGGCGACCAGAAGTCGGGCTGGCTGCGGCGGCTGTCGAACACCGAAGTCGGCATGCTGATGAAGGAAGTCGATCTGTAGGTCGTACCTGCGTCTGTTCCTCTACCGGCCGGTCCTGGGTTGCTCCAGGGCCGGCCGATCACTGTCCGAGGGCGCTGGAGGGCCGTGCGGGGCGTCGGATGCCCGCACCCGCGCCAAGGCCGTTCCGGGCGCCTGAAGGGCCGCTAGGGGGCCTTGCGGGGCCTTGTGGGGCTTGCGGGGCCATGTGGGGCCGTCGGAGCTTCGGGAGTTGGTGGAACGTTCGCGTGCCTAGGCGTTGGTGCCGGTTTTGCCTTCTGGGGGTTGTGGAACCGAGCCACCTCTCTTTACAGTCGGAGTGACTAATAGTCGTGCTGACTATAAAGGGGTGAGCGGCATGCCGGGACCCAACGCGCCCGAGGGCTACGACAAGTACGCCCACGAACCCTTCGCCGTCACCGCCGACCTCGCCGTCCTCACCATCCGCGACGGCGTCCTGCACGTCCTGCTCGTCGAGCGCGGGCAGGAGCCGTACAAGGGGGACTGGGCGCTGCCGGGCGGCTTCGTGCAGCCGGACGAGTCGGCGGAGACGGCCGCCCGGCGTGAACTCGCCGAGGAGACCGGCCTGTTGGACGTCTCCGGTCTGCATCTGGAGCAACTGCGGACCTACAGCGAGCCCGACCGTGATCCCCGGATGCGGGTGGTGACGGTCGCCTTCACCGCACTGCTGCCCCACCCGCCCGAGCCGCACGGTGGCAGCGACGCGGCGCAGGCGCGCTGGGTGCCGTACGACACGGCGGGGCCGCTCGCCTTCGACCACGACCGGATCCTGGCCGACGCCCATGAACGCGTCGGCGCCAAGCTCGAGTACACCTGTCTCGCCACCGCCTTCTGCCCTCCCGAGTTCACCCTCGGCGAGCTGCAACAGGTCTACGAGACGGTGTGGGGCACCGCCCTCGACCGGCCCAACTTCCGCCGCAAGGTGCTCGCCACGCCGGGCTTCGTCGAACCCGTCCCCGGCGCCGCCCGGCTCACCGGCGGCCGCGGCAAACCGGCCGCGCTCTACCGCGCGGGCACCGCCACCGCCCTCCACCCACCCCTGCTGCGGCCCACCCCGGAAGGACGCCCCACATGACCACGACCACCGTCCGCAAGCGCGCCGCCACCGGCTCCCTGCTCGGCCTCGCCCTCGGGGACGCGCTCGGCTTCCCGACCGAGTTCGACGACGTGCCGACGATCCTCGCCAAGTGCGGGCCCTGGCGGGAGATGGAGCTGCCGACGCCGGCGATCGTCACCGACGACACCCAGATGACGCTGGCGTTGGGGAAGGGGCTGCGGACGGCGATGGATCGGGGTGTGCTCACACCGAAGCGGCTGGAGCGGCCGGTGCGGGAGGAGTTCGTCGACTGGTACCAGTCGCCCGAGAACAATCGCGCGCCGGGCCGGACCTGCCTGGTCGCCTGCAATCTGCTGAAGAGTGAGAGCAGGTCCTGGCAGGACGCCAGCCAGATCGGCTCCAAGGGCTGCGGCGCCAACATGCGCGTCGCGCCGATCGGGCTCATCCCCGGCCTGAGTGACGAACAGCGGGCGGGCGCCGCCCAGTTGCAGTCCGCCCTCACCCACGGACATCCGACCGCGCTCGCCGCGTCCGACCTGACCGCACACGCCGTACGGCTCCTCGCGCAGGGCGCCGAGCCGACCGGGCTGGTCGGGTTGCTGCGGTCGTACGCCTACGACAACCGCAGCCACTACCACGAGCGCTGGCTCGGCGACCTGTGGACCCGCAGCCAGGACCCCACCCCCGAGCACTTCATCGCGCGCGGCTGGGACGAGTGCCTGGAGATACTGGGCCGCCTCCAGGACGCCGTACGCACGGCCTCGCCCGAGACCGACCCGTGCCTGGCCACCGGCGCCGGCTGGATCGCCGAAGAGGCCCTCGCGACCGGGTTGTTGTGCTTCCTGATGTTCGTCGACGAGCCGCTGACGGCCCTGCGCCGGGCCGCCTGCACGTCCGGGGACTCGGACTCGATCGCGTGCCTGACCGGCGCGTTCGCGGGCGCCTGGCTCGGGGCCGACGCCTGGCCGACGCAGTGGGCGGACCGGGTCGAGTACCGGGGAGATCTGCTGACCCTCGGAGCGCTCTGGGACGCTTGACGGATGACCGGCGCCCTGGACGTCGACCTCGCACCCGTTGTCGCCGAACAGCCCGGCCCGGTGCTGTTCGGCGACGGTCTCCGGCGCGCATTTGTACGGCTTCCGTCACGCGCCCCCGACGCGGGCCTGCGCGGAGTGCGCTTCAGCGCTGCCCGACGCTCCGAGGGCCTACGACGCCCTGCCTGCCTTCGTCGTACGGGCCCGGCTGGAGGGCTGAGGAGCGGCGGACCCGTGTCAGGAAGTCCTCCACGCGGCGGCGGTCCGGCTCCGGCGGGAGCGGGCTGTGGTGGCAGGCCTCCTCCGTCTCCCTCGCCAGGCGGGTCATCCAGGACTCGACCTCCGGCCAGGGGACCTCGCCGCGCTTGACCGCGAGCAGTGGCTCGCGATGGTCGCCCACGTCGATCGTGAGGTGGCCGGTGCGGAGCAGGTCGCGGGCGCTGATCAGGAGGCGGATCAGGTGCATCGCGTGCTTCCAGCGCGGGGCGCCGTGCACGCGGACGTCGGCGTCCAGCTTCTTGCGCTGGCCCAGTGCGTAGCGAGTGAACGTCTCATGGGCCTGGCGGGACAGGAACGCCTCGCGTAGGGCCAGCAACTCGCGGCCGGTGTCGTCGGCGTACTCCACGAGCGGGGAGTGCAGGCACTCCAGGATGTTCGGGTTGGCGCGCAGGGCCAGCTCGCAGAAGCGTTCCAACTCCCAGCTGAACTGCTCCTCCAGCGGGCCTTCGACATGCGTCGGCGGCTTGTCGAAGCGCCAGAAGAGGGGAGTGGGGGCGAGGTACACGCCACGGCGGTCGGTGTCGCTGCCGTCCGTGGCCAGACCGAAGGCGCGCGAGCCCATGACGCAGGCGTAGATCGTGTGGTCGCGGACCAGGGTCTCGGGGTGCATGCCCGGGAGCGTACGCGGCGGATCACGCCAGGCGGATCGAATTTCCGTCCACGGTGATCTTCTTCTCGGGCAGCGGCCTGGTCGCCGGAGGGTTCGCCACCGAGCCGTCCGTGATGTTGAACTTGCTGCCGTGGCAGACGCAGTTGATCGTGCCGTCCGCGACCGTCGCGACCGTGCACTGCTGATGCGTGCAGATGGCGGAGAAGGCCTTGAAGTCGCCCTGCTTCGGCTGGGTCACCACCACCTCCTCGTCCTTGAAGATCGTGCCGCCGCCCACCGGGATCTCGGACGTGGTGGCCAGCTCCTGGCCCTCTTGGCCGTCCTGGTCGTCTTGCCCGGGGGAGGTGGTCGAGGTCGAGTCGCCGTTGTCGTCGGAACCGCCACAGCCCGCGACGAGCGCCGTCGCGCCTGCCGTGCCCGTCGCGATGAGGATCGTGCGCCGCGTCGGACGGTAGGTCATGTCGTCACTCCGAAAGTGCGGAAGAACCAGAGGGCGGATGTGAGCCAGATGATCGTGAGAGCGGTGAGGACCAGCCCGCCGACGATCGGCAGCAGCCGGCCGGGAAGTCGCTCCGAGCGGAGCAACAGCATCTTTGCACTGAAAGCACCGAAGAAGAAGCAACCCAGGAGGGAGTGCCAGAAAACGCGCGTTTCGTGCGTCTGGTAGCCCAGGGCATACAGGCAGTGCACCGCCACGGGGACGGAGACCAGGAACGCCACGCGGCCCGACCAGCGGTGCAGTGCGGACGACCAGGTCGGGCCCGGCAGTTTGCCGTACACCATGAAGGCGGAGGCCAGTTGGACCAGCGCGAAGAAGATCGCCGCCGTCGCCAGCCATGACTTGACCGCGCCCGTGCTGCTGAACCCGGCGAGGTTGAAGGCGGTCCCGCTCGGGTCGTGGACCTTGCCGTACACGCCGAGGGTCACCGCGACCGCGCCGGCGGCCAGCGCGGGGACCAGATAGCGGGCCGGGCGCGGGCGGCGGTGGCCGGGGTGCGGGGACGGGAAGTCCTGGGTGACTGCGTTCGGGTCGACGGTCATGATCGACTCCTGTGAGGAGGGGGATCGAGGAGCGGGATCAGTTGGCTGGGGCAGGGGTGGCTGGATCAGAGGGCCTGGATCAGGGGCCTGGATCAGGGGGTGGCGGGGTGGGCCGTGAGGTGCTGTCCGTCGACCGTCACCGCGCCGGTCTCCGGGGCGATCCGCGGGGCGGGTGAGGGCTCGCCGTCGCGGGTGAGGACGCCGACCTGCCGGCCGTCCGGCAGTACGATCCAGCCGCCGTCGACCTCGGCGCCGCGCACGGTGGCGGTGGCCCGGTACGGGCCCGACGGCTCCTTCGTCCGGCCGGCGGTGAAGGTGTGGTGCCCGCCGTCGATGTCGACCGTGCCGCGGATCCGCTTGCCCTGATCGAGGGTGCCGTTCAGGACGGAACCGTCCTTGCCGGTGAGCCGCATGGTCCCATCGTCGTTCACCTCGCCCTTGAGCCAGGACTCCTTGGCGCGACCGTCGCAGAAGTACGCGATCGCCCGGCCCTGGCGCAGGGTGAGGGCGACGGCGGAGGAGTCGTCGTCGGTGCGGCCGGTGTAGCGGGCGTCGGGGACGGGGGTCGTGGCGGGCGAGGGCGACGGGAGCGTCCTGGTGGGCGTAGGTGACGCCGTCGCCGCGGGCGGCGCCTTCGTGGTGTCCGCCGCCGTGTCCGCCGTGGTGTCCGTGGACGAGGACGATGTGTTCTTCGCCCCCGTCGTCGCGTTGAGCGACAGCATGAACACACCGACCAACAGTCCCGCGAGAAGGGTGAGCAACGGTCCGGGACGCTTCATGAGGCCTCCCCCGAGGCGAGCTTGCTGCCCATGAGAGCGGAGCCCTGCCCGGGCGTCCAGGGGCGCACGGAGGTGTTCGCAGTCCGGTAGCGAAACCGGGATGCACGGGTGACAGTGGCCCAAAGTCGACTTCGGGTGTCCGGCGGTGTCTCAGCGGGCGGGCGACATGCGTCCGCCGCAACCGGGCTGACTAGGCTGGACCGGCGAAAGAGCCGATCCGTACAGCAGCAAGGAGCCAAGCCGTGGCGGTACGAGCGGTCCGGGGAGCCGTCCAACTGGAGCGGGACGAGGCCGGCCACATGGACGAGCAGGTCGGGGCCCTGCTCACCGCGATCCTGGAGCGCAACGGCCTGGGCCCGGACGATCTGATCAGCATCTGGTTCACGGCCACGCCCGATCTGCACAGCGACTTCCCGGCGGCCGCCGCCCGCAAGCTCGGCATCGTCGACGTACCGCTGATCTGCGCCCAGGAACTGGACATCGCCGGCGCCATGCCGCGGGTCGTGCGCGTCCTCGCGCACATCGAGTCCGACAAGCCCCGCGCCGACATCGCGCACGTCTACCTCGGCGCCGCGGCCGCCCTGCGCAAGGACATCGCCCAGTGAGAACCGCACTCGTCATCGGAACCGGTCTCATCGGTACGTCCGCCGCGCTGGCGCTGGCAGGGCGTGGGGTCGTCGTCCACCTCGCCGACCACGACCCCGAGCAGGCCCGTACGGCGGCCGCGCTCGGCGCCGGCACGGACGAGGCGCCCGAGGGGCCCGTGGACCTCGCGATCGTCGCCTCCCCGCCCGCGCACGTGGCCGGGGTGCTCGCCGACGCCATGCGCCGGGGGGTGGCCCGCGGCTACCTCGACGTGGCCAGCGTCAAGGGCGGGCCGCGGCGTGAGCTGGAGGCGCTGGGGCTGGATCTGTCCGCGTACATCGGTACGCATCCCATGTCGGGCCGGGAGAAGTCCGGGCCGCTGGCCGCGACCGGGGACCTCTTCGAGGGCCGTCCCTGGGTGCTGACGCCGACCCGCGACACCGACACCGAGGTGCTGAACCTCGCTCTGGAGCTGGTCTCGCACTGCCGTGCGGTGCCGGTGGTGATGGACGCCGACGCCCACGACCGGGCGGTCGCCCTGGTGTCGCACATGCCCCATCTGGTGTCCAGCATGGTCGCCGCGCGGCTGGAGAACGCCGAGGAGGCGGCCGTACGGCTGTGCGGTCAGGGCATTCGTGACGTGACGCGGATCGCGGCGTCCGATCCGCGGATGTGGATCGACATCCTCTCCGCGAACCCGGGGCCGGTCGCCGACCTGCTCACGGATGTCGCCGCGGATCTGGAGGAAACGGTGCGGGCGCTGCGGGCGCTGCAGTCGTCCGACGACGACAAGCGGCTGGAGGGGACGTCCGGGATCGAGGACGTGCTGCGGCGCGGGAACGCGGGGCAGGTGCGTGTGCCCGGTAAGCACGGGGCGGCTCCTCGGGTCTACGAGGTCGTTGCGGTGCTGATCGACGACCAGCCGGGGCAACTGGCTCGGATCTTCGCGGATGCGGGGCGGGCCGGGGTCAATATCGAGGACGTGCGGATCGAGCATGCGACGGGGCAGCAGGCCGGGTTGGTTCAGCTGATGGTGGAGCCGAAGGCGGCGCCGGTGCTCAGTGCTGCGCTGCGGGAACGGGGCTGGGCGATCCGTCAGTAGGGTTTCCCGCCCCCGCCGCCTGGGCCGGCGTTGAGAGGTGACGTCCCCTGGGGGTGGGGGAGGGCTGGGGACGGCGCGGCCGGATGAGTGACTCGCACCCAGTAACCTTGTGCGGGGCACGTTCGCGCCCCGCCCCTCCCGCCTCACCGCACCAGGAAGGTGTCCCCCCGTGGAAAACGGTGCCGCCAAGCCCGTGATTGTCGCCATCGACGGCCCCTCCGGCACGGGCAAGTCGAGCACGTCGAAGGCCGTCGCCGCGCAGCTCGGGATGAGCTATCTCGACACCGGCGCCCAGTACCGGGCGATCACCTGGTGGATGGTGGCCAACGGGATCGACATCGAGGACCCGACCGCGATCGCCGCCGTGGCCGGCAAGCCCGAGATCGTCTCCGGCACCGACCCGGCGAACCCGACGATCACCGTGGACGGCACCGACGTGGCCGGCCCGATCCGCACCCAGGAGGTCACCTCCAAGGTCAGTGCGGTCAGTGCGGTGCCGGAGGTGCGTACGCGGATCACCGAGCTGCAGCGCTCGCTGGCGACCTCCGCGGAGGCCGGCATCGTCGTGGAGGGGCGTGACATCGGTACGACCGTGCTGCCCGACGCCGACCTGAAGATCTTCCTCACCGCCTCCCCGGAGGCCCGCGCCGCCCGCCGCAGCGGCGAGCTGAAGGGCGCCGACGTGCACACGACCCGCGAGGCGCTGCTGAAGCGGGACGCGGCCGACTCCAGCCGCAAGACCTCGCCGCTCGCCAAGGCGGACGACGCGGTCGAGGTGGACACCACCGAGCTCACGCTGCAGCAGGTCATCGAGTGCGTCGTCACGCTCGTCGAGGAGAAGCGGGCCGGAAAGTGACGACACCCTCCGAGAAGGGCGCCGAGGTCGGGCGGCGCATCGGCGTCGGCCTGATGTACGGGCTGTGGAAGCCGCGCGTGCTCGGCGCCTGGAAGGTGCCGGCGACCGGGCCGGTGATATTCGCCGTCAACCACTCCCACAACATCGACGGCCCGATGGTCATGGGCGTGGCGCCCCGGCCGACACACTTCCTGATCAAGAAGGAGGCGTTCGTCGGACCGCTCGACCCCTTCCTGACCGGCATCGGCCAGCTGAAGGTGGACCGCGAGACCACCGACCGTACGGCGATCACGCAGGCCCTCGACGTGCTGTCGGCCGGAGGTGTCCTCGGCATCTTCCCGGAGGGCACCCGAGGCGGGGGCGACTTCGCCTCCCTGCGCGCCGGGCTCGCGTACTTCGCGGTGCGCAGCGGGGCGCCGATCGTCCCGATCGCCGTGCTGGGAAGTTCCGAACGGCAGGGACGGTTGGTAAAGGGGCTGCCTCCGCTGCGCAGCCGTATCGACGTCGTCTTCGGCGACCCCTTCGAGGCGGGCGACGGCAGCGGCCGGCGTACCCGCAAGGCGTTGGACGAGGCGACCGAGCGCATCCAGAAGCAGCTCACCGCGCACCTGGAAAACGCCAGGCGACTGACCGGTCGCTAGGCGACACTGAGTAGTGGATCGGACCGGCACAAAGGCACCGGGCGGTTCACCGATCACCACGATGAACGAGGTACGGACTTCATGAACGACCACATCCACTCCGAGGGCTCGCTCGAAGAGCACGACCACGGAGAGCTTGGCGATGCCGAGTACGCGGAGTTCATGGAGCTCGCCGCGGAAGAGGGCTTCGACCTCGAGGACGTCGAGGGGGCGATCGAAGCGGCCGGTCATGGGCCGCTTCCCGTCCTCGCCGTCGTCGGGCGGCCCAATGTCGGCAAGTCGACTCTCGTCAACCGCATCATCGGTCGCCGCGAGGCGGTCGTCGAGGACAAGCCCGGCGTCACCCGTGACCGCGTGACCTACGAGGCCGAGTGGGCCGGCCGCCGCTTCAAGGTCGTCGACACCGGCGGCTGGGAGCAGGACGTCTTCGGCATCGACGCCTCCGTGGCCGCGCAGGCCGAGTTCGCGATCGAGGCCGCCGACGCCGTCGTGTTCGTGGTCGACGCCAAGGTGGGTGCGACCGACACCGACGAGGCGGTCGTACGACTGCTGCGCAAGGCCGGCAAGCCCGTGGTGCTGTGCGCCAACAAGGTCGACGGTCCCAGTGGCGAGGCGGACGCCGCCTATCTGTGGTCGCTGGGGCTGGGGGAGCCCCACCCTGTCTCCGCGCTGCACGGCCGTGGCACCGGCGACATGCTGGACGCCGTCCTGGAGGCGCTGCCGGACGCCCCGCGCGAGTCCTTCGGCGGGGGCGGCATCGGCGGTCCGCGCCGCATCGCCCTGATCGGCCGCCCGAACGTCGGCAAGTCGTCCCTGCTGAACAAGGTGGCGGGCGAGGAGCGCGTCGTCGTCAACGAAATCGCCGGTACGACCCGCGACCCGGTCGACGAGCTCATCGAACTGGGCGGCAGGACCTGGAAGTTCGTCGACACGGCGGGCATCCGCAAGCGCGTCCACCTCCAGCAGGGCGCCGACTACTACGCCTCGCTGCGCACCGCGGCCGCCGTCGAGAAGGCCGAGGTCGCCGTCGTCCTGATCGACGGCTCCGAGTCCATCTCGGTGCAGGACCAGCGCATCGTCACGATGGCCGTGGAGGCGGGCCGCGCGATGGTGATCGCCTACAACAAGTGGGACACCCTCGACGAGGAGCGCCGCTACTACCTGGAGCGGGAGATCGAGACCGAGTTCGGCCAGGTCGCCTGGGCGCCCCGGGTCAACGTCTCCGCGCGCACCGGCCGGCACATGGAGAAGCTGGTCCCGGCGATCGAGACGGCCCTCGCCGGCTGGGAGACCCGCGTCCCGACCGGCCGCCTGAACGCCTTCCTCGGCGAGCTGGTCGCCGCCCACCCCCACCCGATCCGCGGCGGCAAGCAGCCCCGCATCCTGTTCGGCACCCAGGCCGGCACCAAGCCCCCGCGGTTCGTGCTCTTCGCCTCCGGTTTCATCGAGGCGGGCTACCGCCGGTTCATCGAGCGCCGGCTGCGCGAGGAGTTCGGCTTCGAGGGCACGCCGATCCATATCTCGGTGCGGGTGCGGGAGAAGCGCGGCAAGAAGAAGTAGCAGAAGTAGAAGAAGCAACGGACATGACGGAAGGGCGGCCCGTACCGGGCCGCCCTTCCGTGTGTTCAGCCTCTGCGCGCCGGTGGCAGCGCGGCCGGGACATGGTGCATCCCCGTGCCCTGGGGGCCGATATGACCGACGCGCTGCCACTGCGGCTGCTGGCCGTGGCCCTGGCGCGCACTGTGGGCCCCCGCGCTGTAGGCGGTGTACGAGCTGCTGAACGACCCCGGGCGGTGCCCCCCGTACGAGCCCGTACTCCGCGGGATGTTCCCGAACGCGATGAACCCCAGCTCCTCCTCACCGCTGCGATCACCCGGCAGCGAGCGGAAGGACTTGACGTACTCGGCGTAGAGCGCGTCGTAGATCGGCGTGGGCGAGGGGCCGCCCTGATGGCGGGGAACGTCGTATGCATGCACGTATGTCCAAACGACCCCGCGCTCGAAGGGATGCGGCCGCCGCGAAGGATCGCCTGCTCATCGGGGGCGCCGGCAACGTCCCGGGGGCGCGAGGCAGGCGCTCTCAGGTGCCCGCGAGAGGCAACGCCGCCCCGACCAATTTGCCGTTCGCCGCGGCCTTGTCCAGCGCCTCCCGCAGCAGATCCTCCCGGGGCTGACGCCCGATCGAACCCACCGGTGCCGCGAACATCAGCACCTGCTGGTGCTTGTTCGCGGCGGCCCGCCAGCCGTCGGTCACCAGCAACGGCTGATGCGCCTGCCACCAGGCGACCGGCTGCCCGCCGTTGGTCCCGGGCTGGAGGACTGCGTGCAGCTGCCCCATGGCCAGCAGCACGGACCAGCCGTGCAGCACCGGCGGTACATCGGCCAGCTCCGTCACCGGCATGAACCCCTGCTCGATGAGCAGCGGCAGGAAGTCGTCCCCGGCACCGATCGCCCCGGGGCGCACGATGGGTCCGGTCGGTTCGACGACCAGCGCGGGGTGCAGTTCCCCGGCGATCAGCACCAGTCCGCTGGTCACGCCGAGCACGGCCTGCTCCGGCACGATCGACTCCGGCTCCAGATCGACGCGGTCGCCGGTGATGGACTTCACGGCACCCTGCAACTGCTCCTCGGTGACCTGGACGACCTGCGAGGGCAGACAGGTGGCGTGGGCGAAGGCGAGGACTGCGGTCTCGTCCCCGATGAACAGGACGGTGCTGGTGCGCTCCTGTTCGGAGTCGCCCGGGGTGCGGCAGGACGTGCAGTCGTAACTGCCGGGGGCGTTCTCTCCGGCGAGCAGCCGGTCGGCTTCTTCGTCGCCGATCTCGGCACGTACCTCGTCGCTGACGTCGAGCATGCGCGGCACGGTTGGCTCCCTCGGGATGCAGTGCGTGGCGGGGCCGGGTGGCTCCCGGCCCGTGAACCGGGCGGGTGCCGGGCTCATGAAGAAGACAACGGACGATCTGTGGCGGGAGTCACGCACTCGGGCGAACGGAATCGAACCATCCACAGCGCACGGTCACCTCGGGCGCGGAATCGCGTACTCACCGTCAACTCCTTGGTTGCCAAAGGAAGTTGGGTGCGTGGGGTGCGTCACAGATCGCCGGGGTTGTTGGTCGACAAATCCGGAAATCAGCGAATGAAGTGGGTGGCCAAAAATCGCTGATACCGGAGGTAACGGCGAACTGGCCTGGAATGACAAGGAGTTGGTTGATGCCGACCGGGCGCCCTCCCTACATTCCTCGGCCGTGTGCAACGAGCACCGCTCGGGTACGTCCGCCGGCCGCAACAAGCCAGCTCGCAGTACCGACTCCGGCGGACGGGGTGAGCGCGACTCACACGCCCCATGGCGTGGGAGTGGTGCTTCGCCCTGGGGGACCCCGAGTCCTTCGAGAGGGAACTACATGTCCGAATGTGCCGATAACACTCACGGCAACGGTCTCAAGGCGCAGCAGGCTCCGAACCGGAGCCGGACTCGTACGACGGCGGTCCTCGCCGGGGCGGCACTGCTCGCCCCGCTCGGGCTGCTGGCCGCCACCGGCAACGCCGCGGCGGCGGACGGCGGAGTGTGGGACCGCATCGCACAGTGCGAGAGCGGCGGCAACTGGCACATCAACACCGGCAACGGCTACTACGGCGGACTGCAGTTCGCCCCCTCCACCTGGCGCGCGTACGGCGGTACGGCCTACGCGCCGACGGCGGACCAGGCAAGCAAGGCCCAGCAGATCGCCGTGGCCACCAAGGTCCAGCGCGCCCAGGGGTGGGGTGCGTGGCCGACCTGTTCGGCCCGTGCCGGAGCGTCCGGAGGCGCACCCGCGGCCCCCGCCACCGGCTCGGCCTCCTCCTCAGCCTCCTCCGCCAAGGCGGCCCCGTCGACGCCGTCGCAGACGCCGGAGCGTTCGGCGGGACACCCGAACCGCGGCTCGTCCCGCGGTGACTACACCGTCCGTGAGGGCGACACGCTGAGCGGTATCGCCGCCCGGCACGGAACGACCTGGGAGCGGCTCTACGCCGCCAACAAGTCCGTCATCGGCGGTGATCCCCATCTGATCGTGCCCGGACAGCGCCTCGAACTCTGAGCGCGTCGCCTGTTTCCCCGGGCGCGGGGCCCCACCCGGTCCGCCGACCGGGTGGGGCCCCGGCGGCCGTCGGACGCGCCGCCCAGGCCGACCGCAATGAGCTGCCTAGCGTGCTGATATGAAATGCACACGACTCACGTTCGCCCTGGCCGCCGCACTGTTCACCGCCGTTCTCCCGGGAACGTCGCACGCGGCGCAGCCAACGCACCCGACGCAGCACGTCCATACGGCGCCACCACCGGCCCATGGACCGCCGCCCAAACCCGCGGCGTACGGCTGTGCCAAGGACCAGTGGCCCTGGGGCTGTGTCGCCAAGTGCGAGAGCGGCGGCAATTGGAGCATCAACACCGGCAACGGCCACTACGGGGGACTGCAGTTCTCGCAGTCGACCTGGGAGGGCTTCGGCGGGGGGAAGTACGCCCCGCGCGCGGATCTCGCCACCCGCCAGGAGCAGATCACGATCGCCCGGAAAGTGGTGGCCGTGCAGGGGTGGGGGGCCTGGCCGCACTGCTCCAGGCGGTACGGGCTCAAGGGCCGTATGCAGCTGGAGAGACCCAGCGTCGTGGATCGCCTGACCTCGAAGACATCGCAGCTCATCCGGAAGGGCTCGACCCGGTTCGGCGCGCTGCACGGCGCTCCCACTCGCCGCTCTCTCCGCTGAACACGACCACGCCCCGCCGCAGTTCGTGGACGAGCGCCGCCTTGCCGCGCAACACGCGCGGCAGGCGCTGCTCGGTGACGATCACGCAGGCGTCGAGTCCGCTCAGCAGTTCGTACGTCCGGGCGGCCACCGTGGGGGACATGCCCTGCGCGGGCTCGTCCACGAGCACCACGCGCGCGCGTGCCAGCAGGGCACGGGCGAGGGCGAGCATGCGCTGCTCGCCGCCGGAGAGGGTGCCGGCGCGGCGCGCGAGGAGCGGCGCGAGCCGGGGGTAGGCGTCGAGGGCGATGTCGTACGAGTCGGCCGCGAGTTCGAGGTTCTCGCGCACGGTGAGGGAGCCGAACGTCGCCTGCCGCTCGGGGACCAGGCACAGACCGCGGCGGGCCCGCTCGTATGCGGGCATACGGGTCACGTCGGCGTCGTCCCACACCACCGCGCCGCCCGACAGTGGCACGGTGCCGGCCAGGGCGCGCAGCACGGTCGTACGGCCGGATCCGTTCCGTCCCAGCAGGATGGTGAGGCCGGGACCGGGGGCGGCGAGGGTGACGCCGTGCAGGGCCTCCAGGGGGCCGTAGCGCACGCGCGCGTGGCGCAGGGAGATCGTGGTCATACGGCGGTCTCCTGTGAGCCTGCGAGGTCGAGCACGCGGTCGGGTGCGCCGGAGGCGACGATGCGGCCCGCCGCCATGATGTGCACGGTGTCGGCGAGGTCGGCGACCAGGTCGAGGTCGTGCTCGACGACGAGCAGGGCCGTGCCGTCGGCGGCGAGGGCCTTCAGGGCCCGGGCCAGTGCGGTGACTTCGGCGGTGTCGAGGCCGGCGGCGGGTTCGTCGAGCAGCAGCACGCGCGGGCTGCCCGCGAGGGCGCGGGCCAGTTCGACGCGGCGCAGTGTGCCGGTGGGGAGGTCTGCGGCGGGCATGGCCCGTACGGGGCCGTCGAGTCCGAGGAGCCCGAGTGCGCGTTCCACGGCTGCGGGGTCTCGGACTCGGCCCTGCTCGGCGCCTACGCGGACGTTCTCGGCGACGGTCAAGGAGGGGAAGACGGCCAGTTGCTGGAAGGTGCGGGCGATGCCGAGGCGGGTGCGGGCGTGTGCGGGCAGGCGGGTGATGTCTCGGGCGCCGAGCAGGACTTGGCCGTGGGCGGGGCGGTGGGTGCCGGCCAGACAGTGGAACAGGGTGCTCTTTCCGGCGCCGTTGGGGCCGATGATCGCGGTGATGTGGCCGGGTGGGACGGTGAGGGTGACGTCGTCGAGGGCGGTGAAGGTGTCGTAGCGGGCCTGGAGGTGGTGGGTGGTGAGGGTGGCGTTGCTGGGTGCGGGTGCGTGGGTGGGCACGCGGCCCTCGGCCGCGTTGGAGTTCCCACCCGCACCATCCGTACCGCTTTCGTCGTCGGGTGCGGGTGGCCCTTGTGGGGGCTCAGCGCCGTCGGCGGCTGCGGGCACGGCTTCGTCCTGCTCTTCCCGGCGTGTCGCCCCCGCGGTCGGCCGCAGTCGCCCGCGCACCTCCGCCCCCAACGCCGTAAGCCTCGCCCTCCGTCGCAGCCGCAGTCTCCCCGTCGCCGTCCGCAACGCCTCGTACGGCCCCCCGGCAAAGCGGCCCACCAGCACCGCCAGCACCCCGATCAGCGCCGCCGCCACCCCGCCCCGGGCGCCCGCGTCGAGGCCCACCAGGAGGGCTGCCGCGGCCAGGGCGCCCAGGGTGCTGTCGGCGCCCAGGACGACTACCGCCGCGAACCAGAGGAGGCCGCGGACCGGGTCGTAGGCGGCCGGGTCGAAGGCGCGTAGGCCCATGCCGAGCAGGCCGCCGCCCAGCGCCGCCAGGGCGGCGCCCGAGACGAAGGCCAGGAGCTTCAGGGACGGCACCTGGACGCCTGCCGCCGACGCCCCCGGCTCGTGGTCCCGCATCGCCGCCAGGGCCCGGCCCGTGCGGCCCCGGCGCAGCAGCCGGGTCGTCAGCAGGGCGACCGCGAGGAGGGCCAGTTCCAGGACGTAGTAGGCGCGGTCGCCCTCGAAGCCGGCCGGGCGGCCCAGGGAGAGGCCCGAGATCGCGTACGGCTGGGTGAAGACGAAGCGGCTCACGCCGACGCCTACCGCGAAGGTCGCCAGCGCCAGGGCGAGACCACGGCGGCTGATCGCCGGCCAGCCGGTGAGGAGGCCCAGCGGGGCCACCAGGACGACCGCCAGCGCGAGTGCCGCGAGTTCCGGCAGGCGGGGCACGCCAGGGAAGCGGCCCGCCGCCAGCAGGGCCGTGAACAGGGCGCCCAGGCCCGCGTACGCCGCCTGTCCGAGGGAGATCTGGCCGCCCCGGCCCGTGACCACGACCAGGGACAGCAGCACCACGGCCAGCGCCGGCACCTGTACCGACGTATGCAGGTCCGAGCCCGCGAAGCCCAAGGGGAGCAGGAAGAGAACCGTCGCCACGATCCAGGCGCCCGGCGGGGTCGGCACGCGCGCGGTGGCCGTGCGGGGCAGGGCGTCGCGGGTGCCGACGCGGGGGAGGGCCAGGGCGGCGATCAGCAGGGCCACTACGAAGAGGTTCGTGCTGACGGCCTGCAGGAGGGGCGCGCCCCAGCCCGACGGGTGCAGGCGCGTCAGCTGGCTCTGGGCCACGCCGATGCCCAGCGCGGCGATCACCGCGACCGGCAGGCTGCGCATCCGCGCGGCCACCGCGACCGCGACCACCTCCATGACCAGCAGCGGCATGCCGTACGGGTCCAGGCGGACGTACGGCGCCAGCAGCACGCCCGTCAGGCCCGCCGTGAACGAGCCGAACGCCCAGCCCGCTGCCGCCACCCGGTCCGCGTCGATACCGCCCAGCACGGCCAGTTGGCGGTCGTCCACCACGGCACGGAGTTCCCGCCCGAAGCGTGTCCAGCGGATGACCGCCCCGACCCCGGCCGCCAGCAGCAGTGCCACCGCCAGCTGACCCCACGGATCCGCCGACACCAGCTGCGGCGCGTCGTCCCGCGCCCCCTGGCCCCACCACAGCGCCGCCCCGCCCACCAGCAGCACGAACACCCCGATGGACGCGACCAGGGTCTGCGCCGGGTCGCTGCCCAGGACCGCGAGCGGACGGAAGACGAACCGTTCCAGCACCACCCCGATCCCGGGCGCGAGGACCAGCAGCGTCACCGTCGCGCCCGCCCACAGGGGCCAGCCCCACTCCACCACGCACTGCCGCAGCACATACGCGCACACCATCGCGATCGCCCCGTGCGCGAAGTTCAGCACCCCGGTCGCGCGGTACGTCACGACCAGACCGATCCCGGTGAGCGCGGCGGCGCTGCCGACCGACAGTCCGGCCAGGGTGAGGTCGTACGTCAGCGAGGACATCAGTCATCCGCTTCGGCGGGCTCACAGATCGGGCACGGGCCCAGTTCGCCGCTTGTCACCAGCTTCGCGTCGACCGGCACCGCCTCCACCTTTCCGGCGACCAGCGGGCAGTCCGCGCGGTGCCAGAGGGTGCCGCCGGGCACCATGAGCAGGTCCGCGCTGACCGCGAGCGGCGCCACGGCCGCCTGCCCGGCCTCCTCGGCGTCGGCGGGCTCGGCGGCGACCAGAAGGCCGTACAGCTCCTCCACGCGCGCGGCGGCGAGCGCGCCCCGGCCGTGGGTCAGCAGCACCGCCCCGGCGATGATCAGCGCGGCGCCGGGAATCGTGCAGGACGCGAGATACGGCAGTTGCCGCTCGGCGAAACGCTCGCCGGAGATGCCGTACCAGCCGACGACGCACAGCACCGCGCCCGCCGCGAGCGCGGCCCAGCCGGCCCAGAGGACGGGGTGCACGGTCCGCAGTCGGGCTGTCCGCATCGCCGGCTCCACACGTCGGGTTTCGGGGTATGCACAGCGGGTTTCTGCGCATGTGCCTGTCCATGTCAGCCAATGGCTTGCACTATGCCTCGTGCAAGCTGACCCTGAAAGCACCGGGCGCACACGGCCCGGATCGACACCCGGTGGTGAGCCAGATGGTTCTCGGGAGCGACCTCAGGCGGAGCAATGCCCACAAGGGGCGTGGCCCACGGGCGGCGGGACGGGGGACCGCGGTGGCGGCCGCCCTGCTCCTGTTCCTCGCCCCGGCCCTCGCGGCCTGCAGCGACGACGAGGGAGGCGGCGGCAGCGAGACGCCGCCGACGCCGACCGTCGAGCGGACCGAGCCGACCGAGCAGTCGCCGGCCGCGACGGCGCCCGCCGACGTGGGGGCCGCCGAGACGGAGATCAAGCAGAACTGGCAGAAGTTCTTCGATCCGAAGACGTCCCTGGAGGACAAGCAGACCGTCCTGGAGAACGGCGAGCGGATGGCGCCGGTCCTGCAGGCGTTCAGCGGCGACGAGCGCGGCGGACAGGTCCAGGCGAAGGTGTCCAAGGTCGAGTTCACCTCGCCGACCGAGGCGAACGTGACGTACGACCTCACCCTGAAGGGCGCGACCGCCCTGCCGAACGCCGCCGGGACCGCGGTCGAACAGGACGGCACCTGGAAGGTGTCCGCCAAGACACTGTGCGCGCTGGTCCAGTTGAGCGGCAATGGGTCGCCGATCCCGGGGTGCTGAGGCGGCGATCGCCGTGATGGTGCTGACTCTGAGTACGGCGTGCGGCAGCCGGCTGCCGGAGAGCGACTTCGAGCACCGCGACCGCGGCACGCCTTTGGCGCCCGCGGCGGACCGCACGCCGATCCGCGTCGGCATCATCACCAGCGCCACCAGCGCCGTCGGCGGCAGCGCCTTCACCGGCCCGCGCGACGGCGCCAAGGCCTTCTTCGACCGCCTCAACGCGCGCGGGGGCATCGACGGGCGACGGGTCGAGGTGCGCGAGTGCGACGACGGCGGCAGCGGCGTCGGCAACAACGAGTGCGTGCACGAGCTGATCGACGAGGACGAGGTCGTCGCCCTGGTCGCCACCACCGCCCTGGACTACGCGGGCGCCTCCCGCGTCTCACGCGCGCGCGTGCCCGATATCGGCGGCCAGCCCATCGGGGCCGCCTACGACACCTACCCGCACCTGTACGGCATCTACGGCAGCCTCGCGCCCCGCGACGGCACCACCGGCTGGGACGGCAAGCAGTACGGCGGCACGGAGGTCTACCGCTACTTCAAGCGCGAGCACCGCGCCCGTACGGCCGCCGTCGTCTCCTACAACCAGCCCGCGTCCGCCGCTTACGCCCGGCTCGTGGAGCGGGGGCTGAAGGCCGAGGGCTACAAGGTGGTCACCGAGCAGGTCGACTTCGCGCTGCCCAACTTCCGGGCGGTCGCCGCCGATCTGAAGGAGCAGGGCGCCGACCTCGTCTTCGACGCCATCGACAGCCACGGCAACGCCCGGCTGTGCGAGGCGATGGACGACGTGGGCGCCGATGTCACCGCCAAGGTCACGAACGTCCAGAACTGGACCTCCACCGTCGCCGAGGAGTACAAGGACTCCCCGCGCTGCCGCAACGCCCTGTGGGCGACCGGGTCGTCCCGCAATCACGAGGACACGGACCAGGACGCCGTACGGGAGTTCCGGGACGCCACCGACGGGCTGACGGCGCACTCGCAGTGGCAGTTGGAGGGCTGGGCCGCGGCGATGTGGTTCACGGACGCGGCGAAGTCGTGCGCCGAACGGGGCGTCACGCGCGCGTGTGTCGACGACTTCATGAACCGCAGCCAGGGGTACACCGCCGACGGCCTGCTGATCCCGGTCAGGTTCGAGCGGCTGGCCGAGCCGCCGAAGAGCCGTCGGACCTGTCTGTCCGTGGCCCGCTGGGAGGACGGCAGGGGCTGGGTCTCCCAAGGGGACATGAACAGCACGTGCTTCGAGGTCCCGCAGCTGTCGTATCAGCCATGACGGGCAACCAAAAGGCCGCATCGTCGGTCCAACCGACAGAGCACAGAGCCGAGGGAGGAACCGCAGCGTATGACGCCCGTGTCGCAGGCAGTACCCCTGCGTGCCGACTGCATCGCGGATTCGGCCGGCGGGCTGACCTTCGACGTCACCTCGGCCGGGGTCACCGAGGCGGCCCACCTGGTCCTGCGCCACCGCGAGGGCCACGAGGAGGTCACCCTGCCCCTGACCCCGGCCACGACGGGCCGCCTGCGCGCCGCCCTGCCGAGCAGTGTCGCTCTGCCGGAGGGGCACTGGGACGCGTACGCCTGTGTGACGGAGGGGGAGCCGCACCGCTTGGCTCCGGGTGCCATGAAGGTGCACTCCCTTGCTTCCCGAGTCCCGTACGAGACCCGCCAGGGCAATCTGAGCGTGGAGTGCCGGGTGCCGGCCACGCCCTTAGCTATGGGGCTTGCTCGCTCTTAGGCTCCGGCTGCGGAGCCTCCAGCGCGTGCGCCGGGTGGTGCAGGTCGAACGCCGGGGACTCGGAGCGGATCCGCGGCAGCGCGGTGAAGTTGTGCCGCGGGGGCGGGCAGGAGGTCGCCCACTCCAGGGAGCGGCCGTAGCCCCAGGGGTCGTCGACCTGGACCTTCTGGCCGTACTTCGCGGTCTTCCAGACGTTGTAGAGGAACGGCAGCGTGGAGAGGCCGAGCAGGAACGCGCCGATCGTCGAGATCGTGTTCAGCGCCGTGAAGCCGTCGGCGGCGAGATAGTCGGCGTACCGGCGGGGCATGCCCTCCGCGCCCAGCCAGTGCTGCACCAGGAACGTGGTGTGGAAGCCGACGAACAGCGTCCAGAAGTGGATCTTGCCCAGTCGCTCGTCGAGCATCTTCCCGGTGAACTTGGGCCACCAGAAGTGGAACCCGGCGAAGATCGCGAAGACGACGGTGCCGAAGACGACGTAGTGGAAGTGGGCGACGACGAAGTACGAGTCGGAGACGTGGAAGTCCATCGGTGGCGACGCCAGGATCACCCCGGTCAGCCCGCCGAACAGGAACGTCACCAGGAAGCCGAACGCCCACAGCATCGGGGTCTCGAAGGACAGCGAGCCCTTGATCATGGTCCCGGTCCAGTTGAAGAACTTCACGCCCGTCGGCACCGCGATCAGGAAGCTCATGAAGGAGAAGAACGGCAGCAGCACCGCGCCCGTGACGAACATGTGGTGCGCCCACACGACCATCGACAGACCGGTGATCGCCATCGTCGCCGCGACGAGTGTCAGATAGCCGAACAGCGGCTTGCGCGCGAAGACCGGGATGATCTCGCTGATGATGCCGAAGAACGGCAGCGCGATGATGTACACCTCGGGATGGCCGAAGAACCAGAACAGGTGCTGCCACAGCAGCGCCCCGCCGCTGCCCGCCTCGAACACCACCGAGCCGAACCGGCGGTCCGCCTCCAGCACCAGCAATGCCGCCGCCAGCACCGGGAACGCCATCAGGATCAGGATCGACGTGAACAGCGTGTTCCACACGAAGATCGGCATCCGGAACATCGTCATGCCGGGGGCGCGCATCCCGATGATCGTGGTGATGAAGTTGACCGCGCCGAGGATCGTGCCGAAGCCCGCCAGCGCGAGACCCATGATCCACAGGTCGGCGCCGATGCCGGGCGAGCGCTCCAGGCTGTTGAGCGGCGCGTAGGCGAACCAGCCGAAGGAGGCCGGCCCGCTCGGCACGATCAGCGAGCCCATCACGATCAGGCCGCCGAACAGGAACAGCCAGTACGAGAACATGTTCAGCCGTGGGAAGGCGACGTCGGGGGCGCCGATCTGCAGCGGCATCAGCTCGTTGGCGAAGCCCGCGAAGGTCGGGGTCGCGAACAGCAGCAGCATGATCGTGCCATGCATGGTGAACAGCTGGTTGAACTGTTCGTTGCTCAGCAACTGCGTCCCGGGCCGGGCCAGCTCGGCCCGCATCAGCAGGGCCATGACGCCGCCGGCCAGGAAGAAACCGAACGACGTGATCAGGTAGAGATGGCCGATCTTCTTGTGGTCGGTGGTGGTCAGCCAGTCGACGATCACCCGTCCGGGCTCTCTGGTCCGCTCGGGCCGTGCCGTCGCCCGTACGGTCTGCGTCCCCATCGCTCGCCCCTTCGCTCGTAGCGCCCCGGGCCCGCTGAAAGCCCGCGCCGCACGCGCCGACGCGAGCTCACGCCATGATGCTCGCGTCGGCAGCGCTCCGACAGAGGGCATACGGAGGTTCTGTGGTAGAACCATGTACTTTCTGTGCGATACCGGCTCCCGCGGCCCGTGCGTAATCGGGGGAATAGCAGTCCGCCGAGGCGTCCGGGGATGGTTCCTCGGAAACTTTTCCGGGGGGCTATTGGCCCGGCCGGTGCGACACGCGGAAATTACGATCGAATGCCTGCGGAAGTGCCTGCGGAAGGCCTATGGATCCGCTCGTCCGTGTGACGAAGTGTGGCCGAAACGCGTGTCGTGATTCTGTGACAAAAGCGTGACCGGAGGGGGACGTGTGACCTGGATGGCCGCTACAAAGGATCCCGGTCCGCTCTGGCCCGATCCTTCGCTCAGGCCCTAGCGTGGCGGCATGGCACCCATTCCGAAACCCCCTGCCGAACCCCAGGACAGCCCGGACACATATGTCGGTCTCGATGCCGACCGGGCCGAGCGACTCGCCCGTGACCGAGGGTGGTCGACGGTGCGTTCGCTGCCGCCGGGGGCGATCATCACCATGGAGTACCGAAGCGGTCGCCTGAACTTCGAGGTCAAGGACGGCCAGGTGGCGCGAGCCTGGAAGGGCTGACGAAAGGGCTGACACAGGGCGACGGCCCCGGCTCCTGTCGTGGAACCGGGGCCGTCGCGCTGCGGGGTGGTCGTGCGTACCGAAACCCCGCTGGCCGGGAAGGTCAGCCGCCCGCGAGGGGGCGGGCTGCCGGGGCCCCGCTGCGGTTGATGCGGTCCGGGTGCGGCGGGCGGCGGCTGCCGATCGGGGTGACCGGAGTGCGCTCCGCGCGCGCGGTGTGCGGGCCGGGCGCCAGATAGACGGGCGCCCGGGGCGAGCGGGGCACGGGGTTCGACTCGCATGCCGCGACCTCGTCGTCGGCGGCCGTGGCGCGCGACTTGAGCAGCACGGGGGCCCCGACCGGGGCGGCCGAGGGGGGTCCCCCCGCTCGAACCGGTTCGAGAGTGGGGGAGGACACGGCGCCGGCCCGGCGCTCGCGCAAGCGGTCGCGCAGGTCGAAGATCCAGGCCTCGGACCGGGCGATCAGCGGCTCGAACCAGGGCAGGGCGAGCAGGATCAGCAGTCCGGCGGCCCAGCCGAGGAGCACATCGCTCAGCCAGTGCGTACCGAGGTAGACGGTGGACAGGCCGACACCCAGCGAGGTCACCGCCGACAGGGCCGACAGCCAGCGGCGCGCCCTCGGGGTCGAGGCCAGATACGCCAGGATTCCCCAGGTCACCACGGCGTTGGCGGTGTGGCCGCTGGGGAATATATCGCCGCCCAGCCACATCTCGTTGGAGCCGACGGTCGTCGCGTAGTGCGGTCCGAGGCGGCCCATGCCGAGCTTCGCGGCGCCGACCGTGACGTTCAGCAGCAGCAGCGAGACGCCGAGCGCGAGCAGCGGCCGCAGCGTGTGCTGCCGCCAGGAACGCCAGCCCAGCCAGGCCGCGACCATCACGGCGGTCGGGCCGCGCTGGCCGAGCACCACGTAGTAGTCGACGAACGCGTGGATCTCCGCCCACTGCTGGTACGGCCGGAAGAACATGACCTGCCAGTCGAGCCGGACCAGCCACGAGGTGATGACGACGGCCCACACGATGGCCCCGTAGAAGGCCAGGGTCGAAGCGAACAGCACGATCCTGTGCGGGGTCATCCCCGGCACATCGATGTGGGCCGGACGTTCCGGCTCACGGTCCAGCCTGGCGAAGACCCGGTCCAGACGGGTCAGCTTTCGTTCGGTACGCACGCAATCGACGTTACAGCGAGTGAGCGCAGTTCAAGGGCGATTCCACGGCTTTGTGATGACGATGTGATGTGGGATTCCTCTCAGGAGGAGGTTTATTTCCAAGGAATCCGTAATCGCCGGGCGCTGCATCCTTCAATTCCTTTGATCATTTCGGCGGCTCGTTTTTCGCTGCTTATGAATTGGTTCACCGAATGATGGGATGGAATTCCCCTGGAGCTCACCGGGCCGGCCCCGCTCCGAGCAGGGGCCAGGAGGAGCGGGAGGGGCGGCGGTGCAGACCGGACGTGGCGTACGCCACACCCGCTCTGTGCGGAGTCTGAGAGGTCCGCCACTCGGCACCGACGCGGACTCGCGTACCCTGACGAGTCACTCGCCCTTCGTTGCGCGGGCCGGAGACCACCGCTCCTCTCCGGCCGAGTCACGGGGAGTCCCCACCCCGTGAGCCCGCCGGGGCGAGGGAACATCTGGGAGGTACGTACATGTCCGGTCCGACCACGGCTGCCGCTGCGCTGCGCCGTCGGGCGGCCGGGGCCGGTGCCAACCGCTGGGTCGTCCTGGTCGTCCTGTGCGTCAGCCTGCTCCTCGTCGCCGTCGACGCGACCGTGCTCCACGTGGCGGTGCCCGCCGTCACCGAGGACCTCAGGCCCGGCGCGATAGAGCTGCTCTGGATCGTCGACATCTATCCGCTGGTCTGCGCCTCGCTGCTGATCCTCTTCGGCACGCTCGGTGACCGCGTGGGCCGCAGACGGGTCCTGCTGCTCGGCTACGGCCTCTTCGGCCTCGCCTCCGGCCTCGCGGCCCTCGCGCACGACCCACAGGTGCTGATCCTGGCCCGCGCCCTGCTCGGCGTCGGCGGCGCGATGATCATGCCCGCGACCCTGTCGATCCTGCGCCAGGTCTTCCCCGACCGGCGTGAGCGGGCCCTCGCGATCGGCATCTGGAGCGCGGTGGCCGCGGTGGGCGCGGCGGTCGGGCCGCTGCTCGGCGGCTTCCTCCTCGAGCACTTCTGGTGGGGCTCTGTCTTCCTCGTCAACATCCCGCTGATGCTGGTCAGCCTCCCGGTGGGACGACTGCTGCTGCCCGAGTCGAAGGGCGACGGCAAGGGCCCCTGGGACGTGGTCGGCGCGCTGATGGCGGCGGCCGGTCTGTTCGGTGTCGTCCTGGGCGTGAAGCGGCTCGGCGGCGGGGAGGAGGTGGCCAGCGTGTTCACCGTGGCGCCGCTGGTCATCGGTGCGGTGCTGCTGGTTCTCTTCGTGCGACGACAGCGGCGCCGGGAGTATCCGCTGGTGGACCTGCGGATGTTCGCGCGGCCTGCCTTCAGTACGTCCGTGGGCTGCATCGTGCTGGCGATGCTCGCGCTCGTGGGGCTCGAACTGATCGCGGCGCAGTATCTGCAGCTGGTGCTGGGGCTGTCGCCGCTGGAGACGGGGCTACGGCTGCTGCCGCTGACGTTCGCGGCGATGGCGTCCGGCCTCGCGGGGGCGCGGATGCTGCGGCGGTTCGGGCCCCGGCGGATGGTGTGCGCCGGGTTCTGTCTGACGGCCGTCGCGGTGCTGCTGCTGACGGCCATGGGCGGCGAGGACAATCCCATGCTGCTGCTGTTCGGGTTCGTGCTGCTGGGCTTCGGGCTGGAGACGACGCTCTTCGGGGCGTACGAGTCGATGCTGAGCGAGGCTCCGCCCGAGCAGGCCGGTGGGGCGGCGGCGATCGGCGAGACGTCGTACCAGCTGGGTGCGGGGATCGGCATCGCGCTGCTGGGCAGCGTGATGAACGCGGCGTATGCCCCCGGGCTGACGAGCGTGTCGGGTGTTCCGGCGTCGGCCTCCGCGGCGGCTTCGCACTCGTTGGGGGAGGCCTACGAGGTTGCCGCGCAGCTGGGCGGGCCTGCGGGGGTGGCCCTGCAGCGGGCGGCTCGGGACTGTTTTGTGCACGGGCTGCATGTGACGTTGCTGGTGAGTGCGGGGTTGTTGCTGCTGGGCGCGGTGATGGCGTTGCGGTTGCCGCGGGCCATGCAGTGTGAGGCGCCTGCCGTGGAGTTGCCTGCGCAGAGGGAAGTCGCGGAGTCCCGCGTCTCTGTGTGAACGACCTTCTCCCGCCCACGCACCACCCGTTTCCAGTTCGTTGATGGGTGGGATTCGCTGGGCCTCTCCTGTGTGGGGCCCAGCGCCGTTGGCGGCTTCCGGTTCGGGGAGTCCTACTGGACGTGCGGGACACTGCGTCGTAGCGTCTGCGCAGAGTCGTAACTAGCGGCGCTAGTTTTAATCGTTGCCGGAGGGTGTCCCATGTCCGCGTCCTCGAAGTTGCCCCCGTTCGACCCCGCCGACCCCCTCGGCATCGACGACCTCCTGGAGCCCGAGGACCTGGCGATTCGGAGCACCGTGCGGGAGTGGGCCGCGGATCGGGTGGTGCCGTATGTCGCCGAGTGGTACGAGAAGGGCGAGCTGCCGGGGATTCGTGAGCTCGCCCGCGAGCTGGGGGAGATTGGCGCTCTCGGGATGTCCCTCGACGGGTACGGGTGTGCCGGTGCCTCCGCCGTGCAGTACGGGCTCGCCTGTCTGGAGCTGGAGGCCGCCGACTCCGGCATCCGGTCCCTGGTCTCCGTGCAGGGCTCCCTCGCCATGTACGCCATTCACCGGTTCGGGAGCGAGGAGCAGAAGCAGGAGTGGCTGCCTCGTATGGCTTCCGGTGAGGTCATCGGGTGCTTCGGGCTGACCGAGCCGGACCATGGGTCCGACCCCGCCTCAATGCGCACCTACGCCAAACGGGACGGGTCCGACTGGGTGCTGAACGGGCGCAAGATGTGGATCACCAACGGGTCCGTCTCCGGGGTCGCCGTCGTGTGGGCGCAGACCGACGAGGGGATCCGCGGGTTCGTCGTGCCCGCCGACAGCGCCGGTTTCTCCGCGCCGGAGATCAAGCACAAGCTGTCGCTGCGCGCCTCCGTCACCAGTGAACTCGTCCTCGACGACGTACGGCTGCCCGTCGATGCCGTGCTGCCCGAGGTGGTCGGGCTCAAGGGGCCGCTCAGTTGTCTCTCGCACGCCCGTTACGGGATCGTGTGGGGTGCCATGGGTGCGGCGCGGTCCTGTTTCGAGGCCGCCGTCGAATACGCGAAGACGCGGGAGCAGTTCGGTCGGCCGATCGGTGGCTTCCAGCTCACCCAGGCCAAACTCGCCGACATGGCGCTCGAACTGCACAAGGGGATTCTGCTCGCCCATCATCTGGGGCGGCGCATGGACGCCGGCCGCCTGCGTCCCGAGCAGGTCAGCTTCGGCAAGCTCAACAACGTCCGCGAGGCCATCGACATCTGCCGTACGTCCCGGACGATTCTCGGTGCCAACGGGATCTCGCTCGAATACCCCGTGATGCGGCACGCGACCAACCTCGAATCGGTGCTCACCTACGAGGGCACCGTCGAGATGCACCAGCTCGTGCTGGGCAAGGCGCTCACCGGACTCGACGCCTTCCGCTGAACCCCACCAGGCTGAACCCACCAGGGGGCAGGGCCGGCGAGCGGCCCTGCCTCAGCTCTGGTTGTAGAAGCCGTCCGTGCGGTGCTGCGACGCCTCGCCGCTGATGATCTCCGTGTCGGCCGGAGTCAACAGGAACACACGGTTGGACACGCGGTCGATCGAACCGCGCAGACCGAAGATGAGCCCCGCCGCGAAGTCGACGACGCGCTTGGCGTCGGCCGGCTCCATGGCCGTGAGGTTCATGATGACCGGGACCCCGTCCCGGAACAGTTCGCCGATGGCGCGGGCGTCCCGGAAGCTGTCCGGGGTGACCGTGCCGATGCGGCGGCCCTTCTCCTCGGCGACGTCCGTGGCCACCTTGACCCTCGGGTCGGTGACCCAGGCGTCCCCGGGCTCGGTCCCTTCGGAGTAGTCGTCGTCGTAGTAACGCTCGTCATCGTTGTCGTCAACGAGGCCCAGCCAGGCACTCGCCTTGCGCACCGATCCCATGGACGCCTCCTCTCACAGCGGTCTCTCTTACATTCCGCATCCCTATGGTCATCCATGATGCGGACGTCGCGCCAAGTGGATAGACGCCGCGCGGGGGGTTTGTGACGGTACTGGTGCACAGCGAATCCGTCGAGAGCCCGTGTCCCCCAAGGGGCATGCCACGTACGGCTGCTGACTGTGAGTGAAATATGATTCTTCACGGCGTATGGGTGATGCTGGGTGCGTACGGGTGAACGAGGCGGCCGTGGCGATCTGTACCACGGTCGATACGATGCGGCAGCTCAGCGCCGTGAGAAGCGTCGTAAGAACCACGGGGGAACGTCGTGTTCGGAATCGTCAGGCCTTGTCGTCATCGGCTCGGGGAGCAGCTCACCGGTGAATGGATGGCGCATTTGTGCGGGTTGTGCCTCTCGTTGCGCGGGGACCACGGTCAGTTCGCGCGGATCGTGACGAACTACGACGGCCTCCTCATCTCTGTTCTGACGGAGGCTCAGGCCGAGAAGAACAGTGGAATGCGGCGTACGGCGGGACCGTGCGCGTTGCGCGGGATGCGGACCGCGTCCGTCGCCCAGGGTGAGGGCGCGCGGCTCGCCGCCGCCGTCTCGCTGGTGCTCGCCTCGGCGAAGGTGCGGGACCACGTGGCCGACGGGGACGGGCTGCTGGCCCGTAGGCCCGTGGCGCTCGCCGCGCGCCGGGTGGCCGCCGGCTGGGGTGCGGCGGGTGCCCGTACCGGGTCGGCCGTCGGGTTCGACACCGCCGTACTCGTCGACGCCGTGGACCGGCAGGTCGGCATCGAGGCGCTCGCCGGGCCCGGCACGCCGATCCTCGCCGTCACCGAACCGACCGAGACGGCGACCGCCGCCGCCTTCGCGCACACCGCGATCCTGGCCGGACGGCCGCACAACGCCGAGCCGCTCGCCGAGGCCGGGCGCCTCTTCGGACGGCTGGCGCACCTCCTGGACGCCGTGGAGGACCAGGCGGCCGACGCCGCGTCGGGTGCGTGGAACCCGCTCACCGCGACCGGAACCTCGCTGCCCGAGGCGCGCCGGCTCGCCGACGACGCCGTGCGGGGGGTGCGGCTGGCGCTGCGCGAGGTCGAGTTCGGCGATGCCAAGCTCGCGCATCTGCTGCTCGTGCACGAGCTGCGGCGGTCGGTGGACCGGGCGTTCGGCACGGTACCGATGTGTGCGTCGCACCAGCCCGGGCCCTATGGGCAGCCGCCGCAGCAGGGGCCGGGGCAGGGCCAGGGGCCGTATGGGGCGCCGCAGAATCCGTATGCCGGCCAGAACCCGTATATCGGCGGGAATCCGTACGCGGGCGGTGGGGGAGCGCCCGGTGGGGGTGGCCATGGTGGTGGCGGTGGTGGTGACTTCGGTGGGTTCGGTGGTGGGCCGGCCGCTCAGCCGCCGAAGGGGCGGCGGGGGTTCTGGGCCGGCTGCGGGATGTTCTGGCTGCTGTGCTGCACCTGCAAGCTGTGCTGCGCGAAGGAGTACGAGGGCCCGTGGTCCCGCAAGAAGCGCGAGGGCTGCTGCCGTGACTGTGACGACTGCGACTGCTGCTGCCCCTGCGACGGCTGCTAGGGCCCGTCTCACGGTCGCTGGAGGGATGTCCGGAGAGGCGACTTCCGGACATCCCGGGGGGATGGGGCGTGCGTGACGTCGACCTCTAGGACGCCGATGAGCTCGGGCTTCCGGGGAGCGCAACCTGCGCCGAAGGATGGGCCGACAGGGGCGCTGACCGGGGCAGCGACAGCCAACTCGGATAGATCGTTCAAAGATTGACGGCCGAAAGGCGCCCTTGCGGCTACCCACTGTTCGGCCGAATACTCCCCCTCAGCGCTTGTCAGGGGCACGGCGTGTTCGGAATCCGGACGTGCGGCCGTCTGACTGCGCCTCACGGGCCCCACCCCACGCGGGCCCCCGACTTCCCTTGGAGGGAACGAAACGTGAGGATCAAGCGCACCACCCCCCGCAGTGGCATTACGAGACGGACCCGGCTGATCGCCGTCTCCTCCGGCCTCGTAGCCGCAGCCGCGATCGCGATCCCCAACGCGACCGCAGCCGACTCGCCCACCACCTTCAGCGCCGCCGAGCTCAAGAGCGCCAGCGGCTCCGTGCTGAAGGCCGACATCCCGGGCACCGCCTGGGCGGTCGACAGCAAGACCAACCGTGTCACCGTGACCGTCGACAGCACGGTCTCCCAGGCGGAGATAGCGAAGATCAAGGAGCAGGCGGGCAGCAATGCCGACGCGCTCACGATCAAGCGCACCGCCGGCAAGTTCAGCAAGTTCATCCAGGGCGGCGACGCCATCTATGCGAGTAGCTGGCGCTGCTCGCTCGGCTTCAACGTCCAGGACAGCAGCGGCAACCAGTACTTCCTGACGGCCGGCCACTGCACCGACGGTGCGGGCACCTGGTACTCCAACTCCGGCCGTACCCAGGTCATCGGCTCGACCGCCGGCTCCAGCTTCCCGGGCAACGACTACGGCATCGTGCGCTACTCCGGGTCCGTCAGCCGGCCCGGCACCGCGAACGGCGTGGACATCACCCGCGCGGCCACGCCGGCCGTGGGCACCACCGTCATCCGCGACGGCTCCACCACCGGTACGCACAGCGGCCGGGTCACCGCCCTCAACGCGACCGTCAACTACGGCGGCGGCGACGTCGTCGGTGGTCTGATCCAGACCACCGTCTGTGCCGAGCCCGGCGACTCCGGCGGCTCGCTCTACGGCAGCAACGGCACCGCGTACGGTCTGACCTCCGGCGGCAGCGGCAACTGCAGCTCCGGTGGCACGACCTTCTTCCAGCCGGTCACGGAGGCCCTGAGCGCCTATGGCGTCAGCGTCTACTGACGTTCGGTCGAACGCCGGTATCCGTATGGCCTGATCTGTATGGCCTGATCGGCGTGGATTGACCTACGGCCAGCAGCATGTGAGCCCCCGCACGCAACTGTCGTGCGGGGGCTCACCCTTGCGCCCGAGTCGGACCCTGGGGGCGTGATGGTCGAGGAGAACTCCGGGTGGGGGTTTGGCGATTCTGGTGGATTTGTTGTGATTTCTGGAAGGAAGGGCGCAGGGCGCCGTCTCCGGTTCCGGGGACGTGGAGGGTCGAATTCAAGACAGGAGTAGACCTTACGCGCTGCTTATGAATAGCTTGCTCGTGGTGTTTGCTGAGTGAAGAGAGCGGGTGTGACTGTGCACGGTCAAGGTGGCGAGGGGCGTGCAACCGTGTTCTACGCGCGTCCGGAAGTCGACCTTGTGCGCTCCCAGGAGGCATCGGAATAGTGAGCGTTGTTCAACCGGCCCGGACGCGGCATTTGTTGTGAGCCGCCTTCGTGGCCGTACGCCTTCCGGTTCGTGAGGTCCCCACAACCTCTCGGGCCGACCCCCCACAGGAGGACGTAAGTTGAAGCACCGACGCATACCCAAGCGGCGTGCAGCCGTGGCAGGTGCGGG
This sequence comes from Streptomyces sp. SD31, assembly GCF_052068475.1. NCBI lineage: Bacteria > Bacillati > Actinomycetota > Actinomycetes > Kitasatosporales > Streptomycetaceae > Streptomyces > Streptomyces sp. SD31. The sequence goes on along the minus strand of NZ_JBQHCX010000003.1, from coordinate 482,931 downwards.
CATCGCCGCACTGGTTGCCGCGGGAGTGACCTTGCAGACTGCGAACGCCAGTGAGACGCCTGAGGCGCCCGCGCTGAAGACGCTGTCGGTCGGCGCGGCCGGAAAGCTCGCCTCGACGCTGGCGAAGGACCTCGGCGCCGATGCCGCGGGTACCTACTACGACGCACAGACCAAGAACCTTGTCGTGAACGTCCTCGACGAGACCGCCGCCGACACCGTCGAGGCGGCCGGCGCCAAGGCCAGAGTCGTCGAGAACTCCCTCGCCGAGCTGAAGAGCGCCCGTACGACGCTCAAGCAGGACGCGACCATTCCCGGCACCGCCTGGGTGACGGACCCGGCGACCAACAAGGTCGTCGTCACCGCCGACCGTACGGTGTCCGAGGCCGAGTGGGCCAAGCTCGACAAGGTCGTCGACGGGCTGGGCGCCACCGCGGAACTGAAGCGGACGAAGGGGGAGTTCAAGCCCTTCATCGCGGGTGGTGACGCCATCAAGGGTGGCAGCGGGCGTTGCTCGCTCGGCTTCAACGTCGTCAAGGGCGGCGAGCCGTTCTTCCTGACCGCCGGGCACTGCACCGAGGGCATCACGGAGTGGACGGACACGGACGGCAACGCGATCGGCACCAACGAGACGTCCAGCTTCCCGGACAACGACTACGGGCTGGTCAAGTACACCGCCGAGGTCGACCACCCGAGCGAGGTCAACCTCTACAACGGCTCCTCGCAGGCCATCAGTGGTGCCGCGGAGGCCACCGTCGGTATGGCCGTCACGCGGAGCGGTTCGACCACCCAGGTGCACGAGGGCAAGGTCACCGGCCTTGACGCCACCGTGAACTACGGCAACGGTGACATCGTCAACGGGCTGATCCAGACCGACGTCTGCGCCGAGCCCGGTGACAGTGGTGGCTCGCTGTTCTCCGGTGACAAGGCGATCGGGCTCACGTCTGGTGGTAGCGGTGACTGCACCTCCGGTGGGGAGACGTTCTTCCAGCCGGTGACGGAGGCGCTGTCGGCCACGGGTACTGAGATCGGCTGACCGTTCGTCGCTTCGTGAAGTCCCGCCCCTGTGTGTGAGGGGCGGGACTTTTCGTGTGGTGTGCGGCTTTGATGCCGTATGCCTGCGGCGGCCCGTTGCGATGGGTGGGGGTTCGCGTAGCGCGTGTGGGTGCGTTGTGGGTCGGGGCCGCGTCGGGGGGTGTCCGTCCTCGGTCCGGTGGTGGGCCTTGCGCGAGAGGTGCCGTTTGTTGACACCGGACTCTGCGGGCGGACACCCCCCGACGCGTCCCCTCGCCGCCGTACGCGTCTGCGGGTGCGTTCGGCCTACGGCGCTCTGCCTCGCCATCGTGCCGCCAGTAGCGTGATCGCGGTTCCTGCCGCCGCCCATGCCGAGAGGACCAGGAGTGAGGCGGTCGTGTCGTTGCCCTTGAAGTAGGCGATCGAGCGGGTTGCCCATGTTCCCGCGCCCGGTGGTAGTGCCGGGCCAATGTCTCTCCAGAACGGGGGGAGCAGTGGGGGTGGGAGGGCGCCGCCCGCGCTCGGGTTGCCCAGGATGACGATGATCAGGATGACCAGGCCGATGCCGGCCAGGCCGAAGATGGCCTGGAAGGCGAGCGTGGCCGCGCCTACCGCGAAGATGATCAGGGCGCCTACGCCCCAGAGCGCGGCGATGCTGCCGGGGAGGGCGCCCAGGATCGGGCCGACGATCAGGGCGCCGCCGAGGCCGCCGACGAGGGCGACTACGGCCATGGCGATGAGGCGGATCACCGAGCGTTTTGGGGTGGGGCGGCCGGCGCCCGAGCTGATCGTCATGATCGATGCGCAGAGGTAGCCGCCCACGCACCAGCCCACGGTCACGTAGAAGGACGTGAGCCCGTTGGCGTCGTGGCGGTCGGCCGGGGCCACGTCGATGGTGCGGAGGGTGCGGGCCTCGGATTTCTCCAGGGTGGTGAGGAGTGTTTCCAGGGTGGTGGCCAGTACCTTTCCGCCTCCGGTCGCGACCAGGAGGGTGTCGGTGGTGCCGGTCGGGTCGAGCAGCAGGGCGCCGTCGATGTCGCGGTTCAGGATCTGCTTGCGGGCCGTCGCTTCGTCGGCCACGGCGTGCGGGTCCAGGGGCTCACCGGGCAGGTTCTCGAGCCGGGTCACCGCCTGCTGGGCGGCGGCCTGGGGTGCCACGACCCCGAAGGGCACGTCCTTGGGCTTGGGGTCGTGGAGCGCGCCCACGTAGGAGGCGATGAAGAGCAGGGCGAGGGCGACCACGCCGGTCACGAGCAGCGTGGCCCGGGGGGTGACGGCGTCCTTCACCTCGGCCATGAAGGAGCTGGGAGGAGGGGTGGCGCCCTTGGTCTGCGTCATGCCCCCACGGTCTGGGTCGTCCGGTGTTTGCGCAGGTGGGAGGCGGCCGAACGGATGTCGTACGGATGTTCGAGAAACGGTCCGGAAATGGTCTATGGTGGGGGTGGGAGTGTTGGGAACTGATGTTCGAGAGCTGGTGTTCGGCCGGTCTCGGGCTCATGAGTCGGGAGGTGCGTGTGCCGGGTTTCACGCATCTGCACACCGTCTCCGGGTTCTCCCTGCGGTACGGCGCCTCGCACCCGGAGCGGCTGGCCGAGCGTGCCTCCGAGCGGGGTATGGATGCCCTGGCTCTCACTGATCGGGACTCGCTCGGGGGTGCGGTTCGGTTCGCCAAGGCCTGTGCGGCGGCGGGGGTGCGGCCGTTGTTCGGTGTGGAGCTGGCTGTGGAGGAGTTCGGGCTCTCGGGGGTGGAGGAGTCCGTGGGGCGGCGGCGCCGGGTTCCGGTGCGGGGTGGTGTTTTTGTTGATGAGTCGACGCCCCGGGTCACCTTTCTTGCTCGGGATGGGGCCCGGGGGTGGGCTGATCTGTGCCGAATCGTTTCGGCCGCGCATGCCGGTGCGGGGCCGCCGCTGCTGCCTCGGGGGGACAGCCGGGGGGACGGTCTGATCGTTCTGCTCGGTGCCGACTCCGATGTGGGGCGTGCGCTTGCCGCCGGTCGTCCCGATCGGGCGGCCCGGCTGCTCGGGCCCTGGCGGGAGGTCTACGGGGACTCCCTGCGGCTGGAGGCCGTCTGGCACGGGCGTAAGGGCACCGGCCCGGGATCGCTGAGGCTGGCCGCCCGTACCGTCGGCTTCGCCGCCGAGCAGCGGGTGCGGCCTGTGCTGAGCAATGCCGTCCGGTACGCGGATCCTGGCCTGGGGCCGGTCGCCGATGTGCTGGACGCCGCGCGCCGGCTCGTGCCCATCGACTCCACCAAGGAACTGGACTCCGGTGAGGCCTGGCTCAAGGGCGCGGGTGAGATGGCGCGGGTCGCCGAGCGGGTTGTCGAGGCTGCGGGCTTTCGGCGCGATGCCGCGTACCGGTTGGTGGAGCAGACCGGGGCCGCTGCTGCCGAGTGTCTTGTCGATCCCGAGGATGATCTCGGTATCGGCAGCGTTCACTTCCCCGAGCCGTATCTCGTCGGTGCCGGGCAGCGCACCGCCCAGCGGGCGCTGGCCTCTCGGGCGGTGGCGGGCATGGTGCTGCGCGGCTATGACGGGCGGCGGGCGTACTGGGAGCGGATGCATCAGGAGCTGGACATCATCGCCCATCACGGGTTCGCCTCCTATTTCCTGACGGTCGCTCAAGTCGTGGATGACGTGCGGAAGATGGGGATTCGGGTGGCCGCGCGTGGGTCCGGTGCGGGGTCGCTCGTCAACCATCTGCTCGGCATCGCGCACGCCGATCCCGTGGAGCACGGGCTGTTGATGGAGCGCTTCCTGTCCAAGCGGCGGCTGGTGCTGCCCGATATCGATGTCGATGTGGAGTCCGCGCGGCGGCTGGAGGTCTATCGCGCGATCATCGACCGGTTCGGGAGGGAGCGGGTCGCGACCGTCTCGATGCCGGAGACCTATCGGGTGCGGCATGCGATCCGGGATGTGGGTGCGGCCCTGTCCATGGACCCGGCCGACATCGACCGCATCGCCAAGTCCTTCCCGCACATCCGGGCGCGGGACGCCCGGGCCGCCTTGGACGAGCTGCCCGAGCTCAGGAAACTGGCGGGGGAGCGGGAGAAGTACGGCAAGTTGTGGGAGCTGACGGAGGCTCTTGACGCCCTTCCGCGGGGCATCGCCATGCATCCGTGCGGGGTGCTGCTCTCGGATGCCTCGCTTCTTTCCCGTACACCCGTCATGCCGACCAGCGGCGAGGGCTTCCCCATGTCCCAGTTCGACAAGGACGACGTCGAGGACCTCGGGCTGCTCAAGCTCGATGTGCTGGGCGTGCGGATGCAGTCGGCGATGGCGCACGCGGTCGCGGAGGTGGAGCGGGTCACGGGGGAGCGGATCGATCTGGACGCGCTCGACTTCGAGCGGGGGGAGGGTGACCCGGCGACGTACCGGCTCATTCGTTCGACGGAGACGCTCGGCTGCTTCCAGATCGAGTCGCCGGGGCAGCGGGACCTGGTGGGGCGGCTTCAGCCGGCCACCTTTCACGATCTTGTCGTTGACATCTCGCTCTTCCGGCCCGGGCCGGTCGCCGCCGACATGGTGCGGCCGTTCATCGAGGCGCGACACGGGCGGGCGCCGGTGCGCTACCCGCACCGGGATCTGGAGGAGCCGCTGCGGGAGACGTACGGGGTCGTCGTCTTCCATGAGCAGATCATCGACATCGTGCACATCATGACCGGGTGTGGGCGGGACGAGGCGGATCGGGTGCGGCGGGGGCTGTCGGATCCCGAGTCGCAGGGGCGGATCCGGGTGTGGTTCGCGCAGCATGCGGCGGCCAAGGGGTATGACGCGGAGACCATTCGGCGGACTTGGGAGATCGTCGAGGCCTTCGGGTCGTACGGCTTCTGCAAGGCGCACGCGGTCGCCTTCGCCGTGCCGACGTACCAGTCGGCCTGGCTGAAGGCACATCATCCGGCCGCCTTCTATGCGGGGCTGCTCACCCATGACCCCGGGATGTATCCGAAGCGGCTGCTGCTGGCGGACGCGCGGCGGCGTGGGGTGCCGATCCTGCCGTTGGATGTGAATGTGTCAGGGGTCGCACACCGGATCGAACTGGTGTCTGATTACAGGGGTTCGAGAGGGGTTTGGGGGCTGCGGCTCGCCCTCTCCGATGTGTACGGCATCAGTGAGGCCGAGGCGGCGCGGATCGCGCAGGGGCAGCCGTACGCCTCGTTGCTCGACTTCTGGGAGCGGGGGCGGCCCAGTCGTCCGCTTGCCCAGAGGCTCGCGCAGGTCGGCGCGTTGGACGCCTTCGGGGCCAACCGGCGCGATCTGCAACTGCACCTGACCGAGCTGCACCGGGGTGCCCGGGGTGGGGGCGGGGGTCAACTGCCCCTGGGCGGTGGGCGGAAGACGGCGGCGGCCGGGCTGCCCGATCTCAGCTCGGCGGAGCGGCTCAGTGCCGAGCTGGGCGTGCTGTCGATGGATGCCTCGCGCAATCTGATGGACGATCACCGGGCCTTCCTCGACGAGTTGGGTGTCGTTTCGGCGAAGCGGCTGCGCGACGCCCGGCACGGGGAGGCCGTGCTGGTCGCCGGCGCCAAGGCGGCCACCCAGACGCCGCCGATCCGGTCCGGCAAGCGGGTCATCTTCAGCACCCTGGACGACGGGACGGGCCTGGTCGACCTCGCCTTCTTCGACGACTCGCACGACGCGTGCGCCCACACCGTCTTCCACTCCTGGCTGCTACTGGTGCGGGGGGTCGTGCAGCGGCGCGGTCCGCGCAGTCTGAGTGTGGTGGGTGCCGCCGCCTGGAACCTCGCCGAGCTGATCGAACTGCGTGACGAGGGCGGCCTGGACGTGGTGGCGGCGCGGCTGGCGGAGCCCATGCCGGTGCCGGCGGGGGACGGTGGGGATCCGGCGCACGGCCGGCGGATCCATCTGCCCACCGGATACGAACTGAACCCGTGGGCCGATCTGCGACCGGCGGGTCAAGCGCCTTCACAGGTACGGAAGTTGTGGCATCAGAGTCCGGGGAGTGCGGGATGACCATCCTCTGCGTACGTTTCCAGCTGCCGCCGGTGCACGAGGCGGCCCTGCCGGGGCTGCTCGGGCTGCTCGAGGACTTCACGCCGGTCGTTCAGGCGCTGCCGCCGGACGGGGCGCTGGTCGATCTGCGGGGCGCCGAACGGTACTTCGGGCGCGACGCGGTCGAGCTGGCGTCGGTGATCCGGGTCCGCGCCCTCGCCCACCACGGCGTCGACTGCGTGATCGGCGCCGGGCCGGGGCCGATGCTGGCCCGTGTCGCCCTGCGGGACGCCCGGCCGGGGGTGACCTGTGCCGTCCCTGAGGAGCCGGGCGCCGTCGCGGAGTTCCTCGCCGGCAAGCCCGTCGGCGCGCTGCCCGGCGTCGGTGCCGCGACCGCCCGCACCCTGTGCGAGTACGGCCTCGACACCCTCGGCCTGGTCGCCGCCGCGCCCCTGTCCACGCTTCAGCGCCTGGTCGGCGTGAAGGTCGGCCGTGAGCTGCGGGAGAAGGCGAGCGGAATCGACCGCGGCCGGGTGGTGCCGAACGCCGTGTCGCGCTCGCTCGCCACCGAACGTCCCTTCACCCGGGACGAGTTGGACCCCGACCGGCACCGCCGCGCCCTGCTCTCCGCCGCCGAGGAACTGGGCGCCCGGCTGCGCGCCCTGGACAAGGTCTGCCGCACCCTGACCCTCACCGCTCGCTATGCCGACCGCTCTTCGACGACCCGCAGCCGCACCCTGAAGGAGCCGACGGCCCACTCGGCGGCGCTGACCGGGGCGGCGTACGGCATGTACGACGCCCTCGGCCTCCAGCGCGCCCGCGTCCGTGCCCTCGCCCTGCGCGCCGAGGGTCTCGACCCCGCCGAGCGCGCCTCTCACCAGCTCTCCTTCGACCCGCTCGACGAGAAGGCCCGCCGTATCGAGGAGGTCGCGGACCGCGCGCGAGCGAAGTTCGGGCCGCATGCGGTGATGCCGGGGGCGCTCGCTCGCCGTTCAGGGCTCAGTTCGCCCACGGCGGCGTGATGCGCGTACCGTCGGCCAGCTCCGCCGTCAGGCCGATGGACGTGGTGACCCAGGTGACGGCGGTCCGGTCGGTCGGGTTCTCGACGGTCAGGGTCGCGCCGGGATTGATGATCAGGGTGTCGCCGGGCGTGATCCGGACGGTGCGGTCGTCGAGGGTGATCAGCAGCTCGCCGTCGAGCAGGTGGAGGATCTCCTCCCGGTTGACGGTGTGTGCGGGGGCCTTGGTTCCGGCCGGGATCTCGCCGCGCCAGGCGCAGAGCTCTTGGCTGCCGGTGCGGGGGGTGGCGTACGAGACAAAACGGGCGCCGTGGATCTCGTGGGTGACGGCTTCGGAAGCGCGGATTACGGGCACGGGGCCTCCTGTTGGGTAAATGGTCAAGCAGCTTGACCATATGAGGCTATGGTCAAGCTGCTTGACCAATCCGTCAAGGGTGTTTCAATGCCTGCGTGCAGAACTCCGAAGCCATGGCCCTGTCCGCCGCCCTGCTCGCCGTCGCAGGTGAGCTCACGCAACGCATCCATGACGGCGTGGCGGCTCGGGGCTTCCAGGGGCTGCGGCCCGCACACGGTTTCGCGTTCGCCCGGCTCGCCCCGGACGGAGCGACGGTCACCGACCTCGCCGTCCATCTCGGTGTGACGAAGCAGGCGGCGAGTCAATTGGTCGACGAGATCGTGTGCAAGGGATACGCCGAGCGGCGGCCGCATCCCGATGACGCGCGCGCCCGGCTGGTCGTGCTGACCGGGCAGGGGTGGGCCTGTACTCGTGCGGCCGAGGAGGCTGCCGCGGACGCCGTCCGGGCGTGGGTAGATGTGCTGGGTGAGGGTGAAGTGCTGGCGTTGCTCGGCCAGTTGGCGCGCATCGCGCCCTATGGCCCCATCCGGCCCGCTTGGTGACGGTCCATCAGTAGGCGTGATCCGTTCTTTGACTATCACTGGAAGTTTTTACTGACGCGTAACTTCACACGTCTACTACTCGCCCGTAACTTGACGAGTGAACAGCATCCTCGTGATCCGGATCACAGGGCGTAAGGCCGTCGCACCTCCCTTGAGCCGCAAGGAGATCACACGATGCTGCCCTGGAAACGCGCGCTCAGACCCCTGGCCGCGCTGCTGCTGACCACCGCGGTCGCCGTCCTCCCCGCCGCCACCACCGCCCAGGCGGCCGAGGCGGCGGCGACCTCGAACAGTGGCTGGAACGACTACTCCTGCAAGCCGTCCGCCGCCCACCCCCGTCCCGTCGTCCTCGTGCACGGCACCTTCGCGAACTCCGTCGACAACTGGCTGGGACTCGCGCCATACCTGGAGAATCGCGGCTACTGCGTCTTCTCCCTCGACTACGGGCAGCTGCCGGGCGTGCCGTTCTTCCACGCCCTCGGCCCCATCGACAAGTCGGCGGAGCAACTCTCCGCCTATGTCGACAAGGTGCTCGCCGCCACCGGCGCCGCCAAGGCCGACCTCGTCGGCCACTCACAGGGCGGCATGATGCCCCGCTACTACCTCAAGTTCCTCGGCGGTGCCGCCAAGGTGAACGCCCTCGTCGGCATCGCGCCCAACAACCACGGCACCACCCTGGCCGGGCTCACCCACCTGCTGCCGTACTTCCCCGGCGCGGAGGACCTGCTCTCCACGGCCACTCCCGCCCTCGCCCAGCAGGTCGTCGGATCCGACTTCATGACCAAGCTCAACGAGGGCGGCGACACCGTCCCCGGCGTCCACTACACGGTCATCGCCACCAAGTACGACGAGGTGGTCACGCCGTACCGGAGTCAGTTCCTGAACGGGCCCGGTGTGAAGAACGTTTTGATCCAGGACCTGTGCGCGGTCGACATATCCGAGCACGCGTTCCTGGGGCTGACCGACCGGATCGCCTTCCACGAGGTGGCCAACGCGCTCGACCCGGCGCGCGCCACACCCACCACCTGTGCGTCCGCGATCGGTTGAGCACGCGAGCACGTGAGCACGTGAGCACGTGAGCACGTGAGTGCGGGAGCGCGGGACGCACCGCCGGGGTCTGACCGGCCTGAGCCGCCGGTCAGACCCCGGAGCCTTGGGTGTCCGTGGTGTCCGTGGTGTCAGCGGTCGTGGCGCCCGCCGGCCGTCGCCCGCCTGCGCATCGACGCGAACAGGACCGCCGACCCGAGCGCGAGAGTCGCCGCACCGCCCATCGCGAGATACGCCGTGCCGCTGTCCCCGCCCGTCTCGGCGAGGTTCTCGGCGGCACCGGCGGCCTTCGGCCGGTTGGCCGGGGCGGTGGGCTGGTCCTCCTCGGCCGCCGCGACCGGCTCCGCCGACGTACCGGCGTCCTGGTCGCCGTGGCCGTGGTGCTCGACCGTCGACTCGTCGGCACCGTCCTCGATCTGCTCCTCGGAGGGCGCGGAGGCGCTCGGCGCCGCCGAGGCCTCGCCATCGGTACCGCCCCCGTCGGCGCCGCCCCCGAACGTGACGTCCGAGCAGGAGTAGAACGCCTCCGGGCTGTCCGAGCGCTGCCAGACCGCGTACAGCAGCTGCTTGCCGGAGCGCTCGGGGAGGGTGCCGGAGAACGTGTAGAAGCCGCCCGAGGCCGCCGGATCGGTGACCGTCGCCACCGGGTTCGCCAGGTCCAGGTCGTCCCAGGCCAGCGGCTTCGTGGGGTCGTACCCCGCCTTGGTGAGGTAGACCTTGAAGGTGCCCTTGTGCGGGGCGGTCACGCGGTACTTGAAGGTGTACGACCCGCTGCTCACGCTCGTCGCCGGCCAGTCGGCGCGGGCCAGGTCGAGGCCCTTGAAGGCGTCGCTGTTCGCGCTGCACAGCTTGCCGTCCGGGATCAGCTCCTGGTGCCGGCCGGCCGCGTCGCCGATGCGTATGCCGTTCCAGTCGTAGAGGGCCTGGGTGCCGCCGGCCGCGACCGCAGCCTTGCAGGCGGCGGACTTCGGGCTCTCGGGGCCCTCCGCATAACACTGCGAGACCCGACTGACCGGGTCGCCCATCGAACCGTGCGCCGCGGCGGGAGCCGTGGCGAGCGCGGTCAGGGCGAGCGGGGTCAGGCCGAGCACGGTGACGGCGGCGGCCTTGCGGCGTGCGGGCATGGAAGATCTCCTCAAGGGGGCCTCTGACGCGTGGGGTGAATCCCGTGGGGGCGATCAGAAGCTAGCCCGAGGAAACCGCGAAATCGCCTGCCGACGGCGGCTGATGGCGATCTTTAGGGTCGCCTTAAGGGAGTGCTGAGACTGCGATCAGGTAGATACTGTCGCGCTATGACGGACGACGACATCAGGCCGGCGGTCGCCGCCGACGTAGGCGTGGTGAAGGCCGTGACCGATGCCGCCTACCACCGCTACATCGAGCGCATCGGACGGGTGCCCGTCCCCATGGAGGCGGACCACGCCGCGAACGTGGCCGAGGGGAAGGTGTTCGTGACGGGCGTTCCCGTGATCGGGCTCGTCGTGCTCGAGGTGCACGAGGACCATCTGTTCCTCGACAGCATCGCCGTCCACCCCGACGCACACGGAAAGGGCGTGGGGCGACGGCTGCTGCACTTCGTCGACGCACGCGCGCGTGCGCTCGGCCTGCCCGAGATCAGGCTCTACACGAACGCCCTGATGTGGGAGAACCAGAAGATCTATCCGAAGTACGGCTACGAGGTCGTCGAGCGTCGCGTGGACGGCCCGTACGACCGCGTCCACTACCGCAAGCGGATCAGCTGAGTTGTTTCATGCGACCGGGAGGGCGTTTCAGCCTTCCGGCCACCAGGTCCGCGCGATGTCCTTGCGGACCTCCGGTCGTCCCGAGGGGGACTCGTCCGCCTCCTCCCGGAGCCGACGGGCATCCGTCTTCCTCTTCAGGGGCTTCTGCACGGTTACACGGCGCATGGCTGCCTCCTTCAGGGCCACCGAGTTCCGCGTTGTCACGGAGGTAGACCCTTTTGGCGAGAGTTCCTCATCGTCGCTGGTCCTGTCAGTGGCGGCTGTCACCATCCGACTGTCAGTGGCGGGTGTCACTCTTGGCCCATGACGAACGGTGAGCACGCCATCACGGGGGCGGGTATGGATGTGGACTGGGACGCGGCGGCCGTCTCCTTCGACGAGGAACCGGACCACGGCCTGCGCGACCCCGAGGTGCGCCAGGCCTGGGCTTCCCGGCTGCGGTCCTGGCTGCCCGCACGCCCGTCCGACGTCCTCGACGTCGGCTGCGGCACCGGCAGCCTGTCGCTCCTCGCGGCCGAGCAGGGACACCGGGTCACCGGGGTGGACCGCTCCCCGGCGATGGTCGACCTCGCCCGCGCCAAGCTCGCCGGGCGGGACGCGGCGTTCCTCGTCGGCGACGCGGCGGCGCCCCCGGTGGGCGAGGAGCGGTTCGACGTGGTGCTCGTACGGCATGTCCTGTGGGCCCTGCCCGACCCGGGCCGCGTCCTGCGGCACTGGCGCGGGCTGCTTCGCCCGGGAGGGCGGTTCGTGCTGGTGGAGGGGGTGTGGGGGACGACCGTGCCGTCGGTCGGTATACCGGCGGCACGGCTCACCGCTCTGCTTGCACCCCTCGCCCGGGACGTGCGCGTGGAGCGACTGTCCGGTGACGCCCGGCTGTGGGGGAAGGACGTGGACGACGAGCGGTACGCGGTGGTGGCGGGGGTGGCCTGACCCAGGGGTGGTGCCTTCGGCAGCTGTCCAGCAGGCCCAGCAGGCCCAGCAGGCCTTCGGGAGCTATCCGAGCAGCCCCGCGAAACCCTCCCCGCGCGCCAGCGCCTCCAGTGCGTCCAGCGCGGACACGGCGGCCGCGGCGGCCTGCGGATCCGTCCGCGCGAGGCCGCTCTCGGCGAACTCGTCCTCGTCCAGACGGCGTACGTCCGAGCCGTCGGCGGAGCACCACAGGTCCAGGTCGAGGTCCTCGACGACCAGCTCCGCGCCGGACAGCGTGGCCGGGCGGGTGATGTCGCAGTACCAGCCCTTGAGGGCCCCCGCGGCGTCGCGGACCTCCTTCACGGCGTACCAGCGGTCGCGCCAGTAATACTCGGTGAAGACATCGCCCGGCTCGAAACGGACGAAGCCGAAGTCGCGGACGCCGGCGCCGGACCAGGGAGCGCGGACGGCGACGCGGGTGCCGTCGTCGGCCAGCAGTTCGGCCTCGTAACGGATCTTCGTACGGCCGCCCTTGACCAGGACCACGTCCAGCAGGCGGGCCTGATCAGCCGAGTTCGCGGACATAGCGCACCTCCGTCGCGCAGATCTCGTACCCGAACCACTTGTTGATCGCGAGCATCGGCCCGTTGCCGGTGTCGTTGCCCGTGAATGCCTCCGTGAGCCCGGCGGCGCGGGCGCGGTGCAGGGAGTCGTTCTTGGCGAGCTTGGCGAGGCCACGTCCCCGGAAGTCACGGGCGGTGCCGGTGATGACGGTGCCGTACCGGGTGCCACCGTCCGTGCGGGCCACGCTGAAGGCGACGGGGCGGCCGTCGACGACGGCGACGGAGGTCAGCTCGCGGCTGACCAGGGGGTGGTTCCAGGTCTCCTCCAGCCAGGCCTCGTAGTCCGTGAACGCGTAGGCGACGTCGCTCGGTTCGTCCGACGCGGCCACCGCGTCCAGCTCGAACAGCGGGCGCGGATCGTCCGCGAAGTCGGCCCCCGTGCGCAGCTCCACGCCCGAGGGCGGGGCCTGGAGGGGCGGCAGCGTGCCGTGCGCCAGGTCAAGGCGGAGGAAGTGCGCCGAGCGGCCCTCGCGATAGCCGTGCCGTTCGGCGAAGGCGCGGTTGCCCGGTGCGTCGAGGATCCAGGCGAACAGCCTGGTCGCTCCTCGCTCGGCCAAGTACTCCTCGGCGGTGCGGACCAGCAGCGTGCCCGCGCCGCGGCGGGTGCGCTCCGGGTGGACGTACACGTTGACGTAGGCCTGCCCGGGCTCCGGGCTCTCGTTGACGAGCCCGACCTGGGCGGTGCCGATCACCTCGCCGTCCTCCTCCGCGACGAGCGGCCGGTAGTGGGCGTCCGGGTGGATGTGGCTGACGTCGTAGGCGATGGAGTCCGGGGTCACCAGAAAGAAGGGAAGGGCGAGGTGCCGGACATGGGCGAAGCCCTCGACGTCGGCTCGGACCTCGGGACGCAGGGGGCGCACGGTGATAGTCATCACGGCGCACGCTACTGGCGAGATCCGCCGGGCTGCCTCTTATTTTCCGGCAGGTACGGGACAATCGCTGCGTGACCTTGAAGATCCACATCGACGACAGTGCCGCGCCGTACGAGCAGGTTCGGGCGCAGATCTCCGAGCAGGCGCGGTCGGGGGTGCTGCCGGTCGGGTACCGGCTGCCGACCGTGCGAGGGCTGGCGGAGTCGCTGGGACTGGCGGCCAACACGGTCGCCAAGGCGTACCGGGCGCTGGAGAGCGACGGGGTGATCGAGACGCGCGGGCGCAACGGCACGTTCGTGGCCGCCGCCGGCTCGGCCGCGGAACGTGAGCTGGCGGCGGCCGCGCAGGCCTATGTGGAGCGGGCTCGCAGGCTTGGGCTCGCGGAGGCCGACGCGTTGGCGGCCGTGCGGGATGCCCTGCGGGCGGCTTACGGGGAGTGATCAGCGGCGGGTGGCCAACTCCGGCGTGCGGGTGACCGTGCGGCCCGCTCGCGTCGCCGCCCTCCCGAAGACCACCGCGTCCTGGACCGCCGCCCCGCCGGGGTCGTTGTTGAAGTACGCGAACATGTCCTCGGCGTCGGACCAGGTGGTCGCGATGCGGTCGACCCAGGTCTCCAGGGAGCGTCGGCCGTAGCGGGGCCAGGGGTGGGCGCGGCCCTGGTGGAAGCGGACGTACCCCCAGTCCGTGGTGCGCCACAGAGGGGTCACCGGGCGGGCCTGGACGTCGGCCCAGCACAGGGCGGCCTCCCGGGACTCCAGGACCTTGCGGATCTCCGGCGTCCACCAGGACTCGTGGCGGGGCTCGACCGCGATCCGCGTCCCCGACGGGAAGCAGGCCAGGCAGGCGTCCAGGAGATCGGGGTCGGCGCGCAGAGTCGGCGGGAGCTGGAGGAGTACCGGTCCCAGGCGGTCGCCCAGGCCCGCCGCGTGGGACATCAGACGGTGGACCGGTTCCTCGGGATCCTTGAGGCGCTTGATGTGGGTGAGGTAGCGGCTCGCCTTCACCGCGACCACGAAGTCCCGCGGCACTCGTTCACGCCAGGCCTCGAAGTTCTCCCGCGTCGGCAACCGGTAGAACGCGTTGTTGATCTCCACCGTGGCGAAGCACTCCGTGTACTCCTCCAGCCACCGCCGCATGGGCACATCGGGGGGATAGAAGGCACCCCGCCAGTCCTTGTACTGCCATCCCGACGTCCCGAGGAACAGGGTCATACCACCATGAAAGCACCGGAGGCCCAGGTCGTGTCCGCACAGTCCCGTCGTCCGCCCGGAGGGCGGGAATCTGCCGACAGGGCCTAGAGGTACAGCCCCGCGTCCGCCCCGTCCCGCGGCTCCGGCAGCGACGTCGGGGAGGTGCCCCGCTTCAGCGCGTACAGCTCCGCCAGGGTGGCCCCCTCCCGGCCGACACCCTCGTCGGTGCCCAGCCAGTTCACCGCCTCCCGGCGGGTCAGCGGCCCCACCTCGATGCGGGCCAGACAGCGGCCGGGGCGGACGACGGCGGGGTGGAGCCGCTCCAGGTCCTCGTTGGTCGTCACGCCGACCAGGACGTTACGGCCCTGGCCCAGCAGGCCGTCCGTCAGGTTCAGCAATCGCGACAGCGCCTGGCCCGCCGTGTGCTTGGCCTCGCCGCGGATCAGCTCGTCGCAGTCCTCCAGGAGCAGCAGCCGCCAGCGGCCCTTGCCGGTCCCGTCCTCCTCGCCGATCGCGATGTCCATCAGATAGCCGACGTCACTGAACAGCCGCTCCGGGTCCAGCACACAGTCCACCTGGCACCAGTCCCGCCAGGAGCGGGCCAGCGTCCGCAGCGCCGACGTCTTGCCCGTGCCCGGCGGGCCGTGCAGCAGGAGCAGACGGCCCGCGATGTCCTCCGGGGTCGTCTTCATCAGCCGGTCCATCGCGTCCGCGACCGGCGCGGTGTAGTTGTCCCGCACCTCGTCCCAGGTGCCCGCCGAGATCTGCCGGGTCGTGCGGTGCGGACCGCGCCTGGGGGAGACGTACCAAAAGCCCATGGTCACGTTCTCCGGCTGCGGCTCGGGCTCGTCCGCCGCGCCGTCCGTGGCCTCGCCCAGCACGCGCGCGGCCAGTTCCTCGCTGGTCGCCGTCACCGTGACGTCGGCGCCCCGGTTCCAGCGGGAAACCAGCAGGGTCCAGCCGTCGCCCTCCGCCAGCGTCGCGCTGCGGTCGTCGTCGCGGGCGGTGCGCAGGACGCGGGCGCCCGGCGGCAGGAGCGTCGCCCCGGACCGTACGCGGTCGATGTTCGCCGCGTGCGAGTACGGCTGCTCGCCCGTCGCGAAGCGGCCGAGGAACAGCGCGTCGACGACGTCGGACGGCGAGTCGCTGTCGTCGACGTTGAGCCGGATCGGCAGAGCGTCGTGTGGGTTCGCAGACATGCGGCCATGATCCGTCACACGGCGGTCCGGTGCACCCGGTTTCCGTGGCACGTACCGCCAAAGGTCCAGAGTGACGAAACCTGCCCGGACGGCTGTCGCCCCCGTTACCGTTGTCCTTGATGGGACGTCATGGGTGGAATTCGGGGGCACGGCGGTGGCGGCTCACCGCGCTGCTCGGTGTGGGCGTGGCCGCTCTGGCCCTGGTGGTGACCCTGCTCAACACGCTTCCCGGAAACGGCGCGAGCACCGAGGGCACCACACGCGACGGCGACAAGGTGCACGGCAACCCGACCGCCACTCCGGACGCCACGAACCCCGAGGTCGGCTGGGGATTCACGCACACCCAGTACAGCGCCGACGAGGGCGCCGCCACAGCCGTGCAGCGCGTCGAGGGACGGCTCGCGGACGCCGGGGGACTGCCGCAGATCCAGCACATCATGGGCTGGGGCGCCGACAACCCCGAGCCGGTCCAGGGGCGTTACGACTTCGAGGCGATGGACCGCCGTATCGACTTCGTCCGCGCCTCCGGCAGCACCCCGGTCGTCACCCTGTGCTGCGCCCCCGACTGGATGAAGGGCGGCAAGGCCGGCGTCGACAACACCGACTGGAGCCAGGCCGCCCTGGAGACGGCGCCCGAGCCCGAGCACTTCGAGGACTTCGCCGCGCTGGCCGTGACCGTCGCCAAGCGCTATCCGGACGTACGGCACTTCATCGTCTGGAACGAGTTCAAGGGCTTCTGGAACGACGCCGAGGCCCGCTGGGACTACGAGGGCTACACCCGGCTCTACAACCTCGTCCACAAGGCGTTGAAGAAGGTCAACCCGGACATCATGGTCGGTGGGCCGTACCTCGTGATGGACAGCGTCGACCCGCGCGCCGAGGAGGCCTCGACGGCGTTGAAGGGCAGGTGGGGCGCCCTGGACCAGCGCATCGTCGATGCCTTCGCGTACTGGAACGAGCACAAGGTGGGCGCCGACTTCGTCGTCGTGGACGGCTCCAGCTACACCCGGGACGACGAGCTGCTGCCCGACGAGTTCACGGCCACCGACAAGTTCACGGCCGTGGGCCAGTGGGTGCGGCGGCAGACCGGTGACCTGCCGCTGTGGTGGGCCGAGTACTACGTCGAGCCCGCCGACGGCAACGACGACCGCAAGGGCTGGTCCGAGGCCCGCCGCGTCGCCGTCCAGGCCGCCGGAATGATCGCGCTGGCCAAGGGCGGCGCCTCCTCCGCCTTCTACTGGAACCCGCAGGAGGAGAAGGGCACCGAGTGCGCCGGCTGTCTGTGGACGCCGACCGACACCGCGGGTGGCGGAGAGAAGCTGCCGATGTACGACCTGGTCTCCCGGTTCGGCGAGGAGTTCCGGCCGGGCACCGAGTACAAGAAGGTGTCCGTCGCCGACGCCGACCAGCCCGACGTCCGGGTCCTGGCCACCGACAAGGTGGTCCTCGTCGTGAACACCCTCGACCGGCAGACCGGCGCGGAGATCGACGGCAAGAAGATCGAGCTGCAGGCGTACGAGGTGAAGTGGCTCAAGCGCTGAGCCACTTCACCTCCGCGGGACCGTCTGTCCGCTCCCTGCCTGATCGGCTACTTGATCGTCAGGAACCGCTGCACGAGCGAAGCCAACAGCACCGCCAGCAGCGGCAGCGAGAACCAGAAGCTGCTCTGCAACCACCGCAGTTGCCGCACGCCCGGCCGCACCGCCACCCGGACGACCTCGCGGGCCATCAACAGCACGATCAGCGCGAGAGCAGCCAGGCCCCCGACCACCGACCACGGCGTCCAGGTCACCTGCGGCCCGATCGGACCGGGATCGGCCTTCGGCACCTCGCCCGCGGGCTGCTTCCGCAGCGCGTACATCGTCACGTCGGCGTTGACGAAGACCTTCTTCAGCTCCTGCCGCTTGTCCAGGTTCTGGATCAGCCGCGACTCCCAGGTCGCCGAATAGCCCACGTCCATCCGGAGATAGGTGACCTGACCGCGGTTGATCATCAGATACGAGTTCGGGCCCGCGTCCTTGAGCGACTTCACCAGGCCCGACACCAGCACCGGGTCGACCGGCGCCAGCGTCGGCAGGTACTCGACCTTCTCCATGTCCCGCGAGCCCCACGGCATCGACGGCGTCACCACGTTGACCGGATCGTCGCTCAGCCACAGAAGCCGCAGGGACGGATCGTCATGGGCGTACACGTACTCCATGGCGGCGACCTCGCCGGGCCGCACCCGTTCGAACGGCTCGTTGCCCCAACGGGCCACCAGGAAGCCGCCCATGAGGACCAGGCCCGCCATCAGCGCGGCCAGCGGGGCGAGGCTCACCTTGTCCTTGTCGCGCTCCTTGGCGGTGACGCCGGTGCGCGGGAAGAGGGCGAGCCCGGCCAGCAGCGCCGCGCCGGGCAGGGCGAACATGAAGACCCGCAGCGCCATCTCACCGCCGTACGACTGCATGCCGAAGCCCAGGAACGGCACGAAGGTGAGGACGAGCAGCGAGCGCTCCCGGTAGTGGTGGAAGCGCCGGCGCCACCAGCCCCAGCAGGCCATGGCCATCACGCTGCCGGCGAGCAGCACGCGCGTGTACAGCACCAGCTTGTGGGTGGAGCTGCCGCCCTCGATGCGGCCGGAGACGGAGGACGACACATTGCTGCCGACGCCGCCGACCCCGCCGAAGAGTTCGTCGAAGTGGCCCGACCAGTACGGCTCGGCCATGAAACCGATCCAGACCGTCACCATGACACCGAACAGGATGGGCAGACCGCGCAGTTCGGACTTGCCGATCAGCACGAGCGCCGTCAGCACGCCCAGCATCACGAACGGCGTGAGCTGGTGGGCCGGGACGCTCGCCGCGAACAGCCCGGTCACGACCAACAGCAGCACGGCCCGCTGCCGCCGGTCCGTCGGCTCGACCTCGACCTCGCCGGGCCGCCGCTTCGTCCAGATCACGTGCGGCGCCCGGAACCAGACCAGCAGGATCGCCGCGAACACCAGGTACAGCAGATAGGTGAAGCCCTGCGGCGAGAAGTAGTCCTGGCCCACCCAGCCGCTGAGCACGAAGATCCAGATGCCGGTCCACTTGGCCCGCCAGCTCGCCCGCATCGAGCGCACCAGCAGGAACATCGGGACCAGGTAGAGCAGTTGCATGGCCAGCGGCCACCAGCGGATGACCTCGGTGAGGTCACTGACCCCGCACGCCTTCGCGGCGAACGCGGCCACCGCGAAGAAGCCCGGCCAGCTCCAGCGCGCGTCCAGGTCGGGCACGGCCGACCCGGTGCGGTCGATGTAGTCGAGGAAGCCCAGGTGCTGCCACGCCGTCGCGAAGCGCGGCTCGGTCTCGATCAGGGCGGGCAGGGAGTGCAGCGACACGACCGTCGCGACCAGGGTGACCAGCAGCAACGCCCGGTGCTCCCGGCCCAGCCACAGCAGCGAGGCGAACACCACCGCCAGCAGCGCGGCCCCGACCAGCGTCGGCATCGGCAGCACCGAGATCAGCCCGAGCCCGCCCATGCCGTCCAGATCAGCCTCGCCGAGCCGTAGCGCGGGCACCCAGTACAGCAGCAGCGCGGCGACCAGCAGACAGCCGAGGACGACCCCGAGGCGGGTGGGCAGCAGCCGCTCACGCCAGGTGAGCGAGGGCGCGTCGGGCTGTCGTACGGGCTCTTCGGGCATGGGCGGCTCTTCCCGTACGGCGGACTCCTGCCGTACGACGGCCTCCTCCCGTACGGCAGCCTCCTCGCGCTCCTCCGGTAGGGCCTCGTCGCTCGCGCCCGGCATGTCGAAGTCGGCCTCGAACGGCGCGTCCACCTCGGCGGGCCCGAGCGACGCCTCCGAGCCCGGCTCGCTCCCCCACTCTCGGATTCGCTCGAGCGGGGGGACCCCCATCTCGACCGGGAGCCCCGCCTCGGGCTTGCGTGCCCAGGTCGGGCGGTGGTCCGGCCGGTGTTCGAGGCGTACCGGCGGCGTGCCCGTGGGCGGCGTACCCGGCCCCGGGCGGACGTCCGGGCGGCGTTCCAGGTGGTCGAAGTCGACGTGGATGCCGAGCGCGAGGGTGTCCGTGTCGAGCGCCCAGGCGGGCATGCGCCTGCGCGCCCCCAGGTCGGCGAGGTCACCGTCGGGGGCCGCGTCCTCCGGGACCTCGGCCGGCGTCGCCCGCGCGGTCCGGTACAGCTTGGGCGCGGCGATCGCGACGATCACCGCGAGGGAGACGATCTCGGCGACACCGGCGCCGGTCAGGCCCATACGGGGGAGCAGCAGCAGCGTCAGGCCCAGCACCAGGGCACACAGCAGGCCCTGCAGCCAGGCCAGTCCGGCGGTGCGGCTCTGCGCGCGCAGGACCGCGAAGTACGTCTCCATGACGACCCGCAGCAGCGCGCCGACCGCGAACCAGCGCAGCAGCGGGGTCGCCGCGTCCGCGTAGCCCTGGCCGAAGACGCCCAGGATCCAGGGCGCCCCGAAGAACAGGATCGCGGCGACCGGCACCATGATCCGCGCCATGCGCCGGAGCGCGGCGCGGGTGTTGGCGGCCAGCCGCCTCGGATCGTGCGAGCCCTCGACCGTGAGGGAGGCGCCCATGTTGATGGCGAGCAGATTGACCGTGCCGCCGATGGTGGCCGTGATGTAGAAGTACGCGTTGTCCTCGGCGGAGACCTGCGCGGCCACGATCACCGGAATGAGATAGACCACGGCGAGGGAGAACAGCGAGCCGGTGTAGTCGCCCGCCAGGAACTTGCCGATCTCCTTCAGGGACGGCGGGCTGGTGTGGTCCGCGGTCGCCTGCACATGGCGCGGCACCAGGCGCCGGAACACCAGCCAGCCCAGCGGCAGCACCGACACCGCGATCGCCGCGACCCAGGACACGAAGACACCGGCGGTGGGGATCGCCACCGCGAACGCCACCAGCAGACCCAGCTTCACCGCGGAGAACACGGTGTTGCCGACCGGCACCCACACCGCACTGCGCAGCCCGGTCAGCACGCCGTCCTGGAGCGTGAGCAGGTTCCAGGCGACGACGGCGACGACGAAGAAGAGCCCGCCCGCCGCCCCGTTCAGGAACCGGTACGACGGCCCCCACAGATCCAGCGTCAGCAGGAACACGCCCGCGGCCAGGGCCACGATCACGCAACTCCCCGCATACGTCCGGAAGATGAGCCGACCGCTCCTGCGTCCCGCCACCGGGATGAAACGGGCCAGCGCGCCCGTCAGCGCCACCGCGGTCAGACCCGCGAGGAACTTCATCGCGGCGATCGCGGCGGACCCCTGGCCGACCGCGGACTCGGAGTAGTAGCGGGCGGCGGCCAGCCAGAAACCGAGCCCCAGTACGGCGGAGACGCCGGTGTTGATCATCAGGGCGTAGGCGTTGCGGAACAGCTGACTGCCCCCGGAGGGCCCGCCCATGCCGGGCAGGCGAAGCCGGCGTCCCGACTGCTCGGGCGCCGTCGCGTCGGTCGATGCGGGCTCGGTCTTGGTCGTCGTGTCAGACACGGGAACGGATGGCCTTCCGGCGGACCTGTCGGGTTCTGCGGACCACGGCGTACCCCTTGGTCAGGGCACGGTCCCTGGCGAAGGTGCGGGTGATCGCACGGCTCTCGACCATCCGCTGGAACTCCTGGATGCCGGTGCCTCGGCGCACGGTGAGGCGGGTGAGGGCGTACGGCCCCTGTCGCCGCCGCGCGAGGCCGTTGTTGACGGCCAGCGCCTGGGCGTACCCCGTCTCGCGCACAGCTTCGCGCACCCGGCGGCTGGAGTAGCCGTACGGGTAGGCGAAGGAGGCCGGGGCGGTGCCGAGTTCGTCGCTGATGATCTCCTTGCAGAGGATCAGCTCGGAGCGCAGCCTGCCGTCCGGGAGTTGGTCGAGCTGCGGGTGCGTATGACTGTGGCCGCCTATCTCCACGTCCTCCTCGGCGAGTTCGCGGACCTGGGCCCAGTCGAGCATGGTGTCCAGGCCGCCGCCGGTGTCGTGCGGGCCCTTCAGCCAGCCCGTGGAGACGAACAGCGTGGCCGGGAAGCCGTGCTTGGCGAGCACGGGCAGGGCGTGCCGGTGCACGCCCTCGTAGCCGTCGTCGAAGGTGATCAGCACAGGCCGCTCGGGCAGCGGTCTGCCCGAGCGCCAGCGCGCCGCGAGATCGGCCGTCCTGACCGGGGTCAGGCCCAGATCGCCGATCAGCGCCATCTGCTCCGCGAACGCCTCCGGCGTCACCGACAGATCGCGGGTGGCGTCGTTCGGCGAGGTGGAGACCGCGTGGTACATGAGAATCGGCACGCGCGCGTCGCTCATCTGATGCCCCCCTCGCGGCCGGCTTCCCCCTCGCCGGCTTCCCTTTCGACCCCGGCCACCGAGTACGTAACGCCACCCCGGCGGGCCCGGACACTGCCCACCACGTACCCACCGGCCGCCGTCAGCACCCCCGCGACGATCGCGCCCGCCCGCCCCGCACCGCCCGGCCGCGCCAGTACGGCATCCCGCAGCCCGCGCGCCACCCCGGCCGGCAGCACCCGGGTGGTGTACCGGCGCTCGGACTCGAGTCCCTTGTCCGCGCCCACACTTCGGGACACCAGCGCCTTCGACAGGCCCTCGGCGTAGGTACGCGTGCGGAAGTACCGGAAGTGCTCGCGCGCTCCGGGCACCCGGTGATGGATCACCGCGCGGTCGTCGATCAGCAGCACCGCGTCCGGCCGGGCCCGCGTCAGCCGGATGCACAGCTCCGTCTCCTCGCCGCCCAGCGGCAGCCGGTCACCGTCGCGCCCGATGCCGGAGGCGAAGCCGCCCGCGAAGTCGAACGCCGTACGCCGGAAGGAGGCGTTGCCACCGAGGACGTTGCGCACCTTCACCCGCCCGCGCGGCAGGCCCCGGTAGGTGCAGCCGACCACCCAGTCGAACTCCTCCGGGAACCAGACCGGCCGGCGCCCCGACGCCCAGATCGGCTCCGTGCGTCCGCCGACGGCCATGACGCCCGGGTCGGCGTACCCGGCCGCGAAGTACCTCAGCCAGTCCCGCTCGGCCACCGCGTCGTCGTCGAGGAACGCGATCACCTCGCCGTACGAGGCGGCGATGCCGGTGTTGCGGCCGGCGGACAGGCCGCGGGGGCCCGCGTTGGCGAGCACCCGGATGCCGGTCGCTTCCTTGTACTCCTTGGTCAGCCGGTCCAGGAGCGCCTCGTTGTGGTCGACGACCAGCAGCGTCTCCAGGGCCGGATACGCCTGCGCCCGCACCGAGGAGACCGCCGCGAGGATGTCCTCCCAGCGGTCCTCGGTGTACACGCAGATCACGACGGAGATGTCGGGACCGCTCAAGACGCCTCTCCCCGCACCGAGTGAACCGAGTCGAGCATCGGGGAGTGGTTCCTGCGGCTGCGCAGGGCACGCCGGTTGGAGCGCTCCTTGAGGATCACCTTGAGCACCCTCAGCCCGTCCCGCACGGCCCGCAGATTGCTCGTGCCATGGATGCGGAGGTACTCGTGGCTGGGGATCTCCTGCACCTTCAGACCCGCCTTGACGACCCGGATGTTCATCAGGGTCTCCACCTCGAAGCCGGTGCAGTCGAGGTCGATCTTGTCCAGGCAGTGCCGCCAGAACGCGTTGTATCCGTAGCAGAGATCGGTGTAGCGGGCGCCGAACTTACGGTTGACGGCCGTGCACAGCGCCCAGTTGCCCAGCTTGCGGATCGGCGTCATGTCGTCGGTGCCGCCGCCGTTGGCGAAGCGGGACCCCTTGGCGAAGTCCGCGCCCGAGACGAGGGCGGAGACGTACGACACGATCTCCTGGCCGTCGGCCGAGCCGTCCGCGTCGACCATCACGATGATGTCGCCGGTGGCCGCCTCGAACCCGGTGATCAGGGCATCCCCCTTGCCCTTGCCGCGCTGCCGCACGACCTTGACGTCCGGCCACAGCTCACGGGCCACTTCGACGGTGTCGTCGGTGGAGTTGCCGTCCACCAGGACGACTTCGTGTATCCAGTCCGGGAGCGTCTTGAAGACGTACGGAAGGTTCTCGGCCTCGTTCATGGCCGGTATCACCACGCTCACCGGCGGCGCGATGGCCATGTGCGAGGAGACAGGGCGGTACTTGCCGGCTGTTGACAGATCTTGGTCTGCAACCGCCGGGCGCAGAACAGAACTCATGAGTCTGGTCCCTCTCGTCCGGTGGACCGCCCGCCCCTGGGCGGCCCGGTATTTTGTCCGGTTCGAAAGGGGGGTTCTCACTCACGGCACGGCTGACCGGCTCCCTGCCGACTGGCTTTCCGTGTACGTGAAGTGAGCTGGCAAATCTGGCCGACCGCCGCCAAAACGGCAGCCGGTCGCGCGGCACGACTCGGTCACGCATGCGGACATCGTCACCGAGCACCCCCCTACCGCGCCCCGCGCCGGGACTGTCGCGGTCCTTGAGCCCTCCCCTGGAGCCGCTGATGACAGTCCGATGCGCGCGAGATGTACGACGGTATTGATGATTGAGACTGTATGGCAAGAGCTGGAACGAGCTCTCACGTTTTTGTTGGTTTGACCGAAGTCACCTACCTGGAGCGGATCCTCCCCATACGCTTGAGGAGCCGGTCCGCCGGTTCGAACAGCTCCGGCCGGGTCTGCACGGTGTTGCGCAGCGCACGGACCGGGGCACGGCGTGCCCGGTGTCCGAACGCGACCGGGTGACGCCGGGTCACCCACCCCTCCGACACGATCAGCTCACGTGTCTTCAGGGAGTCCTTGTATTCCTTCTGACCCCGGCCGAGATCGAGATAGGCGATGCCGTCGGCGGCGGCCGCCTCGGCCATGCGCAGATGCAGCACCAGCCCCGGCGAGTATTTCGAGAGCGCCGGGTCGTAGGCCGGGAACCAGCAGGCCAGCACCCGCTCGGTGCGCAGCCCGAAGTGCGCCGCGATCGGCTTGCCGCCCGCGTACAGCACCGACAGGATCCCCGCGAACGGCTCGGAGCGGGTGTGGAACAGCTGATCCACGAGCCGGGTGATCCACTCGTGCGCGAAGCGGTCACTGCGCCCGGTCCTGCGGTACTGCGCGGACTTCCAGGCCATCAGCGTGCGCAGGGCGGCCGGATCGCGCTCGTCGTGCACATACCGCACACCCCCGTGGTCCCGGCCCAGCTTGCGCTCCTTGGCGAGCGTCGTCCTGGTGAACTTCGGTGACCTCGCGCGCAGTTGGCTCAGATACGCCTCGTACCCCTGGTCGACGTCCATGACCGGGGACGGGAACGTGCCGGAGGCCTCCGCCGCGAACGCCGCCTGGCCCTCCACCAGGTGGTCGAACTCCCATACGGCGAGCCCGCACGCCTTCAGCAGCTCCCTGGCGTCCCAGGTGAACCCGGGCCGGTGCACCAGCCCCTGGGCGTCCGAGACGCCGAGGCCGATCGCCCGGCCGACACCGGCCGCCGTCCGCTGGAACGGGAAGAAGGCGGCCGGCTCACCGCCCTCCCGTACGACCGCGATCCGCACCCCGCGCCGGCAACGACCGACCGCGAGCGCGAACTCGGGGGACAGGAACGGGTTGGCCAGCTCGGGCGAACCCTGCAGATGGGCCTTGGACTGCATCGAGGTCCACGCCGCCCGGTCGGCGGAGCTGAGCTCGCCGGGGCGGTACACGCTGATGTCCACGTCAGTCAGTCCGCCTTCGCGTCGTACGGCCGCTTAGCCGCCGCAGCAGGACCAGCAGGAGAATGACGGCGCTGATCGCGGTCACGGCCACGATCCCGCCGCGTACCGACCACCGGTGCACGGCGAGCATGCCCTGGGCCACCAGCATGTTGACGACGACCGCGCCCGCGACCGAGGCGATGGTCCGGCCGAAGGGTTCCAGCCCGCGCAGCGCGGCGGCGATCGCCGCGGCCGGTGCGGCGAGCAGGAAGAACAGCGTGAACGGGCCGCGCAGCGGCGAGCCCGAGTCGACCAGCGCGAGCACGGCGCCGAATCCGCCCGCCGCCGTGGCGGCGCCCGCGAGCAGCGGCGCCAGGTCCCTCCCCGGTCCCGGCCGCACGCGCTCGCCGTCCTGAGCGTCGGCTCTGGATGAAGCCGTCTTGATACGTGCCTTGGTACGTAAGGTCTGCATTGGCGACTTTGCCCCCCGAAGCGCCGGATGCCGGGCTTCAATGTGGCTCAGTTCCGTGGGGGCCGTCAAGACGTCCCCCGGAGACGGCGGGCGTCTCCGGGGGACGGTTCGTTCAGCTCGTGCGGTGTGCTGTGACGGGAGTTGTCACGGGAGCTGCTACGGCACGAGCTTCAGCAGCCGGTTCGGCGAACCGGTGCCGGGGCTGGTGACCGCGTTGGTGGTGGCGCCGCTCGTCAGGGCCGAGGCGACCGCGGCCGGGGTGGCCGAGGTGTGGCCCGCCAGATAGACGGCGGCCGCGCCCGCGACGTGCGGGGTGGCCATCGACGTACCGGAGATGGTGTTCGTGGCGGTGTCGCTGGTGTACCAGCCCGCCGTGATCGAGGAGCCGGGCGCGAAGATGTCCAGGACCGAGCCGTAGTTCGAGTAGCTGGCCCGGGCGTCCGAGCTGGTGGTGGCGCCGACCGTGATGGCCTCGGTGACCCGGGCCGGGGAGGAGGACGAGGCGTTGGTGGAGCTGTTTCCGGCCGCAATGGCGTAGGTCACGCCGCTGGCGATGGAGTTGCGCACGGCCGTGTCCAGAGCGGTGGAAACGCCGCCGCCGAGCGACATGTTGGCGACCGAGGGACCCGAGTGGTTCGCCGTCACCCAGTCGATGCCCGCGACCACGCCCGCCGTGGTGCCCGAGCCGCTGTTGTTCAGCACCCGGACCGCCACGATCTTCGCGTTCTTGGCGACGCCGTAGGTCGAACCCGCGATCGTGGTGGCCACGTGGGTGCCGTGCCCGTTGCCGTCCTGGGCGACGTTGTCACCGTCGACGGCGTCGTAGCCGTTGGTGGCCCGGCCGGCGATCTGCTGGTGCGTGATGCGGACGCCGGTGTCGATGACGTACACGGTCACGCCGCTGCCCGCGGTGTCCGGGTAGGTGTAGGTGCCGGAGAGCGGAAGCGAGGTCTGGTCGATGCGGTCCAGGCCCCAGGGGGCGCTGGACTGCGTGGCGTCCATCGTGACGCGCTGGTTCTGCTCGACCGCGGCCACCGCCGGGTCGGCGGCGAGTCTCTTGGCCTCGGTCGCGGAGAGGGTGGCGGCATAGCCGTTCAGCGCGGTGCCGAACGTCTTGTTCACCGAGCCGCCGTACTCCTTGATCAGGCTCTTGCCCGCGCTCGAGGCGGCCTTGAGGCCGGCGCTCTTCTTGAGCGTGACGATGTAGCTGTCCTTGATCGCCGTGGGGGAGCCGGCGGCCAGGACCTTCCCCTCGGCCGGGGCGGCCTGGGCGGGGAGGGACGTGAGTCCGCCGACGAGGGCGGCGGTCGCCAGGCTGGTTATCGCGGCGAACCGGAACTTCTTGCTACGCAGTTGTGCCATTACGAGGGAGTCCTCCTCCTGGCGGCGCGCATGGGTGGTGCGCGCACATGTGGGGGGTGCGCGCGTCCTCGCACGCACGGCCCGGAACGGCGCGTTCCTGTTCCGGGCCGAGGTAAAGGATCTGTGCTCCCGGTATGGAGGACAAGGGAGTTGACGATCTGTCAACAATCCTGTCATGAACACGAAATCAAACCCATGGGCAACTCACAGGTGGCGACCCGTGATGACCGGAAAAGTCTTGGCATGGACACTTCCCGTCAACACGCGTAGTTGGTACGACGGTTACGGCAGAGATCCTGCTATAGGGAGGTTCCATGAGACGTTCCCGATTTACCGCATACGTCGCCTCACTCCTCCTCGCCGTCAGTGCCGCCCTCACCGGGACCGCCACCGCGCAGGCCGCCGACACCGCTGCCACCGGCGGCTATGTGGCCCTCGGCGACTCCTACTCCTCCGGCCTCGGCGCGGGCAGCTACATCAGCTCCAGCGGCGACTGCAAGCGCAGCACGAAGGCGTACCCGTACCTGTGGGCCGCCGCGAACTCACCCTCGTCGTTCGACTTCACCGCCTGCTCCGGCGCTCGTACGAGTGATGTCATGGCCGGTCAGCTCGGCCCGCTCAACTCCGCCACCGCACTCGTGTCCATCACGATCGGCGGCAACGACGCGGGCTTCGCCGACATCATGACGACCTGTGTGCTCCAGTCCGACAGCGCCTGCGTCTCACGGATCAACACCGCGAAGGCGTTCGTCGACTCGACGCTGCCCGGCCGGCTCGACACCGTCTACACGGCCATTCGGACCAGGGCCCCGTCCGCCCATGTGGTCGTACTCGGCTACCCCCGCTTCTACAAGCTGGGCGCGTCGGGGTGCCTCGGTCTGTCCGAGACCAAGCGCAGGGCGCTCAACGACGCGGCCGACTACATCGACGCCGCGACCGAGAAGCGAGCCCTGGACCACGGATTCACCTTCGGTGATGTGCGGCCCGCCTTCACCGGGCATGAGATCTGCTCCGGCAGCTCGTGGATGCACGCCGTGAACTGGCTCAACATCCCGGAGTCGTACCACCCGACGGCCGCGGGCCAGTCGGGTGGTTATCTGCCGGTGCTGAACAGCGCGGCCTGAACCCCCGCACAGCCGGCTCTCCTACGAGCTCGGCGACTCGCTGGGCGTTGGCGAGACCCCGTCCGTCGGGGTCTCCGTCACGCAGGTCACCGAGAACGGCACCGAGTCGGACTTCGTCTCCACCGGGTCGCGGACCTCGACGCTGATCTCGTTCTCGAACGTCCCGCTCTCGTCGTACGTCGTCACGAACGCCCTGTCCTGCTTGGTCCGTTCGCCGCCCTCCGGGAACGACAGGGTCTTCCAGCCCGAATCCATGACCTCCCCGTCCTCGGACACCCAGCGATAGCTGACCTCGGCCGGCAGCCGCCCCACCGTGAACGTGGCCGTGAAGGACGGCGCCTCGCCGCTCGGCGGCGGACAGGACCCGGAGTACTCCGTCTCGGCCCCCGTCAGCGTCACCTTCACGGACTGCGGCGCCGGAGCGGTCGGACGGCTGCTGCTCGGGCTCGGTGTCGGGCTCTCGGCCTCGCCGGAGGTGTTCTCGTCCCCGGTCTCGGTCGGCGCGGTCGCGTCGCTCTCCTGGCTGGTGGTGTCGCCGCCCGCCTCCTCGCCGTCGCCCCCGCGGTTGAGGAGGGCGTACGTCAGCCCCGCCAGAGCCAGTGCGAGGGCGGTGAGGCCCGCGATCAGGGCGACGACGGCGCGGCGGTTGCGGTCGGGACGGTCCGAACCGTCGTGTCTCGTGGCGGAGGCAGGGGTGCCGGTGAAGGGCCGGGTCGGCGTGGGTGGGGGGACCGGGGCCGTCGGGGCGGTCCGTCCCGGTGCGGGGAAGGCCGCGACGGTCGGCGCGTAGGGGCCTGACCCCGCGGTGTCCGCGCGAGGTGTGCCGCCCGCCCCGATGATCCGCAGGTCCTGTTCGGCGAGGTCGGCCGGCAGCCGTTCGGCCGGGTCCTTGCGCAGCAGTCCCTCGATGACGGGGGTGAGCGGGCCGGCCCGGCGGGGCGGCGGCAGCTCCTCGTCGACGATCGCGCGCAGGGTGCTCAGCGGGGTGTCCTGGCGGAACGGGGAGTTGCCCTCCACGGCCGCGTAGAGGAGTACGCCGAGCGACCACAGGTCGGACTCCGGTCCGGGGGTGCGGCCCAGCGCCCGCTCCGGGGCCAGGAACTCGGGGGAGCCGATGACCTCGCCGGTCATCGTCAGTGCGGAGCTGCCCTCGACCATGGCGATGCCGAAGTCCGTCAGGACGACCCGGCCGTCGTTCGACAGCAGCACGTTGGCCGGCTTCACGTCCCGGTGCAGCACCCCCGCCTCGTGCGCGGCCCGCAGCGCGGCCAGCACCTCGGCGCCGATGTGCGCGGCGCGCTGCGGGCTCAGCGGGCCCTCGGCGTCCAGCAGCTCGGCCAGCGAGATACCGCGGACCAGTTCCATCACGATCCAGGGTCTGCCGTCCTGGGTGGCCACGTCGTACACCGTGACGACATTGCGGTTGGCGACCCGCGCCGCCGCCCACGCCTCGCGCTCCAGCCGGGCGTACATCCGCTCGACCTCCGGCAGCGGCAGCCCGTGCGGGGCGCGCACCTCCTTGACGGCGACCTCGCGGTGCAGCAGCTCGTCGCGGGCCCGCCACACGGTGCCCATGCCGCCCTCGCCGAGCGGGGACAGGAGGCGGTAGCGGCCCGCGATCAGACGTTCACTGCCCGATTCTTCGGACACGGGCGTCCCCCATTCGCATCCGTGCGCATTCTCCACAAAAGTAGCTCAGTTGAGTGCGGATGCCGCCCCCTGGAGAACCAATCCGGCTCCGATCAGTACGACGAGCACCGCGGATCCCAGAGGTGCGGTCCTGCGGACGAAGACCGTCAGGGGGTGGCCCATCCAACGGGGCCGGCTGTCCAGCACCCGCGTCACTCCCGTACCCAGCCTCACGACGGCGAACCCGGCCGCGGTGAGGGTGAGCGCGAGTCCGACGCCGTACGCGACGACGAGCAGCAGCCCGAACCACGCCTTCCCGAGCGCCGCCGCACCCACGAGCACGACGACCGCGGAGGGACTGGGCACGAGCCCGCCGGCGAAGCCGAGGAGGATCGTGCCGCGGAGGGTGGGGGCGGTGGAGTGGGTGTGGGTGAAGCCGTTGTGGGTGTGGGTGAGGAGGCCGCGGGAGCCGGTGGGGGTGTGGTCGTGCTCGTGGTGGCTGTGGTGGTGTGCGGGAGCGTGCTCCGGCGTGGGTGCGGGGGCCTCCGCTGAGGAGGGGGCGTGCGCGGCCACCAGGACCGGTTGGCGCTCGTGGGCGTGGTCGTGGCGGTGGGCATGGTCGTGATCGTGATCGTGAGTGTGCCCGTGCGGGTGCCCGTGCCCGTGCCCGTGTTTCCGGACGTGCCAAGCCCGCCGTACGAGGGTCGCGCCCGCCGCGATCACCAGGGCGCCGCTCGCGATGCCCAGCCAGGTGATCACCGAGGGGGCCGCCGCCGAGCCGGCCGTGACCAGGACGCCCAGGGCGACCACGCCCAGGGTGTGCGTGACCGTCACCGAGGCGGCCAGGGGCAGCACGTCCTTCATACGGGCCCGGCCGCCACGGGCCGCCGCCACCGCGGCCATCAGGGTCTTGCCGTGGCCCGGGGCGAGCGCGTGCATCGCGCCGAGGAAGACCGCGATGACCAGGGCGAGGGCGGCGAAGCCGACGGTGAGGTCCTGGCGGGAGACCAGGCCGTCCAGGGCGCGCGTCCAGCGGTCGGCGCCGCGCGGCAGGACGGAGGAGGCGGGGGTGTCCTGCTCCGCCTCGGCCAGGGCCGGTCCGCCGGGAAGTACGCGTACGGACGCGGTGTCGGTGTCGGCCGGGGAGGACAGCAACTCCTCGGGGTACGCGGTCAGTTCGCGGGAGACCGACTCCTTCGGCACGTCCGAGGCGGCGAGTGTCATCCGGTCGCCGCGCGCCGTGATCTCCCGCCAGCCGGGGCCGGCTTCCGCGCCCGCGCCGCGGAAGCCGAGGGCGACCGAGGCGTCCTCGGGAAGCGGTGCCGTCAGACGGCACTCCACGCGGAGGGTGTCAAGGCCCGCCTGGCCGGGCCGCACACGCGCGTGGCTGCTGTTCAGCTTCAGAGCGACCGTACGGCCGTCCACGGTGACCTCGCTGCCCTGCGCGGCCTTCGCGCACCGCTGCCGGGCCCACGCCGTCATGCCGCCCGCCTTCTCGATGTCCGGCTTCGCCTGCGTCGCCGGGATCTCGGCGAGGTCCTCGACGTGGTGGACACGCAGTTCGCCGGGGGCGGCGACGAGGCCGTCGTAGCGGTTGACGGTGAAGTTGCCGAGGGGGTGCGCGCTCGCGGGGGCGGAGGGGAGCAGGGCGAGCGCGCAGGCCGTCGTGAGGACGGCGGTGGAGGATGCGAACAGACGACGAGGGGTCACTTGGCCGCCTCCAGGCCCTTGAGTGCCGTACGGGCTTCTCGGGCGCCCAGCGGTGAGAAGCCGGGGTTCAGCTTCAGCGCGGCCCGGAGGTGCTCGCGGGCGTCCTCGGTGTGTCCCGTGGCGCGCTCGATGATCCCGCGGTGGTGGAGGAACGCGGCGTTGCGGTAGCCGGTGGCCGTGGCCCTGCGGGCGTACGGGAGGGCTTCCTCGTCCTTGCCGTTGACGTGCAGTGCCCAGGCGAGGGCATCCGCCGTGTGCACGGTCTGGCGGCGCTTCCACTCGGCGCGGGCGGCGCGCAGGGCCGAGGCCTTGTCGCCGTGGTCGGCGGCCGCGAGGGCGGTGTCGAGGTCGGCGTTGACGCCGTTGGCACGGGCGAGGGCCGTCCAGGCGTCGACCAGGGCGTACTGGTCGTCGGCCTTGACCTTGTCACCGGTCGCCTCGTACAGCTCGCCGAGTTCGACGAGCGGTCCGGGGAGGGGGTGGCGGGAGACGACGTCCTTCAGGCCCTTGAGCGCGCCGGTCCTGTCGCCGCTCGCCGCCTGTGCGCGGGCGCGGCCTTCGAGGGCGGGGACATAGTTCTCGTCGGCGGCCAGGGCGCGGGCGTAGTGAGTGAGGGCCGTGTCGTAGTCGCCCTGGTTCCAGGCGAGTTGGCCGAGCTGGGTGGCGACGTACGCGATGTCGCCGGGTGTGACGGCGGAGGAGAGCGCCTGTTCGAGGACGCGCTCGGCGGTCCGTACGTCGCCGTGCAGTTCGCGTACGTAGGCGTAGCGCGTGAAGACGGGGATGCCCGGGCGGCGGTCGTCGGCGGTGTCGGCGGCCTTGGCGGCGTCGGGGTAGCGGCCGAGTTCGACCAGGGCGTCGACTCGGGTGCACAGGGCGCGTTCGCTGTACGGGTTCTCCTTCAGGGCCCGGTCGGCGTAGTTCAGGGCGTCCTCGAAGTCGTGCCGGGCCGCGGCGAGGGCGGCGCGGCCGGCGAGGGCCTGGTCGTTGTCGGGTTCGAGGGAGAGGGAGCGCTGGAAGGCCTGGTCGGCCTGGGGGTAGCGGGAGGGGTCGCCCTTGGTGCGGGCCTGTTCGACGTAGGCGAGGCCGAGGGTGGACCAGCCGGTGAAGTCCCTTGGCTGGGTGCGGAGGTGGGCCTGGAGGGTGGTGATGCCGGCGTCCAGGTCGCCGCTGGTGAGTAGGCCCGGTGATACGGCGGCGGATGTGGTTTCGACGCTTTGGGTGGGCTTGTCGCGTGCGGCGCCGAGCGCTATGGAGCCGGCGGTGAGGGCGATGGCGAGGAGGGCGGCGCAGCCGGTGAGGTGCAGGGTGCGGCTGTGGCGGGCGGCGGCGATGCGTTGGGCGTGGCTTTTCTCGCCCCCGCCGCCCCTACCCGTCCCATCCCTGGGGGCTGCCGCCCCCAGACCCCCGCTTCGGCCCTGAACGGGCCTTGTCCTCAAACGCCGGACGGGCTGGGATGCATCCGCACCGGTGGCCTTGCTGTTCTCCATGCCCTCTCCTGGGTCGTTGTCGCGTGCGGCGGCGCGGCCCGCGCCGTGGGGGATGAGTGCTGCGCGGGCCGCGCCAGTTGGGGGGCCGGTTCGGCAACGCCCCCTAAGGGGCGCGGGGAACTGCGCGACCAGCCACGATGGCGCCGCAGACGACCGACGAGACATCGCGGCACTTAAAATCGCGGCACTTCAAGCGGAGCGCCTAGTACGCCCGGTCCCGCATCCGGCGCCACCACATCAAGGCCCCGCCGATCAGCAGGATCCCCAGCGCGCCGGCGCCGGCCGAACCGGCGATCAGGGCCGTGTCGTCCAGGCCGCCGGAGGCGCCCGTCGGCTGGAGGGCGTCGCCGAGCTGGCTGCGGACGTCGGTCTCGCCGTCCGTGCCCTTGGCGAGCGGGCCGCGGGAACCCTCGGTGGGCAGGGCGACGTACGGGAAGGCCTTCTCGAAGTCCTTGTCGTTCTTGTCGACCGCGTCGCCCAAGTCGTTCTTGGCGCCGAGCAGTTCACCCTCGACGACCTGGAGCGAGGCGTCGATCACGTCGTCGGTGAGGCGTCGGCCGTTCGGGAAGCCCGCGGTGTCGCCGTCGAGGACGCCGAGCCGCTTGGGTTCGGCGGCCGGCTTGATCGAGGTGTTCAGGCGCAGCATCTCCGACGGTGTCACGTGCGGCGGCTGGTTGAGGTCCTTCACGCCCTTGAGGAAGACGTCGACCAGGTCGTTGCGCGGCTCGTCCGGTGCCGGGATCTTGTAGATCGCCTCGATGAGCTTCGGCAGCTCGGGGTTGGTGACGTTCTTCAGGAACTGGGCGTCGTCCCAGGGCGCGGACGCGTTGAACTTGTCCTTGTCCTTGAGGGGGTTCACGACCTCGTTCACCAGCGGGTTGCCGAGGCGCGAGACCTGCTCGAAGTAGCCCTTGGCGTTCTTGCGCTGGGTCGTCGACCAGATGCCGACGATCGGCTGGTCCGACGATTCCGCGATCATGTGCGTCGGGACCTGCAGGGCGATGGAGTTGACGTTGTAGCCCTTGAGCGTGTCGTTGCCGACCTCGGAGAGGTTCCCGCCGTAGAGGAGGTCGAAGACCCGCAGGTCGAGGAAGAACGGGTCGTCGGCCTGTCCGGCGAACGACGTCGCGTCCCCGGCCAGCTTGTGGACGGCCTGTTCGCGCAGCTTGGCGTAGTCCGGCATGGACGCCTTGCCGACGTTCGAGGGCGCCACCGGTACGTCGTTGGCGACCTTCGTCTTCGACACCAGGTGCTGGTCCTTGAGCTTGAGCAGCTCGATGTCGTACGTCTGCGTGATGTTGAGGTCCTTGTCGTCGAGGCTCTCGACCGGACCGGTGTTGTACAGGAACGTCTTCTTGTTCTTGATGTGCGTGTCGAAGGTGAAGCGGTAGAGCAAGTCGCCTTGCGCGTCACCGTTGTTGTCGATGTGGAGGTCGTACTGGGCGTCCTCGGCGAACGTGAAGAAGTTCGGGCCCCCGGCCGGCTCCTCGAACGGGATCCAGTTCGCGATGATCGTCGTCGTGTCCGGCTTGTCCGGGCTGACGAACGCGTAGACGTCCGTGTTGTCGTACTGCGGCGTCCCCGAGATCAGTGGGGCCTCCCGGTGGCTGGAGGCGTAGGCCGCCCCCGGCTCCAGCGCGGCGACGCCGGCGGCTGCGAGCCCCCCGGCGGCCAGCGCACCACATACGAGGGTCGCGAGACCCTTGCGTCCCGCACCGCTCCTGGAAATAGGTGTCATGCCGTCCGTCCTCAGTGCCAACTTGCCTGACGAACCCGATTCGGAGCCGTCGCCAGGGTGGATTGGTCGAATCCCAAGCGTTCTTACGGCGGAACTGGAAAGTTGTTTCATCCGCGGGCGACCCGCGTTTTCGGCGCGCTGATCCGTAACCCCATCCGGAGGTGGGTTCGTTGCGAATGCCTCGTGGGACGAGACGGCCGCGCTGCGGTCTGGCCGGAGGGGGAGACGAGTTGGAGGCGGACGAGCTGCTGGTGCTCGTGGCTGGCGGCGACCAAAAGGCGTTCGAGGAGCTGTACGGGCTGGTCTCCGGGCCGGTGTACGGGCTGGTGCGGCGTGTGGTGCGCGATCCCGCGCAGTCCGAGGAGGTGAGCCAGGAAGTGCTGCTCGAACTGTGGCGGTCCGCCGCGAAGTTCGACCCCGGCCGGGGCAGCGCCATGTCCTGGATCCTCACCCTCGCCCACCGCCGCGCGGTCGACCGGGTGCGCAGCGCCCGAGCTGCGGGTGAGCGCGAGCAGCGCGAGGCGATGCGCGCCAACCACCCCGCCTTCGACCATGTCGCCGAGGAGGTCGAGGCCGGACTCGAACGGGAGTGGGTGCGCCGCTGCCTGGACCGGCTCACCGCCTTACAGCGCCAGTCCGTCACCCTCGCCTACTACGACGGCTACACGTACCGTGAAGTGGCCGAGCGGCTCTCCCTGCCGCTGGGCACGGTCAAGACCCGAATGCGCGACGGACTCACCCAGCTGCGCAAGTGCCTGGGAGGTTTCGCGTGAGCTTCGCCGACCGACTGCTGCGGCGTGAGGACCTGCACTCCCTCGCAGCCCCCTACGCTCTCGACGCCCTGGAACCCGCCGAGCGCCTCCGCTTCGAGAAGCACCTCAAGACCTGCGAGACCTGCGCCGCCGAGGTGCGGGCCCTGTCCGAGGACGCCGTCCGCCTCGCCTGGTCGACGGCCGCCCCGCCGCCGGCCGCGCTGCGCGACCGGGTCCTGGCCGCCGTACGTACGACTCCGCAGGAGTCCGCCGGGTGGGAGTCGGCACGCGCGCGTGCGCCCCAGCTGCCGCCGCATGTGTGGGGTGCCCAGCCTCCGCCGCGCACCCGTGCGCCCAGGACGCGCCTCTTGCTGGTGCCGTTCGCCACCGCTACGGCCGCCGCGGCCCTCGTCGTCGCCTCCCTCTTCGCCGTCCAGGCGAACAAGACGCAGGACCAGCTGGACGCCCAGCGGGCTCGGGCAAGTGAGATCGCTAACGTTCTCGCGGCTCCCGACGCCCGAGCCGCCGCCGGCGAGGACGCGCGGGGGCGGACAATCGGAGTGGTCGCCTCCGCATCCAAGGGGCGTGCCGTCGTCACTCTGAGCGGATACGGCGAGCTGCCGAGCGGCCGGGTGCACCAGCTCTGGCTGATGCGCCCCGATGTACAACCCCGCTCCCTGGGGCTCTTCGACGGCGACACGCCCTTGGTCGCGGCCGGTCTCGACAAGTCTGCGACGTCACTGGCTGTAACCGTGGAACCTGACGGCGGCTCACTGCAACCCACCAGCCAGCCGGTTGTCCAACTCGCCCTGAAATCGGTTGGATTCGGAGAGTAATCAGGGATGCGTTGTCAACACCCTTACGGGGAAGGTGAATCCTGTGACCGCGATACACGCGTGCCCCACCGGGGCGATAGGGTTAACCTGCCCGGGCCGGGTGGACTCGTACGGGTGGGGAGTGACATGGATCAGATAACAGTGCGCAGCAGGGCGAGGGTCCCTGCGATCACCTGCGGGAGCAGCGCGACCAGTTCGCGCCTCGACCGCCATCTCTCGGTGCTGGCGGGTCCCGCCGTGCCGCAGACGGAGGCGGCCGAAGCGACCTCGCTGATGCGTGAACTGACCACTCGTGACAAGACGCATGAGCGCAGCGACCGGGGCGCGCGGGTCCGTCGCGTCTCGCTCTTCGCCCCGCTGCGTCGGCTGCGCCGTTCGCTGTTCGGCGGGCGCTGAGTCACACCGGCGTTCCCGGCGAACGTCTTCCAGGGCCCGCGCTCGACATGCCGCACCGTCCCGGCGCCGTACCGCGTTGCCGCCGTCCGTCATCCCCACGGCGCGCGGCGGCGCCCCGGCGGGCCGGCCGAGCGCGGGCGTAACTCCCCAACCCCCCGCTCAGTCTTCCGGCTTCATCGTCACCGCTCGCCGTGCGCGTACCTGCGCACGGCGAGCGGCGCGAACACCGCGATCAGTACGGCGCACCAGGCGAGCGACCCGGCTACGGGATGGGCGACCGGCCACGCGGCACCATCCGGTACGGGCGCGTTGCCGAAGAGGTCCCGCAGGGCCGTCGTGACCGCGCTGATCGGATTCCACTCGGCGAGCGTGCGCAGCCAGCCCGGCAGACCGTCGGTCGGAATGTAGGCGTTGGACAGCAGCGGCAGGACGAACGTCGCCCCGCCCAGCTGGCCGGCGGCCTCCTCGTTCCGAGTGAGCAGGCCGAGGAAGATCCCGATCCACGTCATCGCGAACCGGAACAGCAGCAACAGCCCCACCGCGCCCGCCGCTTCGAGCGCCGACCCCTCGATCCGCCAGCCCACCGCGACCCCGACCAGCAGGAACGGCACGGTCCCGGCAGCCGTCACCACGAGATCCGCGGCCGCCTGTCCCAGCGGCACCGCGGCCCGGCTCATGGGCAGCGTCCGGAACCGGTCCATCACGCCGCGGTGCGTGTCCTGGGCGGCCTGGAACATGCCGGTCATGAGCCCGTTGGCCGCGGTCGCCACCAGCAGACCGGGCACCAGGAAGGACCGGTACTGCTCGCCCGGCATCGCCAGCGCGCTGCCGAAGACATAGCCGAAGAACAGCAGCATGGTGATCGGCATGGTCTGGGTCAGGATGAGCAGCCCCGGGTTGTTCCGGATCCGCCGCAGCTGCCGGCTCAGCATCGCGCCGCCGTCGTACGCCAGGGTGCTCATGCCGCACGCTCCTCTTCCTGGGCTTCCTGGGCTTCCTGGGTGAGTCGCAGGAACACGTCGTCGAGAGTCGGTGGTTTGAGGCTCGCGTCGAGCAACGGCACTCCTGCCGCGTCGAGTTCGCGCACCAGACGCGGGAGCGTGAGCGTGCTGTCCCGGGTGACCGCGACGACGGCTTGCCGCTCGTGGTCGAACGACGGCTCGGCGCCGGTGAGTTGATCCAGTACGGCCGCCGCCTTCACCATGACGTCGGCGTCGGTGACGACGACCTCGACGTGCGCGCCGATCAGCGCCTTGAACTGGGCCGGTGAGTCCGTGTGCGCGACCCGGCCGCGGTCCACGAGGGCGATGTCGTCGGCGAGCCGGTCGGCCTCCTCCAGGTACTGCGTGGTGAGCAGCACGGTCGTGCCGTCGGCGGTCAGCTCGCGCACCGCGTCCCAGATCTGGTTGCGGCTGGCGGGGTCGAGCCCCGTCGTCGGCTCGTCGAGGAAGAGGACGTCCGGGCGGCGGACGAGACTCGCCGCCAGGTCCAGGCGGCGCCGCATCCCGCCCGAGTACGTGGACACCTGCCGGTCGGCCGCCTCGGCCAGCCCGAAGCGGTCCAGGAGCTCGCCGGCCCGCCCGGCCGGCCCGCGCACCCGGTGCAGCCGGGCGAACAGCTGGAGGTTCTGGCGGCCGGTGAGGTCCCCGTCGACCGAGGCGTACTGCCCGGTGACGCCGATCCGGCGCCGTACGGCCGCCGCCTCCCGCACCAGGTCGTGCCCGGCGATGCGCGCCGAGCCCGCGTCCGGGCGCAGCAGCGTCGTCAGCAGCCGTACGGCCGTCGTCTTGCCCGCGCCGTTCGGCCCGAGGACCCCGCAGATCGTCCCCTCCGCGACCGCGAGGTCCAGTCCGCGCAGGGCGTGCACCTCGCCGAACCGCCGCTCCAGACCTTCACTAAGTACAGCGTACGTAGAAGTCATGGCTCGACCATAGCGCACTACGTACGCTGTACGTAACTAGGATGGTGGCCGAGGTGATGATCGATGGCGGGCAAGGCTGCCGAACCCGGAGTGATCTGGGCCCGGCCCGAACGGACGGGGCGCGGGCCGAAACCGGCGTACACCCGTGCCGACATCGCGGCGGCGGCGGTGCGGATCGCCGACGCCGAGGGGCTGGACGCGGTGTCGATGCGGCGGGTGGCCGGCGAGCTGGGGTGCGGCACGATGTCGCTGTACAACTACGTCCCCCGCAAGGAGGACCTGCACGAGCTGATGGTCGACGCGATCAGCGCGGAGCACGAGCTGTGGGAGCCGGGCGGGGACTGGCGGGCGGAGATGCGCCGCGTCGCCCACCAGACCCGGGCGCTGATGCACCGGCACCCGTGGCTGACGCGCCTGATGTCACCGGTCTACGGCTTCAGTCCGAACGCCCTGCGCTATCTGGAGCACTGTCTGGCCTGCCTGGATCCGCTGGATGCGCCCTACGGCATGAAGATGCAGCTCGTCGGGATGCTGAACGGCTGTGTGACGGCGTACGTCGCGACGGAACTGGCCGGCGCCGAGCGCACGCGGTCGCTGCCGTGGTCGGAGGAGCAGGAGAACGCGGTCCGGATCGCCTACCTGGGGAGTCAGGTGGCCACGGGGGCCTACCCGAGGCTGGCTGCGGCGTTCACGGAGGATTCGGGCCCGATCGACCTGGAAGGTGCCTTCGAGTTGATGCTGAATCGGATGCTGGACGCCTTCGAGCCCAGGACCTGAGCCCGGGCACTAGAGCAACGCGAATTGGCCCTCCGGGCCTTCCTCGTGGTGGTCCAGGACCGATGCCGGGCGGCGTGCCGTCTCCGGCGCCGGGAGCACGCCCGCCTTCCTCAGCTCGGCTGCCGTGATCGGATCCGTCACCGTCAACTCCTCGCGCCGCGGCTCCAGTTCCGCGAGCAGCGCCAGTACCGTGATCAGCTCCAGGAGTTCCGACGTCCATGTCTGGGGCCAGGTCGTCGGCCGGATCGCCGTCAGCGTGCCCGGTTCCGGCTCGGTGGTGCGGGCGTTGAACCATTCCTGAAGGACCCGCACCCCGCTCACCTCGAAGTCCCAGGCCTCCGGCGGCACGGGGGAGATGCGGCCGTCGTCGAGGTGGAGGGCCTCCTCGTCGCGGTCGTAGTGGAGGGTGAGTGGGCGGGACGGCAGTGGGGCGCGTACGTACGGGCGGCGGCCGCCGGGGAGTTTCGGGCGATCACCGTCGCGGCGCATGAGCCACAGCAGCCGGTGGCCCAACTCGACGCCACTCGACCAGAGTTCGGGGTCCTCGGTGAGAGGGACGGTGAGGTCGGGGCGGGCGGCGGCCAGGATCCAGGCCAGGACGTCCACCGGGGTGGGGGAGTGGCCGAGTCGGGACGTCAGGTGCGTCAGCAGGCCCGGGACCAGATTGGGTTCCTCGCCGCCGGGACGGCGGTAGAGGGGGTGGACGCGGCCGGGGCGGAGCAGCGGGAGCAGCGAGGTCGCCAGCAAGGCGGAGTCGGGCGGCTGAAGGACGAAGACCTGGTGCTCGTCCGCGACCCGCCACAGCTCGGGGCGGGCCGCGTCGATCAGACGGTGGTCGGGGATCAGCCACTGCTCGTCGAAGGGGGCGTGCAGCACGCGTACCGGCTCGGCGCACGGGCCCGCCGCGCGGATCAGCTTCTCCGTGCCGGTGGATTGGCCCGGCAGCTGGCCGACCGCCGAGTGCAGGCTGCGAGAGCGCGTCGGCTCCAGCAGGGCTTCCCGGTCCGGGCCCTCGGCCTTCACGAAGGCGTCCCAGCGGGCCTTCAGGGACGCCGCGTCAGGGCCCGTCGGCCACCCCCGGCCGAGCCGCGGCGGTGCGACGGACCACGGCATGAGGTCCGCCAGCAGCGGAGCGTCGTCGTGCGTCACGCTGGGCATCGTACGACTTGGTTCCGACACGCGGGCGAGGGCCGCGCTCCGTGAGGGGCGCGGGGCTGTCTCGATATGCGGCTCCGCCGCGCGGGTGCGATCAGCCTTCCACCGGCTCGCGGATTCATGACGATGCTTCCAGCGGAGCGCTTACGTGGCTTCCAGGGTCACCGTGAAGGAGAAGCGGTCGCCGCGGTAGTGGATGACCGCCGCGTCCAGCACCTGCCCGTCCTTGTCGTACGTCACGCCCGTGTAGTGCAGGATCGGGCTGAGCAGCGGCACTTGGAGCAGCCGGGCCGTCTCCGGGTCGGCCAGGCGGGCCTCGACCGTGTCCGTGATACGGCTGATGTCCGCTCCCACGACATCCCGCAGCACCTTGGTCATCGGCCAGCGGACCAGGTCGTCGAGGCCGATGCGCGCGGCCAGTTCGGGGCGGACGTAGTTGCGGGCGTGGTTGGTCGGCTCGCCGGTCTTCTCGTCGCTGCGCAGGCGGTGGTACGTCGCCACCTCGTCGACGTCCGGGAAGTACTCGGCGAGTTCGGCCGGCACCGGTGCCTTGCCGTGTTCCAGCAGCTCGGTCGCCATCCCGGACTGCTGGGCCACGATCGCGTCCACCGAGCCGAGCAGCCGCACGGGGGTGCCCCGGCGGACGTCCGGCTCGATGAAGGTGCCGCGTCTGCGGTGGCGCGTGATCAGGCCCTCGTCCTCCAGCTCCTTCAGTGCCTGCCGCATGGTCAGCACGCTCACGCCGTAGTGCTCCGCCAACTGCTCCTCGGTGGGCAGGCGCAACGGGTCCTGAGGCCTGCGGCCCAGTATCGAGGCGCGCAGCGACTGCGACACCTGGTACCAGAGCGGCAGCTTGCGGTTCAGGACGATGGAGTCCGGGGCGAAGGAGGTCACGGGGCCATCCGTACCGGTCGGGGATCTTCAGTGCAAGGGGCGGAAATGGCGCTCCAGGCCCTGCCAGACGTCGTCGTAGCGCTGTTGCAGGTGCTCTGCCCCCGCCGCCTGCGGGGTGAGCGTCACCGGCCACCGCGTCTCGAACATGAACGCAAGTCCGTCGTCGATCTTCTGCGGCTTCAGCTCGGCCGCGCTCGCGCGGTCGAACGTCTCCCGGTCCGGGCCGTGTGCCGACATCATGTTGTGCAGCGAGCCGCCCCCGGGCACGAAGCCCTCCGCCTTCGCGTCGTAGGCGCCCTCGATGAGGCCCATGTACTCGCTCATCACGTTCCGGTGGAAGTACGGCGGCCGGAAGGTGTCCTCGCCCACCAGCCAGCGCGGCGCGAAGACCACGAAGTCGACGCCGGCCAGGCCCGGGGTGTCCGACGGGGACGTCAGCACCGTGAAGATCGACGGGTCGGGGTGGTCGTACGAGATGGTGCCGATCACATTGAAACGGCGCAGGTCATAGATGTACGGCACATGGTTGCCGTGCCAGGCGACCACATCGAGGGGTGAGTGGTCGTAGGTGGCC
The DNA here is from genome assembly GCF_052068475.1 of Streptomyces sp. SD31. Taxonomy (NCBI): domain Bacteria; kingdom Bacillati; phylum Actinomycetota; class Actinomycetes; order Kitasatosporales; family Streptomycetaceae; genus Streptomyces; species Streptomyces sp. SD31. The sequence continues at coordinate 441,071 of NZ_JBQHCX010000003.1, read as the reverse complement.
GTCCAGAGGTTGCCGCAGAACTTGTTCACCACCTCCACCGGGCCCTCGGTGTCCTCGTAGGCGGCGACCGGCGCCTGGAAGTCGCGGGCGTTCGCCAGGCCGTTGGCACCGATCGGGCCGAGGTCGGGGAGGTGGAAGGACGCCCCATAGTTCTCGCACACATAACCCCGGGCGGTCGGGCTCTGCCCGCCGTCGGACGCGGTGTCCAGTAGCTCCACACGGAAGCGCACCCCACGTGGAACCAGCGCCACATGTCCCGGCTCCACATGCAGCAGCCCGAACTCCGTGCGCAGCAGCAGTCCGCCGCGCTCCGGCACGATCAGCAGCTCGCCGTCGGCGTCGCTGAAGACGCGGTCCATCGAGGAGTTGGCGTGATACAGGTGTACGGCCATGCCGGTGCGCTGGGTCACGTCGCCGTTGCCGCCCAGGGTCCACAGTCCGGCCAGGAAGTCGGTCCCCGGCTCGGGCTCGGGCAGGGGGTTCCAGCGCAGCCGGTTCGGGTCCGGCACGGACTGCGTGAAGGGGGCCGTACGGATCGCGCCGTTGTCCGCGCGGGTGAACGCTGGGTGCGCGGCCGACGGACGGATGCGGTACAGCCACGAGCGGCGGTTGTGCGCCCTCGGCTCGGTGAACGCCGAACCGCTCAGCTGCTCGGCGTACAGGCCCAGCGGGGCTCGCTGGGGTGAGTTGCGGCCCTCGGGAAGGGCGCCGGGCACCGCCTCCGAGCTGTGCTCATTGCCAAAACCGGAGAGGTAGGTCAGCCCTTCCGCCGTCTTCCGCGCGTCCCCGCTCATGATCGCTCCCTTGAGATCTGATTCCTATGCTTCACCGTAGGATTGCGGTTTCACGAGCGCAAGGGATCCGCTGATCCTCCTCAGGAGGTACGACCAGAACCGGACGCCGACCAGACCTCAGGGGGATCCGGCTGTCGGACCGGTGTTCTAGTCTCCCGGCATGTCGTGGACACGGACCCCGCTCGCCGTGCTCGCGGTCTGTGTCCTGCTGCTGACCGGATCCGCGGGCTGCGGCACCAGCGATGCCCGGGAGCCGGGGGAGAGCGGCGCGTCGCCCTCCCCGGTGGGTCAGGTTCTCGGCGACACCGACGGTGACGGGCGGCACTACCGGGAGGTGGACGAGGACGACGCGCCGGAGGTCGGCATCGAGGTGCAGCCGGACCCGGACAGCGGCGACGGCGGTTGGGACGTACGGCTGACCGTCCGTGGCTTCCGCTTCTCGCCCGCCGGTGCGAAGGCGCAGGCGGTGGCCGGCCGTGGGCTCGCGTACCTCTTCGTGGACGGCCGTCTCGTCACCAGGCTCCGCACCCCGGAGTACCGCCTGTCGGCCGCCCTCGTCCCGCGCGGCACGCACAAGGTCACCGCCCGCCTGTACGCCGACGACGGCACGGTGTGGGCGGTGGACGGCGCCCCCGTGGAGAGCGCGGCCGACATCACCGCATCGCAGACGGAGCGACCGTGACGCCGACGTCGGCTCCGTCCACCGCGGCACTGAGTGCATCGGGCACCCGTCTCCGTACAGGGGGTCGAGGTTCACCGGACCGAGGCGGAAAGGCATCATGAAGACCGTGCCCCACCCAGAGATGCTTCGCCGGGCGCCCGTGCAGCGGCGCAGTGCCGAACGGCTCACCAGGATCCTCGACGCCTGCGCCGACCTCCTCGACGAGGTCGGCTACGACGACCTGAGCACGCGGGCCGTCGCCCAGCGCGCGGGCGTTCCCATCGGCTCGGTCTACCGCTTCTTCGGCAACAAACGCCAGATGGCCGATGCCCTCGCCCAGCGCAACCTCGAGCGCTACACCGCCCGTGTCGCCGAGCGCCTGAAGGGCGCCGGGGACGGAGGCTGGCGCGCCGCCATGGATGCCGTGCTCGACGAGTACCTCGCCATGAAGCGGACCGCGCCCGGCTTCTCCCTCGTCGACTTCGGCAACCAGATCCCCGTCGGCACCCGCGGCGAGCCCAACCACCGCGTCGCCGACCGCCTCACCGACCTGCTCTCCGGCTTCCTCGACCGCGAACCGGACGAAGACCTGCGCCGCGTCTTCCTCATCGCCGTCGAGACCGCCGACACCCTGGTCCACCTGGCCTTCCGGGTGGCGCCGGAGGGTGACGAGCGGATCATCGAGGAGGCACGGGAGATGCTGCGGGCTTATCTGGCGCGGGTGCTGGACGCTCCGCCGGGAGGGCCGCGATAGGCCGTCGTTTGTGGCGGGTGACGGCTCGCGAATCTTCGACCTCACCGCCGCGAGGTCTCCCCACCGTCCGTACCGGTCGGTATGCTCGGCGTCGAATCGTGCGTCACCGTCGCCGCCACCTCGGGAGGACCCGTGTCCCGCACCGCACTGCGCATCTGCCCCCTGTGCGAGGCCACCTGCGGCCTGACGCTCACCATCGAGGGGACGAAGGTCACCGGTGCCCGCGGTGACCGCGACGACGTGTTCAGCCAGGGGTTCATCTGCCCCAAGGGCGCCTCCTTCGGCGCCGTCGACGGCGACCCCGACCGGCTGCGCACCCCGCTGGTGCGCAAGGACGGCGAGCTGTGCGAGGCCACCTGGGACGAGGCCTTCGACGCGGTCGCCGCCGGTATCCGCCCGGTCATCGAGCGGTACGGCCCGAACGCGGTGGGCGTCGTGCTCGGCAACCCCAACGTGCACACCATGGCCGGCGCCCTCTACCCGCCGGTGCTGCTCGCCGGTCTGCGCACCCGCAGCCTCTTCACCGCGTCCACGGTCGACCAGATGCCCAAGCACGTCTCCAGCGGTCTGCTCTACGGCGACGCCCACGCGATCCCCGTACCGGACCTGGACCACACCGACCATCTGCTCCTCATCGGCGCCAACCCCCTGGAGTCCAACGGCAGCCTGTGCACCGCCCCCGACTTCCCCGGCAAGCTGAAGGCGCTCAAGGCCCGCGGCGGCACCCTCGCCGTCATCGACCCGCGCCGCACCCGCACCGCCAAACTCGCCGACCGGCACATCGCGATCCGGCCCGGCACGGACGCGCTGCTGCTCGCCGCGATGGCGTACGCGCTCTTCGAAGAAGGCCTCGCCGATCCGCGGGAGTTGACCCCGCACCTCCAGGGCCTCGACGAACTCCGGGACGCCGTACGGGGCTTCACCCCCGAAGCCGTCGCCGACGCCTGCGACGTGGACGCCGGCACGATCCGCACCCTCGCCCGCGAACTCGCCGCCGCACCCACCGCCGCCGTCTACGGCCGTATCGGCAGCTGCACCGTCCCGCACGGCACGCTGGCCAGCTGGCTGGTCGACGTACTGAACATCCTCACCGGCAACCTCGACCGCCCCGGCGGCGCCCTCTTCCCGCAGGCGGCCACCGACAAGACGCCCCGCCCCGCAGGTCCCGGCCGCGGCTTCGCGCTCGGGCGCTGGCGCTCCCGGGTCGGTCAACACCCCGAGGCGAAGGGGGAGTTGCCGCTCTCCGTGCTCGCCGAGGAGATCGACACCGCCACCGCGGAGGGGGAGCCGATCCGGGCGCTCATCGCCGTCGCCGCCAACCCCGTCCTGTCCGCCCCCGACGGCGACCGCCTCGACAAGGCCCTCGGCTCGCTCGACTTCATGGTCAGCGTCGACCCGTACCTCAACGAGACCTCGCGCCACGCCCACGTCGTGCTGCCCCCGCCCCCGCCGTCGCAGAGCCCGCACCACGACTTCGCCTTCAATACCCTCGCCGTCCGCAACCAGGTCCGCTACACCCGCCCCGCCGTGCCGCTGGAGCCCGGCCGCATGGCCGAAAGCGAGATCCTCGCCCGGCTCGTCCTGGCCGCGACCGGCATGCACGGCGCCGATCCGTCCGCGGTCGACGACCTGGTCATCGGCCAGACCCTCGGCAAGGCCGTCGAGGAAGCGCACTCGCCCGTCCACGGGCGTGACCCCCAGGCACTCGCCGCCCAGCTCACCGGAGTCAACGGTCCCGAGCGGCGCCTCGACATGATGCTGCGCCTCGGCCCGTACGGCGACGGCTTCGGCGCCCGCCCCGACGGCCTGACCCTGCAGAAGCTGCTGGACCACCCGCACGGCATCGACCTCGGTCCGCTCCGGCCCCGCCTGCCGCAGCCGCTGAAGACCGTCAGCGGCAAGGTCGAGCTGCTGCCCGGGCCCATCGCCGACGACCTGCCCCGGCTGCGTGAGGCGCTGCGGGACCGCCCCGACGGGCTCGTCCTCGTCGGCCGCCGTCATCTGCGCTCCAACAACAGCTGGATGCACAACGTGCCCGCCCTGACCGGCGGCACCAACCGCTGCACCCTGCACATCCACCCCGAGGACGCCGAGCGGCTCGGTGTACGCGACGGGGCGGCCGTACGTCTCAAGGGCGCCGGGGGAGAGGTGACCGCCCCCGCCGAGGTCACCGACGGCGTGCGTCCCGGCGTGGTGAGCCTGCCGCACGGCTGGGGGCACGACCGCCCCGGCACCCGCCTCAGCCACGCCGCCGCGGACCCCGGCGTCAACGTCAACCAGCTCCTCGACGGCAGCCTGCTCGACCCGCTGTCGGGCAACGCGGTGCTCAACGGGGTGCCGGTCGAAGTGGTCCCGGTGGCCGAAAAGATCACGCCTCTGACCTGAGCAAAGCTCTGACCTGGAGTTTTGCGCTTATTGCTCGCATGTCAACGTCTTGTTAACGCTGTTTGAAGGGACCTAACGTCGTCCCACCGCCGGCCCTGGTGGGTCGTTCAAGGGCGAACGTTAGGTATCCACTCATGCTGACCATCCTTGGCTTCGCCATGATCGCGACCTTCCTGGTCCTGATCATGATGAAGAAGATGTCGCCGATCGCGGCGCTCGTGCTGATTCCGGCACTGTTCTGCGTCTTCGTCGGGAAGGGCGCCAAGCTCGGTGACTACGTCATCGAAGGCGTCACCAGCCTCGCCCCGACCGCGGCGATGCTCATGTTCGCGATTGTCTACTTCGGTGTGATGATCGATGTCGGGCTCTTCGACCCGATCGTTCGGGGGATCCTGAAGTTCGCCAAGGCCGACCCGATGCGGATCGTCGTCGGTACGGCGATCCTCGCCGCGATCGTCTCGCTCGACGGCGACGGCTCGACCACCTTCATGATCACGGTCTCGGCGATGTACCCGCTGTACAAGCGCCTGAAGATGAGCCTGGTCGTGATGACCGGTGTCGCCGCCATGGCCAACGGCGTGATGAACACCCTGCCGTGGGGCGGCCCGACCGCCCGCGCCGCCACCGCGCTCAAGCTCGACGCCAGCGACATCTTCGTCCCGATGATCCCGGCCCTGCTCGTCGGCCTGCTGGGCGTGTTCGTCCTCTCGTACTTCCTGGGTCTGCGCGAGCGCAAGCGGCTCGGCGTGCTCACGCTGGACGAGGTCCTGGTCGAGGAGAAGGCCGAGGAGAAGGAGACCGAGACGGTTCTCGTGGGTGGCGGCTCCGGTTCCGGTGACGCCAGGACTCCCGTGACCTCCGGCGGCTCCGGCTCCGGCACCGACGCCGAGGACGAGGACGACGACGAGGAGCGCTTCACGGTCCTCGACCCCAACCGCGCCACCCTGCGCCCCAAGCTCTACTGGTTCAACGCGCTGGTCACGGTCACCCTGCTCACCGCCATGATCATGGAGTGGCTGCCGATCCCGGTGCTGTTCCTGCTCGGCGCCGCGCTCGTGCTCACCGTGAACTTCCCGCACATCCCCGACCAGAAGGCCCGCCTCGCCGCCCACGCCGACAACGTCCTGAACGTGTCCGGCATGGTCTTCGCCGCCGCCGTCTTCACCGGCGTCCTCCAGGGCACCGGCATGGTCGACCACATGGCCCGCTGGATGGTGGACGTCATCCCCGAGGGCATGGGCCCGCACATGGCCCTGGTCACCGGCCTGCTGAGCCTTCCGCTCACGTACTTCATGTCGAACGACGGCTTCTACTTCGGCGTCCTCCCGGTCCTCGCCGAGGCCGGCGCGGCCCACGGCGTCTCCCCGCTGGAGATGGCCCGCGCCTCCCTGGTCGGCCAGCCGCTGCACATGTCGAGCCCGCTCGTCCCGGCCGTGTACGTCCTGGTCGGCATGGCCAAGGTGGAGTTCGGCGACCACACGAAGTTCGTCGTGAAGTGGGCGGCGCTCACCTGCCTGATCATCCTCGCGGCGGGAATGCTCTTCGGCATCATCTGAACCGTCCGATCCGCAAGTACCTCTCCAGGAGGACCTGTTCATGGCGCCCGGTGGGAACCGCGGCTGGCTGCTCCGCCTCGTCATCGCCTTCAGCTTCGCGCAGGGGGCGGTGTCGATGGCGCGGCCCGCCGTCTCCTACCGGGCGCTGGCGTTGGGCGCGGACGAGCGGGCGATCGGTGTGATCGCGGGTGTGTACGCCCTGCTCCCGCTGTTCGCCGCCGTTCCCCTGGGCCGCCGCACCGATCACGGCCGCTGCGCGCCGCTGCTGCCCGTCGGCGTCGTGCTCATCTCGGGCGGTTGCGCGATGAGCGGCCTCGCGAACTCCCTCTGGGCGATGGCGGTCTGGAGCGGGGTGATGGGCCTCGGCCACCTCTGCTTCGTGATCGGCGCCCAGTCGCTCGTCGCCCGCCAGTCCGCGCCGCACGAACAGGACCGCAACTTCGGGCACTTCACCATCGGCGCCTCCCTCGGCCAGCTGGTCGGCCCGATCGCCGCGGGTGCGCTGATCGGCGGCCGGGACATGGCGGGCACCAGCGCCCTCGCCCTGCTGGTGGCGGGCGCGGGCGGCGCGGTCGCGCTCACCTCGCTGTGGCGCATAGAGAGCCGTACGACGGCCAAGTCCCGCAAGGAACAAGGCGAACGCGTCCCCGTGCAGCGCATCCTGCGCGCCCGGGGTGTGCCCGCCGGCATCTTCATCAGCCTCGCCGTGCTGTCCGCGACCGACATCCTCACCGCCTACCTCCCGGTGGTCGGCGAGCACCGGGGCATCGCGCCGTCGGCGATCGGTCTGCTGCTGAGCCTGCGCGCGGCGGCCACCATCGCGTGCCGTCTGGTCCTGACGCCCCTGCTGCGGCTGCTCGGCCGCACCGTGCTGCTGACCGTGACCTGTCTGCTGGCGGCCCTGCTGTGCGCCGGGATCGCGCTGCCGGTGCCGGTGTGGGCGCTGGCCCTGATGCTGGCGGTGCTGGGCTTCTGCCTCGGTGTCGGCCAGCCGCTGTCCATGACGACGGTCGTCCAGGCGGCCCCCGACGGGGCCCGCTCCACCGCCCTCGCCCTGCGGCTGACCGGCAACCGCCTCGGCCAGGTGGCCGCACCGGCGTCGGCCGGCCTGGTCGCCGGTCTAGCGGGGGTGGCGGCGCCGTTCGTGATGCTGGGGGCGCTGTTGCTGCTGTCGGCGGGGGTCGCACTGCGCGCGCCGGGACGGCCGGAGGGGCCCGGAGCGGCCGTGCGGAAGCGGCCGAAGCGCTCGCGATTGGGCCGGACGAGCGATATTTGACGACGCGCCGGGCGTCGTGCGGCGAGTCGCCGTGCACGTGAAGGAGAGTCAGGCGAAAGAGCGATTTGTATGAAAATCGTCTGAATCTGAGGAGCGTGTATGCCCACCCTGACACCCTCACGAAGCTTCCGCGCCCGTGCGGGCGCCACTGTCGTCCTCACCGCCCTTGCCGCGGCGGGCGCGTCGTGGGTGGCGGCGCCGACGGCGTCGGCCCAGGCGAACGGCGACATCAGGATCCACAGCGAGGGCATGCCCATTGGGACCCCGGATGACGAGGCGGTGGTCTGCAGGTTCTACCTCGACGCCGTCAACTTCGACACTCTCCCCTCGATCGAGTACACCATCACGCCGCAGCCTCCGCTGCCCAGCGCCGCCACCGTCACCGGCACCATCCAGCTCGCAGGGGGCGCCGGTCACACCGACACGCTGGGGCTGGCGGACGGGCAGTACATGATCACCTGGACCGTGGACGTCACCAACACCAAGAGAAAGCTCTTCCGCGTCAACTGCGACGACAAGCGGGAGGGAAGGGGCGGTCCGCACGGGCGCATCGAGGACCGCCACGACAACAACGAGGGATGGGGGCGCGGCGACCACGGCCCGAAGGGCGGTGTGCACGCGGGCGGCGGCGGCCTCGTCGACACCGCGGCCGCGTACGCACCGGTGACGGCCGCGGCAGTCGTGGGCCTGGTCGCCGTCGGCGGCACCGCGTACGTCCGCAGGACCCGCCGGCGGCCCGATGGTGCCGCGTAGGCGCAGACGCAGGCCCTGGCACCGGACCCGCGCCTACCGCCTTGCCAGGACGGCCATGCTCACGGTCGTCCTGGTGCTGGTGGTGGTGCGCTGCGACGGACATGGCACGCCGACCGCGCCGGACGGCGCCCACGGCTCCGGCACCCTGGCGGCCGCAGGCCCGGCCCACGCCGCCGCATCCGCCGAGCCGACGCCCCCGCCCCGCCCCTTGCCGCGGTCGAGGCCGACGTCCCTGCGCATCCCGGCCCTGGGCATCAACGCCCCGATCATGGGCCTCGGGCTCGACGCGAACCGGGAGTTGGAGACCCCGCCCATCGACCATCCGAACATCGTCGGCTGGTACAAGGGCGGCCCCACACCGGGCGAGCCCGGCACCGCCATCGCCGTCGGCCACCGCGACACCACGACCGGTTCCGCCGTGTTCGCCGGGCTCGCCTCGGTGAAGCGCGGCAAGCAGATCGAGGCGCGGCGCGCGGACGGCCGTACCGCCGTCTACACCGTGGACCGCGTGAAGGTGTACGACAAGGCGGGCTTCCCCGACAAGGAGGTCTACGGCCCGACCCGGCGCCCGGAACTCCGCGTGATCACCTGTGGTGGCCTCTTCAGCCGACGGACGGGTTACACGAGCAACGTGGTGGTCTTCGCCCACCTGACCGCCACGAAGTGACGGGGCCCTTCCCCGACCGGGCACATTCCGTTAACTTCCGTGACTCACGGGCCCGTACGACCCGCACGAGGCCTTCGGACACACGGAGCAGCGGCGCTCCGGACAGCCCCCGGGGGCGGCAACGTCATGACACGCGCCATCTCTCTGCACGACGTGAGCAAGACCTACACGCGAGGCGTCCGCGTGGTGGACCGGCTCTCGCTGGACATCGAGCCCGGCGAGTTCCTCGTCCTCCTCGGGCCCTCCGGCTGCGGCAAGTCCACCGTGCTCAGGATGATCGCCGGTCTGGAGGAGATCGACGAGGGCGAGTTGCTGCTGGACGGCGAGTACGCCAACGACCTGCTGCCCGCCGCCCGGCAGATGGCCATGGTCTTCCAGAACTTCGCCCTCTACCCGAGCATGACCAGCCGCGACAACATCGGCTTCCCGCTGCGCATCGAGGCACCCGGCGCGGACCCGCGCCCCCGCGTGGACGCCACCGCCCGCATGCTGGGCATCGAGGACCTCCTCGACCGCTTCCCCGCCCAGCTCTCCGGCGGCGAACGCCAGCGCGTCGCCATGGGCCGGGCCATCGCCCGCCACCCCACCGCGTTCCTGATGGACGAGCCGCTGTCCAACCTCGACGCCAAGCTCCGGGGCCACCTGCGCGCCGAAATCTCGGGCCTCACCCGGAAGCTGGGCGTCACCACGGTGTACGTCACCCACGACCAGGCCGAGGCGATGTCGCTCGGCGACCGGGTCGCCGTCCTGCGCGGCGGCGTCCTCCAGCAGGTCGACACCCCGCGCTCGGTGTACGCCCTGCCCCGCAACGTCTTCGTCGCCGCCTTCATCGGCACCCCGCGCATCAACCTGCTGCGTGGCGTCGTACGCGCCCCGCTGGACGGCGCGATGACCATCAGCCTCGGCAAGCAGTACCTCCGCCTGCCCGAACCCCTGTCCCCGGACCACCAGTTGCTCCGGGTCCAGCAGGGCCGCGAGGTCATCGTGGGCCTGCGCTCGGAGGCGGTCCGCATCGCCGAGCGCGCCGCCGCCCGCCCCGGTGAGGTGCACATCACCGGACTGGTCGAGCATGTGGAGTTCCAGGGGCACGAGGTCCTCGTCCACTTCAACACCGGCTCCCACCCCGCGCTCGTACCCGACCTGGAGGCTCCACGCCCCGTCCCCCCGGTCCGGCGCCGCCGCCGTGACACCGGCACCGTGCTGAACCGGCTCCGCGGCCGGGCGGGCGCGCTGCGCGCGGGGCCGGTGGTGACGCTGGAGCATCCGGCCGACACCCCGCCCGACTCCACGCCGCCCGACGGCCGTCTTCCCGGCGACCTCATCGTGCGGACCACCCCCGACCTCGAACTACGGCCCGGCATGCAGGTCCCGCTCCTCGTCGACCTCGCCCACTTGTTCGTCTTCGACCAGCACGGCGAACGCATCTGCCCGGCTCCGGCGCGGCTGCCTGACCTGGACGACGACGCTCCGCTGGGAGGGCTGTGATGGGGTAGTGCCGGGGTAGGTCGTTTTTCGGGTGCGGCGCCGTTGGGGCTGGTCGCGCGGTTCCCCGCGCCCCTATGGGGCGCTGCCCGGCCGCACGTGCTTTTGATCTCATGGTGGCGTCTGGCGCACAAAAACTATCGCCGCTAGTTTGTGAGCCGGACCAGCATGACCGGACGACGAGGCGGCCCGCCGGGAGGCAGCACCATGAAGGCACACGACGGCATGTACATCGACGGCGATTGGCGCGCGGCCGCCGACCGGGACGTGATCGAGGTGGTGAACCCGGCCGACGAGCAGGTCATCGGTCGGGTCCCGGCCGGTACCGCCCTCGACATCGACGCCGCCGTACGGGCCGCCCGTACCGCCCTCCCGGCCTGGGCCGCGACCGCACCGGCCGAGCGGGCCGCGCGCCTGGCCGCCCTGCGGGACGTCCTGGAGGCCCGCAAGGACGAGATCGCCGAGACGGTCACCGCCGAGCTCGGCTCGCCCCTGAAGTTCTCCGAAGCGGTCCACGCGGGCGTGCCGATCGCGGTCGCCGGCTCGTACGCCGAACTCGCGGCGACGTACGCCTTCGAGGAGAAGGTCGGCAACTCGACCGTCCACCACGAGCCCATCGGCGTGGTCGGCGCCATCACGCCCTGGAACTATCCGCTCCACCAGATCGTCGCCAAGGTCGCCCCGGCGCTGGCGGCGGGCTGCACGGTGGTGCTCAAGCCCGCCGAGGACACCCCGCTCGTCGCCCAGCTCTTCGCCGAGGCGGTGCACGAGGCCGGTGTCCCCGCGGGCGTCTTCAACCTGGTCACCGGCCTCGGCCCGGTCGCGGGCCAGGCGCTCGCCGAGCACCCGGGCGTCGACCTGGTCTCCTTCACCGGTTCCACCGCCGTCGGCCGGCAGATCGCCGCGGTGGCCGGCGCGGCGATCAAGAAGGTCGCCCTGGAGCTGGGCGGCAAGTCCGCCAACGTCATCCTGCCGAGCGCCGACCTGGCCAAGGCGGTCAACGTCGGCGTCGCCAACGTCATGTCCAACTCCGGGCAGACGTGCAGCGCCTGGACGCGGATGCTGGTGCACCGGGACCAGTACGAGGAGGCGGTGGAGCTGGCCGCGGCCGCTGCCGCAAAGTACGGCGAGCGCATCGGCCCGGTGGTGAGCGCCAAGCAGCAGGAGCGGGTGCTCGGCTACATCGAGAAGGGCGTCGCCGAAGGGGCGCGGCTGGTCGCGGGCGGTACCGAAGCACCGGGCGAGCAGGGCTACTTCGTCAGCCCGACCGTCTTCGCCGATGTGACGCCCGAGATGACCATCGCGCAGGAGGAGATCTTCGGCCCGGTCCTGTCGATCCTGCGCTACGAGGACGAGGCGGACGCGCTGCGGATCGCCAACGGCACGGTCTACGGCCTCGCGGGCGCCGTCTGGGCGGGTGAGGAGGCGGAGGCGGTGGCCTTCGCACGCCGTATGGACACCGGGCAGGTCGACATCAACGGCGGCCGCTTCAACCCGCTCGCTCCCTTCGGCGGCTACAAGCAGTCGGGTGTGGGCCGGGAACTCGGCGCGCACGGCCTGGCCGAGTACCTCCAGACCAAGTCCCTCCAGTTCTGAGGCCCGTGCCCAGTTTCCAAGGTTCAAGATCCCAAGGTTCCCAGGGAGTCGCTCCTCATGGCCGTCCGTGCCGCCGTCCTGCCCGCCATCGGTGCCCCGCTCGAAGTCACCGAGATCGATCTGCCCGACCCCGGCCCCGGCCAGGTCCGCGTCCGTCTCGCCGCCGCCGGCGTCTGTCACTCCGACCTGTCCCTGTCCAACGGCACCATGCGCGTCCCGGTCCCCGCGGTCCTCGGGCACGAGGGCGCCGGCACGGTCGTGGCCGTGGGCGAGGGCGTCACCCACGTCGCGCCGGGTGACGGAGTGGTCCTCAACTGGGCGCCGTCCTGCGGCGGTTGCCACGCCTGCTCGCTCGGCGAGGTCTGGCTGTGCGCCAACGCGCTGAACGGCGCCGCCGACGTCTACGCCCGTACCGCGGCGGGCACCGACCTCCACCCCGGCCTGAACGTCGCCGCCTTCGCCGAGGAGACGGTCGTCTCGGCGGGCTGCCTCCTGCCCCTCCCGGACGGCGTCCCGCTCACCGACGCCGCCCTGCTGGGCTGCGCCGTCCTCACCGGCTACGGCGCCGTGCACCACTCGGCCCGGGTCCAGCCGGGGGAGACGGTCGCGGTGTACGGCGTCGGGGGAGTGGGCCTCGCCGCCCTGCAGGCCGCCCGGATCGCGGGCGCGGCGAAGATCGTCGCGGTCGACGTCTCCCCGGAGAAGGAGGAGCTGGCCCGGGCGGCGGGCGCCACGGACTACGTCGTCGCCTCCGAGGACACGGCTCGCGAGATCCGCGCCCTCACCGGCAAGCAGGGCGTCGATGTGGCCGTCGAATGCGTGGGCCGCGCGACGACGATCCGCACGGCCTGGGACTCCACCCGCCGCGGCGGCCGCACCACGGTCGTCGGCATCGGCGGCAAGGACCAGCAGGTCACCTTCAACGCCCTGGAGATCTTCCACTGGGGCCGAACCCTCTCCGGCTGCGTCTACGGCAACTCCGACCCGGCCCGTGACCTGCCGGTCCTGGCCGAGCACGTCCGCGCGGGCCGCCTGGACCTGGGCGCGCTGGTGACGGAACGAATCGCCCTGGAGGGCATCCCGGCGGCGTTCGAGAACATGCTTGCGGGCAAGGGCGGCCGGGCGCTGGTGGTCTTCTAGCGCCCCCGCTCGGCGCACCCCGGCCTCCGCGCGAGGCCGGGGCCCGAGGCATGTCCGGACTCCGCTCTGTATGCCACCTACAGGTAAAAGTCCTGGTGTTCGACCCGTTGACGCCCATACCGTCCGGTCAGTACGTTCCCCGGAACCCGAACCACCCCCCGCTCCGTCCCCGCACCCACCCGGAGTGTGCAGCATGGACACGGCCCCTTCCGCCGAGCCGCTCACCACCACCGCTCCCGCCGCAGGCAATCGTCGCCGCGTAGCCACCGCGGCCGCCCTCGCCTCAGCCGTCGAGTGGTACGACTACTTCGTCTTCGGTATCGCCGCCGCTCTCGTCCTCGGCGATCTGTACTTCCCGTCCGGCAGCCCCACCGCGGGAGTACTCGCCTCCTTCGCCACCTTCGCCGTCGGCTTCCTGGCCCGCCCCCTGGGCGGCATCGTCGCCGGCCACCTAGGCGACAAGCGCGGCCGCAAGCCGATGCTGGTCCTCGCGCTCACCCTCATGGGCCTCGCCACCACCGGCATCGGCCTGCTCCCGACCTACGACACGATCGGCGTCGCCGCCCCGATCCTGCTGGTTCTCTTCCGCGTGCTGCAGGGCATCGCCGTCGGCGCCCAGTGGGGCGGCGCGATGCTGATGGCCACCGAGTACGCCCCCGAGGGCAAGCGCGGCATCTACGGCAGCTTCGTCCAACTCGGTGTCCCCATCGGCGTGGTGACCGCCAACACCGTGTTCCTGCTGGCCGGAGCGTTCACGACCGACGCGGAGTTCGCGGCCTGGGCTTGGCGTGTGCCGTTCCTCGTCGGCCTGTTCGTCCTCGTGCTCGCCTGGTACATCCACACGCGGGTCGAGGAGACCCCGGAATTCCGGGAGGCGGAGAAGAAGCTGGCCGAGCAGGAGAAGGCCGAGCAGTCCTCCCCGCTGCGCACGATCCTGCGCGGCCACCTCGGCACGGTGCTGCTCGCCGGCGGCTCCTTCGCCGTGAACACCGCGACCTTCTACATCATCATCACCGGCGTGCTCGACTACACCACCCGCGAGCTCGGCATGAAGAAGAGCGCCGTCCTCACCGTGTCGCTGTGCATCAGCCTCACCCAGCTGGTGCTGATCCCGGCCGCCGCCGCGCTCTCCGACAAGATCGGCCGTATCCGCATCTACGCGATCGGCGCGGCCGGCATCGGCCTGTGGGCCGTACCGCTGTTCCTGCTGATCGACACCGGCTCGCTGCTGTGGCTGGCGGTCGGCACGTTCGTCGCCAGCTGCTTCCTCAGCATCATGTACGGCCCTCAGGCGGCCCTGTTCGCCGAGCTGTTCACGCCCGAGATGCGCTACACGGGTGCCTCCCTCGGCTACCAGATCGCGGCCGTGCTCGGCGGCGGCCTCGCCCCGTTCGTCATGGTGCTGCTGCTGGAGGCCACCGGCACCTCGATGGCGGTGTCCGGCTACATCATCGGCCTCTCGGTGATCGCCCTGCTGTCCATCAAGGTCCTTGCGGACAGGGCGCGTTCCGCTGATTCACGCTGATTCGCGGCTCTGCTCGGGTTGCGGCGCGACCGCCACGACCCGAGCGGACCGCGTCCGGGACCGTGACACGGCGACCCCCGCCAGACACAGCGCCCCACCCGCCAGGGTGAGCAGCCCCGGCACCTCGCCCAGCGCCAGCCAGGACATCAGCACGACAAGGGCGGGCACCGCGTACGTGGTCGCGCCCATGCGGCTGGCGGTCGTACGCGCCAGGGCGTACGCCCAGGTCGTGAACGCGAGCGCCAGTGAGAAGACGCCCAGATAGACCAGGTTGAGGGTCGCGGACACGGAGGCGTCGGCCGCGTCGCCGATGAGCTGCCCGCTGAACGGCAGGCAGAGGACCGCGCCGACCAGACAACCGAACGTCGTCACCTGGAGCGGGCTCGCATGACCCAGGGCCGGCTTCTGTGCCACCACCCCGCCCGCGTATCCGACCGCGGCGAGCAGACACAGCACCACCCCGAGCACCGAGGATCCGCCCCCGCCCGACATCGACAGACCCACGGTCACCGCACCGGCGAACGCCACCGCCATCCCCGCCAGCAGCCGCGGCGGCATCGGGTCGCCGAGCAGCCGGGCGCCCAGCAGCGCGATGAGGATGGGCCCGATGTTCACTACGAGAGCCGCCGTACCGGCGTCCACCTGCTGTTCGCCCCAGTTCAGTACGACGCTGTAGAACCCGAACCACAGCAGCCCCGATATCGCGATCCCGGGCCAGGCCGCCCGGGGCGGCAACCCCTCCCGCCGGACGAGACAGATGACCCCCAGCACCAGAGCACCGACGAGCAGCCGCCCCAGCGCGAGCGCGCCCGGTGAGTACTCCTCACCCGCGCTGCGGATGGAGACGAAGGCGGAGGCCCAGAGGACGACGGTGACGGTGGCCGCACCGGCTGCGAGAAGCTCGGTGCGGCGGGCGGGGGAGACGTTCATCATGCTCCAGAGGCTAGGAGGGGAGAGGGACCGAGGGCTTGCGGATTTCGGGCGGGGCGGTGGGCCGTGCGGCTCTGAGAGGCGCGGCACCGGTCAAAGCGGCGTCTGCTGCCGCCAACCAGGGGCGCGGGGAACTGCGCGACCAGCTCCCACACAGCCGCACCCGGCACACCACAAGGCCCCCACCCCCTTAGCCGCCCAGCTCACCGCAATGCCACCGCTTCGATGCCAAGCAGCTCCCGAAGTGCCCGCTCCCCCGACGGAGTCACCTTCACTGCTCGCTCGGAACCGATCCGCACGCACCACCCCGCGTCCAGCACATGGCGGCACAGGGCGGCACCTGCGACCCCCGCCAGATGCGGTCGGCGTTCGGTCCAGTCCAGGCAGGCGCGGGCCAGCGGGCGGCGACTCGAAGAGTCGAGGCGGATACCCGCGGAGTCGAACCAGCCGAGCCCCGCGTCCGTCAGCGCGAACCCGGTGTCCTGCCTGAGCAGCCCGCGCGCGGTCAGCGCGTCCGTGACCGCGATGCCGAGCCGCCCGGCGAGATGGTCGTAGCAGGTGCGGCCCCGCGCCATCGCGGACCCGGCGCTGGACTCCCGCAGATTCCGCGGACGCGCCCCGGCATCCGGCGATACCTGCGCGGCCAGGTCCTCCACCAGCTGCGCCACCCGCGCGTCGGCCAGGCGGACGTACCGATGCCGCCCCTGCCGCTCCTCGGCGAGCAGCCCGCCCGCGACGAGCTTGCTCAGATGCTCGCTCAGCGTCGACGCGGCGACCCCGGCGTGCCGCGCCAGCTCACCGGCGGTCCACGCCCGCCCGTCGAGCAGCGCCAGCAGACAGGCGGCGCGCGTCTCGTCGGCGATGAGCGCGGCGAGCCGGGCCAGCTGGGGCGCCTGGGGATCCCTGGTGGTCATGGACCCCAGGATGCGGCACAGACACTTCGGCTGCCGCCGAAGTGTGGCTAGCCGACGCGCCCGACCTGCTCGTACTGCCGCGCCAACCCGTCCAGCAGCGCCGCGAGGCCCGTCTCGAAGGCCCGCTCGTCGATCTTCTCCTGCTGCTCGGCGAGGAGGTGGGCCTGTCCGAGGTGGGGATAGTCGGCGGGGTCGTACGCGCTCGCGTCGTCCACGAAGCCGCCGGCGAACGAGCCGAGCGCCGAGCCCATGATGAAGTACCGCATCAGCGCGCCGATGGAGGTGGCCTGGGCCGGCGGCCAGCCCGCGGCGACCATCGCGCCGTAGACGGCGTCGGCGAGGCGCAGCCCGGCGGGGCGGCGGCCGGGGCCCTGGGCGAGGACCGGGACGATGTTCGGATGGTCGCGCAGGGCGGCCCGGTAGGAGACGGCCCAGTCGTGCAGTGCGGTCCGCCAGTCCCGGCCGTCCTCGAACATCGACAGATCGACCTGGGCGCTGACCGAGTCGGCGACCGCCTCCAGGATCTCGTCCTTCGTGCGGAAGTGGTTGTAGAGGGACGGCCCGCTCACCCCCAGCTCGGCGGCGAGGCGGCGCGTGGAGACGGCCGACAGGCCCTCCGCGTCCACGAGTTCGCGAGCCGTCTCGACGATCCGGTCGTAGCTGAGGAGGGGCTTGCGCGGTCGGGCCATGGCGCACATAGTAGGGCTGCCGAATGGAAACTAGCAGTGCTAATTTAAATGTACGGCTTTCAATGTACGGCTTCCCGCGGCCACCGCCCGCCGGGATGGCCACCGTCTGTGGGGTGACTCGGCATGAACCTGGAGCTCAGCGAGGAGCAGACCGCCGTCCGGCAACTCGCGAGGGACTTCGTGGACCGCGAGATCGCCCCGCACGTGGTCGAGTGGGACCGCGCCGAGGAGGTGGACCGTTCGATCGTCAAGAAGCTCGGCGAGGTCGGCTTCCTGGGCCTGACGATCGACGAGGAGTACGGCGGCTCCGGCGGCGACCACCTCGCGTACTGCCTGGTCACGGAGGAGCTGGGCCGGGGTGACTCCTCCGTGCGCGGCATCGTGTCGGTCTCCCTCGGCCTGGTCGCCAAGACCATCGCCGCCTGGGGGAGCGAGGAGCACAGGCGCCGCTGGCTGCCGGGGCTCACGTCAGGCGAGTTTGTCGGCTGCTTCGGCCTCACCGAGCCGGGCACCGGCTCCGACGCGGGCAACCTCGCCACGCGGGCGGTGCGGGACGGCGACGACTACGTGATCAACGGCACCAAGATGTTCATCACGAACGGCACCTGGGCCGACGTCGTCCTGCTCTTCGCCCGCTCCACCGACGCGCCGGGCCACAAGGGCGTCTCGGCCTTCCTGGTCCCCACCGACACCCCCGGCCTGACCCGCCGCACCATCCACGGCAAGCTCGGCCTGCGCGGCCAGGCCACCGCGGAACTGGTGCTTCAGGACGTACGGGTGCCTGCCGCCGCCCTGCTGGGGGAGGAGGGCAAGGGCTTCTCGGTCGCGATGTCGGCCCTGGCCAAGGGGCGGATGTCGGTCGCGGCGGGGTGCGTCGGCATAGCCCAGGCCGCGCTCGACGCGGCCGTCCGGTACGCCGGCGAGCGCGAACAGTTCGGCAAGTCCATCGCCCGTCACCAGCTGGTCCAGGAGCTGATCAGTGACATCGCCGTGGACGTGGACGCGGCCCGGCTGCTCACCTGGCGGGTCGCCGATCTCATCGACCGCGGGCAGCCCTTCGCCGTCGAGTCCTCCAAGGCCAAGCTCTTCGCCTCCGAGGCCGCCGTACGCGCCGCCAACAACGCCCTTCAGGTCTTCGGCGGTTACGGGTACATCGACGAGTACCCGGCGGGCAAACTCCTGCGCGACGCCCGCGTGATGACCCTCTACGAGGGCACGAGCCAGATCCAGAAGCTGGTCATCGGGCGGGCGCTGACCGGGGTTTCGGCCTTCTGAGCGGGCGGGCTGAGTACGCGGCTGAGTACTTCAGCGGATGTGCCCGGCGCCACGACCGCCGACCCTGTTCCCCATGAGTGACACACCGGTCAAGCAGCAGAGTACGGCCGCCTTCTACGGCCAGTCCGTCGCGTCCTTCGCGATCGCCATGGCCGCCACCGGCATCGGCATCTACCAGCTCAGCGCCGACGCCTGGGTGCGGGGCTTTCTCGCGATCGCGGTCCTCTACCTGGTGACCTCGGCGTTCACGCTGGCCAAGGTGATCCGGGACCGTCAGGAGGCCGGGCAGATCGTCAGCCGGGTCGACCAGGCACGGCTGGAGAAACTGCTCGCCGAGCACGACCCCTTCGAGAAGATCTGAGCCCGCGACACGCCCAGGCCGGAAGTTGGGGCCGGCCCCTCCGGGCCGGACGCCCTAAGCGCCCGCTCAGTATCGGCGGTATGGTGGTTCCTCTGTCAGCGAGAGGGGCGAGTGAGCGATGAGTACGGCGGAGGAGACGGCCGGCGGCGACCCGTCGGCGTGGGGTGAGGTCACGCCCGACGCGGCACGGCGGCTGCTGATCGCTGCCGTGGAGGCCTTCGCCGAGCGCGGCTATCACGCCACCACGACCCGTGACATCGCGGGCCGCGCCGGCATGAGCCCGGCCGCGCTCTACATCCACTACAAGACCAAGGAAGAGCTGCTCCACCGCATCAGCAGGATCGGCCACGAAAAGGCACTGGAGATCCTGCGGACGGCGGCCCGCCGCGAGGGCACGGCGGCCGAGCGGCTCGCCGACGCGGTGAGCTCCTTCGTCCGCTGGCACGCCGGCGGGCGCACGACCGCCCGGGTCGTGCAGTACGAGCTGGACTCGCTCGGCCCGGACGCCCGCGCCGAGATCCTCGCGCTGCGCCGGCAGTGTGACGCCGAGGTGCGCGCGATCATCCAGGACGGTGTGGCGGCCGGCGAGTTCGACGTGCTGGACGTGAAGGGCACGACCCTCGCCGTGCTCTCCCTGTGCATCGACGTGGCCCGCTGGTTCAACGTCGACGGCCCCTGGACGCCCGACGAGGTCGGCGCGCTCTACGCCGACCTCGTGCTGCGGATGGTGGGAGCGAAGTAGGGCTACAGGTAGTACCGCGCGACGGACTCGGCGACGCACACGGGCTTGTCCCCGCCCTCGCGCTCCACGCTGAACGCGACGGTGACCTGGACGCCGCCCGCCACATCGTCCACGCCGGTGATGGTGGCGGTGGCACGCAGCCGCGAGCCGACCGGCACCGGGGCGGGGAAACGCACCTTGTTCGTCCCGTAGTTGACGCCCATCTTCATGCCTTCGACCTTGATGAGCTGGGGTCCGAAGAGCGGCAGCAGCGACAGCGTGAGATAGCCGTGGGCGATGGTGGTCCCGAAGGGCCCGGCGGCGGCCTTCTCCGGATCGATGTGGATCCACTGGTGGTCACCGGTGGCCTCCGCGAACAGATCGATCCGCTTCTGGTCGACCTCCAGCCAGTCCGTGTATCCCAGCTGCTCGCCCACCGCCGCCTTCAGGTCGTCGGCGGAGGTGAAGATCCTCGGCTCTGCCATGTCCAGGCCTCTCGCGTCGCGTATTTCGGATGCCAATACCTAAGCAACTGCTTAGCATGCTAGGCCGTGAAGCCCCTGTCAACGGAATCGGGCGATGACGCGATAGGTAGGTTTGAGAGGTGCCCCAGATCCCCGAGAAGATCCACGAGCTCACGGTCGGCCAACTCGCCTCCCGTAGCGGCGCCGCCGTCTCCGCCTTGCACTTCTACGAGTCCAAGGGTCTGATCAGCAGCCGCCGCACCTCCGGCAACCAGCGCCGCTACACCCGTGACACCCTCCGCCGGGTCGCCTTCGTCCGGGCCGCGCAACGCGTCGGCATTCCGCTGGCCACGATCCGCGAGGCCCTCGCCCAACTCCCAGAGGAGCGGACGCCCACCAACGAGGACTGGGCGCGACTGTCGGAGGCCTGGCGCTCGGAACTGGACGAACGCATCAAGCAACTGAACCGGCTGCGCGACCACTTGACCGACTGCATCGGCTGCGGCTGCCTCTCCCTCGACACATGCGTCCTGTCCAACCCGGACGACGTCTTCGGCGAACGACTGACGGGGTCGCGCCTGCTGGCGGAGCCGGGGGGTCGACAGAAGGGGGGACCGGGCAGGGCCGAGAGGCGGGAGCAGGGGGCCGGGGACCGCTGCTGACGCGCTGCGCCGGCGGGCCGGGTTGGTTCGCCCATGAGCTCGGGGCTTTGGCTCGTGGGGCGGCTGCGGGTTGTGGTTGGCTGGTCGCGCAGTTCCCCGCGCCCCTTGGTCGGCTGCGGGCCGTTGGCTGCTTCTGCTGAGCCCCGCAGCCGACCTGGCCTGCGGGCAGTCGTGCCGCTGGGGCGGCGCCTGTCCCAAAGACGGCGGCACCCGGTCGCTCCCGGAGGGATGGGTTCCCGGCCCGGTCGCCGACGCGCATCTCGCCCACCGCGCCGACATCTGGCTGTACGACCTGCTGTCCGACGACTCCCCCTTCTCCTGGTGGTACCACGACACCGTGGACGCCGGAGTCACGGATCTGAGCGCCTGGCTCTCCGGCCCGGGCGCCGCACGCCTGCACGCGGCGGGCGAGTGCGACCTCGCGACCCGCGCGGAACTCCTCGGCCTCCCTCACGGCGAGCGCTGGGACCACCACCCGTAGTGGACCAGCCCCGCCGCCACCAACTGCCCGTTCGACTCGGCCCGTTCCCCGTCCGGCAGGACCAGTGTGTCCTCAAGGCCGATGCGCGTCGCCAGCCCCAGCCGCCCCGCCAGTCGCAGCACCGGCCACGCCCCCGCGTCCTCCCCGTGCAGCAGCACCGGACGGCCGAACGCCGAGCCCAGGTCGGTCAGCAGCGCTCGGGCGGTCTCCTCGGCCGACTCCGCGGACCTGTCCGTCACCTCCGCCAGCACCCGCAGCACTCTCGGCCCCAGTGGTGAGGCGGCGAACCGTGCCGCCCCGTCGGTGCCGGACCAGATGCCGGCCTCGACCCCCACGCCTCGCTCGATCAGGGCGGCGGCCACCTCCTCGGCGCCGTCTTCATGCCAGTTCACCGAGGCGTGGTCCGGCAGCACCGTCCAGCTCCGGATGCGCTCCAGCCGTGCTTCGGGATCCGGTTCCGCCCATGCGCCCGTCGTCACGCCGACCGGCACCGGAACCCGGGCCCGTATCGCCTCCAGCGTGGGCGCGAGCACCCGCGGCGACAGACTGTCCTGCCCGCAGGGGGTCTTGGGGTGGACATGGATGTCCGTGGCCCCGGCCGCGACGGCCTCGGCCGCGGAGTCGGCCAGCGCCTCCGGCGAGAGAGGCACCACCGCCCCGTCAACCGCCCCTCGGGGCCCGTTCAGACACACCTGGATCATGTCTCGATCGTGCCAGTCACCACTGACAGCGGCAGACGGGAAGAAGGGGGAGACGTCGAACCGTCCGCCGACAAGAGGGGGTGCGGCATCCCCAGCGCACCCCCGTCGTACTAGGCGGACACCAGCAGCCGCCGTTCGCGCCGCGACGCCGCCAGCGCTTCCGGCGTGAGGACCGGACGCGGCACCACGATTCCGCAGTCCGTGCAGACCGGGCCCGACGACGGTTCATGGGCCAGGTCGTACTTCCAGATCAGCCGCTCCCCACCGCACACCGGGCACTCCGAGCCCGGTTCCCGCTCCAGTGCGGAGATCAGCCGGCGCAGCACCACGGCCAGCGGTTCCTGCGGGTGGACCTCTGGGTCGTCGCACCAGGCGACCCCGAAACCGCCCCAGGTCAGCCGGTGCCAGTCGTCCACGGTGCCCGGCCTGCGCAGCCCGTCGTGCTTCTCCTTCTTGCGCCGCTCGGCGAACTCGACCTCATAGGCGAGCCAGACCGAACGCGCTTCCTCCAGTTCGTCCAACGCGGCCACGAGCCGCGCCGGATCGGGGGACCGGTCCTCCGGACCGAACCCTGCCCGGGAGCACAAGTGGTCCCAGGTCGCCCTGTGCCCGTAAGGGGCGAACCGCTCAAGGCACTTACGCAGCGAGTAGCGCCGCAGCGCCAGATCGCACCGCGGGTCTCGCACCTGTCTCGCCAGACTCCGGAAACCGGCCATCGCCCTGCACCTCCGTCACACCTGCACCTGTACTTCGGTCACTTCGGCGTCGCCGCACGGACTTCGCGCGACGTTGACGAATAGACGTATCGACAAGCGATTCGGCTCCATTCGTTTTCCGATGACCTCCATAGCGAGCCCTGGTGACTCCAAAAAGTGACGCATGTTCATCTTCAATCCCGGGGATACCGCCGGTAACATCCGGCCCACCCTCGTCGGTAGGAGCTGCCATGCCACGGCGTACCCCACGCAACGCCCCAGACAGAGTGAGAACTCCCGACCGATTCTCCGGGTTCCTGAAGACGGCATCCATATGCGCCCTGATTGCCGGTCTTTTATCGCCACTTTCCCAAGCCGCCACCGCGCCCGAGGCGTCGGCGGCCGAGGCCACGGCCGTCGATCACTGCGGGAACCAGTGCTCCGACATCCTGCCGCCGGGCCAGAACGGCAACGCCACCCTCGCCCAGATCCTCGTCAACCAGGCCTTCGGCACCCTGCCCGAACACGCCTCGGACCAGCTGGGCCCCTACGCCAACCTGGCCAAGGGCTACTCCGGCCTCACCAACGCGACGATCAACAACTTCTTCAACGACGCCTCGTTCGGCGTCCCGTCCGATCAAGTCGCCTCCACCGTCAATCCCGCCGGGCGCGGCGACGTGACGATCGTCCGTGACAAGAAGACGGGCGTACCGCACATCACCGGTACCACCAGATACGGCACGGAGTTCGGCGCCGGCTATGCGGCCGCCCAGGACCGGCTGTGGCTGATGGACGTCTTCCGGCACGTCGGGCGCGGTCAGTTGACCTCGTTCGCCGGCGGCGCGCCGTCCAACCAGGGCCTTGAGCAGGAGTTCTACCGTCACGCGCCGTACACCGAGGCTGATCTGCAGGCCCAGATCGACAACGCCGTCGCCGCGGCCGGCGACCGGGGCGAGCAGGCCCTCGCCGACGTGAACGCCTACATCGACGGCATCAACGCCTACATCGACGCCTCCGACAGCGGCCGTTACTTCCCCGGCGAGTACGTCCTGACCGGTCACAAGGACTCAGTCACCAACGCCGGCACTATCGAGCACTTCAAACCCACCGACCTGGTCGCGCTGGCGTCCGTGATCGGCGCCCTGTTCGGCTCCGGAGGTGGCGGCGAGGTCAACAACGCCCTCTCCCTGCTGGCCGCCCAGGAGAAGTACGGCGTGGCCGAGGGCACCAAGCTCTGGGAGTCGTTCCGCGAACGCAACGACCCCGAGGCCGTCGTCACCGTCCACGACAAGAGCTTCCCGTACGCCACCAAGCCCGACGACCCGCAGGGCGAGGCCCTGCCCGACGCCGGCTCGGTGACCGAGGAGCAGCTCGTCCACGACCGTACGGGCAGCGCGTCCGGCTCCGCCGCGAGCACCGCCTCCACCACGGCGGCCCGGACCGCCATGACCTCGGCCAAGCGGGGCATGTCCAACGCCCTCGTGGTGAGCGGCGAGCACACCGCGAGCGGCCACCCGGTCGCCGTCTTCGGCCCGCAGACCGGCTACTTCGCCCCCCAGCTGCTGCTGCTCCAGGAGATCCAGGGCCCGGGCATCAGTGCCCGTGGCGCCTCCTTCGCCGGGCTGAGCATGTACGTCGAACTCGGCCGCGGCCAGGACTACTCGTGGAGCGCGACGACCTCCGGCCAGGACATCATCGACACCTACGCCGTCGAGCTGTGCCAGGACGACTACCACTACCTGTACCGCGGCACCTGCACGGCGATGGAGAAGATCGAGCAGAAGAACGCCTGGAAGCCGACGACCGCCGACGGGACCGCCGCGGGGTCGTACACGATGCGGGTCTGGCGCACGAAGTACGGACCCGTCACACACCGCGCGACCGTCGGCGGCAAGAAGGTCGCCTACACCACCCTGCGCTCGTCCTTCATGCACGAGGCCGACTCGATCATCGGCTTCCAGATGCTGAACGACCCCGACTACGTCAAGGGCCCGGAGGACTTCCAGAAGGCGGTGCAGCACATCAACTACACCTTCAACTGGTTCTACGTCGACTCCGAGCACACCGCCTACTACAACAGCGGCGACAACCCGGTCCGGGCGACCGGCGTCGACGCGGAGTTCCCGGTGTGGGCGCGGTCGGCCTACGAGTGGCGGGGCTGGGACCCGGCGACGAACACGGCCCAGTACACCCCGCCGTCGGCCCACCCCCACTCCATCGACCAGGACTACTACATCTCCTGGAACAACAAGCAGGCCAAGGACTACACGACCGCTCCCTGGGGCGACGGCTCGGTGCACCGCGGGAACCTCCTGGAGAACCGGGTGAAGAAGCTGGTCGACGCGGGCGGCGTGACCCGGGCCTCGCTGGTGAAGGCCATGGCGGATGCGGGTCTTGCCGACCTGCGGGCGGAGGACGTGTTGCCGGACCTGCTCAAGGTCGTGGGCAGCTCCCCGGTGACCGACTCCACGGCCGCGGCGGCGGTCAGCAAGCTCCAGGCCTGGGTCTCCGCGGGCGCCAAGCGCACCGAGACGTCGGCCGGCTCGAAGACGTACGCCAACGCCGACGCGATCCGCATCCTGGACGCATGGTGGCCGCTGCTGGTGAAGGCCCAGTTCGAACCCGGCCTCGGGAGCGAGCTGTACGCCGCCATGACCGACAACCTGCCCATCGACGAGTCCCCGTCCGCCGCGCACGGCCCGACCGGCTCGCACGCCGGAAGCTCCTTCCAGTACGGCTGGTGGAGCTATGTCGACAAGGACATCCGGTCCGTGCTCGGTGAGTCGGTGCAGGGCCCGCTCGACCGGAAGTACTGCGGCGGCGGCAGCCTCAGCGCCTGCCGGGACATCCTGATCAGCACCCTGAAGGAGGCGGCCGGCAAGACCGCGGCCCAGGTCTACCCCGGCGACGACCAGTGCTCGGCGGGCGACCAGTGGTGCGCCGACTCGATCGTCCAGCGCACCCTGGGCGGCATCAAGCACTCCAAGATCAGCTGGCAGAACCGGCCGACGTATCAGCAGGTCGTGGAGTTCACGTCACACAGGTGACGATCAGTGGTCGGCGGCGGGCCGGTCGATGCGGCCCGCCGCCACCACCACCTGCGCAAGCTCCCGGTGCACGATGTCGCTGTGCGCTCCCGCCGGCGGTCCACCACGTCTGACGACGGACGCCGCGTCGATGTTCACGCATCCCGAAGTGGGCAGCTCCGCCTTCAGCGCGTCGGCCAGCTTCAACGACCGCGTCCCCGGCACCGCCTGCACCCCGTCGTGTCCCATCGCCCCCCACTTGTCCCCCAGCATCCGACCGATGTCCAACGCCGCGATCCCTCGCGCGTCCCCCGCCACGCGGGAGGCCAGCGGATACATCGTGGACAGGGCCGAGTCGTGCCGCGAGTAGCAGCACACCAGCGGTCCGTCGATACGGTTGTGCTGGCCCTGCAACACCCCACCCGCCCGCGTGTCATGCGGCAGCCGGGACGCGAACGCGTAGTGCGAGAAGGCGCCTTGGAGCAGCGTCACGGACTTCACCGACCGCACGCCCTTCGGCAGCCCGCGCAGCGCGAACGACACCAGCCGCGCGCCGAAGCTGTGCCCGACGAGATGCACGCGCACCTCGGGCGAGCGCGCCGCCAACTGCCCGATCACCCGGCCGAGCCCGCGCTCACCGACCGTCCCCGCCCGCCG
Source organism: Streptomyces sp. SD31 (assembly GCF_052068475.1). Lineage (NCBI taxonomy): Bacteria > Bacillati > Actinomycetota > Actinomycetes > Kitasatosporales > Streptomycetaceae > Streptomyces > Streptomyces sp. SD31. The sequence continues at coordinate 414,906 of NZ_JBQHCX010000003.1, read as the reverse complement.
TTTCATGGCGTAGTACGTCGCCTGCCGCAGCAACTCGTGGGCTCCCTCCCACGGGTTCGGCAACGAGAAGGCGGCCGCACCCTCCGGCGCTCCGCCCGACGCCTCCAGATGCGCCAGCGCCTGCGCGAACTCCTCGCACACGGCGGCGGTGGACGCCGCGAACATGTCCGGCGAGCCCTGTGGCACCCCCTCCGCCAGCGTGTCCGCGGAGAACAGCACCTGCGGCCCCGGCGGCACGATGTCCACCAGCATCCGCACCAGCCGCCCGAACTCCTCCAACTCGGCTTCCTCACGCGGCTGTTGCTCCAGCAGCCGCGCGATCTGGTCGATCACGGTCGCTCGACCCGGGAACGTCTCCAGCAGCGCGTGCCGCGTGTCCTTGTCGAGCACCGGGCGGCGAGGCATCTCCGCCGCCACGGCCCGCGGAAAGTCCGGAATCGGCTCGTCCGAGAACCGCATCGACGGCCAGACCACACCCACGTACCCGATCCTCGCCGCCGGCGCGAGCCGCGGGATCGGCGCGAAGAAGCGGTCGTAGAGCCGGGTCGCCCCCGAGCGGTCGCTGTTCCAGCCGTGCGCGAAGACGATCAGATCCCGGACGTGGTGCTGCGCCACCCCGGCCAGCAGCCGGTCCCGCTTGCCCGCCTCCGGATCCCCGTCCGCGTCGAAGGCCAGCTCCCAGTAGGGATGCACGCTCATTGCCGGATTCGCCATCACAGGCCCCCTCGTCCCCCGTAGTGGTGCGACACGGGCGCATCGTCCTGCTGCCGGGCGCGAATGGCCATACGTCGTCACTCATCCGGGGCACATAAGGGGGGCGCTCATTTGTACAGCAGGTACTCCCGGCGCACCCGCCGGAACGCCGCCAGCTCCTGCTGCCAGCCCGCCACCACCTCATCGGTGCCCGCGCCCGCGTCGATCATCGTGCGCACCCGTGGGGAACCGGTGAGCTTGTCGATCCAGTTGTCGGGGCGCCAACCGAAGCCGCTCCAGGCCTTCTTCACGGTCACGAGCAGGGCGATCCCGGTGCGGACGGGGTCGTACGCGGCCCGGTCGTGCACATGGATCTGTACGCCGCCGATGGTCTTGCCCTGGAACTTGGAGAACGTGGGGGCGAAGTACGCCTCCCTGAAGTGCACGCCGGGCAGGTCGAGTTCGCTCACGGCGGCCGCCCAGCGTCCGTCGATGCCCTCCGCGCCGAGCAGTTCGAACGGCCGTGTCGTCCCGCGGCCCTCCGACAGGTTCGTGCCCTCGAAGAGGCAGGTCCCCGAGTACACCAGCGCGGTGTCCGGGGTGGGCATGTTCGGGCTCGGCGGCACCCAGGGCAGGCCCCAGGCGTCGTAGAACTCGGACCGCCGCCAGCCCGTCATCCGTACGGTCTCCAGCGGCACCGGCGTGGTCAGGAACTCCCCGTTGAACAGCAGCGCCAGCTCCGCGACCGTCATGCCGTGTGCCTGGGAGATGGGTTGGCGGCCCACGAAGGTGGCGAATTCCTTGTGCAGCACCGGGCCTTGGGCCGCCCGTCCGGTCACCGGGTTCGGGCGGTCGAGTACGACGAAGCGTTTGCCGGCGAGCTGGGCCGCCTCCATGCAGTCGTAGAGCGTCCAGATGTACGTGTAGAAGCGGGCGCCCACGTCCTGGATGTCGAAGACGATCGTGTCCACGCCGGACGCGGTGAAGATGTCGGCGAGGGGGCGGCCGCTCTTGAGGTACGTGTCGTAGACCGGGAGGCCGGTCGCGGGGTCGTCGTAGCGGCCCTCGGAGCCGCCTGCCTGGGCGGTGCCGCGGAAGCCGTGTTCGGGGCCGAAGACGGCCCCCAGGTTCACCCTTTCGTCGGCGTGCATGACGTCTACGATGTGGCGGGCGTCGCGGGTCACGCCGGTGGGGTTGGTGACGATGCCGATGCGCCGGCCGCTGAGCTGGGCGTAGGCGTTGGCTTTGAGGTTCTCGAAGCCTGTGCGTACGTGCCTGCGGCGCTCGGCCCCGGAGGCCTCGGAGGCCGTCGTGAGTGAAGCTGCTGCCGTTGTCGCTGCGAGTAGGGCTCGTCTGGATAGGCGCATGGGGGGCACGGTATTGCTCCCGCAGGTTGGGGGGAAGGTGCCGGTAAGTCGTGGCTTGTCGCGCCCACGCGGTGGAGCCGCATATCGATACAGCCCCGCGCCCCTGAGGGCGTGACGACCCCCTTCCTTGAAACATACCGACCGGTTAGTCTGGCCATGCTTGAGAGCCGCAGTCGAAGGAGACCGATGGTGGAAGCCGTTCAGGGTGCCGGAGTCGTCGTTACCGGGGCTGGGGGTGGCATCGGGGCCGCGCTGGCCCGGCGCTTCGCCGCCGAAGGGGCCCGGGTCGTGGTCAATGACCTGGATGCCGGGAAGGCGGAAGCGGTCGCCGACGAGATCGGGGGCATCGCAGTCCCCGGTGACGCCTCCGCCATCGTCACCGACGCACGGGACGCACTCGGCGGCACGGTCGACGTCTACTGCGCCAACGCCGGCGTCGCCTTCGAGGGCGGGAAGGCCGGATCGCTCGACGAGAAGGCCTGGTCGCTGTCCTGGGACGTCAACGTCATGGCCCACGTCCGCGCCGCCGACGAACTCCTCCCGGACTGGCTGGAGCGGGGCAGCGGCCGCTTCGTCTCCACCGTCTCCGCCGCCGGGCTGCTCACCATGATCGGCGCCGCGCCCTACGCCGTCACCAAGCACGGGGCGTACGCCTTCGCCGAGTACCTGTCGCTGACGTACCGGCACCGTGGGGTCAAGGTCCACGCCATCTGTCCGCAGGGTGTGCGTACCGACATGCTGGACGCCACCGGCAGTGCGGGGGACCTGGTGCTCAAGCCCACCGCCATCGCGCCGGAGGATGTGGCGGACGCCCTGTTCAAGGGCATGGCGGAGGACCGGTTCCTGATCCTGCCGCACCCCGAGGTCGCCGGGTACTACGAGGCGCGGGCCGCCGCGCCCGACCGCTGGCTGGCGAACATGAACCACATCCAGCAGAAGTGGGAGGAGGCCAGGTGACCGAGTCCCGTTACGCCGCCAAGCCCTGGCTGGCCCTGCTCAGCGACGCCCAGCGCGCCCCGATCGACCCGGCCGACACCCTCGTGCACGCCCTGCGCCGGGTGGTCGCCGAGACCCCGGAGCGCACCTTCCTCGCCTACTTCGACGGCCGGCTGACCTACCGCGAGGTCGACGAGCTCAGCGACTCCGTCGCCGGGTATCTCGCCGCCCGCGGCCTGGAGCGCGGCGACCGGGTGGCGATCCTGCTGCAGAACTCCCCGCACTTCGTGCTCGCGCTGCTCGGCGCCTGGAAGGCGGGGGCGGTCGTGGTGCCCGTCAACCCGATGTACAAGTCGGGCGAGGTCGGCCACGTCCTGCGGGACGGCGACGTGGCCGCGCTGATCTGTTCCGACCGGGCCTGGGAGTCGTATCTGCGCGAGACGGCCGCCGGGTCGCCGGTACGGATCGCACTCACCGGCTGCGAGTTGGATTTCCAAACCCGCGACGACGCGCGCGTGCTGTCCTTCGAACGGCTGCCGCAGGCCGACGACGCCGAGGACCTCGCGACCGTCGCACGCGCCGGGCACAAGGCGCCGGAGGGCCGTGACCTCGGGCCGTCCGACATCGCGCTGATCAGCTACACCTCGGGCACCAGCGGCACCCCCAAGGGCGCCACCAACACGCACGGCAACATCATGTACAACGCCGAGCGGCAGCGGACCGGACTGGAACTGCCCGAGGCGCCCGTCTACTTCGCGCTGGCGCCCCTCTTCCACATCACCGGGATGGTCTGCCAGCTCGGCGCCTGTCTCGACAGCGCGGGGACGCTCGTGCTGGCGTACCGCTTCGAGGCCGGGGTCGTGCTCGACGCGTTCGCCGAGCACGGGCCGCACTACACCGTCGGTCCGTCGACCGCGTTCATGGCGCTGGCCGCCCACCCGGCGGTCACCCGGGACCACTTCGCCTCCTTCCGGATGATCTCCTCCGGCGGCGCCCCGCTGCCGCCCGCGCTGGTGGAGAAGTTCCGGGCGGGCCTCGGGCCGTACATCCGCAACGGCTACGGCCTCACCGAGTGCACCGCCCCCTGCGCCTCCGTCCCGCCCGGCCGGGAGGCCCCCGTGGACCCGGTCTCCGGCACGCTCGCCGTGGGCCTGCCGGGGCCCGAGACGGTCGTACGGATCGTCGACGACGCCAGCCAGGAGGTTCCCTTCGGCGAACAGGGCGAGATCCTCGTACGCGGCCCGCAGGTCGTGCCCGGCTACTGGCGGCGCCCCGACGCCACCGCCGAGACCTTCCCGGACGGCGAGCTGCGCACCGGCGACATCGGCTTCATGGACGCCGACGGCTGGCTGTACGTCGTCGACCGCAAGAAGGACATGATCAACGCGTCCGGCTTCAAGGTGTGGCCGCGCGAGGTCGAGGACGTGCTCTACACCCACCCGGCGGTGCGCGAGGCGGCCGTCGTCGGGGTGCCCGACGGATACCGCGGGGAGACCGTCAAGGCCTACATCAGCCTCCGTCCGGGTGCGGAAACGGACCCCGACGCACTCGCGGCGTACTGCAGGGAGAGACTGGCCGCCTACAAATATCCGCGGCAGGTGGAGATCCTGCCCGACTTGCCCAAGACGGCAAGTGGGAAGATCCTCCGTCGGGAACTCCGTTCCCGCGCGAACGACGGCTAGACGGCAAGACTGCTGTAGAGCAGGCAGACATCTCGGAAAGGCAGGTGGCGGCACAGTGGCCAGGACGACGGACGGTGACGGTACGCCCGTCCCGCAGCGGCTGCTCGCCGCCGCCACCCGGCTCTTCGCCGAGCAGGGTTACGACCGCACCTCGGTGCAGGAGATCGTCGAGGCGGCCGGCGTCACCAAGGGGGCGCTGTACCACTACTTCGGCTCCAAGGACGACCTCCTGCACGAGGTGTACGCGCGCGTGCTGCGCGTTCAGCAGGAGCGGCTGGACGCGTTCGCGGGCGCCGATGAGCCCATCGAGAAGCGGCTCAGAGGGGCGGCCGCCGACGTCGTCGTCACGACGATCGAGCACCTCGACGACGCCATGATCTTCTGGCGCTCCATGCACCACCTGAGCCCGGAGAAGAACAAGCAGGTGCGCGCCGAGCGCCGGCGCTACCACGAACGCTTCCGCGCGCTCGTCGAGGAGGGCCAGGAGGCGGGCGTCTTCTCGAAGGCGACCCCCGCCGACCTGGTCGTGGACTACCACTTCGGGTCCGTCCACCATCTGTCGACCTGGTACCGACCCGACGGCCCGATGAGCCCCCAGGAGGTCGCCGACCACTTGGCGGACCTGCTGCTGCGGGCGCTGCGACCGTAGACGACGCAGAGCTTCTTCCGCCCCCGCCGCCCCCAGACCCCAGCTTTCGGCCCTGAACGGGCCTCGACGGGTAGGGGCGGCGGGGGCGAAAACCTCCCGCCACCGCGCCGCGTCACAGGTACTTCTTCAACTCCCGCCGCGCCAGCGACCGCTGGTGCACCTCGTCCGGCCCGTCCGCGATCATCAGCGTCCGCGCCCCGGCGTACAGCTCGGCCAACGGGAAGTCCTGGCTGACACCACCCGCGCCGTGCAACTGGATCGCCCGGTCGATGATGTCGACGACCGCCCGCGGCGTGGCGATCTTGATGGCCTGGATCTCCGTGTGGGCACCTCGGTTGCCGACGGTGTCCATCAGCCAGGCCGTCTTCAGCACCAGCAGCCGCAACTGCTCGACCGTCACACGCGCGTCGGCGATCCAGTTGTGCACCACGCCCTGCTGGGCCAGCGCCTTGCCGAACGCCGTACGGGACACGGCCCGGCGGCACATCAGCTCGATCGCCCGCTCCGCCATGCCGATCAGCCGCATGCAGTGGTGGATACGGCCCGGCCCGAGCCGCGCCTGGGCGATGGCGAAGCCGCCGCCCTCCTCGCCGATCAGGTTGGACACCGGCACGCGCGCGTGGTCGAAGATCACCTCGGCGTGGCCGCCGTGGTAGTGGTCCTCGTAGCCGAAGACCTGCATCGCGCGCTTGACGGTGACACCAGGGGTGTCGCGCGGGACCAGGACCATGGACTGCTGACGGCGGATGTCCTCGCCGTCCGGATCCGTCTTGCCCATCACGATGAAGATCTTGCAGTCCGGGTTCATCGCCCCGGAGATGTACCACTTGCGGCCGGTGATGACGTACTCGTCGCCGTCCCGCTCGATGTACGTGGTGATGTTGGTGGCGTCGGACGAGGCCACCTCCGGCTCGGTCATCGCGAACGCCGAGCGGATCTCACCGGCCAGCAGCGGCTCCAGCCACTGCTTCTTCTGCTGCTCGTCGCCGAACTGCGACAGCACCTCCATGTTCCCGGTGTCCGGCGCCGCGCAGTTCAGCGCGGTGGGCGCGAGCTGCGGGGAGCGGCCGGTGATCTCGGCGAGCGGGGCGTACTGGAGGTTGGTCAGCCCGGCACCGTACTCGGCGTCGGGGAGGAAGAGGTTCCACAGGCCCTGGCGGCGTGCCTCGGCCTTCAGCTCCTCGACCACGGCAGGGGTGTCCCAGGGGGAGGCCAGCGCGGCCCGCTGCTCCTCCGCCACGGCCTCGGCCGGATAGACGTGCTCGTCCATGAAGGCCAGCAGCTTGCCGCGCAGTTCCTCGGTGCGTGCGTCGAACGCGAATTCCATGCGCGTCAGCCTTCCTGAAGAGTGGTCAGACCGTGCTCGATGAAGACGGGAACTAGGTCGCCGATGCGGTCGAAGCCGCGGCCGACCGTCTGGCCCAGCGTGTAGCGGTAGTGGATGCCCTCAAGGATCACGGCGAGCTTGAACCAGGCGAACGCCGTGTACCAGGAGACCGCGGAGACATCGCGCCCCGAGCGCGCGGCGTACCGCTCGATCAGCTCACCGGGCGTGGGATGTCCGGGTGCCTCGGCGGTCGTGGAGACCGGGGAGTCCGCCATGCCCAGCGGCATGCTGTACATCACCAGCAGGCCCAGGTCGGTCAGCGGATCGCCGAGCGTGGACATCTCCCAGTCCAGGATCGCCTTGATCCGGTCGTCGTCACCGATGAGCACGTTGTCGAGCCGGTAGTCGCCGTGCACGACGGCCGGGGCGGGGGAGACGGGCAGCCGCCGGCCGAGGGTCGCGTGCAGCTCGTCGATGCCGGCCAGGTCGCGGTTGCGGGAGGCGTCCAACTGCTTGCCCCAGCGGCGCAGTTGCCGGTCCAGGAAACCCTCGGGGCGGCCGAAGTCCGCGAGCCCGGCCTCCGCCGGATCCACCGCGTGCAGCTCGACGAGCGTGTCCACCAGGGACAGCACCGCGCCCCGGGTGCGCTCAGGGCCGAGCGGGGCCAGCTGGTCGGCGGTGCGGTACGGGGTGCCCTCGACGAACTCCATGACGTAGAACGGCGCCCCGACCACCTCCTCGTCCTCGCACAGCAGCACCGGCCGCGGCACCGGCACGTTCGTCGGGTACAGCCCGCTGATGACCCGGTGCTCGCGCTTCATGTCGTGCGCGGTGGCGAGGACATGGCCGAGCGGGGGGCGTCGTACGACCCACTTCGAGGTGCCATCGGTGACCGCGTAGGTGAGGTTCGACCGTCCGCCTTCGATCAGCCGGCCGGTCAGCGGGCCCTGCGCCAGGCCGGGCCGCTCGCGCTCGAGCAGGCCGCGCAGCCGGTCGAGATCGAGACCGGGCGGATGGTCGGGGCTCATACATCGCTCCTGAAGGCAGGTGAACGGGACTGGACTCATGATGCCGACCAGTCGGTATGTAGTCCAGTACGGAAGCCGAACGTGATCGGGGCCACGATAGGCCGACAGCTCCCCGCGCGGTGCGCCGGGGAGCTGTCGGTGGTGTTTTCTCGGCCAGTACGGCTTTCGTGGGCCTTCGGGTGGGCTCAGTGGTCGTCCCAGTGGCCCTCGTGGGCGGCGTGCCGGTGGCCGTCGTGGAGATAGTCGACGTGGTCACCGTGCAGGATGCTGTCGTGTCCGCAGTCGGCGCCGTGCTGGTGGGTGTGGCCCTCGTGTGCGACGTGCCCGTCCTTCTCGCACTCGTCCCAGTGGCCGCCGTGCTCGCGATGGAGGTGGCCGTCGTGCGCGTAGTCGGTGTGGTCGCCGTGCGGCACCGCGGTGTGTCCGCAGTCGGGGCCGTGGGCGTGCGTGTGGGCGGGGTGTTCCACATGAAGGGTGGTCATGGTGCTCGCCTTCGGAGGTGCGGGTTGTGACGACGGACAGGCTGCCACGCGAACGGCGCATATCAGGTCATTCGGGCTTGCGTGGCGTCCTGTGACCACAGAGGGTCGAACCCATGAAGGGCATCAGCTACACACGCTACGGCGGCCCCGAGGTGCTCGCATACGGAGAGGTGCGCGACCCGAAGGTCGGCCCCGACTCGGTGCTGGTCAAGGTGCGGGCGGCGGCGGTCAATCCGGTCGACTGGAAGTGCCGCGAGGGCCATATGGACCGGATGCTCGAGCCGGCCTTCCCGGTGGTCCCGGGGTGGGACGTGTCGGGTGTCGTGGTCCAACCGGGCGTGTCCGTCGCGGAGTTCGGCGTCGGCGACGAGGTCATCGGCTACGTACGTGAGGACCTGCTCTCCCGCGGCACCTTCGCCGAGTACGTCGCGGCCCCGCTCCGCACCCTCGCGCGCAAGCCCCGCAACCTCACCTGGGAGGAGGCCGCCGGTCTGCCCCTGGTGGGGCTGACGGCGTATCAGGTGCTGAGCAAGGTGCTCCGGGTCAGGCGCGGCGAGACCGTCCTCGTGCATGCCGCGGCCGGCGGGGTGGGCTCCATCGCCGTCCAGCTCGCCCGCCGCCTGGGCGCCCGGGTCATCGGCACGGCGAGCGGGCACAACCACGATTTCGTACGCGGCCTCGGCGGCGAGCCGGTCGAGTACGGCGACGGCCTCACCGAACGAGTGCGAGGGCTCGCGCCCGAAGGCGTGGACGCGGCCTTCGACACGGTCGGCGGCGAGGCACTGAAGGCCTCGGCCAACCTCCTGGCCCCGGAAGGCCGCCTGGTGTCGATCGCCGACCCGGACGTCTTCGACTACGGCGGCCGCTACTACTTCGTCCGCCCCGACGCGGAGGACCTGCTGCGGCTGTCCGAGCTGGCGGAGGAGGGGGTGGTGTCCGTGCATGTCTCGCAGACGTTCCCGCTGGAGCAGGCGGCGGACGCACACCGGCTCAGCCAGGAGGGCCGTACGCGCGGCAAGATCGTGGTGACGGTGAACTGGGAGACGGAGGAGGCGGTGGCGCCGGAGGGGCTGTGGCAGGCGGCGGACTAGGTGTGCCGTCCGGGGCGTCCGGAGGGAGCCGGCTCAGAGGACGAGGGCGGCGCCGCACACGGCCAGGGCCACGGTGAACAGGACCGTGGCCGCGGCATGCCGGGGGGCGAGTGCCGCCGGTTCGGCCGACGAGGCCAGGACGCGGATGCGGCGGTGGGCGAGAGCCAGGAAGCCCAGCCACAGCCCGAAACACAGGGCGCAGACGACTACGCCGACCACCGAGAGCCGACCGTGCAGCGCGGTCTTCGCGGCGAGTACGGCCGCCACGGTGCCGGACAGCGTCGTACGGCGCCACGCCAGGCGCGTCCGCTCGGGCTGCAGCCCGGGATCGCGCACCGGCTCCGCTTCCGCCACGGTGCTCACCCTTCCCACCCCACGAGCACCACGACGACCATCGCGACGGCCACGACCGCGACGACGATGCTCAGCACCGCCGGGAACCGGGACACCGGCAGGTCCTCGCCCCGGCGCATCGCCCGCTCGCAGCGCACCCAGTGATTGACCGCGCGCAACGAACACAGCACGCCCGCCGCGAGCAGCGCCAGCGCCAGCCCGACGCGCCAGCCCCAGCGCAGGTCCGGCAGGAACTGGTCCACGGCGAAGCCGCCGCCGATGAGCGCGAGCGCGGTACGCAACCAGGCCAGGAAGGTGCGCTCGTTCGCCAGCGAGAACCGGTAGTCGGGGGTGCCGCCCTCCTGCCGGATCTGCTGCGGCGCGAACCACAGCCGGACGTTTCGTACGAACTCGATCACATGCACGACCCTATCCGGGCAGCCGCCAAGGGGCGTTGTCGATCAGCCGGTCGCCGCGGCCACCGGTCAGCCGACCGCTTTGCCGTTCGCCCGGTAGGTCCTGAGCCGCTCGTAGGCGGCCAGCCCGTCCGGCACCCACGCCCACTCCGTCAGTCGCCGCTCCACCTCGGCCTCGGGCAGGAAGTCGTGCCAGGCGACCTCCTCCACCTGCGGGCTCACGGGCAGCTCGCAGCGCACCTCGTACACCGCCGACCACCAGGTCTGTCCGGCGCCGTCGTCGTACAGGAACTTGAACAGGAACGCCGGTCGGGCCAGGCCGCTGACGCCGAGCTCCTCCTCGGCCTCGCGCAGGGCGGCTTCGTCGTAGGACTCACCCGCGCCGACGACTCCGCCGACGAACATGTCGTACCGCGAGGGGAAGACCAGCTTGGTGGGTGTACGGCGGTGCACGAAGAGGCGGCCCTGCGCGTCCCGGGCCTCGATGAAGACGGCGCGATGGCGCAGCCCCTTGGCGTAGGCCTCGCCGCGTGGGGACTGGCCGATGACCTGGTCGTGTTCGTCGACGATGTCGAGAATCTCGTCAGCAGCACTCATGGGCCCATCCAAGCAGGGGCCACGAGTCCAAGCAGGGGGCAACTGCAGTCGGCCCGCCGGCACCGACCCACAGCTGCGTCGCCGCGGCGCCCCGTCAGCTCGCCGTCTGCAGGACCGCCGCCCGCTCCGGGTGCTTCACCCCGCACGGCATCGCCGAGTGCGTTCCCAGCAGGATGATGCCGACCACGATCCCGGCGAGCCCGGCCGCCTCCCACGCCAGCGCCCCGGCGTCGGTGCGGAGCCGGTCACCGAGGAAGCCGACGCCGCAGGCGATGCCGGCCAGGGGCTGGGCCGCGGTCAGGGCGGGCAGGGACATGCGCAGGGACGCCGTCTCGAACGCGCTCTGGACCAGGATCAGCCCGGTGAGGCCGAGCGCCACCACGGCGTACGGCTGCCAGCCGGTCAGGACCTCCGCCATGCCGCCCTCGGCGAAACGCTGGCCGGTCACGCGGGTCAGGGCGTCCTGGACGCCGTACAGCAGACCGGCGGCGGTCGCCAGCAGTGCCGGACCCGAGCTGAGCCGCGAGCGCTTGGCGTAGGCCGTGAGCAGCAGGGCGACTCCGATCATGACGCCGATGATCAGCCAGTGCCGGAGCGGGTCGCTGGTCGCCGTTCCGCCGTGTGGCTGTCCGGCGACGATGAACGCCGTCACTCCGCCCGCGAGCAGGGCGAGGCCCGCCCAGCCCTGGCGGCCCAGTGGCTGCTTGGTCTGGCGGCGCGAGAGCATGAGCGCGAACAGCAGGTTCGTCGCCAGCAGGGGCTCCACCAGGGAGATCTCGCCCTGGCCCAGCGCCATCGCGCCCAGCGCCATGCCGACCACCATGAGCCCGATGCCGCCGAGCCAGCGCGGCACCTTCATCAGGTCGAGCAGGATCCGGGGGGAGAGGAAGTCGCTCAGTGGCGCCTTCTGTGCCGCGTTCTGCTGCAGTACAAAGCCGAAGCCCAGGCAGCACGCAGCGCTCACGGCGAGGATCAGAATCTGAAGCGACACGCTGCGTACCTCGAATCCTGCCGGGCGGACGGGGCGCGTAAGGGCCGACTGTCGCGGCCCAGAGCCCGGCATGCGCGTCCCGCAATCCTCCGATGCCGATGGGCAGCCACGCCATGACGTACGCCACACAGTCCGAACAAATCGGTCATTAGGGATGGCGTTCGAGTCACAACTGCCTCATCGGTCACGGGAGTTGACGCGTGTAACGCGGCAGCGGCCCTTGACGCGAAGCGTTGGGTGCGGATTTGCTGTGTGTGATCGGTTGATGACTGTCCACACTCTCCCCCCAACAGAACTCAAAACGGTGCCCCCACCCCCGCCACCCCTCGGCCGCGGTCGAAAGCGCGCAGCCCACGCCTTCGACGCGGCCCTCGACGACGCCGAGCTCGCCGCGGCCCGCACCGCACTGGCCCAGGGCAGGTGGCAGACGGCCCGCTCGCTGCTCGCCCGGACCGGCGACGACTGGGATCACAGAGGCCACCGCGTCACCGTCCTCGCTCAGGAGCCGTACTGTGCCCCCTGGACCCGCGACTGGCTCCTCGCCGAACCCGACTCCGCCGACGCCGCCGTCCTGCTCGCCCTCGCCCAGGTGCAGCGCGCCCTGCGCGGCAAGGAGAAACCGGTCCGCGCCCGCGAGTCCTGCCACGCCGCCGCCGCGCTCGCACCCGCCGACCCCACTCCCTGGCTGGGGTTGCTCATGCTGGAGTGCGCCCTCGGCGCCGAGGAGGAGGTGCGCCACCACTTCGCCGAGGTCCGCGCCCGGTACGCCGACCACCACCACGCCCACCACCTGATGGTCGCCCGTCTCGCCGAGCGCCGCCCCGGTGTCGGCCCCGACCCGCTCCACGAGGTCTACGACTTCGCCAACGCCGCCGCCGAGCAGGCCCCCGCCGACTCCCCGCTCGCCATCCTCCCGGTCATCGCTCACACCGAGCGCTACCGCGTCATCGCCGCGGCGGGGCACGAGCCCCGTGACACGGCCGCCTCCGGGCACTGGACCGGCCGTCGGGCCCGGCAGGTGATGCGGGCCGCCTTCGACTGGTGGCTGGAGTGGGAGCAGGAAGGCCACCCGCGTCGCCTCATCGACCTGAACTTCCTCGCCCACGCCAAGGTCTGCGAGGGCCGCAGCGCCGAGGCGGCCGCCCTGTTCCACCGCATTGGTGAGCACGTCACGCCGTCGCCCTGGTCGTACCCGGACCGCGATCCGTATCCCACCTTCCGTGCCGCACGGGCCACCGCGCTCGGTATGACGTAACGGCACCGATCCGACGTGACGGGAGGATCTGACGTGACGGCATCGCCCGGACGCGACGGCATCGAATCAACGTGACAGGAGCGACGTGACGGTATCGACTCGACGCGACGGTACCGACTCGACGTGACGGTACCGACCCGACGCGACCGCACCGTCGCAACGCAACAGCACCGACCCGCACCCCCAACCCGCACCCGCACCCGCACCCCCAATTCCCCCCCCACCCGACCCGACCCGACGAAGGACGGTCTCTCCATGACGACGGGCACTTCCAGCACGAGCAGCGCCACCGCGGACGGCGGCGGCATCAGTACGTTCAAGGGGCAGGACCGCGCCCTGCGCGCCGACCGGCTGGGCACGACGGGGCTGCTGCTGTCCGTGCTCGCCGCAACGGCACCCCTCATGGTGGTCGCAGGTGTCATGCCCACGACCTTCGGAGTGATGGGCGTGCTCGGCCAGCCCCTGCTCTTCGTGATCCTCGGCCTCGTCCTCGCCCTCTTCAGCGTCGGGTACGCCGAGATGAGCCGGCACGTGCACAATGCCGGCGCCTTCTACGCGTACATCTCCCGAGGTCTCGGCGGCACGGCCGGCGCCGGCGCCGCGATGGTCGCGCTCGTCTCCTACAACGCCCTCCAGGTCGGCATCTACGGCATCTTCGGCTTCGAGGTCTCCGGGCTGTTCGCCACCTACCTCGACACCGAGGTCGCCTGGTGGATACCGGCGCTCCTGGCCGTACTCCTCGTCGGCGCGCTCGGCTGGCTGAAGATCGACCTCAACGCGCGCGTGCTCGGCGTACTGCTGGTCATCGAGGTCGCCCTGGTCGTCATCTTCGACGTCGCCGCGCTCGCCGACCCCGGCAAGGAGGGGCTGTCGCTGCACGCCTTCGACCCGGACACGCTCACCGGCGCCGGCATCGGCACCGCCCTGTGCTTCTGCGTCGCCGCCTTCCTCGGCTTCGAGCAGGCGCCCGTCTACGCCGAGGAGACCAGGCGCCCGCACGTCCTCGTGCCCCGCGTGATGTTCCTGGCCATCGGCGGCATCGCCGTCTTCTACACGATCAGCTGCTGGGCGTACACCGTCGCCGCCGGTCCCTCGGCGATCGTCGGCACTGCGCAGGAACAGAGCGCCGGCCTGCTGTTCTTCCTCACCGAGGACCTGCTCGGGCCCGCCTTCACCGACGTCCTGCACGTGCTGTTCGTGACCGGCATGTTCGCGGCGATGCTCAGCTTCCACAACGTCGTCGCGCGCTACGCCTTCGCCATGGGGCGTGAGGGCCTGCTGCCCGCGGTCTTCGGCCGCACCAGCGGCGCGAGCGGCGCCCCCGGCACGGGTTCGCTGCTGCAGACCGTGATCTCGCTGGTGGTCGTCGCCGTGTTCGCGTTCACCGACGACAAGCCGGTCGGCGACCCGACCGCGCCGGTCCTGCACCTGTTCACCTGGATGGGCAGCCTCGGCGCGCTGGGCGTCGCCGCGCTGATGGCCGCCGCCTCGGCCTCGGTGATCGTCTTCTTCCTGCGACGGGGCGCCGGCGCCGCCCAGTTCTGGCGGCTGGCCGCATCCGGGCTGGCGGTTCTCGCACTGCTCTTCATCGTCGTCTGGACCGTCAAGGACTTCGACGTCCTGATCGGGGCCGGCCCGGGTTCGTCCCTGAGCTGGGCCCTTCCCGCCGTCATCGCCCTCGCCCTGGCCCTCGGCCTGGCACAGGGCCTGCTCCTGCGCTCCCGCGCCCCCGAACAGCACGCCCGCATCGGGCTCGGCAACGAGGCGTTCCAGCTGGAGAAGGCCGCCCGCGGCGACTGATGAGAGTCGGGTGAGAGGTGGTTACGGAAATCTGACGGGTACCCGCGATCCCTGGTCCAGCGGGGAACGCGGGTGTTCGATGAGTACGTGAACTCCGAACAACCCGAAGAGCAGCGGGGCAAACCCATCGGCCGCCGCGTCCTCCTCGGCACCCTGGGCCTGGGCGCCCTCGGCGTGGTCACCGCGCCGACCCTGCAACGCGGCCTGGAGTCATTCCTGGCGGGCGCCTCCGACAAGGACCCCACCGGCCTGACCGACCTGCTCCCCAACGGCGGCGGCTTCCGCTACTACTCGGTCGCCTCCTCCGTACCCCGCAAGAACGCCACGACCTACCGCCTCACGGTCGACGGCCTGGTCGACCACCCCCGGACCTACACACTCGCCGACCTGCGCGCCCTGCCGCAGACCCGGATGGTGCGCGACGTCCAGTGCGTCACCGGCTGGCGGGTACCCGAGACACCGTTCGAAGGCGTGCGCCTGTCCCGGCTGCTCGACGCCGCGGGAGTGCGCGAGGGGGCTGGGGCGGTGCGCTTCACCTGCTTCGACGGCACCTACACCGAGAGCCTCACCCTCGACCAGGCCCGCCGCGCGGACGTCCTGGTCGCCCTGCGCATGCAGGACAAGGACCTGGGCCACAGCCACGGCGGCCCGGTCCGCCTCTATGTGGCCCCCATGTACTTCTACAAGTCCGCCAAGTGGCTCTCCGGCATCACCGTCACCAAGGACGTGCGGCCCGGCTACTGGGAGGAACGGGGCTACGACGTAGACGCCTGGGTCGGCCGCTCGAACGGACGCGACGATGAGCCTACGACTTGACGCGCCCCGCCGGACCACCGATGTCCGGCGCTTCAGCCGGGCCGAACGCTGGGTGCACCGAACGACGGCCGCGCTGATGGGCGTGTGCGTGGTGACGGCGGCCTGCCTGTACGTCCCGCAGCTCGCCGAACTGGTCGGGCGCCGCGAGCTGGTGGTCCGCATCCACGAGTGGGCCGGCCTCGCCCTGCCCGTGCCGGTCCTGGCCGGCCTCGCCTCCCGCGCCTTCCGCACCGACCTGGGTCTCCTCAACCGCTTCGGCTCGCACGACCGCGTGTGGCTGCGCGCCGCGTTCCGCCGTGACAAGCGGGCGGCGTCCCGCCCTGCGGGCAAGTTCAACGCCGGGCAGAAGATCTACGCGGCCTGGATCGCCGGCGCGACGCTGGTGATGCTCGGCACGGGGCTGTTGATGTGGTTCACCCACCTCACCCCCCTGGTATGGCGCACCAGCGCGACGTTCGTCCACGACTGGCTGGCCCTGACCATCGGCATCGTCCTCGCCGGGCACATCGGCATGGCGCTAGGGGATCCGGAGGCCCGCCGGGGCATGCGGACCGGCAGGGTGGGCCGGGAGTGGGCCGAGCGGGAGCATTCCCTGTGGCGGCCTTGAGGCGGTGAGGGCTGGGGGCGATCCGGTCAGGAACTCCGCCGGATCGCCGGTGGACAGCACCCCCGCACCGAGCGGCGACACCGGACCGCCGGGTGCCTCGGGCCCCATGTCCGGCTCCGTGACCACCTCGGCAGCGGCCACCCTGAAGGCCGCTGGCCGGCGCACCTCGGTTCCGGCATACCGGACCGTCACCTCGACGGAGCCCGGCTCCAGCACAGGTACGACGACGGACAGCACCAGCCGATCGCCCGACTCGGACCTCAGCACGGGAACCCCGGGCACCTGCTGCCCTGCGACGCTCACGCCCACGTTCGGCAGTAGTTCGGCATGGTCCACGTACGTGTCCGCCAGCTCGATCCCGATCGCCTCGCCGGGCCGCGCCTCGCCGTCACCTCCCGTGTCCACCCCGGCGATCCGATAACCGCAGGCTGCGGGTGTACCGCTCGCCGACGGCTGCAACCGCACGACGGCGCCGGGATGCCGACGGTGGAAGTCGAGCAGAGAGCCCAGAACGGTGTACGCGGCACGGCCCTTGCAGGTGTCGGCCTGGTCCGCCAGGGCGGCATGGTCCCGGGCCGCCTGCTCCCAGTCGCCGCCCTGGCCCTGCACGGCCAGACAGGCGGTGGCCAGGCCGCGCAGCAGCGTCCACTCCACCTCGGTCCGCGTCCGGGGAATCACCTGCAGCGCGGCCCGGCACTCGGCGGGGGAGCGCAGCAGGTCGTACACGCTCGCCGGGTCCGGCGTGCCGTCGACGTCCGGTGAGTCGGGGCCGGGCGGGAGCCAGGCGGGGACTTCGAGGAGCTTTTTGCTCATGGAGGGGCTGGGGGAGGAGGGGCTCGGACGCTCGCTCACCGTTCCGCCCCGGGACGCGCCGGGCGTGCTCGTGACCGCGGGTACGCCGAAGTGGCCGTCCGGCGACTGCCGTGCCGGAGGAGGGGAGCTGCTCGGCGGACCGGTCGGCAGCTTCCGCGTGCCGTCGGAGGGCCCCGCGGTGACGATCGTGCCCCCACCGCCCCTGCCGTCCGCAGTGAAACCCCCCTCACTCGTGAAGGCCGCGGCGGCAACCGCCACCGCTCCTACGACGAGCAGCCCCGAGATACGCATCCCGAGGGAAACCGCCATGACGCCCCCCGAAGTTCCCGCCCCCGAACGCTGTGGCAGCCACCAGGGGTCACCTCATCATCGGGCCGAAAGTGCCCCTGCGGAAGCCGCTTCATGTGATCGTCGGCGTGAGTTCAGGTACAGAGCCGCGCGGAAGTTCATTCCCCGAAGTCCAGCAGCACCTTGCACGACCGACTCCGGTCCGCCGCGAGCGCGAACGCCGACTCGGCCTCCCGCACCGGCACCACCGAGCTGACCAGCCCGTCGAACGAGGCCTCCGCGGCGAGCAGTTCCAGCGCCTCGTCGAACTCCCCGTCGAAGCGGAACGCCCCCCGCAGCTCGATCTCCCGGCTCACGACGAGGTTCCCCGCGAACCGACTCAGCCCCGGCGGCAGCATCCCGAGCTGCACCACGGCACCCCCGCGCCGCACCAGCCGCAGACACGTGTCCAGCCCCGCGGCGACCCCCGACGCCTCGATCGCCACGTCCACCTCGGAAGGCCACCCTGCATCGTCCGGATCATCGGCCCGTACGAGGCTGTCGGCGCCGGCGACCCGCGCGTACTCCAAAGCCGTCGGCAGCAGGTCCGTCACCGTCACGTGCGCCGCCCCGGCCGCCTTGGCCGCCGCGACCACCAGACAGCCGATGGGCCCGGCACCGGTGACGAGGACATGCCTCCCGGCCACCTCTCCGGCCCGCCGCACCGCGTGCAGTGCGACCGACAGCGGCTCGGCGAGCGCCGCCCGCCGCAGGTCGAGCCCGGCCGGGAGCGGCCTCAACTGATGTGCGGGGACGACCACTTGGGCGGCGAATCCGCCCTGCACATGCGGAAAGCGGGCCGCGCTGCCGAGGTAGCGGGTGTCCCGGCAGACGTTGCGCCGCCCGTCCGCGCACTCGGGGCAGGCCGCGCAGGGAGTGGCCGGGTGGACCGCGACGGCCGTACCGGCGAGCGGACCTGATGCCCCGTCGCCGTACGACACGACCGTCCCGACCACCTCGTGCCCGAGCACCATCGGCTCCTTGAGCCGGAAGTCGCCGACCCCGCCGTGCCGCCAGTAGTGCAGGTCGGAACCACAGACCCCGCCGTACCGCACGGCCACCAGCGCCTGTCCGGGCCCGGGGACCGGCACCGGCAGCTCCTCGACCCGCAGGTCACCCTCACCATGGATCACACAACCGAGCATCCCCGCAGCCTCCTTCACAGCACGCTCGTCATGCCGCCGTCGACATACAGCACCTGCCCGCTGACGAAGTCCGCCGCAGCAGAGGCGAGGAACAGCACCCCGCCCACCAGGTCCTCCGTACGCCCCCAGCGCCCGGCCGGGGTGCGTCGCCGCACCCACGCGCTGAACTCCTCGTCCTCGACGAGGGGCTGGGTGAGCTCGGTCTCGATGTAGCCGGGACCGAGGCCGTTGACCTGGACGCCGTGCGGGCCCCAGTCCGCGCACATGCCCTTGGTGAGCATCTTCAGCGCGCCCTTGGTGGCGGCGTAGGGGGCGATGCCGGGACGGACGACCTCGCTCTGCAGCGAGCAGATGTTGATGATCTTTCCGTGGCCGCGCTCCGTCATCCGCCGGGCGGCCTCCCGCCCGACCAGGAACGCGCTGGTGAGGTTGGTGTTCAGGATCCGGTGCCAGTCGGAGTCCGTGAACTCCAGCAAGGGCGCGCGCAGTTGCATGCCCGCGTTGTTGACCAGGATGTCGAGCGGGGCCACCCGCTCCTCGACATCCGCGATCCCGGCGGCCACCGACGGACCGTCGGTCACGTCGAACACGGCCGTGTGGACGTCGCCGGGCAGTTCCCCGGCGGCCTTGGCGAGGCGTTCGCCGTCCCGCCCGTTGAGGACCACCGTGCAGCCGGCCTCCGCCAGGCCGCGGGCGAGCGCGAGGCCGATGCCCCGGCTGGAGCCGGTGACCAGGGCCGTGCGGCCGCCGATGTCGAAGAGGGGGTGAGCCGTCATCGTCGTACCCCTAAATGATCAGCGAGAGCAGCAGGACCACACCACCGGCGACCACCGAGATGATCGTCTCCATGACGGACCAGGTCTTGATGGTCTGCCCGACGTTCAGGCCGAAGTACTCCTTCACCAGCCAGAATCCGGCGTCGTTCACATGGCTGAAGAAGAGCGAGCCGGCACCGATGGCCAGGACCAGCAGGGCCGCGTGCGTGGTCGACATGTCGGCGGCCAGCGGGGCGACAAGCCCGGCCGCCGAGACCGTCGCCACCGTCGCCGAACCCGTCGCGAGACGGATGGCCACCGCGATCAGCCAGGCCAGCAGCAGCGCCGGGATCGACCAGTCCTCGGAGATGTCCAGGACCATCTGGCCCACACCGGTGTCGATCAGCGTCTGCTTGAAGCCGCCGCCCGCGCCGACGATGAGCAGGATGCCCGCGATGGGTGCGAGGCCCTTCTCGACCAGCGGCGAGAGGCGCTCCTTGCCGAACCCGGCGGGCGCGAGCAGCGTGAAGATGCCCAGGAGTACGGCGGCGAGCAGCGCGATCATCGGGGAGCCGATGACGTCGAAGACACGCTGGACGGTGTTGGCCGGGTCGTCGATCACGATGTCCACCAGTGCCTTGGAGAGCATCAGGACGACCGGGAGGAGGATCGTGACCAGCGTGGGCCCGAAGCCGGGGAGCTTGCGCTTGCCCACTTCCCCGGATTCACCGGATTCCTCGGAGACACGCTGCGGGAGCATCCGGTCCGGGGCCGGGACATCCACCCAGCGGGCCGCGTACCGCGAGAACAGCGGACCGGCGATGATCACGGTCGGTATGGCGACGAGGACGCCGAGCGCCAGCGTGACACCCAGGTCGGCGCCGACCGCGTCGATCGCGACCAGCGGGCCGGGGTGCGGCGGGACCAGGCCGTGCATCACGGACAGACCGGCCAGGGCGGGGATGCCGATGCGCATCAGCGAGTAGTTGCCGCGCTTGGCGACCATCAGCACGACCGGGATCAGCAGCACGACGCCGACCTCGAAGAACAGCGGCAGACCGATCACGGAGGCGATCAGCACCATGGCCCACGGCATCGAACGGCCGCCCGCCCTGGTGAGGATCGTGTCGACGATCTGGTCGGCGCCGCCGGAGTCGGCGAGCATCTTGCCGAGGATCGCGCCGAGCGCGATCAGCACGCCCACGCCGGCCACCGTGGTGCCGAGGCCGGTGGTGAAGCTGGCGATGGCCTTGTCGAGAGGTGCCCCGGCGATCGCGCCGAGCACGAGCGTTCCGAGGGTCAGTGACAGGAACGCGTGGAGCTTGAACTTGGTGATGAGCAGGACGATGACGGCGATGCCCGCCAGGACGGCGATGCCCAGCTGAGCGTGGCCGGCCGAGGTGATGGGCTCGACGGTGTCCGCTGCCAGCATCTCGACGCTGAGTCTGGTCACGGGGGTTCCCTTGCAGGTACGGGGATGGGGGACGCGTGGGGGGTGCTACCGGCGCTTGCCGGTGGTGCTACGGCGTTCACCGGTGGGTGCTACCGGTGTTCGCCGGTGTCAGTCGGGAAGTTCGCTCAGCGCGTTCGAGGCACGCTCGGCGATCTCCTCCGGGCTCCCGGCGACGTCCACGGCGACTCCGGCCTCGTCGGCCTGGAGCGGCTGGAGCGTGGCGAACTGGGAGTCGAGCAGCGCGGTCGGCATGAAGTGCCCCTGCCGATGCGCCATCCGGTCCTCGATGACCTCCCGGTCGCCCGTGAGGTGCACGAACACCACCCCGGGTGCGGCGGCCCTGAGCCGGTCACGGTACGACCGCTTCAGCGCCGAGCAGCTGACCACCCCGCCGAGCCCGGCCCGCCCGTGCGCCCAGGCGCCGATGGCGTCCAGCCACGGCCACCTGTCCGCGTCGTCGAGCGGGGTACCGGCCGACATCTTGGCGATGTTGGCCTGCGGGTGGAAGTCGTCGCCCTCGGCATACGGGACGCCGAGCCGGGCGGCGAGCAGAGGACCGATCGTGGTCTTGCCCGTGCCGGCGACGCCCATCACCACGACGACGTGGGGGGTACGCATCACTGCCTCGCTGTCTTCCTCGACATCCGACATCGACATCCGATGTCGGCCACACTGAAACCCATTAGGTACGACGAATTCAAGACTCTGGGACAAATAAGTCTGACTTTTTGAGGCCGTGATCTGCCCCGTACGCTGAGTGCATGAGCACACCGGGCCGGGGGCTGCACGGCCATGTACTGGAAACCCTCGGCCCCGCGATCGCCGCGGGCGAGTACCCGCCGGGCAGTGTCCTGCGCACGGACGAGCTGGCCCAGCGCTTCGACGTGTCGCGCTCGGTGATGCGGGAGGCGGTCCGCGTCCTGGAGTCCATGCACCTGGTGGAGTCCCGCCGCCGCGTCGGCGTCACGGTCCGTCCCAAGGCCGAGTGGAACGTCTACGACCCGCAGGTCATCCGCTGGCGCCTGGCCGGCGCCGACCGCCCCCAGCAGCTGCGCTCACTCACCGTCCTGCGCTCGGCGATCGAACCGGTCGCGGCGGGCCTGGCGGCCAAGTACGCCACCGCCGACCAGTGCGCCGAACTCACCGAGTGCGCCCTCGGCATGGTCGCCCACTCCCGGGGCCACCAGCTGGAGGGCTACCTCATCCACGACGTCGCCTTCCACCGCGTCATCCTCAACGCCTCCGGCAACGAGATGTTCGCCCGCCTCGGGGACGTCGTCGCCGAGGTCCTCGCGGGCCGCACCCACCACGAGGTCATGTTCGAGGACCCCGACCCGGCGGCGGTCACCCTGCACGTCCAGGTCGCGGAGGCGGTCCGCGCGGGCGACGCGGCCAGGGCGGAACACCTCACCCGCGAGATCACGGTCGGCGCCCTCCAGGAGCTCGACATCCTGGCGCCGTAGAAGCGCTAGCTCAGGAACTCCCCGTCCACATACACCCACGCCCCGTCGACCCGCTCGAACCGGCTCCGCTCATGCAGCGACCCACCCCGGAACGAGGCGCGGAAGGTCACCGTCCCCGTGGAGTGGAACGCCGAACCCTCCGTCGTCTCCAGGATCTCCAGCCCCGTCCACCGCATCGCGGGGTCGAGGTCCAGCCGCGCCGGCCGCGTCCGCGGATGCCAGGTCCGCAGCAGGTACGCCACATCGCCCTTGACGAACGCGCAGTACCGCGACCGCATGAGCGCCTCGGCGGCCGGCGCGGCAGCGGCACCGGAGTGATACCGGCCGCAGCAGTCGTCGTACGCCTTGGGCTGCCCGCACGGGCAGGAACGCGTCGTCATGGCCGCCATTGTGCTAGCCCGCCGCCCGCGACTCGGCCCCGGGCAACGGCGGCAGCGCCGCCCCGTACACCCACGCCTCGAACAGCTCCTCCACCGGCTCGGTCGCGAAGCGGGCCACGTGCGAGGCGAAGGCGGCCGTCGTCACCGTTCCGCCCCGGTGCAGCTGTCCCCAGGCGCGCAGCATGCGGAAGAAGGCGATGTCGCCCAGCGCGCAGCGCACCGCGTGCAGGACGAGGCCTCCGCGCTCGTACAACCGGTCGTCGAACATCGACTTACGACCCGGATCCGCCAGCCGCAGATCCTGCGGCATCGACGCCAGCAACCGGTATGCGGCGGCGGCGAGTTGCTGCGCCGTACGCCCACCCGACCGCTCCGACCACAGCCACTCGGCGTACTTCGCGAAGCCTTCGTTCAGCCAGATGTGCCGCCAGTCCGCGATGGACACACTGTTGCCGAACCACTGATGCGCCAGCTCGTGCGCGACGAGCCGCTCCGAACCCCGAGCCCCGTCCACGTGGTTGGCGCCGAACAGCGACAACCCCTGTGCCTCGACCGGGACATCGAGCTCCTCCTCCGTCACGACGACCGCGTACTCGTCGAAGGGGTACGGCCCGAACAGCTCCTGGAACAGCTCCATCATCTGCGGCTGGCGCGCGAAGTCCCGGGAGAACTCCGGCAGCAGTTGCGCCGGGATGTGCCCGTGCTGCGGTACCCCGCCCAGACCCGGGTCGCCCAGCAGCACCGTCTGGTACTTGCCGATCGACAGGCCGACCAGATAGCTGGACGTCGGCGCCGACTGCTCGTACACCCAGGTGGTCGTGGACGCCTTCGTCGTACGGGTCAGCAGGCGCCCGCCCGCCACCACCGCGTACGCCGACGGCGTGGTGATCGAGATCTGGTACGACGCCTTGTCGGCGGGCCGGTCGTTGCACGGGTACCACGACGGCGCCCCGATCGGCTGGCTGGCCACCAGAGCCCCGTCCTCCAGCTCCTCCCAACCGAGCCCGCCCCACGGGCTGTTCACCGGCTTGGGGTTGCCCGACCAGTGCACCTCGACCGTGAAGGCCGCCCCGGCGCGGACCGGCTTGGCGGGGCGCACGCGCAGCCGTCCGCCGCGGTGCGTGTAGTGCGGCTGCCGTCCGTCGACCCGGACCCGGCCGATCCTGAAGTCGGCCAGGTTCAGCACGAACTCGGTGAGCGGCGCCCGTCCCGCTATGGCGTTGATCCGGGCCGTCCCCGACAAGCGGTTGGGGCCCGGGCGGTAGTCCAGCGCCAGCTCGTACCGGTGCACCCGGTAGCGGGGGTCGCCGTGCTCCGGGAAGTACGGGTCCACGCCCGCCGTCTGCTGAACTGCCACTGCTGTCTGTGCTCCCTGCGCCGTACCGCTGCCACTCCGTGCCGGCCCACCGATCTCCGGCTCCGAGTGAGCCGGCATCAGGGACGCCATGCCTCGATCGGATTGCCGAGCCAACGGGTGTCGTCGGGGACGGACTCCCCGGCCATGACGAGCGACGCGGGACCCAGTGTCGTACGGGCCCCGATCGCGCTGCCGGGCAGAACGATCCCGCCAGGACCCAGCGTCGCGCCCTCTCGGAGGACCACAGTATCCGTCCGCAAGATCCGGTCGTGGAAGAGGTGCGTCTGCAGCACACAACCCCGGTTCACGGTGGCCGCGTCCTCCAGCGTCACCAGATCGGTCTCCGGCAGCCAGTAGCTCTCCACCCAGACGCCCTTGCCGATCCGCGCGCCGAGCCCGCGCAGCCACGCCGTCATCACCGGCGTACCCGGCACCGAACCCGCCAGCCACGGCACGGCGAGCACCTCGACGAAGGTGTCGGCGAGCTCGTTGCGCCACACGAAGCCGCTCCACAGCGGATGCTCCCCGCTGCGGTGCCGCCCCACGAGCAGCCACTTCGCGACGATGGACACGAGCCCCGCCACGACCCCCGCCCCGAGCAGCACCAACCCCGCCAGCAGCGGCGCCCACACCCCCAGCGCACACAGCGCCGCCACCGTCAGCACCGCCAGCCACGCCGAGCAGAACACCGGCACGATCCGGCACAGCTCCACCAGGCCGCGCGCCCACAGCAGCCGGGCCGGCGGATCGTACGTCCGGCTCTGGTCGCCACCGGCGGCGGCACGCGGCAGCTTCACCGGCGGCAGCCCCAGATACGACGTGCCCTTCTTGGCCTTCTTCGGCGTCGCCGACAGCACGCCGACCAGCCCGCCGTCCGGCACGGTCCGCCCGGGCGCCGTCATCCCCGAGTTCCCGAGGAAGGCCCGCCGTCCGATCTCCGCCCGCCCGATCCGCATCCAGCCGCCACCGAGCTCGTACGGCGCGGTCAGCGTGTCGTCGGCCAGGAACGCGCCCTCACCGACCGTCGTCAGGCTCGGCAGCGCCAGCACGGTCGACACCTCGGCGCCCCGCCCGATCCGCATCCCGAGCAACCGCAGCCACACCGGCGTGACCAGCCCGGCGTACAGCGGGAACAGCGTCTCCCGTGAGCGGTCCATCAGCTGCGTGACCGTCCAGGCCTGCCACCCGATCCGGCTGTGCGTCGGGTGCGTGCCCTCGCGCAGGCCGAGGCTCAGCAGCCGTACGGCGATCAGCAGCAGCACGGCGTACGCCAGCCCGAAGGCGAGCGTCGCCGGTACCAGGGCCAGCGCGGCGCCCGTCAGCGGCGCGTCCGGCGTGAAGAGCACCCGGGCCACGAGGAACGCGGCCCCGCCCGCCAGCACCGGGAGCGCGGTGAGCGCGAAGCCGGTGAGGCCGTACATCACACGCCAGTACGTCCCGCGCCGCGGCCGATCCTTGGGCCAGTTGCGCTTGGCCTTGCCCAGCTTGACCGCCGGCGCGCCCGCCCACCGCTGGCCGGTGGGAATCTGCCCGGTGACCGCCGAACCGGGCGCCACCTCCGCCCGCTTGCCCACCCGGGCACCCGGGAAGAGGATGCTGCGCGTGCCGACGACGGCATGCGCGCCCACCTTCACCGCGCCGATCTCCAGCCGGTCCCCGTCCAGCCACCATCCGGACAGATCCACCTCGGACTCGACGGCCGCGCCCCGCCCCAGCTTGAGCAGCCCGGTGACCGGCGGCAGCGAGTGCAGGTCGACATCGGGCCCGACCTTGGCGCCCAGCGCCCGCGCGTACCGCTCCAGCCACGCCCCGGTCAGCGAGGTCGCCCCGCTGAACTCGGCCAGCCGCTCGGCGGCCCACAGCCGCAGATGCACACTGCCACCGCGCGCGTACCGCCCCGGCTTCACGCCCCGGAGCAGCAGCCGCGCACCCCCGGCGGCCAGCGCGAGCCGCCCCGGCGGACTGAACAGGACGACGGCCCCGAGCGCGAGGAGCCACCAGGGCGCCGTCGGCAGCCACGCGTAGGCGGGCAGCAGCGTGCCGAGCGCGGCCAGCGCGACCGTCCAGCGCAGGCCGAGCAGGGTGAACAGCGGAACGAGCAGCAGGAGTTGGACCACCTGCGCGCGCCGGGGCACCGGCGCGACGATCCGCTCCGCCCCGTCGTCCTGCGCGGACTGCTCCAGGTGCCGGGCCAACTTCCGCAGCACCGGCTGCTGGTAGATGTCCAGGACGGCCGCGCTCGGATAGCGCGTACGCAGCCGTGTCGTCAGCTGCGCGGCGGCCAGACTGCTGCCGCCGATCGCGAAGAAGTCGTCGCAGGCGCCGGAGACGGGGATGCCGAGCACCTCGGCCCACTGCTCGGCGAGCCAGGCCTCGGTGCCGTAGAGCTGCTCCGCCGGACCACCGGTTTCGAGCCCCTCCAGCGGCCAGGGCAGCGCGTTGCGGTCCACCTTGCCCGAAGTGCGGGTCGGCAGCTCCTCGACCGGCGCGAGCAACGGCACGAGCGCGGCGGGCAGCTCGGCCCGCAGCTTCTCCACCGCGGCCGCGTGATCCCAGCCGTCCTGGGTGACGACGTACCCGACGAGCAGCTGATTCCCGCTACGAGCGGTCCGCACGGCGGCGGCCGCGCCGGCCACCCCGGGCAACGCCTGGAGCGCGGCATCGACCTCACCGAGCTCGATCCGCCGCCCGCCCAGCTTGATCTGCTCGTCGGCCCGCCCGAGGAAGACCAGCCCCTCGGGCTCCGCCTTGACGAGGTCGCCACTGCGGTACGCCCGCTCCCAGCCCAGGGACTCCAGCGGCGCGTACTTCTCCGCGTCCTTCTCGGCGTCGAGATACCGGGCCAGCCCGACCCCGCCGATCACCAGCTGCCCGCTGCCGCCCATCGGCACGGGCTCCCCGGCCTCGTCGACGACGGCCAGCTCCCAGCCGTCCAGCGGCAACCCGATCCGGATCGGCTCCTCCCCGCTCATCAGCGAGGCACAGGCCACGACGGTCGCCTCGGTCGGCCCGTAGGTGTTCCACACCTCGCGCCCCTCGGTGACCAGCCGCTGCGCCAGCTCGGGCGGACAGGCCTCACCACCGAAGATCAGCAGACGTACGTCGTTGAGGGTCTCGGGCTCCCACAGCGCGGCCAGCGTCGGCACCGTCGACACGACGGTGATCTCCTGCTCGACCAGCCACGGCCCGAGATCGGCACCACTCCTGACCTGCGACCGCGGCACCGGCACCAGACAGGCACCGTACCGCCAGGCCAGCCACATCTCCTCGCAGGACGCGTCGAACGCGACCGACAGCCCCGCCATCACCCGATCCCCGGGCCCGATCGGCTCCTCGGTCAGGAACAGCGCGGCTTCGGCGTCCACGAACGCGGCGGCACTGCGGTGGGAGACGGCGACGCCCTTCGGCTTGCCGGTGGAGCCGGAGGTGAAGATGATCCACGCGTCGTGCTCGACGCCGGGCCGGGCGGCGGGGACCTCGGAGACGCCATGGACGACGATCTCGTGCCCCGCCCCCACGACGGCCCGCACGTCCGCCTCCTCGAACACCAACTCGGCCCGCTCGTCCGGGTCCTCGGCATCGACCGGGACATAGGCGGCACCGGCCGCGAGCACGGCGAGGATCGCGACGTAGAGGTCATTGGTACCGGACGGGACACGAACCCCGACCCGATCGCCGAGCCCGACCCCGGCGGCCGCGAGCCCGCGCCGCAGCCGGTCCACCTCGACGGCCAGCGCGCGGTAGGTGAGGCACGTCGTGCCGTCGTCCAGGGCCGGCTCGTCCGGGTACGACCGTACGGACGCCTCGAAGACGTCTACGAGGGTGCGCGCGGAGGCCGCCGGGCCCCCGGAGAAACGTGCCGTGTCGCCGAACTTCTCGCGGATCTCTTCTTCGAGCAGGCCGAGAGCACTGCTCTCGTGTATGGCTGCCATCCGGTCCTCGCGTCTCGATCCCGGAAGCCTCCGGGGCGCTGGCGGGCCCGCAGGTCTGCCTGGGGTTGTCCGGCTCCAGCCCGTAACAAGCCGGAAATTTTAGTACGACGCTAGGTTCGAGCCCTTCGATACGCCACTCGGAACAGCCGTTCGGGGCGGCGGGGCGCCGACGGAACAGGCGCTGACCTGGTGATCTTCGACCGGAGGAGACTTCCCCCACACAACGGCCGAGGGCCGTGACCTCGTGGTCACGGCCCTCGCCATTTCGTGTGTCCGAGGGGGGACTTGAACCCCCACGCCCGATAAAGGGCACTAGCACCTCAAGCTAGCGCGTCTGCCATTCCGCCACCCGGACAAGGTGTCTGTCGTGCGGGGTTTCCCCCGCGGCGACAGAGGAAACATTACCAGGCTCCGCGGGGTGCCCCGATCACCCCCCGTCCCGGCGTGAACGGCGTGTGACGGGCGGCGGCCGGTCTTGGGCGGAGCCGGAGGGAGAGGGAGGATGAGGGGGGACCACCAGCAGCAACAGTGCGGGAGGAAGCAGCGTGAGCGAGACGGACACGGCCAGGGGCGTCACCGGCGAGGACGAGGTCGTGGACCTCTGCCGCGAGCTGATCCAGATCGACACCAGCAACTACGGCGACCACTCGGGGCCCGGTGAGCGCAAGGCGGCCGAGTACGTGGCCGAGAAGCTCGCAGAGGTGGGCCTCGAGCCGAAGATCTTCGAGTCGCACCCGGGACGCGCCTCCACGGTGGCACGGATCGAGGGGGAGGACCCGTCCCGGCCCGCGCTGCTCATCCACGGCCACACCGACGTCGTACCCGCCAACGCGGACGACTGGACCCATCACCCCTTCTCCGGCGAGGTCGCGGACGGGTGCGTGTGGGGGCGCGGGGCCGTCGACATGAAGGACATGGACGCGATGACGCTGGCGGTCGTCCGCGACCGGCTGCGCAGCGGGCGCCGCCCGCCGCGGGACATCGTGCTCGCGTTCCTCGCCGACGAGGAGGCCGGCGGCAAGTTCGGCGCCAAGTTCCTCGTCGACAAGCACCCGGACCTCTTCGAGGGCGTCACCGAGGCGATCAGTGAGGTGGGCGGGTTCTCGTTCACCGTGAGCGAGCAGCGGCGGCTCTATCTGATCCAGACGGCCGAGAAGGGCATGCACTGGATGAAGCTGACCGTGGCCGGTACGGCGGGGCACGGCTCGATGATCCACCGGGACAACGCCATCACCGAGCTGTCGGAGGCCGTCGCCCGGCTGGGCCGGCACAAGTTCCCGGTACGGGTCACCAAGACGACCCGGGCGTTCCTCGACGAACTCGGCGACGCGCTCGGCACCGAGCTCGACCCGGAGAACATGGAGGGCACCCTCGCCAAGCTCGGCGGCATCGCCAAGCTCATCGGGGCGACCCTCAGCAATACGGCCAACCCCACGCAGCTCGGCGCGGGCTACAAGGTCAACGTCATCCCGGGCGAGGCCACCGCGCACGTCGACGGCCGTTTCCTGCCCGGGTTCGAGGAGGAGTTCCTCGCCGACCTCGACAAGATCCTCGGGCCCAAGGTCAAGCGCGAGGACGTGCACGCCGACAAGGCCGTCGAGACGAGCTTCGACGGGGCGCTCGTGGACGCCATGCAGTCCGCGCTGGTCGCCGAGGACCCGGCCGCGAAGGCCGTCCCCTACATGCTCTCCGGCGGAACGGACGCCAAGTCCTTCGACGACCTGGGTATCCGGGGCTTCGGCTTCGCGCCGCTGAAGCTGCCGCCGGAGCTGGACTTCGCGGGGATGTTCCACGGTGTCGACGAGCGGGTACCGGTGGACGGGCTGAAGTTCGGGGTGCGGGTCCTCGACCGGTTCATCGATGCGTCCTGAATTCGCCCACTGAAACGACACTTCAGTATTCGGCCAGGCGTACGGGATATGGCTGGGGGGAGTGAACGCACTCATCAGGTCGTAGCCCTATTAGTTCCTCCTCGTTACAGGTGATGCGATCAGCTACTTGTGATCGCATTGCCAACAAGGAGGAATAATGATCAAGAAGGTCGTCGCTGCTGCGGCTGCCACTGGTGGGCTGGTTCTCGCGGGCGCGGGCCTGGCCGTTGCCGACTCGGGTGCTCAGGGTGCCGCGGTGCACTCCCCGGGCATCCTGTCGGGCAACGTCGTTCAGGCGCCGGTTCACGTCCCCGTGAACGTCTGCGGCAACACGGTCTCCGTGGTC
Organism: Streptomyces sp. SD31; assembly: GCF_052068475.1. NCBI lineage: Bacteria > Bacillati > Actinomycetota > Actinomycetes > Kitasatosporales > Streptomycetaceae > Streptomyces > Streptomyces sp. SD31. Next base: position 384,994 of record NZ_JBQHCX010000003.1, on the reverse strand, counting down.
GGTCTGCTGAACCCCGCCTTCGGCAACACCTGCATCAACAAGTGACGTTGCGCCTCGCCCCGTGAACGGGGCTGAGCCCGTCGGCCCCGGAGTGCACGCCATGCGCTCCGGGGCCGACCGGCCTTTCGGAACGTCGGTCGAATTTCCGACGTCGTCCTTTCGGAACAAGGTCGAAGGCAGGTAAACAGCAAATGCGACAGGTCACCCGCAAGGGCCTGATGACCGTGGCGGCCGCGACCGGCGTCATCGCCGCCGCGGGCGGCGCCGCCCACGCAACCGGCTCGGGTGCGGACGGCTCCACCTCGAACTCGCCCGGCGTGCTGTCGGGCAACACGGTGCAGGCGCCGCTGCACGTGCCGGTCAACGTGTGCGGCAACACGGTCAACGTCGTCGGGGTGCTCAATCCCGCGAGCGGCAACAGCTGCGCCAACCAGGGCGGCGGCGCGTCCGCCGGTCACGGGGACTCCGACGGCGGCTCAGGCGCGTCGTCCGGCGGGCACACCAGTGACTCGCCCGGTATCGGCTCCGGCAACCACGTCGAGGCGCCGGTCCATGTGCCGGTCAACGTGTGCGGCAACAGCGTCGACGTCATCGGCGTCGGCAACTCCGTCGAGGGCAACGACTGCACCAACGGCGGCGGCACCGGCCACACCCCGCCCGGCGGCGGCCAGGAGAACCCGCCCGGGTCGCCGGAGCAGCCGGGCAACCCCGGAAACCCCGGCAACCCCGAGCAGCCGGGCAACCCGGAGACCCCCGGAAACCCCGGGAACCCGCAGAACCCGGACGAGCCCACCCACCCCGGCACCCCGAGCACGCCGCCCAGCACGGGCGGCGAGACGCCGGGCGGTGGCTCCTCGGACGGGAACGACCCGGGTGCCCAGTCCGTCACCCAGCCCCAGGGTGACGCCGAGCTCGCCCAGACCGGCAGTGACCTGCCGCTGGGCCTCGTCCTGCCGGTCGGCGCGGGCGCGCTGCTGGCGGGCTCGGTGCTGTACCGCAAGGCACGGACCTCGGCGTAGGCCTTGGCTCCGCTACCGGTAGGCCGACGTCGTTCGGCCTGAACGGAGCGGGCCCCGCCGCGGCGGGGCCCGCTCCGTTGTTCCTTTGTCGCCTCAGCTCACCACGTGGCCCGCACCTGGCGGATGATCCGGCGGCGCAGCCGCACCCTGCGGCTGCCGTCGCGCAGCAGGCTCAGGCGGTCCAACTCCCAGTGTCCGTACTCGGCATGGTCCGTCAGCAGGCGTGTGGCGTCCTTGCGGGAGACCCCGCGCGGTACGTACACGTCGACAAATTCGTATTCCGGCATCGCATCTATTGTGCGGGCTGGGGCCCGGTACGGATAGCGTCTGCACTATGTCTGATGCTGTGCAGCCCACCGCTGCCGAGGTACGCGCCGCCGCCGAGGCGGTCAAGACCGCGCTGGACCGCCACCTGGCCGCGGTCGAACGCCGGTCGGGTGAGGATGACCCGGCCGTCTACGAGGCGTTCAACCAGCTGGCCGCGGCCGCCGAGATCTACGACGAGCTGCTCTACGACCGCTACGACGAGGTCACGCCCTTCGAGATCCCCGGTACGGACGACGCGCTGCCGCCGTACACGGGCCCCGAGGAACCGAACGCGGTGAGCGTGCTGATCCGCCGCGACTACTCCGTGGTGGAGCCGCAGCGGCTGCTGGCGCAGGCCCAGCGGGTCGAGGCGGCGGACTACGACGCCGGCCCGGACGACGAGGATGCCTCCGGCACGGTGCACGGGGCGCTGGGCATCCTGTTCGGTGAGTTCGAGCCGGACGAGATCGCCTCCCGGCACAAGGAGTTCGGCCTGGAGGAGGGCGACTCCACGCTCTGGGTCACCGCCTCGGACGAGCAGGCCGATCCCGGTGAATGGCTGGAGGCGCCCTTCGAGGCGGTCGACCCGCAGCGGGTGGTCTGCCGGTTCGACGTCAGCGCGGTGTTCGACGACGAGCTGGACGACGTCGACGAGCCGGACGAGGACGACGAGGACGCCGACGACATCGAGGACGACCTCGACACTGAGCTGGACGAGGACGAGGACCTGGAGCCACTGGACTCGGACCGCTGAGCGGAGGCGACGGCTGTCGTCGGCGGCGGTCATGGGAGCGAGGGCTTCCATGACCCCCGCCGTCGCTCCGGCGGGAGGTCAGTCGGCCGTAGCCAGCTGTGGTGCCAGCAGCGCCGGCAGACGGGTCGTGCGGGGCTTGGCCGGGATTTCGGCGACCGCTCGCGGAAGAGCCTGTTCCACGCCGTGGACCACGGAGAGGTGGCGGTCGGCGCGGCTGAAGGCCGTGTAGACCCAGGGACGGCTCAGGGCCTGGGCCGCGTCGCCCGGGAGGACCACGACCACCGCCGGCCAGCGGGTGCCGGCCGCCTGGTGCGCGGTCAGGGCCCAGCCGTGCCGCACGGACTGCTCCACCCGCTCCTTCGGTACGACGACGGACTCGCCCGCGCAGGTCAGGTGCAGCCCCTCGGCGTCGGCCGTCACCACCTGGCCCGGCACCGTACGGCCCGGCGCGGGGGAGTAAGCGATGCGGTCACCGGGGTCGAAGCCGCCGAAGCGGCCGGGGCCCGGGTTGAGCCGCTCCTTGAGCGCGGCGTTGAGCGCGCGCGTGCCGGCCGCCCCGCCGTGGCCCGGCGTGATCACCTGGGTCTGCTCGGTCGGGACGCCGATCGCGCGCGGCACCGAGTCCGCGACGAGCTGCACGGTCCGGTGCACGGCCTCGCCCGCGTCCCGCACCGGCACGATCACGACCTCCTTGCCGGGCGCCTCGACCTGGTTCAGCTCGCCGATGCCGATACCGGACACCAGCTCGCCCAGCGGGCCGGGATCCGGTCGCCGCGAGGCGATCTGCGGGCAGACCCGCGCCGCCAGCAGGTCGGCGAACACCCGCCCGGGCCCCGCCGACCACAGCACCGCCGGATCACCGGCCAGCACCAGCCGGGCCCCGTCCGGCAACGACTCCGTGAGCAGAGCCGCCGTCTCGACGTCCAACTGCGGCGCGTCGAGCACGACGAGCAGATCGAGGTCGAACGCCCCGTCCGCGTCCCGACCGGGCCCTTCGGCACCGGAGAGCAGACCGGCCACGGTGGCGACGCCGGGCGCGGCTTCCGCCTGGGTGGGGCCGTCCGGCCGAGCGGGCCCGCTCAGCAGCGCCGAGAAGCGGCCCCGGCCGACCGGGCCGTGGGTGGCCGCCCAGGCCCGCAATCCGAGAGCGTGCGCGGCGTGCAGCAGCGCCGCCGGTTCGGCCAGGGAGGCATCCCCGCCGGTGTGGAGGACCAGGCCGTGCGCGGCGACCGCGCGGATCAGGTCGGCGGCGGAGCCGGCTGCGGCCGCGGCGCGCTGCCACTCCTCGGCCGAACCGTCCTGCTTCGGCACCGAGTTGATCAGGCGGGCCAGTCCGTCGGCGAGGCTCTCCTCCGCGAGGGCGTACCGCTCCAGGCCGACGAGGACACGGACGGGCCGTTCCTCGTCCTCCTCCGCCTCGTCGTCCCGCCGGGCGGCCGGGGCACCGGGCTCGTCCAGGGCGTCCTGGAAGACCAGGGCCTCGCCCTCGGCGAGGGTGCTGTGCACGGCCGTATCGGCGTCCGGCACGCCCCGTTGGGCCAGCGCGGCGGTGAGCGTCGGCATCTCCAGGGCCGTGTGCCCGGCCAGGGCCGCCTGCTCCAGGAGCCAGACGGTGACCGCCCGGCCACGCCGCTCGTCGTCCGGTGCGCACTCCGCGCCGAGCAGTGCCCGCGCGAACCCGTCGGCCTGCTCCGGCCGTACGCCGCCGACGCGCAGCAACTGCCAGGGGTCCGCGCGCAGTTGGTCGCCCCCGCCCTCGCCGAGGACGGCGGCGACCTGCGGGGCGAGAGTCTCGGGAGCGCCGCCTTCGGTCAGCACGCGGCGCACGGATTCGACGGTCTCCGCAGCGGGGCCCGCGGGCGCGGCGACCGCCACGGGCTGCGGCCGGCGTACCGGCTCCGGGGTGGGGCGGCGCGGTGGCTCGGGCTCGCTGAAGACGTGGGCCACGGGCTTCGCACCGCTCTCCACGGCCCGTACGGCGGCAAGCAGGTCGGCGGCCTTCCCGCTGAGCTTGGCCCCGCTCTCGACGGGTCCCGCCTTCTCGGCCTTGCGCCGCTCGATCCGCTCCCGCTCGACCCGCTGAGCGGCGATCTCGGCCTCGGCCTCGGACAACTGCGCCGCGGACGACTCTGTCGGGGACGACTCCGTGGGGGAGCCGCCGTCGCCCTCCTGGTCCTCCGGCGACTGTGCCCCGGCGTCACCGTCACCGTCTTCGGCCGCGGAACTCCGGGCAGTGGTGTCGCCGTTGCCGGCACCCGGCGTCCCGCCCTCGGGCTCGGCCCCCGGGGTCCCCGGCTCCGTGTCCTCCGTGGTCTCGGGCGGCTCCGTGCTCACAGCGTGCTCCAGTCGTGATCGGGATAGCGGTGCACGGGCGCCGACACGTCGTCGAGCGCCCGGCAGATCTCGTCAGGAAGACTAAGGGCCTCCACTGACAACGCCGCCGTGAGCTGCTGTGCGTTGCGCGCGCCTATGACGGGCGCGGTCACGCCGGGCCGGTCGCGGACCCAGGCGAGGGCGACCTGGAGCGGGGTCACGGCGAGCCCGTCGGCCGCTGTCTGCACGGCGTCCACGATGCGGCTCGCCGTGTCGTCGAGGTACGGCGCGACGAAGGGCGCCAGATGTTCCGAGGCACCGCGTGAGTCGGGCGGCGTCGCAGAGCGGTACTTGCCCGTCAGCACCCCGCGCCCCAGCGGCGAGGACGGCAGCAGACCGATGCCCAGATCCAGCGCGGCCGGCAGCACCTCGCGTTCCACACCACGTTGGAGCAGCGAGTACTCCAGCTGTGTGCTCGCCAGCCGGGTCCGCAGGCCCGGCGCCGCCAGCTGCCAGGTCGCCGCCTTGGCGAGCTGCCAGCCGCAGAAGTTGGAGACGCCGGCGTAGCGGGCGCGGCCGCTGCTGACCGCCAGGTCGAGGGCCTGGAGGGTCTCCTCCAGCGGGGTGTGCGGGTCGTAGGCGTGGATGTGCCAGACGTCGACGTACTCGGTGCCGAGCCGGGTCAGCGAGGCGTCCAGCGCGGAGAGCAGATGGCCGCGCGAGCCGTCGAAGCGGCGGTCGGGGTCGGGCACGCTGCCCGCCTTCGTCGAGATGACCAGGTCCCGGCGCGGGACGAGCCCTTCTATGAGCCGGCCGAGCAGATACTCGGCCTCTCCGTCGCCGTACACGTCCGCCGTGTCGACGAGGGTGCCGCCCGCCTCCCAGAACGTCTTCAGGACGTCCGCGGCGTCGTGCTCGTCGGTGTCCCTGCCCCAGGTGAGGGTGCCGAGCCCGATCCGGGACACGCGCAGGCCGGTGCGGCCGAGATGCCTCTGCTCCATGAACGCCGAGATTACTGGCCAGAACCTGGCATGTGGGGGCCTGTGGATAACCAGTTTTCAGGACGGTCACCGGGGATCCCCACGGCCGTCGGGGCGATGCCCGCCACACCGGTCTCCCCGTGCCGGGCCCCCCACGCTATGGTCGGCCCCACAAGGGACGTTACTGATCGGTAAGGGGATCGGCCATGCAGCTCGGGATCAACCTCGGCTACTGGGGTGCCGGAATGGACGCGGACAATCTCGCCGTCGCGCAGGAGGCCGACCGGCTGGGATACGCCGTGTGCTGGGCCGCCGAGGCGTACGGCTCGGACGCGGCCACGGTGCTGAGCTGGGTCGCCGCCCAGACCGAGCGCATCGACGTCGGCTCCGCCATCTTCCAGATCCCGGCCCGCCAGCCCGCGATGACCGCGATGACGGCCGCGACCCTCGACTCGCTCTCCGGCGGCCGCTTCCGGCTCGGCCTCGGCGTCTCCGGACCGCAGGTCTCCGAGGGCTGGTACGGCGTCAAGTTCGACAAGCCGCTGGCACGCACGCGTGAGTACGTCGAGATCATCCGCAAGGCCATGACCCGCGAGCGCCTGTCGTACGAGGGGCAGCACTGGACGCTGCCCCTGCCCGGCGGCCCCGGCAAGCCGATCAAGCTGACCGTGCACCCGCAGCGCGAGCACATCCCGCTGTACATCGCCGCCATCGGCCCGAAGAACCTCGAGCAGACCGGCGAGATCGCCGACGGCGCACTGCTGATCTTCCCGTCCGCCGAGCACCTCGAGGACACGACGATCAAGTACCTGCGTGCCGGGCGCGAGAAGGCCGGAAAGACCCTCGACGGGTTCGACGTCTGCCCGACCCTCCCCCTCGCCGTCGGCGACGACAAGGACGTGGCCGCGCTCGCCGACACCTTCCGTCCCTACACCGCGCTGTACGTCGGCGGCATGGGCAGCCCCAAGCAGAACTTCTACAACCAGCTCGCCCAGCGCATGGGTTACGAGAAGGAGGCCGCCGAGATCCAGACCAAGTACCTCTCCGGCGACAAGCAGGGCGCCGCGGCCGCCGTACCGCACGAGCTGATCGACAAGACCACGCTGCTCGGTTCCGTCGACCGCATCGCGGACCGGATGAAGGCCTATGCCGCGGCCGGGGTCACCACCCTGTCCCTCGCGCCCGCGGGCTTCACGCTCGACGAGCGGCTCGCCTCGCTGCGTGCCGGCACCGAGGCCCTGGAGCGTGCCGGCCTGGCGTGACGCGGGCAGGACCCGAGAGGGATTTTCTGCGGCCGTGGTGGGGGCTCGGGGGTCTTCCCCGCCACGGCCGTCACGTAGAACAACGCGTGCGTGGCCGCGCGGTTACGCCCCCGTAGTGACCCTGCTGGTCATTCTTTTGGCGGAGTTGTCCGACACAGCTGTTGCAGTGCCTCTCTCGCCGCATTTGACTCGTTCTTTGCGGAATCCTGCGGAGTCCGGCGTCCTGCGCCCTGCGGAGAGGTGTCCAACGATGCTTTCGGCCAAGAGTCTGTTCCAGGAGATCCTCGACAACGACGAGTCCTTCCGCCTGTTCTGCTCCATCGCGGCCAGCGGGGAGTCCCAGGGCGGGTGGGAGAACGCCCGTATCGCCGCGCTCGTCCCCCAGAGCGAGCGCCCCCTCGCGCCCAAGATCACCCGGCATGGCGCGGACGAGGACAAACACGGGCGGATCTTCAACGCCCTGATGAAGAAGCGCGGCCTGGAACCGGTGCCCGTCCCGCCCGAGACCGACTACACGATGCTCCTGGAGAACCACGGCATCGGTCTCGCCCACGACAAGCTCAAGAGCGACGAGCCGCTCACCGTCCAGGACATCGTCACCTACCTCTCGCACAGCAGGGTCACCGAGCAGCGCGCCTCGGAGCAGATGGAGTTGCTGCGCAAGCACTTCGCCGACCACCCCGACCTGGGCCGCGCGGTCAGGATGATCTCCGCCGACGAGGACAACCACCTCGCCTACTGCCACGAGGAGTTGCTGCGCTTCGCGGCCCAGGGACACGGCCGGGCCATCCAGCGAACGCTGCGCGAGTGCGCGCTCGCGGAGATCCGGATCTACCGGGATGTCAGCCTCGCGGTCATGGACCACATGGGGCGCATCCTCGGCTGGCCGAGGGCGAAGGCTGCCGTGCTCGCCGCGGGCATCCACGCCGTGTACGCCTGGGAACGGGTCGCGGGCTGGCGGCGCATGGTGTCCCTGAAGATGCCGGAGCGGCGCGACGCACTCGGCGGACCCGCCACCTCGGCGCCCGAGTTCGCCTGACGTACCGACCACGTACGCGCCTACAACCAGCCCCGGCTCTTGAACAGCCGGTACAGCAGCACCTCAAGGGCGGCCATGCCCGCGATCAGCAGCGGATACGACCACATCCAGTCCAGCTCCGGCATGTGGTCGAAGTTCATGCCGTAGATCCCCGCGATCATCGTGGGGACCGCGGCCATGGCCGCCCACGCGGAGATCTTGCGCATGTCGTCGTTCTGCCGGACGCTCATCTGCGCCAGATGCGCCGACAGGACGTCGGAGACGAGCCGGTCCAGGCCCTCCACGGACTCGTTCACGCGCGTGAGGTGGTCGCTCACGTCCCGGAAGAAGGGCTGCGCCTCCTCGTGCACGAAGGGCACGCGCGCGCCGAACATGCCGGTGCCCGCGAGCCGGGCCAGGGGCTGCGCCAGGGGGCCGCTGGCCCTGCGGAACTCCAGGATCTGCCGCTTGAAGGCGTAGATGCGGGACGCCGTGTGCCGAGAGCCGCCGCCGGTCGGCGAGAACACCTCCGTCTCCAGCTCCTCCAGGTCGGTGCTCAGCTCGCCCGCCACCTCCACGTAGTGGTCGACCACGGCGTCGGCGATCGTGTACAGCACGGCCGTGGGACCGTGCCGGAGCATCTCCGGCTCGTGTTCGAGACGCTGCCGTACGACGCCCAGGGGCGCCTCCTCGCCGTGCCGGACCGTCACCACGAACGAGTCGCCGATGAAGACCATGACCTCGCCGGAGGAGACGATGTCGCTCTTCGGCTCGTACCCGACCGGCTTGAGGACCATGAACAGCGAGTCGTCGTACACCTCCAGCTTCGGCCGCTGATGCGCCTTCAGGGCGTCCTCGACGGCCAGCGGATGCAGCCCGAACTCCTGCGTGACCCGGTCGAACTCCTTCTCCGTGGGCTCGTACAGCCCGATCCAGACGAACGCGTCGTCCTGCACACGGCACAGATCCAGGGCGTCGGAGAGGTCGTCCGGCCCTTCCGTCCGGCGCCCGTCACGGTAGATGGCGCAGTCGACGATCACGGAGCGTATTCTCCCGCCGTCCGCCCGCGTTCGCACCCCCTGGTGCGCCTACGCTGGGCGGCATGCCCACGCTGATCCTGGTCCGGCACGGACGCTCCACCGCCAACACCGAGGGGGTGCTCGCCGGGTGGACGCCCGGCGTCGCCCTCGACGAGCGCGGGGCCGCGCAGGCCGCCGCCCTGCCCGAACGGCTCGCCCAGCTGCCGATCTCCGAGGTCGTCACGAGCCCACTGCAGCGCTGCCAGGAGACGATCCGGCCGCTGCTCGAAGCCCGGCCCGAGCTCACCGCCCACACCGACGAGCGGATCGGGGAGTGCCACTACGGCGACTGGTCCGGCCGCAAGCTCGCCGAGCTGGCGGACGAGCCGCTGATGGAGGTCGTCCAGGCGCACCCCTCGGCGGCGGCGTTCCCCGGCGGGGAGTCGATGCGGGCGATGCAGACCCGGGCCGCCGAGGCCGTACGGGAGTGGAACGCGCGCGTGGAGCGCGATCACGGCGCCGACGCCGTGTACGTGATGTGCTCGCACGGCGACATCATCAAGTCCCTTGTCGCGGACGCACTCGGTCTTCATCTCGACCTCTTCCAGAGGATTTCCGTTGAACCGTGTTCCATCACCGCGATCCGTTACACACGCCTGAGGCCGTTCCTCGTACGCCTCGGGGACACCGGTGATTTCGCGTCCCTCGCCCCGCGCGAGGAGCCGCCGGCCGACGACGCGACGGTCGGGGGCGGCGCGGGCGCACCGTGATCGTCCGGCGCAGTAGGGTGAAGCGGTCGAAGTAGCTCCCGTACCCACGTTTTCGCCGTACTCACGTGTTCGCCGTACTCACGATTCCAATGGAGACAGGACGTGTCCCGTCAGGTGTTCCTCTACGACCCCCCGGACCGTTTCGTGGCCGGTACGGTCGGGCTTCCCGGACGCCGTACGTTCTTCCTCCAGGCCACCGCAGGCTCCCGGGTGACCAGCGTGGCCCTGGAGAAGACCCAGGTCGCCGCCCTCGCCGAGCGCATGGACGAGCTGCTCGACGAGGTCGTACGGCGTAGTGGCGGCAGCGCCGCCGTCCCCGCCGTGGCGCCCTCCGAGATCGCCGACACCGCCCCGCTGGAGGCGCCGGTCGAGGAGGAGTTCCGCGTCGGCACCATGGCCCTGGCCTGGGACGGCGAGGAACAGCGCATGATCGTCGAGGCGCAGGCCCTCGTCGAGCTCGACGCCGACACCGAGGAGGACCTCGCCGAGGCCGAGGAGCGGCTCCTCCAGGACGAGGAGAACGGGCCCCCGATGCTGCGGGTCCGGCTCACCGGCGCGCAGGCGAGAGCCTTCGCCAAGCGCGCCCTGGACGTCGTCAACGCCGGGCGGCCGCCGTGCCCGCTGTGCAGCCTCCCGCTCGACCCGGAAGGACACGTATGTCCGCGCCAGAACGGATACCGCCGCGGAGCGTGACCACGGTGGACCTGCTCGTCGAGGGCGAGCTGACCGTGCGCGGGCGCATCCGCGAGGCGTCCAACGCGGCGCTGTTCTGCACGGTCGCGTACGAGGGGCAGGAGGCGTCCTGCGTGTACAAGCCGGTCGCCGGTGAGCGGCCGCTGTGGGACTTTCCCGACGGGACGCTCGCGCAGCGCGAGGTCGCCGCGTACGAGGTCTCCGAGGCGACCGGCTGGGGGCTCGTACCGCCCACGGTGCTGCGGGACGGGCCGTACGGCGAGGGCATGGTCCAGCTGTGGATCGACGTGACGCCCGAGGCCGAGCTGCTCGCCCTGGTCGACGGTGAGGAGCCCGAGCCCGGCTGGAAGGCGATCGGCTTCGCCGAGGTCGGCGAGGGGAAGACCGCGCTGCTGGTGCACGCCGACGACGAGCGGCTGCGGCGGCTCGCCGTCCTGGACGCCGTGATCAACAACGCCGACCGCAAGGGCGGGCACCTGCTGCCCACCGAGGGCGGCCATCTGTACGGCATCGACCACGGGGTCACCTTCAACGTCGAGAACAAGCTGCGGACGCTGCTGTGGGGCTGGGCGGGGGAGCCGCTTACGGCGGAGGCGGTCGAGGTGCTCGGTGCCCTGCGGACCGGGCTGAAGGAGGGCGGTGAGCTGGCCGTACGCCTGGCCGGGCTGATCACCGCCGCCGAGCTGGCGGCCACGCGCGCGCGTGTCGAGGCGCTGGTGACGTCCGGGAAGCATCCGGAACCGAGCGGGGAGTGGCCGGCGATTCCCTGGCCGCCCGTCTAGCCCGCCCCCGTCCAGCAGCACAACGGCCGGTTTCGCGCAAGAAGGCCTTACCGGCCATCCGGCCCGGTCCGGTTCGTATCCGGAACATCCGTCCGGTTAGGCTCATGACATGTATGCCTGGCCCGCTTCTGAGGTCCCCGCCCTGCCTGGTCAGGGCCGCGACCTGAGGATCCACGACACCGCGACCGGCGGTCCGGTCTCCCTCGACCCCGGTCCCGTCGCCCGTATCTACGTCTGCGGCATCACCCCGTACGACGCGACCCACATCGGTCACGCGGCGACCTACAACGCGTTCGACCTCGTGCAGCGCGTGTGGCTCGACACCAAGCGGCAGGTTCACTACGTCCAGAACGTCACCGACGTCGACGATCCGCTGCTTGAGCGGGCCGAGCGCGACAACATCGACTGGGTCGCCCTCGCCGAGAAGGAGACCGCCCTCTTCCGCGAGGACATGACCGCCCTGCGCATGCTGCCTCCGCGGCACTACATCGGCGCGGTCGAGGCGATACCCGGCATCGTTCCGCTCGTGGAGCGGCTGCGGGACGCCGGGGCCGCGTACGAGCTCGAAGGGGACATCTACTTCTCCGTCGAGTCCGATCCCGACTTCGGCAAGGTGTCGGGCCTCGACGCCGCCGCGATGCGACTGCTGTCCGCCGAGCGTGGCGGTGACCCGGACCGTCCGGGCAAGAAGAACCCGCTCGACCCGATGCTGTGGATGGCCGCCCGTGAGGGCGAGCCCAGCTGGGACGGCGGTTCGCTCGGGCGCGGCAGGCCCGGCTGGCACATCGAGTGCGTCGCGATCGCCCTCGACCACCTCGGCATGGGCTTCGACGTCCAGGGCGGCGGCTCCGACCTCGCCTTCCCGCACCACGAGATGGGCGCCTCGCACGCCCAGGTGCTGACCGGCGAGTTCCCCATGGCCAAGGCGTACGTCCACGCCGGGATGGTCGCCCTGCACGGCGAGAAGATGTCCAAGTCCAAGGGGAATCTGGTCTTCGTGTCGCAGCTGCGGCGCGACGGCGTCGACCCCGCCGCCATCCGGCTCGCCCTTCTCGCCCACCACTACCGGGCCGACTGGGAGTGGACCGACCAGGTGCTTCAGGACGCCGTCGCCCGTCTCGACCGCTGGCGGGCCGCCGTGTCCCGGCCCGACGGGCCGGAAGCCGAGGAGCTCGTCGAGAGGATCCGCGAGGCCCTGGCGAACGACCTGGACGCCCCGGCCGCGCTCGCCGCGGTCGACCGCTGGGTCCAGCTCCAGCACCAGCGGGGCGGCACGGACATCGGCGCCCCAGGTGTCGTGTCGCGGGCCGTGGACGCGCTGCTGGGCGTGGCTCTGTAACCACGGCGGACAAGACACGAGAGGGGCGCTTCCTCCCGCCGGAGGAAGCGCCCCGAGTGCGTCGCGGTGTGCGTCAGCCCGTCAGATCCGCTGGATGCGGACGCTGCGCAGCACGCTCGGCGACTGGGTGTCCCAGATGCCGATCACCTGGTGGCCGAACGCGAAGGCCTGCTGGATCTGCTGGTGCACTTGCGGGTTCGGGTCGTTGAGGACCCGGAACTGGTTGTTGATGCGCAGGAAGATCTGGTGCGGCTGCCCCTGGAGCGGGTGCACGATGTCGACGAAGCCGTTCGCCACACCGGAGGCGAGGGCCTGGGCCTGCACCTGCTGCACGACCTGCTGCATCGCCGACAGCGCGACCTGCTGGAGCTGCTGCTGCATCTGCTGCTCGGCCTGCTGCGCCTGCTGGTCCTGCTGTTGCCCGCCGAAGGGCTGGCCCAGCTGCTGCAACAGCTGCTGGAACGGCTGCTGCTGACCGAGCTGCTGGAGCTGCTCCAGGGAGCCGCTCATGCCGTACGGCTGCTGCTGGCCGTAGCCCTGCTGCTGGCCGAACGGCTGCTGCTGCCCGTACGGCTGCTGCTGGTACGGCGACGTGCTGGGGAACTGCTGGCCTTGCTGTTGTCCCATGTGACTCATCTGCGGGGTGGTGCTCATACGGGTGTCACCTTCCCTTGATGTGATGGGCTGCGTCAGCCGGTGATGACCAGGCCGACGATCTCGTCGTCCGAGAACCAGACTCGGACATCGGGCCGTCCCCCCGCGAAGGCGGTGTGGACCGCCTGGCGGATCTCCGGGGACGGATGATTGAGGTTGCGCCACTCGCCGGCCACCAACAGCCGGAGCCTGGGCGGGAGTTCACGCGGATACGGCAGCACCTCGTCCCAGTACCGCTCGGCCTTGCCCGAGCCGACCGCCTGCGGCACCAGATGGGTGACCGCCGCCTTGATGTCGGGCCGGTTGCCGATCCGCTGGGAGGCGGGCCTGCCCGGCGCGTCCTGCTGCGGGGAGCCGGTGGCCCGCAGGACGGCGCGGGCACGTTCCGGGGACATCGGCTCCTGGCCCGCCGCCTTGAGCATGCCCTGCAGCGCGGCCAGTGCGCCGACCACGATCGGGGAGGCGGCCGACGTCCCCGAGAACGTGTCGGTGTACCAGGCGATCTCCTCGGGCCCGCCCTGCAGGTCACCGGGCCGGTCCCAGAAGCCGCCGGTGGTCGTCACCTCGCGCCCCCAGCCCTGGGCGTCCACGCGGGCGCCGTAGTTGGAGAACGCGAGGCGTGTGCGGTCCGGGCCGTGGTCGCGGCCGTGGGTGCCGGGCGGCGGGGCGCCCGCGCCGACCAGGACGGCGCCGGAGGTCGGGTTGGTTGGGTTGAACGGGTTGCGCCAGGACTCCGGGAAGCCGTCCGGGCGGCGCTCGTAGACCGCGTCGTCGAGCGACTCGGCGCCGTTTCCCGCGGCCGCCACCACGAGGACACCCTTGGCGGTGGCGTAGCGGACGGCGGCGAGGTCGTCCGGCCACCACTCCAGCGGGATGTAGCCGCGCTGGTCGTCGCGGTCGGCGTACTCGAACCGGGGCCCTGGGCGGTGCAGCTCGATCAGCACGATGTCGCCGGGGCTCAGCCGGTCCGCCGCCGCGTGGATCGCGGCCGCCGTGCCGATGCCCTGGAAGGACGCGGCCGCGGTCACCGTGTCCGGCACGATGCCGGTGACGCCGTACTCGCCCCGGTCGCCGCCGATCACCCCGATCACGGCGGTGCCGTGGTTGCGCCAGGCCGGGTCGGCCAGCGGGGTGCCTACGACGACACCGGCCAGCTTGGCGGCCAGGTCCTCGTGCCCCAGCTGCCAGGAGCCCTCCACGTCGATCACGGTCACGCCCTGACCGGTGCCGCCGGGCCGCTGCCAGGCCCAGTACGCGTCGACGCCCTCGGGCGCGGGCCGCAGATAGCCCTGCCGGCCGGTGTAGTCGGGCGTGACCGGCGCACCCTCCTTCAGGCGCCCGCTGTCCTCCCCGACCTGCCCCAGGGAGGCCGGCACCGCGCCCGGCTTCACATACGCCGAGTCGATCCCCGGCAGCGCGGCGATACGCGCCCGCAGCTCCTCGGCGCGGCTCTCCCCGCCGCGCACCCGGTAGAACAGCGCGAGGTCGGGCACGTCCTCGGTGCCGGCTTGAGAGGCGGCTTGCAGCAGCCGCTCCTCGTTGCCGAACAGCGGCTCCAGCGCGAGTTGTTCGTCAGTGAGGAACATGTCGAGAGCCGACGTGTCGGCGCCCGCCACCGACCGCACGCCCTCGGCCCGGGCGCGCAGCCCGGCCTCCGGGCGAGCTACGACGATCAGCTCCCGCTCGGCTCCTCGATAGGTGAATCCCGCTCCGTCGGGCCCCGGCCCGGACGCTCCCGGGCCCTGTGCCGGCTGTGCCTGGTCGGTCATCGTCTGCCGCTCCCTTCGGTTCCTGCGGATCCCAAGTGCGGGTGGTGCGGCGCGCCTTCGGTGGACAACCAAGCACTCCCCGCCCGGTCCGTCCAGACCGCATTCGCCAACTGGGTTTGAAATCAAGTTGAATTGGGCAACGTGAGCAATCCGTCCTGAAAGAGATGTCACGCCACAATCGGGCCAGATGCTGTCCAGACGCTGTCGAGAGGCTGTCCCGTGCTGCGGAGGCGGTCGGTGTGTGGTGGGGTGGAAGAGTCAGTTGACCGTTGGACCAGCTGTTGGCCGGTCCTGTCCGCGGAAGGACGCACCGTGGCCCCCGAACACCGCTCCTTCGCACCTCGTCCCACCCGCCGCGCACTCCTCGCGGCCGGCGCCGCCACCGCCGGCGCCGCACTCGTCGGATCCGCCGGCACCCCCGCCGCGGCGGCCGGAACAGCCGAGAAGAACCAGCCCTCCGTGATCCACCTCCCGAACGGCTTCCGTCCGGAGGGCATCACCATCGGCGGCGGACCGTACGCCTACCTCGGCTCGCTCGGCGACGGCTCGATCTACCGCGCTGATCTGCGCACCGGAGAGGGCGGCATCATCTCGACCGGCCCGGGCACGCCCTCGGTCGGCCTCAAACTCGACGACCGGGGACGTCTGTTCGTCGCCGGACGCGGCCAGGGCGCCCGCGTCGTGGACGCCCGCACCGGTGAGATCATCGCCTCGTACGTCCTCACCACGGCGACCCCGACCTTCGCCAACGACGTGTTCCTGACCCCGCGCACGGCCTGGTTCACCGACTCCTACCGGCCCGCGCTGTACGCCCTGCCGCTCGGTCGGCGCGGCGAACTGCCGGACGCGGACGACATCGTGACGCTCACCCTGAGCGGCGACTGGAGCCAGGCCCCCGGCGAGGTCGTCAACGCCAACGGCATCACCCGCACCCCCGACGGCTCGGCCCTCCTCGTCGTGCAGTCCGGGGTCGGCGGCCTGCACCGCGTGAACCCGCGCACCGGCGTCACCGAGCTCGTCGACCTCGGCGACGCGGCCCCGCTCACCAACGGCGACGGCCTGCTGCTGACCGGGCGCACGCTGTACGTCGTACAGAACCGGCAGAACGCGATCGACGTGTTCAAGCTGGCCGCCGACGGCCGCAGCGGAGTCTTCCAGCGCCGCGTCACCGACCCGCTCTTCGACGTGCCGACCACGGTGGCCGCCCACCGGGGCCGCCTCTACCTGCCCAACGCACGCTTCACGACCACCCCGACGCCGGAGACGACGTACGACGTGATCTCCGTGCCGGCGTGACGAGACCCGTCCCCGCGGAACGGACGAGGGCGGTGCGTCCGGCGCACCGCCCTCGTCCTCACTCCTCCGGCGACTCCGACGACCCGTCGTCGTCCGTGCCGCTCGGTTTCGGCGGCTTGGGCGGCTTCGTACGGCCGGTCGGATTGTCCCTCAGGAAGGGGCCGGCCTCCCCGCTCTCCGTGGCGTGACCGCCCGCAGAGGGGCCGCCGCCGTCCCGTCTGCGCAGATACCGCTCGAACTCGCGGGCGATCGCCTCGCCCGACGCCTCCGGCAGCTCCGCGGTGTCCCGGGCCTCCTCCAGCGACTGCACATACTCGGCGACCTCGCTGTCCTCGGCCGCCAGCTGGTCCACGCCGACCTGCCAGGCGCGCGCGTCCTCGGGCAGTTCGCCCAGCGGGATGCGTACGTCGATCAGGTCCTCCAGGCGGTTGAGGAGGGCCAGCGTCGCCTTCGGGTTGGGCGGCTGCGAGACGTAGTGCGGAACGGCGGCCCACAGTGACACCGCCGGTACGCCGGCGTGTGTGCAGGCTTCCTGGAGTACGCCGACGATGCCCGTGGGGCCCTCGTACTTGGTCTCCTCCAGATCCATGCGGCGGGCCAGGTCCGAGTCGGACGTGGTGCCGCTGATCGGGACCGGACGCGTGTGCGGGGTGTCGCCGAGCAGAGCGCCCAGGATGACCACCAGCTCCACACCCAGCTCGTGCGCGAAGCCAAGAAGCTCGTTGCAGAACGAGCGCCATCGCATGGACGGTTCGATACCTCGGACGAGTACGAGATCACGTGGCTTCTCGCCGCCGACGCGGACCACCGACAACCTTGTCGTCGGCCAAGTGATCTTCCTCACCCCGGCGTCCATCCACACCGTGGGGCGGTTGACCTGGAAGTCGTAGTAGTCCTCGGCGTCCAGCGCCGCGAACACCTCGCCCTTCCACTCCCTGTCCAGATGCGCGACCGCGGTGGAGGCGGCGTCGCCGGCATCGTTCCAGCCCTCGAACGCGGCCACCATGACCGGGTCGATCAGCTCGGGAACCCCCTCGAGCTCGATCACCCAGCGCCTCCTTCCGACGTGCCCTCGCTTGACCACACAACCTTACGGCGTGCGGCGGGGGCGCCCGCAGCCCCCTTGCACGGGGGAGTGAACGGATCACTGCCCCGTTCGCCACCCCGGAACACCCGCTAGAGATCCGATGTCCGACGAAAGCTCGCCGCAGCGGAACCGCCAGGTCACAGCGTCGACCGCAGCCACTGCTCCACGCTCGCGATGTGCACCGTCGCCCATGACCGCGCCGCCTCCCCGTCCCGGTCCCGCAGCGCCGCCAGGATCGCCCGGTGCTCGTGCAGGGTCCGGCTCACCGCGTCCTCCTGGGTCAGGCCCCGCCAGATACGCGCCCGCGTCGTCGGACCCGACAGACCGTCGAGGAGCGAACACAGCACCGAGTTCCCCGAGCTCTGCACGATGCCCCGATGGAACTCCAGGTCACAGGCGACGAGCTCCTCCACCGACGGAGCGTCGCCGAGCTTGTCCAACTGGTTGGCCAGCGCGTCCAGTTGCTGCTCGCTGATCCGCGACGCCGCCATCGCCGTGGCGGCCGGTTCCAGGATGCGGCGCACGGCGAGGAACTCCAGCACCGTGTCGTCACGGTGGAAGTCGACGACGAAGCTCAGCGCCTCCAGCAGCAGCTGCGGGTCCAGGCTCGTGACGTAGGTGCCGTCGCCCTGCCGTACGTCCAGGATCCGGATCAGCGACAGGGCCCGCACGGCCTCCCGCAGGGAGTTGCGGGACAGGCCGAGATCGGCGGCCAGCTCGCTCTCCTTGGGGAGCCGGTCGCCGGGGCGCAGCGCGCCGGAGACGATCATGCCCTTGATCTTCTCGATCGCCTCGTCGGTGACTGCCATGGCCGCCCTCCCGGTCGTTCAGGATGCCGTGCAAGACATCCGACGTCTCAGTTCCACATTATGCGGCCTGTTCAGAGCAGCGCCTCCAGATCGGCGATCACCGCTTCCTCGTCCAGTGTCGTCAGCACCCGGTCCCGCATCAGCACGCGCCCGTCGACGACCGTGTCCCGCACGTCCGCCGAGTGCGCCGCGTACGCCAGCGTGGACCACGGATCGTGCGGCGGACGCAGATGCGGGGCGCTCAGGTCGAGCACGATCAGGTCGGCCCGCTTGCCGGTCTCCAGCGAGCCCAGCTGTTCCCCGAGTCCCAGCGCCCGCGCGCCCTCGATCGTCGCCAGGCGTACGGCCCGCTCGGCGCCGACCGCCGTGGGGTCACCGCCCGCCTTGTGCACCAGCGCCGCCTGCCGCACCGCCCCCAGCACGTCCAGGGTGTTGGAGCTGACGGCCCCGTCCGTGCCGAGCCCGACGGTCACCCCGGCGCTCAGCAGCCGGGGCACCGGCGCGATGCCACAGCCCAGCTTCAGGTTCGACACCGGACAGTGGGCGATGGACTCCCTTGCCAGGGCGGCGATCTCGGTGAGCTGGTCGGGGGAGAGGGTGTAGGCGGAGTGGGCGAAGACGACGGGACAGCGGCCGTGGCGGGCTGGGCCCCGTGCCTCCAGGTCCCGTCGGGCCCACGCGAGCCGCTCCTCGTACACGCGGCCGTCGGGCGGTTCCGGTACGTCCATGAAGGTGGGGCCCGAGTGGAGCCGCCAGCCCGCCTCCCTGGCCGCCCGTTCGGCCGCCTCGTGGAACCAGTACATGTCGAGCGCCGAGGTCACCCCGGCCCGGACGCTCTCGGCGATCGCCGGGCGCACGGCCGCCGCCACGTTCTTCGGCGCGAGCAGCTGGGCCTCCGCAGGCAGCACCCGCTCCAGGAACCCCTGGAGGGTCACGTCATCGGCGCGGCCGCGCAGCAGGGTCATCGCCAGGTGGGTGTGTGTTCACCAGTCCGGGCAGGACGAGGCAACCAGGTCCGCCCTGGACTGTCCACCTGATGTTCGGACATGCGCTCGGCTGTCTCGAACTGTGGTTCCCCGAGGTCATGTACGGTGACGGACACCCACAGGAGCAGCAGGAGTGTCCTCTTATGTCCCAGGAAGTGCGGCCCATGTCCGAGGAATTGCGTGCCGTCCACTGGACCGGAACCAGCCTTGCGCTGATCGACCAGACCGTGCTCCCCCACCGCACCGAGACGATGGACGTCTGCGACGTGGACACCCTGGTCGACGCGATCCGGCGACTCGTCGTACGCGGCGCTCCCGCGATCGGCGCCGCCGGCGCCTACGGCGTCGCCCTCGCGCTGCTCCAGGGGGAGCGGGAGGGCTGGTCGGCCGATGAGGTGCGCGCGGCCGTGGCCCGCGTCCGGGAGGCCCGCCCCACCGCCGTCAACCTCATGGTGTGCGTGGACCGGGTCATGGCCCGCTTCGACGAGGGCCTCGACGCCGTGCTGGAGGAGGCCGCCGCCGTACAGCGCGAGGACGTCGAGGCGAACCGCGCCATGGGCGCCCACGGCGCCGACTGGCTGCTCGAACGCGTCGGCGCGGACCGGCCGTTGCGCATCCTCACCCACTGCAACACCGGCGCGCTCGCCACGGCCGGCTGGGGCACGGCACTCGGCGTCATCCGCGAACTGCACGCGCGCGGGCGGCTGGAGGTCGTGTACGCCGACGAGACGCGCCCGCTGCTCCAGGGATCCCGCCTGACCGCCTGGGAGCTGGTCCAGGAAGGCATCCCGCACTACGTCCAGGCCGACGGGGCCGCGGCCGGCACCATCCTGCGCGGCGAGGTCGACGCGGCGATCGTCGGCGCCGACCGGATCGCCGCCAACGGCGACACCGCGAACAAGGTCGGCACCGTGGGCGTCGCCCTGGCCTGCGCGGACGCTGGGATCCCGTTCCTGGTGGCGGCGCCCACGACCACCGTCGACCTGGCCACGAAGACCGGCGACGACATCCACATCGAACTCCGGGGCGAGGACGAGGTCCTGGAGTGGGCCGGCGTGCGGACGGCTCCGGCCGGGTCGCGCGGCCACAACCCGGCGTTCGACGTCACGCCGGGGCGGCTGGTGACGGGACTGGTGACAGAGCGCGGCGTGCTGGAAGTGGCTTCCGGCCAACTGCCCGGCGAGTACCTGAAGTAGACGAAGAGACGCAGACGAAGAGACGCAGACGAAGAGAAGCAGACCGAGGGAGGGGCTCCCGGACGCGGGGGTCCCTCCCTTCCCTGGTGTCAGCGCTGCGACAGTTCCAACTCCAGCAGCCACTCCACCACTTCGGTGTGGTGCCGGGCCTGGCGCGGGTTGTCGCCCCACACGTACAGCCCGTGTCCGGCCACGACCACCGCGGGCATACGGGGGTCGCGGGCGGCCTCCAGGCGGTCGCCGAGGACCTTCATGTCCTGGCTGTTGGCGATGACCGGCAGGGTCACCTCGACGTCGTGGGCGGGCTGGCCGACGCCCTTGAGCATCTCCAGGTCCTTGAAGACGATGCCACCGGGCTCGCGACGGCCCATCGCCACGGACGCGACCGTGTGGACGTGGACCACGGCCCCGGCACCGGTCAGCGCGGCCACGCGCGCGTGCAGTTCGGCCTCGGCGGACGGCTTGCCGCCCTGCACCGCGGCGCCCTGCCCGTCGACCAGCACCACGTCCGCGGGCGTCAGTTCGCCCTTGTCGTGCCCGCTGGCCGTGACCGCGAGCCGCAGAGGGTCGCGGGACAGCACCACGGACAGGTTGCCGGAGGTGCCCCGCATCCAGCCGAAGGACGCGAACCGGGCGGACTCGGCGGCCAGGACCGCGCCCGCCTCCGCCAGGTCGAGTTGGCTGATCTCGGTGGTCACGTGCTGCTCCCGGAAGTATTGATGGTGATCTCGTCGAACGTCCCCGCCTGCGCGTGGTCGCCGACACCCTGCTCGTAGTACGGCTCCCCGGGCCGCCGGACGCCGACCGCCCACCAGCCCGCCGCGCGGGCCGCGTCCAGCTCGCCGGGGCGGTCGGAGAGGAAGAGGAGACGGTCGGGCGCGACGTCGGCCGACTCCGCGATCCGGCGGTACGACTCCGGCTCCTGCTTGGGGCCCGCGTTCTCGGTGTCGTACAGACCGGAGACGAGCGACGTCAGGTCGCCCTCCGGGCTGTTGGTGAACCACGCCCGCTGGGCGGCCACCGACCCCGACGAGTAGACGTACAGCCGTACGCCCGCCGCGTGCCAGGCGCGCAGCCGCGGGACGACGTCGTCGTAGAAGTGCGAGACGAGGTCACCGCGGGCGAAGCCCTCGGACCAGATGATGCCCTGGAGGGTCTTCAGCGGCGTGGCCTTGCGGTCCTCGTCCAGCCAGGTGTTGAGGGTCTTCTCGATGCGTACGGCGTCGGCGTCCGCCTCGCCCGTCAGCTCCCGCACCTGCGCTAGAGCCCGCGCCACCTCCGGGTCGTCGCCGCGCTCGGCGAGCAGCGCGCCGAACCGCGAGCGCGAGTACGGGTACAGCACGTCGACGACGAACCCGGTGGCGCTCGTGGTGCCCTCGATGTCGAGCACCACGGCGTCCACGTCGAACCGCAGGTCCCGCACGCTCACGCGGCGGCCCTGTCGGCCTCGTAGCCGGCCGCGATCGTGTCGTAGTCCGGGAAGCGGGCGGCGATGGTGGAACCGGTGAAGTTGCCGATCCAGCCGTCCTCCTCGTGGAAGAAGCGGATCGCGGTGAAGGACGGCTTCGTGCCCATGTCGAACCAGTGCGTGGTGCCGCGTGGCACGCCCAACAGGTCGCCCTTCTCGCAGAAGACGGCGTGCACCTCGCCGCTCACGTGGAGGTAGAAGATGCCGGAACCGGAGACGAAGAAGCGGACCTCGTCATCGTCGTCGTGCGTGTGCTCCTGGAGGAACTTCTCGCGAGCTGCCTTCGCCTTCGCCGGGAACTCCGGGTCGTCGCTGGGGTGCAGGCCCAGGACGTCGACGGTGGTGAAGCCCTCCTCGGCGTTGAGCCGGTCGATCTCCGGGCCGTACGCCGCGAACACCGTGTCGCTGTCCGCGTCGAACGGCACGTCCTCACGGATCGGCCACTGCTCGTAGCGCACGCCCAGCGGCTTCAGGGCCGCGGCGATCTCGGCGGGGTCCGAGGTGCGGCGGATCAGGGTCTGCGGTCCGGACTCGGGCCAGGTCGTCAGCAGGGTCATGGGGGCAACTCCTGGAACTGGAAGGGAATTCCGGGTACCGAGACAAGCACCCGGAGGGGGAGGTGAGAAAGGGCGCAGCGGGCGGGAAAGCCGGTCGGTGCCGGTCAGCCGCGACACATCGCGCCAGGACAGCACCGCATGCAGGGCATGCGCATCGCTGTCGCGCGAAGAGTCGTCATCGGGGCCTCACTGTGCCGGTTCGGGGTGCCGGTCCGGTGATCGTAACTCCGTCAAGTCTCCGTCGAGGCGTCGACCGCGTGTGACGAAGTCGTTGTCTCACGTGATGAGAAACCGCTTCCATCGCTTTGACGGGTGGCTGAAATCGTTCCCATGATCTCCGTATGAAGACGCTGCTGCTCGTGCGGCGGCTGTACGTGGACTTGCTCCGGTCGACCACAGCCAGCTGTCGCTGACCTCATCCGGAGCTCCCGCACGCCCGCTTTCCGCGGGCTGCCGCACCAGCCGTGCAACGGTCGGTGGCCGCGCAACGGCCCAGTGGTAGTCGCGCAAACGGCCGGTGGTGCCGCGCAACGGCCGGTGGCGCGTTCGTGTCCCCAGCTCCGGGTCGAGCAACTCCCCACCCCTTCCCCGCACCTGGAGCCCCGTCATGTCCCGCGTCCGCCTTCCCCTCGCCGCCGTCTCCGCCCTGCTCCTCGCGGGCTGCTCGCAGTCCACGGACGCCTCCAAGACCTCCGGCAACACCGCCGCCTCGGCCGCGGCCGCGACCGGCGCCAAGCCCGCCCCCTTCAGCAAGGGCACCGTCAAGGTGGCCCTGGTCCGGCAGAGCGGCGCCGGCGACTACTTCGAGCAGTGGGGCAACGGCGCCAAGGCGCAGGCCAAGGCCCTCGGCATCGACCTGACCGTGTACGACGCCCAGGCCGACAACGCCAAGCAGGCCACCGACCTGTCCTCGGCCATCAACTCCGGCGCGCAGGCCATCATCGTCGACCACGGCTTTCCGGCCACCATCCAGCCGGAGATCGACAAGGCCGTGAAGAAGGGCATCAAGGTCGTCGTCTACGACGTCGAGACCGCCACCAAGGGCGTCGTCAGCACCAAACAGAACGACGCGAGCATGGCGCAGGCCGTCCTCGACGTGATGGCCAAGGAACTCGGCAAGAACGCCAAGGTCGGCTACGTCAACGTCGCCGGATACGCCGCCCTCGACAAGCGCGACAGCGTCTGGAAGTCGACGGTCGACGCCCAGGGCTGGAAGCAGCAGTTCAAGGTCGGCAAGGTCACCGACTCCACGGCCACCGACAACGTGCCGCTGGTGTCCGCCGCCCTCACCCAGCACTCCGACGTCACCGGCATCTTCGCCCCGTACGACGAACTCGCCAAGGGCACCGTCCTCGCCGTCCAGAACAAGAAGCTCCAGGACAGGGTGAAGGTCTTCGGCGCGGACGTGTCCAACGCCGACATCCAGAACATGACCGCCGACGGCAGCCCCTGGGCCGCCACCGCGGGCACCGACCCGTCGGCCGTCGGCGCCGCCGTCGTCCGTACGACCGCCCTGGAGCTGGCCGGTCAACTGGGCAAGTCCTCCGTCGAGTTCCCGGCCGTCGCCATCACCCAGGACTTCCTGCGCGAGAAGAAGATCGAGAACATGGACCAGCTGCGGGAGGCGCTGCCCGCGCTGAACCTCGCCAAGGTCAGCACCGCGGACTGGATCCCCAATGTCGCCCACTGAGCCTTCCGGACTCCCTGACGTGACCCCCGCGGTCAGCCTCCGGGACGTCGGCAAGTCCTTCGGCGGCAAGACGGTCCTCGCCTCCGTCTCCCTCGACATCGCACCGGGCAGCGTCGTCGCGCTGCTCGGCGCGAACGGCGCCGGCAAGTCCACGCTGATCAAGATCCTGTCGGGCGTGCACACGGACCACGGCGGGGAGGTCCGCGTCGCCGGGGAGCCCGCAGCTCTCCAGTCGCCTCTCGCCGCACGGCAGTTGGGCATCCAGACGGTGCACCAGCGCATCGGCGAGGGCATCGTGCCCGGCCTCACGGTCGCCGAGAACCTCGTCTTCGAGGAACTGGCGCAGAGCCGCGGCAACCCCTTCCTCAACGGGAACAGGCTGCTGGCCCGCGCCCGCGAGATCCAGGCGGGCCTGGGCCTGGACTGGAGCGACTCCCTGTTGCGCCGCGATGTCACCGAACTCGGCATCTCCGACCGTCAGTTGCTCATCCTCGCGCGCGCCCTGGCCACCCGGCCCCGTCTGCTCATCCTCGACGAGCCGACATCGGCCCTGTCCGCCGCCGAGGCGGAGCGCCTCTTCGCGCTCGTCGAGAAGATGCGGGACGACGGCATCGCGGTGCTCTACGTCTCCCACCGCCTCGGCGAGATCGACGCACTGGCCGACCGCTTGGTCGTCCTGCGAGACGGGCGTCTCACCGAGGACCAGGCCAAGCCGTTCGACTGGGACGCCGCCCTGCGCGCGATGCTGGCCCAGGCGCAGGAAGCGACGACCGCCCGCCCGGTCCGGGAAGGGGCCATGGGCGAGGTGGTGCTTTCGTTGCGCGGCGTCCGCCTCTTCGAGGGCAGCGCCCCCATGGACCTCGACCTCCGCACCGGCGAAGTCACCGGCGTCGTAGGCCTGTTGGGCGCGGGCAAGACCGAGCTGGCCCGCGGCCTGTTCGGTGCCGAGCCCTTCGCGGTGGGCGCGGTCGAACTCGACGGCAAACGGTACGAGCCCCGCCGTCCCGCCGACGCGATCCGCAACGGCGTCCACCTGGTCCCCGAGGACAGGCACGCAGACGCCCTGGTCCCCGGCTGGTCGCTGGCCCAGAACATCTCGCTGCCGTTCCTGAAGTCGCTGTCGCGAGTGGGACTCGTCCAGCGTTCGAAGGAGGACGCCCTCGGCCGCGACACCATCGCCGCCCTCGGCGTCGTCGCCCGCGACGAGCACAGCACCGTCGAGGAACTGTCCGGCGGCAACCAGCAGAAGGTCGTCGTCGGCCGCTGGCTCGCCGAGACGCCCCGGGTCCTCATCCTGGACGAACCGTTCCGAGGCGTGGACATCGGCGCTCGCCGGGACATCGGCCGCCGCGCCCGCGCGCTGGCCGCCGAGGGGGCCGCGGTTCTCGTCCTCTCCGCCGACGTCGACGAAATCCTTGAGATCGCCGACCGGGTCGTGGTGCTCGCCGCCGGGGAGATCCACCTCGACGCGTACGGCGAGGACGCGGAACGCGACCGCGTGATCCAGACCATCTCCGCGTCCGTCTGATGCCGTCGGCCGGCCGTACGCCCGAAGGAAGCAGCACCCCATGACCACCCAGCAGAGCACCGAGGTCCCCACGAAGGCGGCGATCCCGCCCGCGGCCTCCACCGCCGCACGCGTCCAGAACGCCGTCATCAAGTACGGCTTCATCTTCGTCACGGTCGCGCTGTTCCTGTACTTCGCGCTGAGCGAGGGCTCCTTCCGTGAGTCGGCGACCCTCCTCGACACCCTCCGGTACGTCTCGGTGGCCGCGATCCTCGGCCTCGGGGTCACCCTCACCATGGCCGTCGGCGGAATGGACATGTCCGTCGGCGCGGTGGCGGGCCTCGGCGTCTCGGTCGCCGCTCAGGCGATGGTCGTCTTCAACCAGATCGGCACGGTCGCGATCATCGCGGTCCTGGCGGCAGGCGCGCTCGCGGGCCTGCTCAACGCGCTCCTGATCGTCGTACTGAAGATCCCCGACATGCTCGCCACCCTCGGCACCATGTTCGTGATCCAGGGCAGCAAACTCATCCTGGTCGACGGCCAGTCCATCACCCCGGGCATGACGCTGGACGACGGCACCACGGCCCCCGGCAAGTTCACCGACGGCTTCCTGCGCATCGACCGCGGCACGGTCCTCGGCATACCCATCTCCGTGCTGATCTTCGGCGGCCTGACGATCGCCGCCTGGGTCTTCCTCGCCCGCACCCGCTGGGGCCGCGTCCTGTACGCCATCGGCGCCAACCCCGAGGCCTCCCGCCTGGCCGGCATCCGCGTCGGTGCGTACCGGGCCCTCGCCTACGTCCTCTCCGGCGTCCTCGCCTCGATCGGCGGCCTGATCCTGGCGTCCCGCATCGGCCAGGGCGATGTGTCGGCCGGCACCTCCCAGCTGCTGGAGGCGGTCGCGGTGGCCCTCGTCGGCACCTCCGTCCTGGGCCGCGGCCGCCCCAACGTCTGGGGCACGGCCCTCGGCGCCGTCCTCATCGGCATCATCACCACCGGCCTGACCATCAAGGGCCTGCCGTACTACACCCAGGACGTCGTCGAGGGCGCGGTCCTCATCCTCGCCCTGGTTTTCAGCTTCACCCTGTCCAAGCGCCGTACCGCATAAGGAAGTCAGAGGAGTTCGTACGATGGGCTACCGCATCCTGGAGACCGACGACATCCCCGGCTACCTGCGCGAGCGCGGCCACTGGGACGACGCGACCGACATCCGCGTCCGCGAGGTGTCGGACGGCAACATGAACCGCGTGTTCCTCGCGTCCTCCGCCGACGGCACCCGCAGCCTCGCCGTCAAGCAGGCCCTGCCCTGGGTCCGCGTCGCCGGTCCCTCCTGGCCGATGAACCCCGACCGCGCCGACGCCGAGGCCCGCGCGTACGACCAGGTGGCGAGGGTCGCCCCCGACAAGATCCCGGCGATCCACGGCTACGACCCCGAGAACTACGCCCTCGTCATGGAGGACATGTCGGACCTGGAGGTCCTGCGCACCCGCCTGAACGAGGGCGAGCCGTACGGCCCCCACACCTCCGCCCGCATCGGCGAGTTCGTGGCCCAGCTCTCCTTCGCGACCAGCGACTTCGGCCTGGAGTCGGCCGACCGCAAGGCGCTCATCGCGGCCTCGGTCAGCCCGGAGCTCTGCAAGATCACCGAGGACGTGGTCCTGTCCGAGCCGTACATCGAGCACGAGCACAACCACTGGCACGAGGGGCTGGACGACCTGGCGGCCGAGTTCCGCGCCGACGCCCGGCTGCGCACCGAGGTCGCCGACCTCCGCCACACCTTCATGACCAGCGCCCAGGCCCTCCTCCACGGCGACCTGCACACCGGCAGCGTCATGGTCGGTGAGCGCGAAGGCGCCCACGTGGTACGGGTCTTCGACCCCGAGTTCTCCTTCGTGGGCCCCGTCGGCTACGACCTGGGTCTGTACTGGGCGAACGTCCTGGTGTCCGAGGAGCGGGCACGGGCGCTCGGCACGCTGTCCGACCACGCCGACCAACTCCGCCTGTCCTGGGAGGCGTTCGAGACGGAGTTCCGCCGCCTGTGGCCGACCCGCATCGACACCTTCTTCGACGACGCGTACTTGGACCGCTTCCTGCGCCGCGCCTGGACCGAGTCCCTCGGCTACGCCGGCACAGAAATCGTCCGCCGCATCATCGGCTTCGCCCACCTGACGGACCTGACGACCCTGCCGGACCCGGTACCGGCGTCCCGGCGGGCCCTGCTGCTGGGGCGTGAACTGATCGTGCGACGCCATGAGTTGAAGAACCCGAACGCTGTAAGGGAGCTGGCGCAGACGTCCTAGGGCACACCGCAATTCCGCATGCGAAAGGGGCGGCTCCGTCGGCGTGGAGCCGCCCCTTCCGATGGTGGCCGGCCCCGGTGCGGAAGAAACGGGGCCGCCCTCGTGCGGTCCGGCCCGGTCAGGGGAGTGGCCGGACCCGGCGCAGAGGGAGGCTCATCCGGCGAAAACCTCCCTCGGCGCCTGCGAGGCTCACTTCTTGTCGAGCAGGTCCTGGACCTTTGCCCGGACGTCGTCCGTGGCCAGGCCCCGGATCGTCAGCGTCGTACGGCGGCGCAGCACGTCGTCCTGCGTCTCGGCCCACTCGTTGTCGCGGGCGTAGACGACCTGGGCCCAGATCTCCGGGGCGTCCGGGTGGACGCGCTCGCCCAGCTCCGGGTTCTCGTTCGCGATGCGGGCGATGTCGAAGGCCAGCGAACCGTAGTGCGTCGCCAGGTGCTTCGCCGTGTCGGCCGCCATGCGCGGGCCGGGCGCCGGACGGTCGGTCAGCAGACGGTGGGCGACCGCGCGCGGGTTGGCGATGCCCGGCAGCGGGAGCTTCTTCGGCAGCGAGGCGATCGGCTCGAAGTCGTCGCCCAGCGGGTGGCCCGGCAGCGCCTGAAGCTTCTGCATGACCGTACGGCCGATGTGCCGGAAGGTGGTCCACTTGCCGCCCGCGACGGACAGCATGCCGCCCCTGCCCTCGGTCACCACGGTCTCGCGCTTGGCCTTCGCCGTGTCACCGGGGCCGCCCGGCAGCACACGCAGACCCGCGAAGGAGTACGTGATGAGGTCGCGGTCGAGCTGCTGGTCCCGGATGGAGAACGCGGCCTCGTCCAGGATCTGGGCTATGTCCTTGTCGTTGACCGCGACGTCCGCCGGGTCGCCCTCGAACTCCTCGTCCGTGGTGCCCAGCAGGAGCATGTCCTCCCAGGGCAGGGCGAAGGTGATGCGGTACTTGTCGATCGGGGTCGCGAGCGCCGCCTTCCAGGGCGAGGTCCGCTTCAGGACCAGATGCGCGCCCTTCGACAGACGGATCGACGGCGCGGCATTCGGGTCCTCCATCTTGCGCAGGTGGTCGACCCACGGGCCGGTCGCGTTGAGCACCAGGCGGGCGTTCACACCGAACTCGTCGCCGGAGAGGCGGTCGCGCAGCTCCGCGCCCGTCACCCGGCCCTTGGTGAAGCGCAGGCCGCTGACCTCGGCGTGGTTGAGCACGACGGCGCCCGCGTCGACGGCCGCGCGGACCGTCATCAGCGCCATGCGCGCGTCGTTCATCTGGTCGTCGCCGTACACGGCCACGGCCTTGAGGTTCTCGGTGCGCAGCTCGGGCACGTCCTGCGCGGCCTTGGCCGGCGACAGCAGGTGTCCGACGCCGTCACCGAACGCGGAGAGCGCGGAGTAGGCGAAGACGCCCGCCCCGAGCTTCGCGGCGCCGTGCGGCCCGCCCTTGTACACGGGGAGGTAGAACGTGAGCGGGTTCGCCAGGTGAGGTGCCACCTGGCGGGAGACCGCACGGCGCTCGAAGTGGTTTTCCGCCACCAGCTTCACCGCGCCGGTCTGCAGGTAGCGCAGACCGCCGTGGAGCAGCTTGGAGGAGGCGGACGAGGTGGCGCCGGCGAAGTCGCCGGCGTCGACCAGAGCCACCCGCAGGCCGGACTGCGCGGCGTGCCAGGCGGTGGAGATGCCCAGGATGCCGCCGCCGATCACGAGAAGGTCGTACGACGCCTTGGCGAGCTGCTCCCGGGTCTCGGCGCGGCTCGGGTTGGAGCCGGAGGCCGGGCGCGTACCGAGGGCAGGCACGGACTGCAGGGTGGACTGACTGGTCATTTCGGGTTCTTACTCCTCATCAGAGCTCGCGTCGGAGCCTTCGTCGGCTCTCGTCAGCTCTCGTCGTCCTCGAGCCAGCCCATGGTCCGCTCGACGGCCTTGAGCCAGTTCTTGTACTCACGGTCGCGGGTCTCCGCGTCCATGCGGGGGGTCCACTCGGCGGCCCGGCGCCAGTTGGCGCGCAGGTCGTCGGTGCTGTTCCAGAAGCCGACGGCGAGACCGGCGGCGTAGGCGGCGCCGAGGCAGGTCGTCTCGGCGACCATCGGGCGCACCACGGGGGCGTCCAGGACGTCGGAGAGCGTCTGCATCAGCAGGTTGTTGGCGGTCATGCCGCCGTCGACCTTGAGCGCCACCAGCTCGTCGCCGGAGTCCTTGACCATGGCGTCGGCGATCTCCCGCGTCTGCCAGGCGGTGGCCTCCAGAACGGCACGCGCGAGGTGCGCCTTGGTGACGTACCGGGTCAGGCCGGCGATCACACCGCGGGCGTCGGAGCGCCAGTGCGGGGCGAACAGGCCGGAGAAGGCCGGCACGAAGTAGGCGCCGCCGTTGTCCTCGACGGAGAGCGCGAGCGTCTCGATCTCGGCGGCGGTGGAGATCAGGCCCATCTGGTCGCGCATCCACTGCACCAGCGAGCCGGTGACGGCGATCGAGCCCTCCAGGGCGTAGACCGTCGGCTGGTCGCCGATCTTGTAGCCGACCGTGGTCAGCAGACCCGCGTACGAGTTGATGATCTTCTCACCGGTGTTCATCACCATGAAGGTGCCGGTGCCGTACGTCGACTTGACCTCGCCCTCGGCGAAGCAGGTCTGGCCGAACAGGGCCGCCTGCTGGTCGCCGAGCGCGGAGGCGACCGGGATGCCGCCGAGCAGGTCGCCCAGCTTGCCGCCGGTGATCTCGCCGTAGACCTCGGCGGAGGAGCGGATCTCGGGCAGGATCTGCAGCGGTACACCGATCGACTCGGCGATCTTGTCGTCCCACTCCATGGTGTGGAGGTTCATCAGCATGGTGCGGGAGGCGTTGGTGACGTCGGTGACGTGCTTGCCGCCGTCGACACCGCCGGTCAGGTTCCAGATGACCCAGGTGTCCATGGTGCCGAAGAGGATGTCGCCGGCCTCGGCGCGCTCCTTGAGGCCCTCGACGTTGTCCAGCAGCCAGCGGGCCTTGGGACCGGCGAAGTAGGAGGCGAGGGGAAGACCGGTCTCACGGCGGAAGCGGTCCTGGCCGACATTGCGGCCGAGCTCCTTGCAGAGCGCGTCGGTGCGGGTGTCCTGCCAGACGATGGCGTTGTGGACGGGCTCACCGGTGTTCTTGTCCCACAGCACGGTGGTCTCGCGCTGGTTGGTGATGCCGATGGCCTTGATGTCGTCGCGGGTGATGCCGGCCTTCGCGATGGCTCCGGCGACGACCTCCTGGACGTTGGTCCAGATCTCCGTGGCGTTGTGCTCGACCCAGCCCGGCTTCGGGAAGATCTGCTCGTGCTCCTTCTGGTCGACGGAGACGATACGGCCGTCGCGGTCGAAGACGATGCAGCGGGACGAGGTGGTGCCCTGGTCGATGGCGGCGATGAAGGGGCCGGCGGTGTGGGCGTCGGTCACTGTGTGCTCCTGGAAGTTCCGTGGTTATGGGGCTTTACGTACGGCGCGCGCTGAGAGTTTCGATGCTGCCCACCCGAACGGGTGAACTTGCTGCTCCTAGGCGAACGCGACGTTGTAGATGCCTGCCGCGATGGCGCCGCCGATGAGCGGGCCGACCACCGGGATCCAGGCGTAGCCCCAGTCGGAACCGCCCTTGTTGGGCAGGGGGAGAAGGGCGTGGACAATGCGCGGACCGAGGTCACGGGCCGGGTTGATCGCGTAGCCGGTCGGACCGCCGAGGGACAGACCGATCGAGACGACCACGAGCGCGGTGATGAGGGCGCCCAGGGTGCCCAGGCCCTTGCCGCTGTCGTTCAGGCCCTGGGTCAGGACCGCGAGCACCAGCACGACGGTGCCGATGATCTCCGTGAGGAGGTTCTGCACCGCGTTCCGGATCTCGGGACCGGTGGAGAAGATGCCCAGGACCGGGCCGGCGCCCTTCTCCTGGGCCTCGACGGCCTTGGCCGCCGTGGCCTGCGCGCCCGGACCTCCGACGATCTCCTTGTCGGTGAGGTGGGCGTGGAACTGGCCGTAGTAGGCGACCCAGACCAGGGCCGCACCGATCATGGCGCCGAGCAGCTGTCCGGCGAAGTACGCCGGAACGTTGCTCCAGTCGTTGTCCTTGATCGCGAGTGCGACGGTCACGGCCGGGTTCAGGTGGGCGCCGGACAGCGGCGCCGAGGTGTAGACCGCCGTGAGCACCGCGAAGCCCCACCCGAAGGTGATGGCGAGCCAGCCGGCGTTACGAGCCTTGGAGGCCTTCAGCGTGACAGCGGCGCAGACGCCGCCGCCGAGCAGGATGAGTATGGCGGTACCGATGGTCTCGCCGATGAAGATGTCGGAGCTGGACACCCGCGACTCCTTTGTCCTTCGTCCAGGGGAAGCCGAACCCCGGGTCCCTCCGGTGGTTCGCGTTGCCCTCAGGGGTGAGAGCGATGCCGGCCCTTGGCGTTGTCACACTCTAGCGCGTATTGCCGGTAGGTGTTCGACAATGCCGACCGATGGACGGGAGTCTTGCCCCGGCTTCGTATGTGCGTCAAGAGCTGTGTCGTTGAATGCGCGATCGTTGTCGGTTGTGTTGATTTATCGACATGGAGATGGCTGGGCCGGGGCACGACGAAGGCCGGAACGCCCTACGACGTCCCGGCAGCCACACTCACCCCGTGCGGGCTCTCAGAACCGCCCGGCGCCCAGGTCCCGCGACACCGCGCGGGCGCAGTCCCGTACCGCCGCGATCAGCTCGGGCCGCAGCTCGCCGTCCCGGCACAGCCGCTCCACGGCGCCCGTGATGCCCACCGACCCGACCGGCATACGGCGCCGGTCGTGGATGGCTGCGGCGACGGAGGCGACGCCCTCCCAGGTCTCCTCGACGTCGGCCGCGTACCCACGCGCGCGTGTCATGTCGAGGATGTGCTCGAAGCCGTCCAGCTCGCACACGGTCCGGTCCGTGAAGGCCTTGCGGTCGGCCTCGATCGCCTCGCTGTGCGCGACCGGGTCGTACGCCGACAGGACCTTGCCCAGGGCCGTGGAGTGCAGCGGCTGCATGGCCCCGATCTCCAGCACTTGCCTGCTGTCGTCGGGCCGGAAGACGTGGTGCACGATCAGCACGCCCTGCTGGTGCAGAACGCCCAGGTAGACGCTCTCCCCGCTGGAGCGGGCCAGGTCGTCCGTCCACACCAGGGCGCGCGCCCGCAGCTCGTGCACATCCAGATAGGTGGTGCCCAGGCGCAGCAGCTCGGCGCCCAGCTGGTACCGCCCGGAGGCGTCGTCCTGCTCGACGAAGCCCTCCTGCTGGAGCGTGCGCAGGATCCCATGGGCGGTGCCCTTGGCGAGGCCCAGCGACGAGGCGATGTCCGACAGGCCGAGCCGCCGCTCACCGCCCGCGAGGAGCCGCAGCATCGCGGCCGCCCGTTCGAGCGACTGGATGTTCCGTGCCATCGCCGTACTGCCTCCGTCCCCTTCGAGCGTCGACCACGCGACGTCGCTGCCGCTGTTCGGCAATGTCGAACACTACTAGTCGATGCCGACCTCCCGCTAATGGTCGGTCGGCATCCGGCCGCTTCCTTTGCGCCACCCGTATCCGGGAATCGGCCCGCCCGCCACCCTCGTCCCGCCCCGTGGACGCCCTGACCATTCGGCGGCGGTCCCGGCTACCCTTGCGGCGTGCGCCCCCTGCGGACGGACCCGTAGAGGGCGCAAAGCCGACAGCCGTCGCACTCCAGGGAGCCCCTTAATGGCCTCGTTGCCACCGACCCCTTCCGCCGACAGCCGGACCCGTGTGTCCGCTCTCCGTGAGGCGCTCGCCACCCGTGTGGTGGTCGCCGACGGAGCGATGGGCACCATGTTGCAGGCCCAGGAGCCCACGCTCGAGGACTTCGAGAACCTCGAGGGCTGCAACGAGGTCCTGAACGTCACCCGGCCCGACATCGTCCGCTCCGTCCATGAGGCGTACTTCGAAGCGGGCGTGGACTGCGTCGAGACCAACACCTTCGGCGCCAACCACTCGGCCATGGCCGAGTACGACATCGCCGACCGGGTCCACGAGCTGTCCGAGGCGGGCGCCCGTATCGCTCGCGAGACGGCCGACGCGTTCGGCGCCCGCGACGGCCGCCAGCGGTGGGTCCTGGGCTCGATCGGACCCGGTACGAAGCTGCCGACCCTCGGCCACATCGGCTACGGCACCCTGCGCGACGGCTTCCAGGCGAACGCCGAGGGCCTGCTCGCCGGCGGCGCGGACGCCCTGATCGTGGAGACCACGCAGGACCTCCTGCAGACGAAGTCGTCGATCCTGGGCGCCCGGCGCGCCATGGAGGCGACCGGCACCGAGGTCCCGCTGCTGGTCTCGATGGCCTTCGAGACGACCGGCACCATGCTGCTCGGCTCCGAGATCGGCGCCGCGCTGACCGCGCTGGAGCCCCTCGGCATCGACATGATCGGCCTGAACTGCTCGACCGGTCCGGCCGAGATGAGCGAGCACCTGCGCTACCTGGCCCGGCACTCCCGCACCCCGCTGCTGTGCATGCCGAACGCCGGTCTGCCGATCCTCACCAAGGACGGCGCCCACTTCCCGCTCGACCCCGAGGGCCTGGCCGACGCCCAGGAGACCTTCGTACGGGACTACGGGCTGAACCTCATCGGCGGCTGCTGCGGCACGACCCCCGAGCACCTCAGGCAGCTCGTGGAACGCGTCCGGGAAGCCACACCCGGGGAGCGCCGGCCGCAGCCCGAACCCGGCGCAGCCTCCCTCTACCAGACGGTCCCCTTCCGCCAGGACACCTCCTACCTGGCCATCGGCGAGCGCACCAACGCCAACGGCTCGAAGAAGTTCCGCGAGGCCATGCTGGCCGCCCGCTGGGACGACTGCGTCGAGATGGCCCGCGAGCAGATCCGCGAGGGCGCGCACATGCTCGACCTGTGCGTGGACTACGTCGGCCGCGACGGCGTCGCCGACATGGAAGAGCTGGCCGGCCGCTTCGCCACCGCCTCCACCCTGCCGATCGTGCTGGACTCCACCGAGGTCGACGTCATCCGGGCCGGACTGGAGAAGCTCGGCGGACGCGCGGTCATCAACTCCGTCAACTACGAGGACGGCGACGGCCCCGAGTCCCGCTTCGCCCAGGTCACCAAGCTCGCCCAGGAGCACGGCGCCGCGCTGATCGCGCTGACCATCGACGAGGAGGGCCAGGCCCGCACCCCCGAGAAGAAGGTCGAGATCGCCGAGCGGCTCATCGAGGACCTGACGACGAACTGGGGCATCCTCGAGTCGGACATCCTCATCGACACCCTGACCTTCACCATCTGTACCGGCCAGGAGGAGTCCCGAGGGGACGGCATCGCCACCATCGAGGCGATCCGCGAACTCAAGCGCCGCCACCCGGACGTACAGACCACTCTCGGCCTGTCCAACATCTCCTTCGGCCTCAACCCGGCCGCCCGCATCCTGCTCAACTCCGTCTTCCTCGACGAGTGCGTCAAGGCGGGCCTGGACTCGGCCATCGTCCACGCGTCGAAGATCCTGCCGATCGCCCGCTTCAGCGAGGAAGAGGTGCAGACCGCCCTCGACCTGATCTACGACCGCCGCGCAGAGGGCTACGACCCGCTGCAGAAGCTGATGGCCCTGTTCGAGGGCGCCACCACGAAGTCGCTGAAGGCCGGCAGGGCCGAGGAACTCGCCGCCCTCCCGCTGGAGGAGCGCCTCAAGCGCCGCATCATCGACGGCGAGCGCAACGGCCTGGAGGCCGACCTCGACGACGCCCTTCAGGAGCGCCCCGCCCTCGACATCGTCAACGAGATCCTCCTGGACGGCATGAAGGTCGTCGGCGAGCTGTTCGGCTCCGGCCAGATGCAGCTGCCGTTCGTCCTCCAGTCCGCCGAGGTGATGAAGGCCGCCGTCGCCCACCTCGAACCGCACATGGAGAAGTCCGACGCCGAGGGCAAGGGCACCATCGTGCTGGCCACCGTGCGCGGCGACGTGCACGACATCGGCAAGAACCTCGT
The DNA here is from genome assembly GCF_052068475.1 of Streptomyces sp. SD31. Taxonomy (NCBI): domain Bacteria; kingdom Bacillati; phylum Actinomycetota; class Actinomycetes; order Kitasatosporales; family Streptomycetaceae; genus Streptomyces; species Streptomyces sp. SD31. The sequence goes on along the minus strand of NZ_JBQHCX010000003.1, from coordinate 349,483 downwards.
GGACATCATCCTGTCCAACAACGGCTACAACGTGGTCAACCTGGGCATCAAGCAGCCCGTCTCGGCGATCCTGGAGGCCGCCGAGGAACACCGGGCCGACGTCATCGGCATGTCCGGCCTGCTGGTGAAGTCCACGGTGATCATGAAGGAGAACCTGGAGGAGCTCAACCAGCGCGGCCTGGCGGCGAATTACCCCGTCATCCTCGGCGGCGCCGCCCTCACGCGCGCGTACGTCGAGCAGGACCTGCACGAGCTCTACGAGGGCGAAGTCCGCTACGCCCGCGACGCGTTCGAGGGCCTGCGCCTGATGGACGCCCTGATCGGCGTCAAGCGCGGCGTGCCCGGCGCGAAGCTCCCCGAACTCAAGCAGCGCCGGGTCAGGAGCACCGCCGCCACGGCCGTACTGGAAGAGCGCCCGGAGGAAGGCCACGTCCGCTCCGACGTCGCCACCGACAACCCGGTCCCCGAGCCGCCGTTCTGGGGCACCCGCGTCATCAAGGGCATCCAGCTCAAGGAGTACGCGTCCTGGCTCGACGAGGGCGCACTCTTCAAGGGCCAGTGGGGTCTGAAGGAGGCGCGTACCGGAGACGGCCCGTCGTACCAGGAACTCGTCGAGACCGAGGGCCGCCCCCGCCTGCGCGGCCTGCTCGACCGGCTCCAGACGGACAACCTCCTCGAAGCGGCCGTGGTCTACGGCTACTTCCCGTGCGTCTCCAAGGACGACGACCTGATCCTCCTGGACGAGCACGGCAACGAAAGCACCCGGTTCACCTTCCCGCGCCAGCGCCGCGGCCGCCGCCTGTGCCTCGCCGACTTCTTCCGCCCGCAGGAGTCGGGCGAGACGGACGTCGTGGGCCTCCAGGTGGTCACCGTCGGCTCGCGGATCGGCGAGGAGACCGCGCGGATGTTCGAGGCGAACGCCTACCGTGACTACCTCGAACTGCACGGCCTGTCCGTGCAGCTGGCCGAGGCGCTCGCCGAGTACTGGCACGCGCGCGTGCGCTCCGAGCTGGGCTTCGCCGGTGAGGACCCGGCCGACATCGAGGACATGTTCGCGCTGAAGTACCGGGGCGCCCGCTTCTCGCTGGGCTACGGCGCCTGCCCGAACCTGGAGGACCGGTCCAAGATCGCCGACCTGCTCCAGCCGGAGCGCATCGGCGTCCACCTCTCCGAGGAGTTCCAGCTGCACCCCGAGCAGTCCACGGACGCGATCGTCATCCATCACCCGGAGGCGAAGTACTTCAACGCACGCTGAGACGTGCTCGCGGATCAATCCAGGCGCTTCGGCCGCGAGAGTCGTACACTGGTCGGTCCACCGCAGGCCGGTTCCCCTCGTGGGAACCGGCCTGATCGCCCCTTCAAGGAGGTACGTGGATGACCAGCACGGTCCCCGCACCAGGAACTCTTACGGCCGAGGGCTCAGCCCTGCAGGCCGTGCTGCTCGACATGGACGGAACCCTGGTGGACACCGAGGGCTTCTGGTGGGACGTCGAGGTCGAGATCTTCGCCGGCCTCGGTCACACGCTCGACGACACCTGGCGCCATGTCGTGGTCGGCGGCCCCATGAGCCGCAGCGCAGGATTCCTGATCGAGGCCACCGGCGCCGACATCACCCTCGCCGAGCTCACCGTGCTGCTGAACCAGGGCTTCGAGGACCGCATCGACCGCGCCCTGCCGCTGATGCCGGGTGCCGCCCGGCTGCTGGCCGAGCTGGCCGCGTACGAGATCCCCACGGCCCTGGTCTCCGCCTCGCACCGGCGCATCATCGACCGGGTGCTCACCTCGCTCGGCCCCCAGCACTTCGCGCTGACCGTCGCCGGCGACGAGGTGCCGCGCACCAAGCCGCACCCGGACCCGTACCTGTTCGCGGCGGCCGGGCTCGGCGTCGACCCGGCCCGCTGCGCGGTCGTCGAGGACACGGCGACCGGCGTCGCCGCGGCCGAGGCCGCGGGCTGCCATGTGGTGGCCGTGCCGTCCGTGGCGCCGATCACCCCGGCCGCCCGGCGCACCGTGGTGACCTCCCTCGAAGAGGTCGATCTGGCATTTCTGCGCGGTCTGATGGCGGCCTGACAACAGAAAAAGATCCGGTGTTCACCCAGCGTGCAACATCGATAGCGCGGGAATTCCGTGAAGTAATTCGAATGCAGCCCGATGGCTGAATTCCAGGGGGCACCAAGACTGTTCAGTTTGTGACGTTCACCACTCATGAACGGGTCGACGGGCACCCTGCCGTGTGCCGCACGCCCTCTGTCGAGGGCTTCCAGCGCACCCTTGTGTCCTGATTGATGGATCAGTGCACGAATCCTTCCGGTGAAAGGTTCTCGGTGCGTCCGCGACCGGTTCCACAGCGTGATGGAGTCCCAACTCCGGTGGCGGCGAACCCTCCTTCGGGCGCGGACTAACCTCGTCGCGAGAACATCGCACTTCCCCCGTGATCCGCCGCACCACCCCTGCATGCCGGGTACACGGAGTCGACAGCTGGAGAAACCCGAGCATGAACCGCAAAACTTTGGTGCTGCCGGCCGTCATCGGCCTGCTCGCGCCGGTTCTCGCCGCCTGTGGCGGAACCGACAGCGGCAGTGACGGAGGCGACGCGATCGTCGTCGGCACCACGGACGCGTTCACTGCCTCGAAGCAGGCTCCCGCCCCGCTCGACCCCGCCTTCGCCTACGACGTCGGCACCTGGAACATCCTGCGCCAGACCGTGCAGACCCTGATGATCCAGCCGCGCGGCGAGGGCGACCCGGTGCCCGAGGCCGCCGAGAGCTGCGCCTTCACCGACAGCGGCAACGAGCGCTACGCCTGCAAGCTGCGCGAGGGTCTGAAGTTCGCCAACGGCGACGCCGTCACCGCGGAAGACGTGAAGTACTCCATCGACCGCGCCCGTTCCCTCAAGGCCGACAGCGGCGTCTTCGCGCTGCTGTCCACCATCGACACCGTCGAGACCCAGGGCGACCGCGAGGTGATCTTCCACCTCAAGACCGCCGACGCCACCTTCCCCTTCAAGCTGTCCACCCCGGTCGCCGGCATCGTCGACCCGGACAGCTATGCCAAGGACAAGCTGCGCGACGGCTTCGAGGTCGACGGCTCCGGTCCGTACACCCTCAAGGCCGAGGTCAACAACGACGAGCTGGTCTCCGCCGTGTTCACCAAGAACCCCGACTACAAGGGGAGTCTGAAGGTGAACAACGACAAGGTCGAACTGCGCAACTTCGCGGACGCCGACGAGATGGGCACCGCCCTCGCCAACGGCGACATCGACCTGATGACCCGCACCATGTCGCCCGAGCAGATCCAGAAGCTGTCGTCCGACTCCGACGACAGCGTCGACCTCGTCGACATGTCCGGTCTGGAAATCCGCTACCTGGCCTTCAACACCAACGACCCGACCGTACGCAGCAAGGCCGTCCGCCAGGCGATGGCCCAGATCATCGACCGCGGCGAACTCGTCTCCAAGGTCTACGGCTCCCAGGCCGAACCGCTGTACTCGCTGGTCCCCGCCAGCATCACCGGCCACTCCAACGCGTTCTTCAACAAGTACGGCGACCCGAGCGTGAGCAAGGCCAAGGCGCTGCTGGAGAAGGCGGGCGTCACCACCCCGGTGAAGCTGACCCTGCACTACACCACCGACCACTACGGCCCGGCCACCAAGAAGGAGTTCGAGCTGCTGCAGAAGCAGCTCAACGACAGCGGCCTGTTCGACGCCGACATCCAGGGCACCCCCTGGGCGACGTTCCGCCCCGCCGAGCAGAAGGGCGAGTACGAGGTCTACGGCATGGGCTGGTTCCCGGACTTCCCGGACGCCGACAACTACCTCGCGCCGTTCCTCGACAAGGACAACTTCCTCGGCTCGCCGTACGCCAACAGCACGATCCGCAACACCCTCATCCCGGAGTCCCGCCGCGCGGCCGACCGGCTGTCCGCCGCCGGCAGCCTGACGGACATTCAGGACATCGTCGCCCATGACGTGCCCGTCCTCCCGCTGTGGCAGGGCAAGCAGTACGTCGCCGCGGGCGACGACGTCACCGGCACGGCGTATGCGCTCAACTCCTCCTCGACCCTCCAGCTGTGGGAGCTCGGCCGTGGCGTGAGCGGCTGACGTCTCCCCGTGCCCGGCGCCCAGGACCAGGGCGCCGGGTCGGGCCCGGGACCAGGATGCGGCCCGGGCTTCTCACAACCGACGACAAGGCACTCGTACGTGAACATGCGTAACCAGTGGCCGGTCCTGCCCGTCGTGGCAGGGCTGGCCTCCGGCCTGCTGACCGGCTGCGGAACCGAAACGGGGGACACCGGGGGGACCGGAACCTCGGTGGTCATGGGGATGTCGGACGACGTCCTGGCCACCGACCCCGCCTCCGGCTACGACCCCGGCTCCTGGCTGTTGTTCAACAACGTCTTCCAGTCACTGCTCAGCTTCCCCAAGGGCGCCACCGAACCGCAGCCCGAGGCCGCCGAGCAGTGCTCCTTCTCCGACACCGAGGCCAAGGTCTACAAGTGCACGCTGCGGGACGGACTGAAGTTCAGCAACGGTGACGCCCTCACCTCCGAGGACGTCAAGTTCTCCTTCGACCGCATGCTGAAGATCAACGACCCCGACGGCCCCGCCGTCATGTTCCCCACCCTCGACAAGGTCGAGACACCGGACGACGAGACCGTCGTCTTCCGGCTCAACACACCCGACGCCACCTTCCCCAGCAAGATCGCCTCCGGTGCCGGCTCCATCGTCGACGAGGAGCAGTACGACGCGGACGGCCTGCGCAAGGACGGCGACGCGGTCGGCTCCGGCCCGTACAAGCTGGACACGTTCGACGACGACGAAGCCGTCTTCTCCGTCAACGAGAACTACAAGGGCACCGCCGAGGTCCAGAACGACGGCGTCACGCTGAAGTTCTTCCACGGCGACCAGGACGCCCTGAAGAAGGCCCTCCTCGCAGACGAGGTCGACATCGCCTACCGAGGCCTCACCGCGGGCGGCATCGCCGACATCGAGAAGTCCGGCGGCGACTCCGGAGTCGAGGTCGTCGAGGGCAGCAGCGCCGAGGTCCAGCACCTGGTCTTCAACATGGACGACCCGGTCGCCGGAAAGCTCGGCGTCCGCAAGGCCATCGCCTACCTCATCGACCGCGACGCCCTCATCAAGGACGTCTACCAGGGCACGGCGAGCCCGCTGTACTCGATCATCCCGGCCGGTATCGGCGGCCACAACACGGCCTTCTTCGACACCTACGGCGCCCGCCCCTCCAAGACCAAGGCCGCCGCCGCGCTGCAGAGCGACGGCATCACCGGCAAGGTCAAGCTGACCCTGTGGTCCACCCCCTCGCGCTACGGCCCCGCCACCGACCAGGAGTTGAAGGCGATCGCCCAACAGCTCAACGACAGCGGCCTGTTCGACGCCGACGTACAGTCCGTCGCCTTCGACCAGTACGAGAAGGACATAGCCGCCGGCAAGTACGGCGTCTACGTGAAGGGCTGGATCCCGGACTACCCGGACGCCGACAACTTCACGGCCCCCTTCTTCGGCAAGGGCAACGTGCTGAGCAACAACTACAACAACCGCTCGATCACCGGCACGCTCATCCCGCGCACCGCCGCCGAGAGCGACCGCTCCGCGACCGACGACGAGTTCGACCAGCTCCAGGACATCGTGGCCAAGGAACTCCCCGTCCTCCCGATCTGGCAGGCCAAGCAGTACGCGGTCGTCCACGACGACGTCTACGGCCTGGAGTACTGCCTCGACGCCTCCACCGTCTTCCGCTTCTGGGAGCTCAGCAAGGCCTGACGGACGGCCGTGACCGCCGTACACGCACAGAGGGCGCCCCTTCTCGAGAAAGGTCTCGAGAAGGGGCGCCCTCTTCGCCGTAACGCGAGCTCCTACTGGGCGCCGGGGCGCACCAGCCCGCTCTCGTACGCGTACACCGCGGCCTGCACCCGGTCACGCAGACCCAGCTTGGTGAGCACATGGCCGACGTGTGTCTTCACGGTGGTCTCGCTGACGAACAGATCGGCGGCGATCTCCGCGTTGGACAGGCCCCGCGCCACCAGCTTCAGCACCTCCACCTCGCGGTCGGTGAGCGTGTGCAGGGTGTCCGGAACCGGCTCGTCGCCCGACGGGAGATGCGTGGCGTACTTGTCCAGCAGCCGGCGCGTGATGCTCGGCGCAAGCATCGCCTCACCGGCGGCGACCACACGGATCGCCTGCACCAGCTCATTGGCCGGGGCATCCTTCAGCAGAAAGCCGCTGGCACCCGCCTTCAGCGCCTCCACCACGTACTCGTCGAGATCGAAGGTCGTCAGCACCAGCACCTTCGCCGGGCCGTCCCGCCCGGGCCCGGTGATCTGCCGGGTCGCCTCGACACCGTCCATGCGAGGCATGCGGATGTCCATCAGCACCACGTCGGGCTGCAGGGCCCGCACCTGGTCGAGAGCTTGGAGGCCGTCACCGGCCTCGCCCACGACCGCGAGGTCCTGCTCCGCTTCCAGGATCATCCGGAAGCCGGTACGCAGCAGCGGCTGGTCGTCGACCAGTAGGACGCGGATGGCCACGTAAGTCTCCTTCGCTAGTCCGGCCCCATTCTGCCCTGCGGGCCGCCACCGGACTCGCCCGCCCTGACCGGCAACGACTGCGTCTCCCCGGAGACACCCCCCGGACCCCCGGCCGAACCCGGCTCGGCCACTGTCACCGGCAACGGATACGGCGGGGGAGTGCCGCCGAACTCCGGGCAGTGGGCCTGGTGATCGCACCAGCCGCACAGCTTCGTGGGCCGAGGACGCCAGACGCCGGTCTCCGTGGCCTGCCGGATCGCCTCCCACAGCGCCAGCAGCTTGCGCTCGACCCGCTCCAGGTCGGCAAGGACGGGGTCGTACGTCACCACGTCACCACTGCCGAGATAGACGAGCTGAAGCCGGCGGGGGATCACGTTCTTCAGCCGCCACACCACGAGCGCGTAGAACTTCATCTGGAACAGCGCACCCTCGGCGTACTCGGGCCGGGGCGCCTTGCCGGTCTTGTAGTCGACGATCCGCACCTCGCCCGTGGCCGCCACATCGACACGGTCGATGATCCCGCGCAACCGCAGCCCCGAGTCCAGCTCGGCCTCGACGAACAGCTCACGCTCGGCGGGCTCCAGCCGCGTCGGATCCTCCAGGCTGAACCAGCGCTCCACGAGCTGCTCCGCCTCACCGAGCCACGTCGCCAGCCGCTCACCCTCGGGATCGTCCTCGAACAGCTCCACCACCTCCGGCCTGCTCTCGCGCAGCCGGTCCCACTGGCCCGGAACGAGTGACCTGGCACGCGGGGCGGTCCGCTCGGCGGCCGGAGCGTCGAAGAGCCGCTCCAGCACCGCGTGCACGAGGGTGCCCTTGGTCGCCGCCGCGCTCGGCTTCTCGGGCAGCCGGTCGATCACCCGGAACCGGTACAGCAGCGGGCACTGCATGAAGTCACTGGCACGGGACGGCGACAGCGAGGCCGGCGGTATGGCCGGACGCGCGGCCACGCCGACCGCAGGGGCCGCGCCCTCACCCGCATCGCCCGTCGCCACCACACTGTCCGCCCCCGCCGGGCACGCTTCCGCCCCCGCCGGGTACCCGTCCGCCACGGCCCCTGTCACGGGCGCGACGTCACTGCCGCAGTCCGCCGCGGCACCCTCCGTGCTCGTCTCCATGCCCACAGACCTTACGGCCCGCCACTGACAGTGACCCAGCCACCGCCGTCACACCCGCGTCGGCAGGGGAAACTGAGGGGTGCCGGGGCGAAGGGCGTCACCACGGCCGCATACCATCGACCCGAGACCCATCCGCCCGGCAGGCGCGGAAGACGCTTCGAACGAGGGGACACCGTGGACGAGAGCGGCGGGAGCGGGCAGCCGCGGTCCGGCACCGGCGAGTCGACCGAGCGCCGAGCAGACCGTATGACCCCGGCCACCGACCCCACACGCCCCGACCCGGCCCCGAACACCGAGCAGTCCACCGGCGCACAGCCCTTGGACACCGACCGGGACGACACCGAGCACGAAGCCACCCAGCCACCGCCCCGCGCCGAGAACCGCCCGCAGGACGACACCCCGGGCCGCTCACCGGACGCGGACGACCCGAGCGGCGAGGGCGACAGCGAGAACGGCGACAGCGAGCACGCCGGGAACAGCGGGAACGCCCCTGAGGGGCACCCACCGGCGCAAGAGCTCCCGGCCGACTCCGCACCCCGACAGGCCGCGGGCGGCCCCGCCGTGGAGGACGCCTCCAGCGCAGGGGCCACGAACCAAGCCGACCACCCGAGCGCGAACGAAACCGACAGCCACAGCGCCACCCGCCCGCCGGCCCCGGCCCCCGACGCGGGCAAGCCCCGCCCGCCCCAGCGCCCCAAGGAACCCCGAGGCGGCCTGCTCATGGGACGGCCGTTCGGCGTGCCCGTCTACGTCGCGCCCAGCTGGTTCCTCGTCGCCGCCCTCATCACCTGGGTGTTCGGCGGACAGCTCGACCGCGTACTGCCCGAACTCGGCGCCGCCCGCTACCTCGTCTCCCTCTTCTTCGCCGTCGCCTTCTACGCCTCCGTCCTCGTCCACGAACTCGCCCACACCGTCGCCGCCCTCCGCTTCAAACTCCCCGTCCGCCGCATCCGGCTGCAGTTCTTCGGCGGCGTCTCCGAGATCGAGAAGGAAGCCGAGACACCCGGACGGGAATTCTGGCTCGCCTTCGTCGGCCCGCTGCTCTCCCTCGTCCTCGCCGGCGTCTTCTACGCCGCCATGCAGACCGTCGAACCCGGCACCGTACCCGGCGTCCTGCTGGCCGGCCTCATGGTCTCCAACCTCATCGTCGCCGCCTTCAACCTGCTCCCCGGCCTGCCCCTCGACGGCGGCCGCATGCTCCGCGCCATCGTCTGGAAGATCACCGGCAAGCCGATGGCCGGCACCATCGCCGCCGCCTGGATCGGCCGCGCCCTCGCCGTCGCCGTCCTCGTCGGGCTCCCCCTGCTCACCCAGTCCGGCGCCCTCGGCTCCGACGCCGTCGACAACGTCGGCATGGACACCGTCATGGACGCCCTGCTGGCCGCCATCCTCGCCGCGATCATCTGGACCGGCGCCGGCAACAGCCTGCGCATGGCCCGCCTGCGCGAGCACCTCCCCGAACTGCGCGCCCGCACCCTCACCCGCCGCGCCGTCCCCGTCGAGACCGACACCCCCCTCTCCGAGGCCCTGCGCCGCGCCAACGCCGCCGGCGCCCGCGCCCTCGTCGTCGTCGACGCCGACGGCCACCCCCTCTCCCTCGTCCGCGAGGCCGCCATCGCCGGCGTCCCCGAACACCGCCGCCCCTGGGTCGCCGTCAGCGGCCTCGCCCAGGACCTGACCGACGGCATGCGCGTCTCCGCCGAGCTGGCCGGAGAGGAACTCCTCGACGCCCTCCGGGAGACCCCGGCCACCGAATACCTCGTCGTCGAAGAAACCGGCGAGATCTACGGCGTCCTGTCCGCGGCGGACGTGGAACGCGCCTTCGTGAAGGCCATGGCCAGGCCCAGCTGACCCCCGCTCTCCTGGAGCGGTGCTCCGGCTTCCCCGTGGTCGGCGACCCCCACAAACCCCGGTAGGCTGTTCACATGTCCGAACCGACCGGTGCCGCCCGCAGGCGCGGGCCCTTCAAGGTCGGGGACCAGGTTCAGCTGACCGACCCCAAGGGCCGCCACTACACGTTCACGCTCGAAGCCGGGAAGAACTTCCACACCCACAAGGGTTCCTTCCCGCACGACGAACTGATCGGTGCTCCCGAGGGCAGCGTTGTCCGCACCACCGGGAACGTCGCCTACCTCGCGCTGCGCCCCCTGCTCCCCGACTACGTCCTGTCCATGCCCCGCGGGGCAGCCGTCGTCTACCCCAAGGACGCGGGGCAGATCCTCGCCTTCGCCGACATCTTCCCCGGCGCCCGCGTCGTCGAGGCCGGCGTCGGCTCCGGCTCGCTCAGCAGCTTCCTGCTGCGCGCCATCGGCGACCAGGGCATGCTGCACTCCTACGAGCGCCGCGAAGACTTCGCCGACATCGCCCGGCAGAACGTGGAGCGCTACTTCGGCGGCCCCCACCCCGCCTGGCAGCTCACCGTCGGCGACCTCCAGGACAACCTGTCCGACACGGACGTCGACCGCGTCATCCTCGACATGCTCGCCCCCTGGGAGTGCCTGGAGGCCGTCTCCAAGGCACTCGTCCCCGGCGGCATCGTCTGCTGCTACGTCGCCACCACCACCCAGCTCGCCCGGACCGTCGAGTCCATCCGCGAGATCGGCTGCTTCAACGAGCCGACCGCCTGGGAGACGATGATCCGCAACTGGCACATCGAGGGCCTCGCCGTCCGCCCCGACCACCGCATGATCGGCCACACCGGCTTCCTGCTCACCGCCCGCCGCCTCGCCGACGGCGTCGAGCCCCCCATGCGCCGCCGCCGCCCCGCCAAGGGCGCCTACGGCGAGGACTACGAAGGCCCCAACGCCGACGGCGGCGCCGGCCGCTGAGGCGGCCCCGTGCCGCATTCAACGTACAAGCGCTGTGGTCGAGTTCCCGGAACACCCCTGGAACTCGACCACAGCGCCTTTGCGTTGCCGCACCACAAACAACCGACAATCCGAACGTCGCACGACACCCGCACGCCCCCTCCGCACCCCCAACCACCGGCCATCCGGCACCGGAACTCCACACCCCGCCGTTCCCGCCGACTGTGACGTGTGGCACCATTCTGGCCACCCCCACCGGCACAGCCCTCACAGGAGACGCTCCTAGTGCAGCAATCCGCCGTCCCGGAACTGGCACACACCCACACCCGGCCGATCCACTGGCTCGCCACCGCCACAGCCCTCGCCGGTGTCGTAGCCCTCTCCTCGGTCCTGCAACCCAACTCGGCGACGGCGGCCCAGACAGCCGGACCGGACGCGAAGAACGCCCCCGCGGCCACCACACCGCCCGACCCCGCGCGCGTCGACTTCCCGCTCGAATGCGGGCCGGTGAAGGCCGTCGTGGTCAAAAAGGCCACCGGAGACCTGGACGGCGACGGCAGCCCCGAAACCGTGGCCGTCGTCCACTGCGACTCACCCATGGGAACCCCGCCCGACGGTCTCTACGTCCTCACCCAGGCCACCCAAACCGCCACGCCCCGCCTCATCGCGACCCTCGTCGACCCGAAGGACAGCATCACCGTCAGTGACGTCGCCGTCCGCGACGGAGCCGTCGTCACCGACCTGCTCGGCTACTCGTCGACCGACGTACCGCGCTGCTGCCCCGACGTGAAGAAGAGCGCGAAGTGGCAGTGGAAGAACGGCGCGTTCGTCCGCTCGACACCCGCCGGCGCCCACAGCGTCTGACCCACGCCACCAGCGCGTGTGAGAAATCAGACAGTCGTAACACCCCGTATGCGCAAGGTCACTCCGCGTCCGGACCGTATACCTCGACCTTGTCCGAAATGCGACGCACATGGATGCAGTCGCCCGGACACTCCTTCGCCGAGTCCACCACATCCGTGAGAAGCGGCAACGGCACCGGCGTTGTGGCCCCCTTGGCCTGCAACAGCTCGTCCTCACCGCCCTTCACATAAGCCAGACCATCGATGTCCAGCTCGAACACCTCGGGCGCGTACTGGGCGCAGATGCCGTCACCGGTACAGAGATCCTGGTCGATCCAGACCTCCAGCGCCTCACCGTCGACCCCGGCCGCCTGCTCCACGCTCATCTCTCCTGCCGTTTGCTACGCCGAGCCGCACGGGAATCCGGCCAGCTCTGACGGGTGTTGAACGCTTCGACCCTACCTCCGGCGGCTTTCCAATCATGTTCGGTGGGTATTCCCCTGGCGTGAGGGAGAGCGCAAGGGTGAAGATCGGACACACCTCGACAGTCTTTGTGATCTAGGGGTTTCAATCGACACCCACCCAGGTAGGGTCTGGAAGCGTCCAGCTCCCCTTGGAGGAGGTGAGGACCGTGGCAGCCCACGACGACGACATGAACCGCGGCATCCGCCCGGGACGCGGGTCCGACGACCCGGCCGGGCAGATTGCCTACCTTGAGCAGGAGATCGCCGTCCTGCGACGCAAGCTCGCCGACTCTCCGCGACACACGAGGATTCTCGAAGAGCGGATCGTCGAGCTGCAGACCAACCTGGCCGGCGTCTCCGCACAGAACGAGCGACTTGCCAACACGCTCCGTGAGGCCCGCGACCAGATCGTGGCCCTCAAGGAAGAAGTCGACCGGCTCGCACAGCCACCGGCCGGCTTCGGTGTCTTCCTGCAAGCCAACGACGACGGCACCGCCGACATCTTCACCGGAGGCCGCAAACTCCGCGTGAACGTCAGCCCGAGCGTCGAACTCGACGACCTCAGGCGCGGCCAGGAGCTGATGCTCAACGAAGCACTCAACGTGGTCGAAGCCATGGAGTACGAGAGCGTCGGCGACATCGTCACCCTCAAGGAGATCCTCGAGGACGGCGAACGCGCCCTCGTGGTCGGGCACACCGACGAGGAACGGGTGGTACGGCTCGCCGAGCCGCTGCTGGACGTCACCATCCGTCCCGGCGACGCCCTCCTGCTCGAACCCCGCTCCGGCTACGTCTACGAGGTCGTGCCGAAGAGCGAGGTCGAGGAACTCGTCCTCGAAGAAGTACCCGACATCGGCTACGAGCAGATCGGCGGCCTGGGCAACCAGATCGAAATGATCCGCGACGCAGTCGAGCTCCCGTACCTCTACCCCGACCTGTTCAAGGAGCACGAACTACGCCCACCCAAGGGCGTCCTCCTGTACGGACCCCCCGGATGCGGCAAGACACTCATTGCCAAGGCCGTCGCCAACTCGCTGGCCAAGAAGGTCGCCGAAGTCACCGGCCAAGCCCAAGGCAAGAGCTTCTTCCTCAACATCAAGGGACCCGAGCTCCTCAACAAATACGTCGGCGAAACCGAACGACAGATCCGCCTCGTCTTCCAGCGAGCCCGCGAGAAGGCCAGCGAGGGCACTCCCGTCATCGTCTTCTTCGACGAGATGGAATCCCTCTTCCGCACCCGTGGATCCGGCGTCAGCTCAGACGTGGAAAACACCATCGTCCCCCAGCTGCTCGCCGAGATCGACGGTGTGGAAGGCCTGCAGAACGTGGTCGTCATCGGCGCCTCCAACCGCGAGGACATGATCGACCCCGCCATCCTGCGCCCCGGCCGCCTCGACGTGAAAATCAAGATCGAGCGGCCCGACGCCGAAGCCGCCAAGGACATCTTCGGCAAGTACCTCACCGAGCGCCTCCCGCTCCACCCCGAGGACGTCGGCGAGCACAGCGGTGACAAGTCGACCACGGTCCAGAGCATGATCCAGACCGCCGTCGAGCAAATGTACGCAGAATCCGAGGAAAACCGCTTCCTGGAAGTCACCTACGCCAACGGCGACAAGGAAGTCCTCTACTTCAAGGACTTCAACTCCGGCGCCATGATCGAAAACATCGTGGGCCGCGCCAAGAAAATGGCGATCAAGGACTTCCTCGAACACAACCAAAAGGGCCTCCGCGTCGCCCACCTCCTCCAGGCATGCGTGGACGAGTTCAAGGAGAACGAGGACCTGCCCAACACCACCAACCCGGACGACTGGGCCCGCATCTCCGGAAAGAAGGGCGAACGGATCGTCTACATCCGCACCCTCATCACCGGAAAGCAGGGCGCAGACACCGGACGCTCCATCGACACGGTGGCAAACACCGGTCAGTACCTGTAAAAGGCAGGGCGGCTGCGGGTGCCCTCACCGGGTACCCGCAGCCCACTGCTTTCCAGGCCACGACCGGAACACGAGGCGTGCAAGGCAATGACGCAAATGATCTCCCCACCAGCGCAGAGGCGCTCTAGGCTCTTCCATACCGCCGAGTCGCGCAGTGCGGGGACGGGCACCGCACACGCAACCGAGCGCCAGCGGTATCTGCGCGACGCCCACGACCGAGGGCGCCGCCGGGCAAGGAGGGCCGCATGACCGTACGGCGAGTAATGGGCATCGAGACGGAGTACGGGATCTCCGTCCCCGGCCACCCCAACGCCAATGCCATGCTCACCTCATCCCAGATCGTCAACGCCTACGCGGCGGCGATGCACCGGGCCCGCCGGGCCCGCTGGGACTTCGAGGAGGAGAACCCGCTGCGCGACGCGCGAGGCTTCGACCTCGCCCGCGAGGCCGCCGACTCCAGCCAGCTCACCGACGAGGACATCGGCCTCGCCAACGTCATCCTCACCAACGGCGCGCGACTCTACGTCGACCACGCCCACCCCGAATACAGCGCACCCGAGGTCACCAACCCACGCGACGCCGTCCTCTGGGACAAGGCCGGCGAACGCATCATGGCCGAAGCCGCCGAACGCGCCGCCCAGCTCCCCGGCGCCCAGCCCATCCACCTCTACAAGAACAACACCGACAACAAGGGCGCCTCCTACGGCACGCACGAGAACTACCTGATGAAGCGGGAAACCCCCTTCTCCGACATCGTGCGCCACCTCACGCCCTTCTTCGTCTCCCGCCAGGTCGTCACCGGAGCAGGCCGCGTCGGCATCGGCCAGGACGGCCACGAACACGGCTTCCAGCTCAGCCAGCGCGCGGACTACTTCGAGGTCGAGGTGGGCCTTGAGACGACCCTCAAGCGCCCCATCATCAACACCCGGGACGAGCCACACGCCGACGCCGAGAAATACCGCCGCCTGCACGTGATCATCGGCGACGCCAACCTCTCCGAGATCTCGACGTACCTGAAGCTGGGCACCACCGCCCTCGTCCTGTCGATGATCGAGGACAGCTTCATCGCCGTCGACCTGGCCGTCGACCAGCCCGTACGCACCCTCCACCAGGTCTCGCACGACCCGTCCCTCACGCGCCTGATCACACTGCGTAGTGGGCGCACCCTGACGGCGGTCCAGCTCCAGATGGAGTACTACGAGCTCTCGCGAAAGTACGTGGAGGAGCGCTTCGGCGCGGACGCGGACGAACAGACCAAGGACGTCCTGTCCCGCTGGGAAGACACCCTGAACCGCCTGGAACGGGACCCGATGAGTCTGGCCGGCGAACTGGACTGGGTCGCCAAACGAGAGCTCATGGAGGGCTACCGCCGCCGCGACGACCTCGACTGGGACGCCGCGAAGCTCCACCTCCTGGACCTCCAGTACGCCGACGTACGCCCCGAGAAGGGCCTCTACAACCGCCTCGCGGCCCGGGGACGCATGAAGCGCCTCCTGGACGAGACGGACGTCGAGAGGGCCAAGGCCAAGCCGCCGGAGGACACACGCGCGTACTTCCGCGGACGCTGCCTGGAGCAGTACGCCGACGACGTCGCCGCGGCCTCCTGGGACTCGGTGATCTTCGACCTGCCCGGCCGGGACTCCCTCCAGCGCGTTCCAACCCTCGAACCGCTTCGCGGAACGCGAAATCACGTCAAGGAGCTCCTGGACCGCTGCCGCACCGCGGAAGACCTGGTCAGGGTCCTGTCAGGCAACTGAGGGTACTCGGGCGGTGTCGACCGGACGTCGGCTGGGCAGGGTGGAAAACCCGGCGTCCGGGAATCATCGAGATGGCCCCCGTACGTTGGAGAAACTGCGGGGCCGATGTCAGACCCGGCTTGTAGGGTCTGATCATCACCGATCGGCAGGAAAGCCGACCTGTCGACCATGTCGGGCGAACTGAGCGGGGTGAGGGATATGGCAACCAAGGACACCGGCGGCGGACAGCAGAAGGCCACGCGTTCCACTGAGGAGGTCGAGGAGCAGGCGGCGGAGACGCAGGCTTCCGAGGATCTCAAGGAGCGGCAGGAGAAGCTGAGCGATGACGTCGACTCGGTTCTGGACGAGATTGACGACGTACTTGAGGAGAACGCCGAGGATTTCGTGCGAAGCTTCGTGCAAAAAGGTGGCGAGTAAAGGCAAGTTGGCCACTTTGCCTTCGAAGTGAAGGTTGCGGGGGATTCGAGTGGCTGCGGAGCCGAACGCCAAGGAATGCACGGGCTGCAAGCGGTACCTGCCTCTCGCTGCCTTCGCGCGGGACAGGAATCGGCGTGATGGCCTCCAGGTGCGTTGCCGGGAGTGCGTGGCGGAATACAGCGCCGCGCGCTACCGGCAGCGCCAGGAGGGCCTGGGGAAGTCGGTGCGGGAGAAGGTAGACGTCCCGGCGGGGCACAAGCTCTGCCGGGCATGCGGAGAGGTGAAGCCGCACAGCGAGTGGCATCGCAACTCCTCTGCGTCGGACGGCTTGTCGACGCGCTGCAAGGCGTGTCGCGCCATCCAAGGTCGGCAGGACCGCCTGAAGCGGCAGTACGGCATCACCGAAGCCGAGCGCGATGACTTGGTGGCCTCTCAAGGGGGCGTCTGCTGCATATGTTTGGCGGCTCTGCCCGAGCATGTGGATCACTGCCACGAGACGGGTAGGGTCCGTGGCGTACTGTGCTTCAGCTGCAACGCCGCACTGGGGCAGTTCAAGGATCGGCCCGACGTCATAAGGCGGGCTGCTGCTTACGTGGAAGGAATCGCGTGGAAGCCAACACTCGTAGCACCGGGCGTCTACCAGCTGCCTTCCTGACGCCTGGGTCGTCCTCGTTCATGGACTTTCTCTCGGAGCACCAGCCGGAGATGCTGCCCGGCAACCGTCAACTCCCGCCCACGCAGGGCGTGATCGAGGCGCCGCACGGGACGACCATCGTTGGCGTGACGTTCCCCGGCGGTGTCGTGCTGGCCGGTGACCGTCGCGCCACCATGGGCAACGTCATCGCCCAGCGTGACATCGAGAAGGTCTTCCCGGCGGACGAGTACTCGGCCGTCGGTATCGCCGGTACGGCCGGTCTGGCTGTCGAGATGGTCAAGCTCTTCCAGTTGGAGCTGGAGCACTTCGAGAAGGTCGAGGGTGCGCAGCTGTCGCTGGAGGGTAAGGCGAACCGGTTGTCGACGATGATCCGGTCGAACCTGGGGATGGCGATGCAGGGGCTGGCGGTCGTGCCGCTCTTCGCGGGGTACGACGTCGACCGGGGGAAGGGGCGGATCTTCTCGTACGACGTGACCGGTGGTCGTTCCGAGGAGCAGGGTTACGCCGCGACCGGTTCGGGGTCGATCTTCGCCCGTGGTGCCATGAAGAAGCTCTACCGTGCTGATTTGAGCGAGGCCGAGGCCACGACGCTCGTGGTGCAGGCCCTGTATGACGCAGCTGACGACGACTCGGCGACCGGTGGTCCCGATGTCGCCCGCCGGATCTACCCGATCGTCACCGTGATCACCGAGGACGGTTTCCGCCGGCTCGGCGATGAGGAGTCGTCCGAGATCGCCCGTTCCATTCTGGAGCGGCGTCTGGAGCAGCCCGACGGCCCGCGGGCCGCGCTGCTGTAGGCGGCGGTCGGTCTTATCAAGGTGATCCTGTGACTTCGACAGAAAGGGACGGATAACCGGTGTCGACGCCGTTCTATGTCTCACCCCAGCAGGCCATGGCCGATCGGGCGGAGTACGCCCGTAAGGGCATCGCCCGTGGTCGCAGCCTGGTCGTGCTGCAGTATGCCGATGGCATTGTCTTCGTTGGCGAGAACCCGTCCCGCGCGCTGCACAAGTTCAGCGAGATCTATGACCGGATCGGCTTCGCGGCGGCCGGTAAGTACAACGAGTACGAGAATCTGCGGATCGGTGGTGTGCGGTATGCCGATCTTCGTGGTTACACCTATGACCGTGATGACGTGACCGCTCGTGGTCTCGCCAATGTGTACGCCCAGACGCTGGGCACGATCTTCTCTTCCGCGGCGGAGAAGCCGTATGAGGTGGAGTTGGTCGTCGCCGAGGTGGGTGAGACGCCGGAGGGTGACCAGATCTATCGGTTGCCGCATGACGGCTCGATCGTGGACGAGCACGGCTCGGTCGCGGTCGGCGGTAATGCCGAGTTGATCAGTAATTATCTGGATCAGCGTCATCAGGACGGTATGAGCCTTGCCGAGGCTCTGAAGCTGGCGGTCCAGGCGCTGTCGCGTGAGTCGAATGGCACGCAGCGGGAGATTCCGGCGGAGCGTCTGGAAGTCGCGGTGCTGGACCGTACGCGTCCGCAGTCGCGGAAGTTCAAGCGCATTGTCGGTCGTCAGCTGGCGCGGCTGCTGGAGGTGGGTGGAGCGTCCACCGAGGCCGAGAGCGCCGATGGTGCGGAGGACTCCGAGGACTCCGGCGGTTCCGAGGAGTAGCGCCGACCTCGCTCGTCGACCTCCCTCGTCGCCTTCGTTTCGTCCGTACTGTGCCCCGGCCGCCTGCTCGGCCGGGGCGCAGGGCGTTGAGGGCGGCGTTCAGGGCGTGCTGGGTGGCGCTGTGGAGCCCCGTACGACGAGCTGGACCGGGATGTCGCCGGCGTCGGGCTCGCGGCCTTCGAGGACGGCCAGGAGGGCTTGCATGCCGCGTTCTCCGAACAGTTCGGCGTCGAGTCGTACGGTGGTGAGTTCCGGGTCGATGGCGGTGGCGAGGGCGAGGTCGTCGAGGCCGGTGACGGAGATGTCGTCGGGGATGCGCAGGCCGAGGCGGCGTGCGGCCTTGTAGGCGCCGGCGGCGAGTTTGTCGTCGTCGCAGACGATCGCGGTGGGGCGGGGGCCCTTGGCGGAGAGTGCGGTTTCGGCTGCGGTGCGGGCGCCTTCGATGGAGATGGGGGCGCGGATCGTGAGCAGTGAGGTGCCGGGGACTTCGCCGATGCGTGCGGCGAGTTCGCGCGCGCGGACGTCGAAGGTCCAGGAGGGCACGTCGGCGGCGAGGTGCAGACTTGGCGGATGCCGTCGGTGATGTCGAGGTTGACGGTGGCGGCGCCGAGGCTGCCTGTGGGGTCGCTGTCCAGCATGACGAGGGGGAGCTGGTCGCCGCGGATGGCGGTGAGGGCGTCGGCGGCCATGGAGGAGGCGATGACGCCGTCGAGGGCGGCTTGGGCGGAGGCGAAGGGGTCGCGGGCGGGGCCGATGCCTTCGGGGGAGGGGTAGAGGACGACGCCGAAGCCGTTCTGGGCGGCGATGCGGGCGGCGCCGGTGTAGACGCCGGCGAAGAACTCGGTCGTGAGGGCGGGGACGACGAGGAGGACGGTTCGGGTGTGGCCGAGGCGGAGGTTGCGGGCGGCGAGGTTGGGTCGGTAGCCGAGGTCGCGGGCGGCTGTGCGGACGCGTTCGGCTGTGGTCTCGGAGACGCGGCCGCGCCATTTGTCGCCGAGTACGAGGGAGACCGCGGCTTGGGAGACTCCTGCGGCCTGGGCGACGTCTCGGCTGGTGGGGCGGGTGCTGCCGTGTGCCACCGTTCGCCTGCTTCCCTTCTCGTGGGCGTTCGCCTGTGGGCGGTTCGGCCCTGAGGCTCGCTGTTTGCCTTCTGGACTCGTGAACAGCGCTCATGGTACGTATGACGGCAGACGTTATACGTAAAACTTGAGCCAGTGGAGGGCGGCGCGGCTGATGACCGGCGCATATGTGGAGATCCTCAGGGCGAGGCATGCCGCCCGGTTGCTGGTCGGCACGCTCACGGGGCGGCTGCCGAACGCCGTCGCCGCGATCGCGATCGTGTTGTTCGTGCGGGAGGAAGGCGGCTCGTACAGCCTGGCCGGCGGTCTGGCGGCCGTGTACGGGGTCGCGAACGCCGTGGGGCAGCCGGTGCTGGGCCGGCTGGTGGACCTGTACGGCCAGCCGCGGGTGCAGCTGCCCGCGGCGGTCGCCTCGGCCCTGGCGATGGCCGGGTTCGCCTTCGTGGGGATCGGGCCGCTGCCGCTCGCGTACGCCGCGGTGGCGGCCGCCGGGCTGTTCACGCCGCCTCTGGAGGGTGGTCTGCGGGCGCTGTGGTCGTCGGTCCTCCACCGGGAGGATCAGGTGCATGCGGCGTATGCCATGGACGCGGTGGCGCAGGAAGTCATGTTCACCGTCGGACCGTTGCTGCTGACGTTGGGGGCGTCGGTGTGGTCGGCGCAGGCGGCGATGCTGCTGCTGAACATGGTCGGGGTGCTGGGTGCTCTCTCGGTGGTCGTGTCGCCGCCTTCGCGCGCGTGGCGTTCGGAGCCGCGTGAGGCGCACTGGCTGGGGGCGTTGCGTTCCCGGGGGCTGCTCGCGTTGCTTGCCGCGTTCCTGTTCATCGGGATGGCGCTCGGTTCCATCGCGGTCGCGGCCGTCTCGTATGCGGACGACCATGGTGGTGACGCGGTGTACGGCTGGCTGATGGCGGGTGTCGGGCTGGGTGCGCTGATCGGTGGCCTGGTGTACGGGGCGCGGCAGTGGGGCGGTGAGCCGGCGCGGCGACTGCGGCTGCTGGTGGCGCTTCTGGCGGTGTGTTACCTGCCGCTGATGCTGATGCCGGGTGCGGTCGCGATGACTCTGCTGGCCGTGCTGGCGGGGGTGTTTCTCGCGCCGTGCATCGCCTGTGCGTTCGTGCTGGTCGACCGGCATGCGCCGCGGGGTACGGTCACCGAGGCGTTCTCCTGGCTGGTGACGACGTTCACGGTGGGTGCGTCGGTCGGAACGGGTGTGGCGGGGCCGGTCGTCGAGGCGGGCGGGGCGCTGTGGGGGTTTGCCGTGCCGGGTGCCGCTGGGGCCGTGTCGTTGCTGGTCCTGCTGGCCACGGGGCGGGTCCTCGCAGCTCCTGTGAGGGGTGCGGTGGTTGCGGCTTCATCGGAAAATGATCCAAACCGTGCTGTCGAACCCCGTTTCAGCTCGGGGGATCGGGCGTAATGTTCAGTCATGGACCGCCGCATTTTCGGGCTGGAGAACGAGTACGGCGTCACGTGCACGTTCAGGGGACAGCGCCGCCTGTCGCCTGACGAGGTGGCGCGGTACCTCTTCCGCCGTGTCGTGTCATGGGGCCGCAGCAGCAATGTCTTTCTGCGAAACGGTGCCCGCCTGTATCTCGACGTGGGTTCACATCCGGAATACGCGACACCCGAATGTGACAACGTGACCGAACTGGTCACCCACGACAAAGCAGGCGAGCGCATTCTCGAAGGACTCCTGGTGGACGCCGAACGACGCCTGCACGAGGAAGGAATCGCGGGCGACGTCTACCTCTTCAAGAACAACACCGACTCGGCGGGCAACTCCTACGGCTGCCACGAGAACTATCTGGTGGCCCGGCACGGGGAGTTCTCCCGGCTCGCGGACATCCTCATCCCGTTCCTTGTCACGCGCCAGTTGCTGTGCGGTGCGGGCAAGGTGCTGCAGACTCCGCGTGGCGCGGTGTACTGCGTCAGTCAGCGGGCGGAGCACATCTGGGAGGGCGTCTCCTCGGCGACGACCCGTTCCCGGCCGATCATCAACACGCGTGATGAGCCGCACGCGGATGCCGAGCGCTACCGGCGCCTGCATGTCATCGTGGGCGACTCGAACATGTCCGAGACGACCATGCTGCTCAAGGTCGGCGCGACCGACCTGGTGCTGCGCATGATCGAGGCGGGCACGGTGATGCGCGACCTGACCCTGGAGAACCCGATCCGGGCGATTCGCGAGGTCAGCCATGACATCACGGGCCGCCGCAAGGTCCGTCTGGCCAGCGGCCGGGAGGCCTCTGCGCTGGAGGTGCAGCGCGAGTACTACGAGAAGGCCGTGGACTTCTGCGAGCGCCGGGGCATCCGCACCGGCACCGTGGAGCAGGTCCTGGAGCTGTGGGGCCGCACGCTGGACGCGATCGAGGCCGAGGACCTCGACCGGATCGGCACCGAGATCGACTGGGTGATGAAGTACCAGCTCATCGAGCGGTACCGGGCCAAGCACAACATGACCATGTCGCATCCGCGGGTCGCGCAGATAGACCTCGCCTATCACGACATCCATCGCCGTCGTGGCCTGTACTACCTGCTGGAGAAGAAGGGTCAAGCCGCGCGTATCTGCAACGACTTGAAGATCTTCGAGGGCAAGTCGGTTCCGCCGCAGACCACTCGGGCCCGGCTGCGCGGTGACTTCATCCGCAGGGCTCAGGAGCAGCGTCGGGACTTCACCGTGGACTGGGTCCATCTCAAGCTCAACGACCAGGCGCAGCGCACGGTCTTGTGCAAGGACCCGTTCCGTTCGGTGGACGACCGGGTGGAGAAACTGATCGCCGGTATGTGAGCCGGTGTGTGAGCATCGGGTTCCGGGGCAAATTCGGAACGCAACACGGGCGCCGTACGTTTACCGTACGGCGCCCTTCTCACGCCGTAGAGTTGCGCGCACGCCATCCACAAGATCGACGATTACGAGGCCCCCACCGTGCGCCGACGCTCACTTCTCATCGCCGTACCCGCAGGACTGGTCACGCTCGCCGGATGCGGCGACGACGACGGGGCCGACTCGGCCGAGGGGAACGCCAGTGCGTCGCCCTCGACTCCCGAGGCGTCGGCCGCTCCGTCGCCGAAGATCGTGGAGGGTCCGCTGCCCGCGATCACCGCGGGCACGAAGTTCGGTGAGAAGCCGACGGTCGCCAAGGGCAGCGGGGAGCCGTCGAAGGATCTGGCGGTGAAGACGGTCATCGCGGGCGGCGGCAAGGTGGTGGCCGAGAACGACTACCTCCAGGCCCATTACCTCGGTCAGATCTGGAACACCGGGAAGGTCTTCGCCAACTCCTACGACGCCAAGACGGCGGCGCTCGTCCCGCTCGCCAAGGGCCAGATCTACGAAGGCTGGCGGTACGGGCTGACCGGTAAGAAGGTCGGCAGCCGTGTTCAGCTGGCCGTTCCTCCGACGTGGGGCTATGGCAAGGAGGGCAACGAGCAGGCCGGGGTCAAGGGCACCGACACGCTGGTGTTCGTCCTCGACATCCAGGACACGTTCAACACCAAGAGCTCCGCCAAGGGCAGCGAGGTCGCCCAGGACAACGTCGACCTGCCCAAGGCCGGCACCAACACCGACGGCAAGGCGCCGTCCCTGGAGATCCCCAAGACGGACCCGCCGAAGAAGCTCGTCGCCAACTACGTGATCGAGGGCGACGGCGACGAGGTCGGCGCGGACAACACGGTGCTGGTGCAGTACAAGGGCGTGCAGTGGGCCACCGGCAAGGAGTTCGACTCGACGTACGCCAACAAGCAGCTCGTGTCGTTCTCGCTGCAGCAGGTCGTCAAGGGCTGGTCGCAGGGGCTGACCGGCAAGAAGGTGGGCAGCCGGGTGCTGATCGTCATCCCGCCGGACCTGGGCTACGGCGACAACCCGCCGCAGGGCAGCGGTATCGCCAAGGGAGCCACGCTGGTGTTCACGGTGGACATCCTGGCGAAGATGTGAGGCCCCCGAAGGTGATGAAAGACTGGGGCCGTTGCCTTTCCACAACAAGCATGGAGCGTAAGACGTGAGCATCGACAAGCCCGAGATCGACTTCCCGGGCGGCGAGCCCCCGGCGGACCTCGAGATCAAGGACATCTGGGAGGGCGACGGCGCGGTTGCGCAGGCGGGCCAGACCGTCACCGTCCACTACGTGGGTGTCGCTTTCAGCACGGGTGAGGAGTTCGACGCCAGCTGGAACCGTGGCACGCCGTTCCGCTTCCCGCTGGGTGGCGGCCGCGTCATCAAGGGCTGGGACCAGGGCGTGCAGGGCATGAAGGTCGGCGGCCGCCGCCAGCTGACCATTCCGGCCCACCTCGCCTACGGCAACCAGAGCCCCACCCCGGCGATCAAGCCCGGCGAGACCCTGATCTTCGTGGTCGACCTGCTCGGTGTCTGATCGTCGCGTGTGACGGCGTACGACTGATCGGCGTACGACCGGACCCGACTACCTGGGGCCCATGCCTGTCCGGGCATGGGCCCTCGGCTTTTGCCACGCCACTGCGGGGCGGTACGGTCATCGTCCGTAAGCACCATAGGGAAGGCGAAGGGCGTCGATGGCCATTGCCAAGGCCGAGCGGCTCATGAACCTGGCGCTGTGTCTGCTCGGGACGCGGCGGCCGCTGAGCAAGCGCGAGCTGCGCGAGTCCATCGAGGCCTATCTGGAAGCCGGCTCCGACGACTCCTTCAACCGGATGTTCGAGCGCGACAAGGACGATCTGCGCGAACTCGGGCTGGTCATCGAGACCGTGGAGAACCTCGACGGCGAGGTCGGCTATCTGGCCCGCCGCGACAGCAACCGTCTGCCGCCGATCACCCTGGACGCCGAGGAGGCCGCCGCCCTGGGTCTGGCGGCCAAGGTGTGGCAGCAGGCCCGGCTCGCGGGCGCGGCCAGCGGCGCCCTGCAGAAGCTGCGCGCGGCCGGGATGCCGGAGGACGTCGACCCGTACGAGGCGCACGGCGCTCTGGAGCCCCGTATTCCGGTGCATGAGGCGGCCTTCGAGCCGCTGATGCTGGCGTGCCGTGATCGCCGCCCGGTCGTCTTCGAGTACCGCAAGGCCACCGCCGCCCGCCCCGAGCCCCGGCATGTCGAGCCGTGGGCGCTGGAGTGCTGGCGCGGTCACTGGTATCTCGCGGGCTGGGACCGTGACCGCGGTGCCGAGCGCGTCTTCCGGCTGTCCCGGATCACCGGCAAGGTGCGCAGCCGCGCCGGCCGTTTCACGGCCGAGGTCCCGGATGTCGTCACCGTGCGGGAGACCGTGGCGAGCTGGGCGGGGGAGACCGCCGACCGCTCCGCGTTGATCCGGCTGCGTACGGGCGCCGGGTACCCCCTTCGGGCGAAGGCCACCTCGGTGCGGGAACTCGGGGACGGCTGGGACGA
Organism: Streptomyces sp. SD31; assembly: GCF_052068475.1. Lineage (NCBI taxonomy): Bacteria > Bacillati > Actinomycetota > Actinomycetes > Kitasatosporales > Streptomycetaceae > Streptomyces > Streptomyces sp. SD31. The sequence continues at coordinate 324,895 of NZ_JBQHCX010000003.1, read as the reverse complement.
GTTGGAGATTCCGTACGGCCACGGGCTGGATGCCTGGCTGGTGGAGTTCGGGCCGGACGTGGTGGTCCTGGAGCCGGCCGAGCTGCGGGCCGACGTGGTGGACCGGCTGCGTGCCGTGGCCAAGGGCTGAGGGGGAGCGGAGCGAGACAGTGGCAGGCAAACCGGTACGGCCCGTCAACGCCATCGACCAGACCCGGCGGATGCTCTCCCTGGTGACGTATCTGAGGGAGCGCCCCGGCGCCCGTGTCGAGGACGTCGCGCGCGCCTTCGGCATCTCCGAGGACGAGCTGGTCTCCGACCTCGATGTGCTGCCCATGTGCGGCACCAGCTTCCGCGGCGGTGACCTGCTCGACATCGACACCGACGGCGAGCGCATCTGGTGGCACAACCCCGATGACGTCGCCGAGCCGCTGCGAATCGCCGCCGACGAGGCGACCGCGCTGCTGGTGGCCGCCCGGGCCGTGTCCACGCTGCCGGGGCTGCGCGAGAGCGACCGGCAGGCGCTGCTGCGGGCGACCGCCAAGGTGGAGGCCGCGTCCGGGGAGGCGGCCGGCGCCAGCTCCCGGCTGTCGGTGACCTTCGAGTCCGAGGGCGGTGTCTTCGCCGACGTCGACCGTGCGATCTCCGAGCGGCGCCGACTGTGGATCCGCTACTACTCGCCGGCCCGTGACGAGGTCACCGAGCGCGAGATCGACCCGATCCGCCTGGTCAGCGTCGGTCACACCTACGTCGAGGCCTGGTGCCGGCGCTCCGAGGCGCGGCGTACCTTCCGGCTCGACCGGGTCGCCGAGATCAAGATCCTCAACGAGTCGTCGGCGCCGCCGGAGATCGAGCTGCGTGACCTGTCGGAGGGGCTGGTGCAGCCCGCCGCGGAGGATCCGGAGGTCGTCGTCGAGGTCGGTCCGGGCGGGCGCTGGGTCGCCGAGTACTACCCGCACGACAGCGCGGATGAGCTTGCGGACGGCGGTCTGCGTATCACCCTGCGTACCCCCGACCCGGCGTCGCTGCGGCGCCTGGCGCTACGGCTGGGGCGTGACGGCCGTATCGTCTCGCCGCCCGAGCTGGCCGACAGCGCCCGGCAGGCGGCCCGCGAGGCGCTGGCGGCGTACGACGGGGTCGAGGTGCAGAGCGCTCACGAGGCGCACCGGGTTCACGACGGGCAGTAGGACATGCGGTTCGACAGGCGGGAGCAGGGGCTTTGAGCGAGTCGGCGACGTCCGGGGTGCGGGAAATGACGGTGGCGTCCGCGTTCGCCGGGATGAGAAGCGTGACTCCGGTGGTCTTCAGAGCGGGCTGCCCGGACTGCCGGGGCAGCTTCGAGCTCGCCGCGAGCGCCCTGCGCCTCGCCATCGGCGCGACCAGCCGTACGACGTTCTACTCCTTCACCTGCCCCGACTGCGGCGCCTCCGTCCGCAAGCCGGCCGGTGAGCGGATCATCGAGCTGCTGACGGGCGGCGGGGTCAGCACCCTGCGGCTGCACTCCGCGCTGTAGGACGGTCTAGGCTCGGCGTCATGTTCTGGCCGATGTTCGCGGTAGCTGTGGGTTTTCTGGGTCTCGTCGTACTCGGCGTGCTCGCCGTGCGGGTCTTCCTCGAGGCGCAGCGCCTCGGCAGGCAGGTCACGGACTCCGCGCGGCGTATCAGCAGGGCGGCCGAGGATCTGGAGCGGGCGACCGTGAGCGCGGCGCGGGCTGTGGACTCGCTGTAGTCCGTCAAAGTATTGGGTGTGAGTCCTGCGTCGCATGCGTTTTGGGCCACTTCGCCCTGTCAACTTGACGGTTCGGACAGGTACGCTGCTGGTCGCGGCTCGGAGAACGAGGCCCGGTCCGCGGACAGGGAGTACGCACGGGGATTGCCTGACGTTTACCCCTGAGCGTTACGATCGCTGACAACACGATCGTTCGGACGTATGTCCGACCGGTCGGACAGCATCCCACCCCAGCCGCCTCGGTGAGAAGGTAAAGACTTATGTTCGGAAGGCTCGGAGCCCCCGAGATCATTCTCATCCTCGTCGTCATCATCCTGCTGTTCGGCGCGAAGAAGCTTCCGGACATGGCGCGCTCGCTGGGCAAGTCCGCCCGGATCCTGAAGAGCGAGGCCAAGGCGATGAAGGACGAGGGCAAGTCCCCCGCCCCGGCCGACCCGCCGAACAACAACAACGACGAGCAGCCCCCGGCTCAGCGCGTCATCCAGGCCGCCCCCGGCGACGTGACGAGCTCGCGCCCGGTCAACGAGCCGACGGACACCACGAAGCGTTGACGCAGGGCCGGACCTCTCCGGCCTGAGCATGAGATGAGGACGTGGGTTGCTCAAGTCTGCCCGCAAGAAGGAGATGGATCCCGAGGGGCGGATGCCCCTCGCGGAGCACCTGCGCGAGCTCCGTAACAGGCTGGTCAAGAGCCTGTTGGCGATCCTCGTCACGACGATCGTGGCGGCCCTCTTCTACAAGAACATCATTCAGTTCTTCACGGATCCCATCCTCCAGGCGGTGGGGTGCGACTACAGCTTCGCCGAGCTGGCCAAGGACACGAGTGAGAACAAGTGCGCGCGCATCGTGCAGAACGGTCTGCTGAGTCCGTTCACGCTCGCCCTCACGGTCTCCCTGTCATCGGGAGTGGTGCTGGCCGCGCCGGTGTGGCTCTACCAGCTCTGGGGATTCGTCGCGCCGGGCCTCCACCGGCACGAGAAGAAGTACAGCCTCGCCTTCGTGGGCGCGGGTTTCCCGCTGTTCATCATGGGCGCCTACTTCGCGTACTGGTCGCTGCCCAAGATGGCGTCGGTGATGCTCGAGTTCTCGATCATCGGCAGTGACAACCAGCTGCCCCTCGACGATCTCCTGCAGCTGATCATGCGGATGATCGTCGTCTTCGGACTCTCCTTCGAGCTTCCGCTGCTGCTGGTGATGCTGAACTTCGGCGGCGTGCTGTCCGGCAAGAAGATGGCCGGCTGGTGGCGCGGCATGATCATGGGCATCACGGTCTTCGCGGCGATCGCCACGCCCAGCACCGACCCGATCTCGATGCTGGCGCTCGCGGGTCCCATCTGGATCCTGTACTTCGGCGCGACGGCCATCGCTCTGGTCAATGACAAGCGCCGTGCGCGTCGTGACGCGGAGGGACCGGCCGACGACGAGGCCTCCGACCTGGACCTGACCCCCGAGGAGATCGGCGAGGTCGAGGCCGTTTCCGCGAGCCGGGCGCTGCCCGAGCAGGCCACCACCGACCGGGTCAACGGCTACGACGACGTCACCTGAGGGGCGACGCAAAGATCCCTGAGAGTCGGTTCCCGGGGATGTGAGGGACAGTGCGGCCGGGGCGCCTACGGGGCGCACCCGGCCGCTTCCGCTTCGCGTCCGTGAGCTGCGCGGACCCCGGGTCCGCCGGGTGCGGATCCGGATAATGATCGTCCTGTTGTCAGTGGCGCCCGGTACGCTCGAAAGCACGATGACAGAGGACCTCTCACCGGCCGAGCGGTATGCGGCAGCACGCAGGCGCGCTGCCGAGCAGGCCACCGCGCTCGCCTCCTTCCGCGAGATGTACGACTTCGGCCTCGACCCCTTCCAGATCGAGGCCTGCCAGGCGCTCGAGGCGGGGAAGGGCGTTCTGGTGGCCGCGCCCACCGGCTCCGGCAAGACGATCGTGGGCGAGTTCGCCGTCCACCTCGCCCTGATGCAGGGCAAGAAATGCTTCTACACGACGCCCATCAAGGCGCTGTCGAACCAGAAGTACGCCGACCTGTGCCGCCGTTACGGCAACGGCATGGTCGGTCTGCTCACCGGCGACAACAGCGTCAACCCCGACGCCGCCGTGGTCGTGATGACCACCGAGGTGCTGCGGAACATGCTGTACGCCGGGTCGCAGACCCTCCTCGGCCTCGGCTATGTGGTCATGGACGAGGTGCACTACCTCTCCGACCGCTTCCGCGGAGCCGTATGGGAAGAGGTGATCATTCACCTGCCCGAGTCGGTCACGCTCGTCTCGCTGTCGGCGACCGTGTCCAACGCCGAGGAGTTCGGGGACTGGCTCGACACCGTCCGCGGCGACACCGAGGTGATCGTCTCCGAACACCGGCCCGTACCGCTGTTCCAGCATGTGCTCGCCGGGCGGCGGATGTACGACCTGTTCGAGGAGGGCGAGGGCCACAAGAAGGCCGTCAACCCCGACCTGACGCGGCTGGCCCGGATGGAGGCCCAGCGCCCGTCCTACCAGGACCGCAGACGCGGGCGTGCGATGCGCGAGGCCGACCGGGAGCGGGAGCGCAGACAGCGGTCCCGGGTGTGGACGCCGGGGCGTCCCGAGGTCATCGAGCGGCTCGACGCCGAGGGCCTGCTGCCCGCCATCACCTTCATCTTCAGCCGGGCCGCCTGCGAGGCCGCCGTACAGCAGTGCCTGTACGCGGGGCTGAGGCTGAACGACGAGGAGGCGCGGGAAAGGGTGCGCGCTCTCGTCGAGGAGCGCACCGCCGCCATCCCGACCGAGGATCTGCACGTCCTCGGCTACTACGAGTGGCTGGAAGGCCTGGAGCGCGGTATAGCCGCCCACCACGCGGGCATGCTGCCGACGTTCAAGGAGGTCGTCGAGGAGCTGTTCGTCCGTGGCCTGGTGAAGGCCGTGTTCGCCACCGAGACGCTGGCGCTGGGCATCAACATGCCTGCCCGCTCGGTGGTGTTGGAGAAGCTCGTCAAGTGGAACGGCGAGCAGCATGCCGACATCACGCCGGGCGAGTACACGCAGCTGACCGGTCGTGCCGGGCGGCGCGGGATCGACGTCGAGGGCCACGCGGTCGTGCTGTGGCAGCGCGGTATGAGCCCCGACCACCTCGCGGGGCTGGCCGGCACGCGTACCTATCCGCTGCGGTCCAGCTTCAAGCCGTCGTACAACATGGCGGTCAACTTGGTCGAGCAGTTCGGGCGGCACCGCTCGCGCGAGCTGCTGGAGACGTCCTTCGCGCAGTTCCAGGCCGACAAGTCGGTCGTCGGGATCTCACGGCAGGTGCAGCGCAACGAGGAGGGGCTCGAGGGCTACAAGGAGTCCATGACCTGCCACCTCGGGGACTTCGAGGAGTACGCGCGACTGCGCCGCGAACTCAAGGACCGCGAGAACGAGTTGGCCAAGCAGGGCGCGGCGCAGCGGCGCGCGGAGGCCGCCGTCGCGCTGGAGAAGCTCAAGCCGGGTGACGTCATCCATGTGCCGACGGGCAAGTACGCCGGTCTCGCGCTGGTGCTGGACCCCGGGCTGCCCGCCGGGCGGTCCAACGGCCACCGCGGCTTCGAGCACCACGACGGCCCGCGCCCGCTCGTCCTGACCGCGGAACGGCAGGTCAAGCGGCTGGCGTCGATGGACTTCCCGGTGCCCGTCGAGGCGTTGGAGCGGATGCGGATCCCGAAGTCCTTCAACCCGCGCTCCCCGCAGTCCCGTCGGGACCTCGCGTCCGCGCTGCGCACCAAGGCCGGGCACATTCCGCCGGACCGGCACCGCAAGCGGCGCTCACAGGCGGCCGACGACCGCGAGATCGAGCGGCTGCGCAAGGCCCTGCGCGCGCACCCCTGCCACGGCTGCAACGACCGGGAGGACCACGCCCGCTGGGCCGAGCGCTACCACCGGCTGCTGCGGGACACCTCGCAGCTGGAGCGCCGTATCGAAGGCCGTACGAACACCATTGCTCGTACGTTTGACCGGATCGTGGCGCTGCTGACCGAGCTGGACTATCTGCGCGGCGACGAGGTCACCGAGCACGGCAAGCGGCTCGCGCGGCTGTACGGCGAACTCGACCTGCTGGCCAGCGAGTGCCTGCGGGAGGGTGTCTGGGAGGGCCTCGGCCCTGCTGAACTGGCCGCCTGTGTCTCGGCGTTGGTGTATGAGGCGCGGGTCGGGGACGATGCGATGGCGCCGAAGCTGCCTTCGGGCAAGGCCAAGGCCTCGCTGGGTGAGATGGTTCGGATCTGGGGGCGGCTGGATGCCCTTGAGGAGGACTTCCGGATCACCCAGAGCGAAGGTGTCGGGCAGCGGGAACCCGACCTGGGCTTCGCCTGGGCTGCCTATATGTGGGCCAGTGGTAAGGGGCTCGATGAGGTGTTGCGTGAGGCGGAGATGCCGGCGGGGGACTTCGTGCGGTGGTGCAAGCAGGTGATCGATGTGCTGGGGCAGATCTCGGCGGCGTCTCCTGCGGAGGGCTCGACTGTGGCGAAGAGTGCGCGTAAGGCTGTGGACGGGTTGTTGCGGGGGGTTGTCGCCTATTCGTCGGTGGGGTGATTGATCGTGGGCGGGAGCGGGGTTCGTCGTGGCTGGTCGCGCCCGCGCGGCGGAGCCGCACGTCGATACAGCCCCGCGCCCCTCAGGGCGTGCACTCGTCGCCCCTCAAGAGGTAGCGGTCAGAATTGCCAGTTGCTGTGTGGCCCGCGTCATCGCCACATAGCGGTCGACCGCACCCCCGATGCCCTCGCCGAACGTCTCCGGGGCGATGAGCACCACCAAGTCGAACTCCAGCCCCTTCGACAGCTCCGGGGTCAGTGACTGGACTCGGTTCGTGGGCTGGAAGTCGGGGTCGCCGATGACGCAGGCCGTTCCTTCCGCATGCGTGGCGAGCCACATGTCCAGGATCGAGTCGCGGTCCGAGACGGAGCCGTGGAGGACGGGGGCGCCGCCGCTGCGGATGGACGTCGGCACGTTGGCGTCGGGGAGTGCGGCCCGAATGACCGGCTCGGCCTGCGTCATGATCTCTTCCGGTGTCCGGTAGTTGATGCTCAGGGAGGCCAGGTTGATCCGGTCGAGGCCGATCCGCTCCAGCCGTTCCTGCCACGACTCCGTGAAGCCGTTCCGGGACTGGGCGCGGTCCCCGACGATGGTGAAGCTCCGGGACGGGCAGCGCAGCAGGAGCATCTGCCACTGCGCGTCGGTCAGTTCCTGGGCCTCGTCCACGACGACGTGCGCGAACGGGCCCGCGAGCAGGTCCGGTTCGATGGAGGCCAGCTCCGACTCGTCGACCAGGTTGCGCTGGAAGTCCTCTCGGCGCAGCTGAGTCATGAGGCCCTCACCGTCGTCATCGGCCGCGATCAGGTTGTCGACGACCCGCGCCATGCCCTCGCGTTGGACGGCGAGGGCGGCCTTCTCCCGGCGCCTTCGCCGTGCCGCCTCCGGGTCACCGAGCCGTTGCCGTGCCGCGTCCAGGAACGGCAGGTCGGACACCGTCCAGGCCTGGGCGTCCTCGCGCTGGAGCAGCTGGACCTCGTCGCGGCTGAGCCAGGGAGCGCACATCCGCAGGTAGGCCGGGACCGACCACAGGTCTCCCACGAGATCCGTCGCCTCGAGCAGCGGCCAAGCGCGGTTGAAGGCCGTGAGCAGTTCCCTGTCCCGCGTCAGCGACTTGCGGAGCAGCTCTTCCGGGGCGTCGCCCTCGTGCTTGTCCACCAGGATCGTCAGCAATTCCTCCCAGACCTGGTCGCGGGCCTCGTTGTGCGGGGTACCGGCCTCCGCCGCCTCGAACGCCACGGCCCAGTCGTCGGCGCTCAGCCAGATGTCCGACCAGTGGGTCGTGATCGTCATCCCCTCGGTCGGCGGCTCCTCGTAGAACCGGGCGGCCTTCTCGATCGCGTGCACCAGATCCGCGGACGACTTCAGGCGGGCCACTTCCGGATCGGCCTCGATCCCTGCCGTGGCTCCCTCGGCGACGAGGTCCCGCAGGGTGCAGGTCTGCACGCCCTCCTCGCCGAGGCTGGGGAGGACGTCGGCGACGTAAGCCAGGTACGGCCGGTGCGGGCCGACGAACAGCACGCCGCCCCGACGGTGACCGAGGCGCGGGTCGGAGTAGAGGAGGTAGGCGGAGCGGTGCAGGGCGACGACGGTCTTGCCGGTACCCGGACCGCCGTCCACGACGAGAGCGCCGCGGGACCCCGCGCGGATGATGGCGTCCTGGTCGGCCTGGATGGTGCCGAGCACGTCCCGCATCCGGGGCGAACGGTTGCTGCCCAGGCTGGCGACGAAGGCGGACTGGTCGTCGAGCGCGGCGTGCCCGGCAAGCCCGTCCGCGGTGAACACCTCGTCCCAGTAGTCGCTGATCCGGCCGCCGGTCCAGCGATACCTGCGGCGGCTCGCCAGGCCCATCGGGTTGCCGTGGGTGGCGCCGAAGAACGGTTCCGCCGCGGGGGAGCGCCAGTCGATCAGCAGTCGGCGGCCCGTGCTGTCGGTGAGGCCGAGCCGTCCGATGTACAGGGGCTCGGAGCCGTCCGCGCCGACCATGCGCCCCAGGCACAGGTCCAGGCCGAAGCGGCGCAGTGCGCGCAGGCGGGCGGTCAGCCGGTGGATCTCCGCGTCCCGGTCCATCGCCTGCCGGCCCGCGCCGCCGGGTGCCCTGCGCTCGGCGTCGAGACGGTCGGTCAGGTCGGCGATCGACTGCTCCAGGCACTGAGCGATGGCCGCGAAGTGCTGCTCGTCGTCGGCGATCAGCACCGGGTCGGCCTTGGCGGACAGGCGGTCGGGAAGGCCGAACGCGCTGGTGGTCAGGGGGTGATTCACTTCATCAGCTCCGAATGAGGTCGTTCGCGACCGTGTGCGTGGCAAGGCGTGCGGACCGGCGGGACGCATCGCGCCGGTCTTCCGGTTCTGCGCTCTGTGGGCCGGCCTATCGGCTGAACTCGTCGATCAGCAGCTTCGCGGCCACCGTCGCCCCGTCCGTGCGGACCTTGTCGGCCACGATGGTCGCCCGTGCGCGGGTCTCCGGGGCCAGGGCCGTCTTGAGCGCGGCCGACAGGGACTCGAAGGTCGGGGTCGGACCGTCGTGCACCGCGCCGATACCCAGCTCGGCGACCCGGCCGGCCCAGTACGGCTGGTCCGCCAACTGGGGCACCACCACCTGGGGCGCACCGGCCCGGGCGGCCGTCGTCGTCGTGCCCGCCCCGCCGTGGTGGACCACGGCGGCCACCCGGCCGAACAGCTTCTGCTGGTTGACCTCGCCGACGGCGAAGCAGTCGTCCTGGTCGTCGATCAGGGCCAGGTCGGCCCAGCCGCGCCCCACGAGTACGCGGCGGCCCTGCGCGCGCACCGCCTCGATGGCCGCCCGGGAGACGCCCTCCGCGTCGCGCAGGGGGATGCTGCCGAAGCCCACGTAGACCGGGGGTGCGCCCGCGTCCAGGAACGCCTCCAGATCTGCCGGGAGCGGCCGTTCGTCCGGCCGGATCCAGGCGCCGGTCTGCACCACGTCGAGATCCGCCGGCTCCGGCCACGGGCCCAGATCCGGGTCCGCCGCCAGCAACGGCCGGTCGGTCAGGACGTGCTCGCGGACATTGGCCACCCGGGGCAGGCCGATCGAGGCCCGGTGGGTGTTCACCGCGTCACCGAAAAGCTCGTTCAGATGCTCGGCGTTCAGGTCCCACAGCACCCGGTTATCGGTCACGTCCGGCGGGAGCGGCCGGCCCGGCCACTCCAGCGGCGGGTGGTGCGGCGACGGCAGGTAGGACGGGAAGTAGGACACGAACACATACGGGATGCCCAGCTTCTCGGCCACCGCCCGCCCGGCTGCCGCGAACGGCAGCAAACCGGTCGCCACCAGCACATCGCAGCCCTCGGCCGCCGGGGCGAGCGCGTCGTACGCCGAGTCCACCAATTCGGCCGCGCGCTGGGGCAGGGTCTTCGCCGGCATCGGCGTGGTCCCCGTCACCACCTCCTTCGTCATGGCACGCACCGGCCGGCCGACCGGCACCAGCGGCACGCCGAAACCGTCGAGCAGCTCCGCGAAGTCCGGCGGCGCGCACATCCGCACCTCCGCGCCGAGCGCTCGCAACTGCACCGCGAGTCCCACCATCGGCTCGACATCCCCGCGCGATCCATACGTGGACAACAGCACGCGCACTTCGCGACTCCCCCTATTTCCGCAGGCCCTGGGCTCAGGTCGACGATTGTGCGGGACGATGGGGGCCTTGCCGCAAGCCCCCCTGTGCGCTATAAGTTGAAAGTGGCAAGGAGTGAGTGACCTCCTTGCCTTTGGTCTTTTTCAGGAGCGGCCGCCCCCCAAATACGCCCGCCAGCCCCCGTAGGACGTGATGTCCTCGGCGTCCGTGAGGGCCGCCGGCTCGCACAGGAACCCCGGGATGTGGCTGCCGTCCGTCAGTTCCACGTGCCCCAGGGCCATCGGGCGGGGCAGCGCGGCGAGGAGCCGGCCGAGGCCCTCCGCCGGGAGGCGCCACACCTCAGCCTCGATCGAGGCTCCTCCCTCGCCGACGTGGACCAGGCCCGGCTTGGGCGGGGACGTGGACAGGGCGTGCAGGCGGTACACGGGCGCCGTGGTGGTCGTACGGTCGAATCGGGCGCCCAGGGCCAGGAGTTGGGGGTTGAGGGGCTGGCCGGAGAGGTGGGCGCCGACCACGGCGAGGGGGATCTCCGGGCGGAGCAGGCCCGCGATCCTCGCGAGCCGTTCGTCCGTGAACGCGGGGCCGATCAGCATCACGCCGAAGGGCAGGCCGTTCACCTCACCGGCCGGGACGGCGACCGCCGCCAGGTCGAAGAGGTTGGTGGAGTTGGTGAAACGGCCCAGGCGGGCGTTGGCCCCCAGCGGGTCGGCGGCCACTTCGGCGAGGGTGGGGTGGCCGGGCGTGGTGGGGAGCAACAGGGCGTCGGCGTCGGCGAGTTCGGCCTCGGCGCGTGCGCGCAGGGCGGCCAGCCGGTCCTGGTCGGCGAAGAGCCGGTGGGCCGGGATGTCGCGGGCGCGGGTGATGATGCCGGCGACGGTGGGGTCGAGGGTGTCGTCGCCCGCTGCCACCGCCTTGTCGACAAAGCTCCCCACGGCCGTGTAGCGCTCGGCGACGAAGGCACCCTCGTAGAGCATGGCGGCGGCGTCGGTGAACGGGGTGAGGTCGAGGGTGCGGATCTCGGCGCCCGCGGCGGCCAGCTGCCGTACGGCTGCCTCGTAGGCCTTCGCCCAGCCCTCGTCCAGCTCGCCGAGCCGGTCCGTCGGCGGGACCGCGATGCGCCATGGCCCCGGCGTGCGCTGGGGGAGCGGGGGCAGGGCGCGCCCCGGCGGGGACGCCATGAACGACAGTGCCTGCTCGGCCTCCGGCAGCGTCCGCGCGAACACCGTCACGCAGTCGAGGGACGCGCAGGCCGGGACGACGCCCTGCGTCGGGACGAGTCCCCGGCTGGGTTTGAGGCCGACGATGCCGTTGAAGGCGGCGGGAACCCGGCCCGAGCCGGCCGTGTCCGTGCCGAGCGCGAAGTCGACGATGCCGAGCGCTACCGCGACGGCTGAGCCGGCACTGGAGCCACCGCTGATCCTGGCCGGGTCGTGGGCGTTACGGACCGCGCCATAGGGGGAGCGGGTGCCGACGAGGCCCGTCGCGAATTGGTCGAGGTTCGTGGTGCCGAGGACGAGCGCGCCCGCAGCACGGAGCCGGGCGACCACGGGTGCGTCGGTTTCGGGCTCGTAGGCGTACGAAGGGCACCCCGCGGTAGTGGGCAGGCCCTCGACGTCGATGTTGCCCTTGGCGGCGAACAGGCGGCCCGCGAGAGGGAGTCGTTCCCCCGTGGCCACGCGTTCGTCGATGATCCGGGCCTCGGCCTCGACCGCCGTCGGCGGGCGCAGATCGATCCAGATCTCGGGGCGGTCCACGGCTTCGATCCGGGCGTAGGCGGCGCGGACCCGGGACAGAGCGCTCGACATGACTTCGTTCTCCTTGCCGTTCAGGGCGTGGTGGGCGCGAGTACGACCAGCGCCGTCCCCGCCTCCACCTGATCTCCGGGCCTGACCAGGACCTTCACGACCACGCCGGTGATCGGCGCGTGCACCCTGGACTCCATCTTCATCGCCTCCAGGGCGAGCAGCGGCTGTCCGGCCGTCACCTCGTCACCCGGCTGGACGTTCAGCTGCCACACCGACGCCGCGAACTCGGCCTCGACGAGCCGCCCGCCCGCCGGGACGGTCACCTCGACCGCCGGTACGGCAGGTGCCGGCGCCTGGTCCGCCCGCGCGAACTCGCCGGCCGCCTCCCACGCGTCCCGTTCCGCCGCGAACGCGGCCTGCTGCCGGGCCCGGAACTCCGCGATCGACTCGGCGTTCTCGGCCAGGAAGGCACGGTGGTCGGCGAGCGAGAAGGTGCCCTCCTCGACGCGCGGCACGAACCGCCCGGACGTGAGGTCCGCCCGCAGCTCCAGCAACTCCTCGGCGCTCACCGGATACCACCTGATCCGGTCGAAGAACCGCAGCAGCCAGGGCGAGCCCGGCTCGAACGCCCCGCGCTGCTGCCACCCCGACCACACCTGGGTCGTACGGCCCACGAACTGGTAGCCGCCGGGCCCCTCCATGCCGTAGACGCACAGATAGGCCCCGCCGATGCCGACCGAGTTCTCCGCGGTCCAGGTGCGCGCCGGGTTGTACTTGGTGGTCACCAGGCGGTGCCGGGGATCCAGCGGGGTCGCGACGGGGGCGCCCAGGTACACATCGCCCAGCCCCAGGACCAGATACTCCGCGTCGAAGACCGTCCGGTACACGTCCTCGACCGACTCCAGACCGTTGACGCGGCGGATGAACTCGATGTTCCACGGGCACCAGGGCGCGTCGTCGCGTACGCCCGCCATGTAGCGGGAGATGGCCTCGCGGGTGGCCGGGTCGTCCCAGGAGAGGGGGAGGTGGACGGTACGGGACGGGACGACGAGCTCGTCGGTGGGCGGCAGGGAGGCGATCATCTCCCTCACTTCGGCGAGGAGTTCGTGCTGCGGCAGACGGGTCGGGTCCGTCTGGATCTGGAGCGAGCGGATGCCCGGGGTCAGGTCGGTGATCCCGTCCCGGCCCGCCTCGGCCACCGCCTCCATCAGTGCGTGGACGCGCATGCGCAGGGCCAGGTCCAGCCGCATCGGCCCGAACTCGACCAGCAGACTGTCGTCACCACCGCGGCGGTACGTCACATCGCCGTCCCGCGCCAGCACCCCGCCGTCGGCGATCTCCGGGCGCGCGGAGCCGTCGGCCCGCACGGGCCGGAACCGCACGGTGTCGCCCGGCCGCAGCTGCCCCAGCTTCCAGCGCTCGCCGCTGATCACCGTCGCCGGGCACACGAACCCGCCCAGCGACGGGCCGTCCGGGCCGAGCAGCACCGGCATGTCGCCGGTGTAGTCGACGGCACCCACGGAGTACGGCGTGTCGTGGATGTTGGACGGGTGCAGGCCCGCCTCACCGCCGTCGGCGCGTGCCCAGCGCGGCCGGGGACCTATGAGCCGTATACCGGTCCGCGCGGAGTTGAAGTGGACCTTCCAGTCGGCGGCGTAGAAGTCGCGGATGTCGTCCTCGGTGAAGAACTCCGGGGCGGCGTGCGGCCCTTCGACGGCCTCGATGTGCCATACGGCACCGAAGGAGGGGCGGTCGGGCAAGGGGACCGGCGCCCCCTCGGCGACCGTGCCGCCGTGCAGCACGTCGCCCGTCCGCAGCGCGCGTCCGCCGTGCCCGCCGAACCGGCCGAGCGTGAAGGTGCTCGCGCTGCCCAGGAAAGCGGGGACGTCGAGACCGCCCGCGACGAGGACATACGTCCGCAGGCCGTGCTCGGCCGGCGCTCCGACGTCCAGTACGGCCCCCGCCGGCACCGTCACCGGCTCCCACTGCGCCACCGCGCCGCCGTCGACCGTGACCGGGGCCGGGGCGCCCGTCACACACACGGTGGTGGGGCGCGAGAACCGCAACTCCGGTCCCTGGAGGGTGCATTCGAGACCTGGTGTGCCCTCGGGGTTGCCCAGGGCGCGGTTGCCGAGCCGGAAGGACAGGTCGTCCATCGGGCCGCAGGGCGGCACGCCGACCTGCCAGTAGCCGGTGCGGCCGGGCCAGTCCTGCACGGTGGTGAGGGTGCCGCCGGAGAGGACCTCGATGCGGGGCGTTGGGTCGGACACGGTCGCGAGGGTCGCCGTCGTGTGGGCGGCGGCCAGGAAGTCCTGGTGCGCCAGCGCTGCCCGGACCAGGCCGAGGTTGGTCTCGATGCCGTCGACGCGGGTGCGGGCCAGCGCTTCGTCCAGCCGTTGCAGCGCGTGTGCGCGGTCGGGGCCGTACGCGATGATCTTCGCGAGCATCGGGTCGTACGCCGTTGTCACCTCGGTGCCCGTCTCGACCCAGCCGTCGACCCGTACCCCGTGCGGGAACTCGACCCTCGTCAACAGGCCCGCACTGGGCCGGTGTTCGCGCGTCGGGTCCTCGGCGTAGAGGCGGGCCTCGACGGCGTGGCCGCGCGGTGGACCCGGGTCGCGGACGACGTCCCGCTCGCCGCGTGCCAGGCGCAGCATCCAGGCGACCAGGTCGACGCCGTAGATCTCCTCGGTGACCGGGTGCTCCACCTGGAGGCGGGTGTTGACCTCCAGGAAGTAGGCCTCCTCGCGGGCGGCGTCGTACACGAACTCGACGGTTCCGGCGGAGCGGTAGCCGACCGAGGCGCACAAGTCGCGGGCTGCGACGGCCAGTTGCTCGCGTAGGTGAGCCGGGAGACCGGGTGCCGGGGCCTCCTCCACCACCTTCTGGTGGCGCCGTTGCAGGGTGCAGTCCCGGTCGCCGAAGGTGACCACCCTGCCCTCGCCGTCGCCGAAGACCTGCACCTCGACATGGCGGGCCCGCTCGACGAGCCGCTCCAGGAACACGCCGGCGGAGGAGAAGGAGGCGGCGGCGATCCGCTGGACCCGCTCCCAGGCCTCGGTCAGTTCATCGGCGCAGCGACATGCCGACATGCCGATACCGCCCCCGCCGCCGGTCGCCTTGAGCATGACGGGATAGCCGATGACCTGTGCTTCTTCGAGTGCCTCGGTGAGTGACCCCAGCAGCCCCGTCCCCGGCGCCAGCGGCACGCCGGCCGCCTCGGCCGCCGCCCGCGCCGTGTGCTTGGTGCCGAAGAGCTCCAGCTGCTCGGGCGTAGGCCCCACGAACACGATCCCGGCCTCCTCGCAACGCCGGGCGAACACCGCGTCCTCGGACAGGAAGCCGTAGCCGGGGTGGATCGCACCGGCCCCGCTGTCCTTGGCCGCCTTCAGCACCAGGTCGGCGTCGAGGTACGACTCCTTGGCGGGCGCCGGGCCGAGCCGTACGGCCGTGTCGGCGAACCGGACGTGGGGCGCCGAGCGGTCCGCGTCGGAATACGCGGCCACCGTGCGCAGGCCCAGCTCGCGGGCCGTACGGATGATGCGGACGGCGATCTCGCCCCGGTTGGCGACGAGCAGCGTGTCGAAGCTCATGCGCCGCCCACCTCGGCTGCGTTGCCCGGCCCGGTTGCTTCGCCCGCCTCCGTGATCGTCATCTCCACAGCCGTCGGCTCGAAGCCGTTGCAGGGGTTGTTGATCTGGGGGCAGTTGGAGACGAGGACGAGGACGTCGCGCTCGGCGCGCAGGGTCAGGGACAGCCCCGGTGCCGAGATGCCGTCGACGATGCCGAGGGTGCCGTCCTTCTCGACCGGCACGTTCATGTACCAGTTGATGTTGGAGACGAGGTCGCGCTTGCCGAGGCCGTACTTGGCGCCCTCGGCGAGGAAGTTGTCCACGCAAGCGTGCTGCGACCAGGTGTGATGGCCGTACCGGAGCGTGTTCGACTCCTTGGAGCAGGCGCCGCCGACGGTGTCGTGCCGGCCGACGTCGTCGGCGACGACGGTCATCAGCGGGGTGTGCTCGTTGGACACGAGCACGCTTGACGTGGTGAGGAAGATGCCGCCCTGCGCCTGGATCGTGTCGGGCGCGCTGTAGCGGACGGACGTGTCGTGGGCGTCGTAGACGAGGAAGTCGACGGCCTGGTTGCCGTGCAGATCGGTGATGGTGAGCGTCTCGCCTGCGCGGACGACGGACGACCAGGGGGCGCGGGCCGGAACGACGGTCGTGTTCGTGGTCGCCTTCGTGGTCATGCGAGCCCCCTCGCGGCGAGGAATTCGGCGGTGTTGAGGAAGGCGCGGCGGCCCTCGGGGGTGGCATTCCACAGGGGGTCGTCGGGGCCGGTCGGGGCCGCGCGCCAGGCGAGCACCTCCAGCGGGGTGCTGACGTACTCGGTGCGGGGGTCGGCCGGATGCGGCACGTTGGCGATCAGCACGGTCACGCCCTGCTCGGCGCGCAGGGTCACGCTGCCGCCCGGCCCGGTCGAGCCGGTGAAGTCGAGGGTGCCGTCCTCGCGCACCTCCACGCCCTGGAAGAAAGACAGGGACGGCGGCAGATCCCGGGGCTCCAGGCCGTTCTTCGCGGCCGCCAGCTTGAACAGTTCACGGCCGGCGGGGGAGGGGGACTGCGGGCTGCCGTCGCCGTAGCGCCCGGTGTTGCGTACGAGCGTGGAGGTGCCGCACAGCGCGTCGTGCCGGCCGGAGGTGTCGGCGACGACGGAGGCGAGGACGCGGCCCTGGTCGGACAGCAGGAGTCGGTTCTCGCCGAGGTAGGCGTTCCACTGGACCTTGACCGTGTCGGCGACGTTCAGCCGTTCCCAGGGGCGGTCGGCCACGTACAGCAACAGATGCGCGCACGCCTCGCCGCGCAGATCGGTCAGCCGCAGCTCCGTGCCGCGGGCCAGCACCCGGTGCGTGTAGTTGCCGCCCGCCACCGTCTCGGCCCACACCAGCCGATCCGCCGCACCGGGCGGCGTCGGCCAGTCCCGGGCCGGCACGACGGGCATGGCCTCGGCCCGGCTCCCCTCCTGGGCGCGGGCATGGTCACGGGCTCCGTACGTGGTCTCTGTCGCCATGCGCGGGACCTCCGCTTCGGTGTCGGCCTCCTGGATCATTTCTGTCGCCCGACAGAAATTAGGGGCGGGGTGGGTCGGGAGCATTGCCTCAGCGTTGCCGGGCGGTTACCAGGGGTTCGAGAGAGGGGCCTCGCGGAGATCGTCGTACGCCCCCGTGTGCGAGGATCGAACCCATGGGTACGTCAGGTGAGCCGGGCAGTCGCCGGGTCGGCAGACCGCGGGCCGCTCGGCGGCCGGACAGCGGGCTGGAGCCGCGTGCCGAACTCCTCGCGGCCGCTGCCGAGTTGTTCACCACCCGGGGCTATGTCGCCACCACCACCCGCGCCGTCGCCGAGCGTGCGGGCATGCGGCAGGCGTCCATGTACCACTACGTCTCCGGCAAGGAGGAACTCCTCGCCGAGCTCCTGGAGTCCACGGTCACGCCTTCGCTCGCATACGCCCGTGAACTCCTCGCCGATGACTCGACCCCGGCCGGGGACCGGCTGTGGGAGCTGTGTCGGGCGGATGTGGAGCTGCTCTGCGGCGGCCCGCACAACCTCGGCGGGCTGTATCTGCTGCCCGAGGTGCGTGCCGAACGCTTCGCCGGCTTCCATGCCGTGCGCGCCGAACTCAAGGACGCATACCGCCAGTTGCTCGCCGCCACGGCCGCGGGCGGCGCACTCGCCAAGAGCGAGCTGGAACTGCGTACGGATCTGGTCTTCGGTCTGATCGAGGGTGTCATCCTCGTCCACCGCTCCGACCCGGAGCGCCCGGTGTCGGTGTTCGCCGAGGCCACGGCCGACGCGGCGCTGCGCATCGCGGGGATCTGAGGGGCCGGCCGAAGCGGCGCGAACCCCTGTCGGTGGTTCGTCGAAAGCTGGTGTCTCACTCGTCACGGTGAGTGTCCTTCGCGCATCCGAACGCAGTTACGGACCGTGTTCGAATGTGAGCTTAGCGTATAAAAGAGCCGAGCGTACTCCTGTCACACGCGTCATTTCAGGCGCTTGCTGAATATGACACGGCGATGATCCTGTCGGACTAAGCTCGCCCGCAGCGCACCGAGTTGAGGTGTAATCGTGCGCTTGTTCCCAATCATGCAGAAGATTCCGACATACCCATGACATACCCCCTTGCAAGCTCCCCCTACACCCACCCGATTCATTTCAGAGGGCCCACATGGTGAGCGTTCAATCCCCGCCCAGTCGGCGTGAACTCCCGTACGTGCGCGTGCTTTTGCTGCCGGCCATAGTGATGGCCGCGGCGACCGGAGCCGCCGTCGCCGTGGTGGCGGAACCGGCCCGGACGGCCGTCGGCGTGTGCGGTGCCGTGGCCTTGGTGCTGGTGCTGGTGTCCGCGGCCGAAGCGGCGCGCCGCGGCCGCGCTCTGCGGGAGGCGCGGGCCGAGCACGCCCGTCACACCGCGTATCTGGAACGGCGCGTCGCCGCCCACGACGCGGAGATGGTCCGCCTGGCCACGGAGATCACGCCCGCCGCGATCCACCGGCTGCGCTGTGGCGCTTCACCCTATGAGGTGATGCGCGACCTCGCCGAGATCGACCCGTCCTACGCGCAACTCCCGCCGGTACAGGTCGAGTTCGTGAGGGCGATGGTCGACATCGTCGACCACGAGGAAGCCATCCGCGACTCCGCCCAGCGCTCCTTCGTCAACATCGCCCGCCGCGTCCAGGCGATCGTCCACCAACAGGCCGTGGAACTCAGGGAGATGGAGGAGGACCACGGCCGCAACCCCGAGGTCTTCGACGACCTGCTGCGCATCGACCACGGCACCATGCTGATCGGCCGCCTCGCCGACTCCATCTCCGTGCTCGGCGGCGGCCGCCCCGGCCGCCAGTGGCCCGAACCCGTACCGCTGTACAGCGTGCTGCGCGGTGCCATGTCCCGCATCCTGGAGTACCGCCGCATCAGCCTGGACTCCATCGTCAAGGTCAACATCGCCGGCATCTCCGTCGAGCCGATCATCCACGCCGCGGCCGAACTCCTCGACAACGCCACGCGCTACTCGCCGCCGCAGACCAAGGTCCATGTCACCGCCACCGAGGTGCAGACCGGTGTCGCGATCGAGATCGAGGACGCCGGCGTCAGCCTCAGCGAGGAGGCCCGCGCCAGGGTCGAGGGCATGCTCGAGCGAGCCAAGCAGGGCACCGACCTCCAGGACCTCGGCGAATCCCCGCGCCTGGGCCTGGCTGTCGTCGGCCGCCTGTGCACGGCCTTCAACATGCAGGTCTCGCTCCGCTCCTCCGCCTACGGCGGCGTCCGTGCCGTCCTCGTGGTGCCGCGCGAGATGATGACCACCGACCCCGCGCCCGGACTCGCCCACGGCATCGGCGCCGGGTCGGCGCCCAAGGCCGAGGGCCCCGATGTGATCGAAGGCCCCAAGCGCGCCCCCAAGAAGCGGCGCCCCACCAGCCCGAAGCTCCCCGCCGCGGCCTCCCTGTCGGACGACATCCCGATCGTCACCGAGTGGACCGCCAATGGGCTGCCCCAGCGCCGCAGCCGGGTCAAGACCCCGCTCAGCAAGCGGATCGCCGAACAGGCGGCCATCGAGCAGGCCGAACGGGATGGCCGGCCGACCATCTGGTCGACCCGCAAGCCCGAACCCGACCCCGAGCCGGCGGCGGACGAGCCCGCCCCCGGTGCCTGGGTCGAGGCGTTCTGGAACGGACTCAAGGACGGTCCGGACCCGCTCACACTCAAACCGCGAACCCGACCGGCCCGCCCCGAGGCCGACGAGGAGGGGGACCTCAAGTGATTCAGCAGCGCGCAAACTTCGATTGGATGCTCAAGGAGCTCCACGACGGCGTACCGGGTATCCAGATGATCGTGGTGCTCTCCGCCGACGGACTGCGCATCGCCCGTTACGGCGGCGACCCGGACACCGCCGACCGCGTCGCCGCGGCCTGCGCCGGCCTGCAGAGCCTGGCGAGCGCCGTCGCCTCGGAGATCCCGAAGAGCGACGGCAAGATGAAGATGGTCCTGATCGAGATCAACGGCGGCTACTTCTACCTGATGGCCGCCGGCGCCAACGCCTATCTCGCGGTGCTCTCCGACACGTTCGCCGAACCGGGCCGGATGAGCAACCGCATGACTGATCTGGTCGCCCGCATCGGCGCCCACCTCACCAGTCCGCCCCGGCGCAACGGGCAGACCGTATGACTCCTCCGCAACGCCAGCGGCGATCTCCCAAGGAACAACCGCCTCCACCACCGCCACCCGCCCAGACCGGGAAGCAGAAGAACCCGGAACGGCTCTTCGTGGTGGCCGGCCCGGACGGCGGCGAGCGCGACGGGGACCTCGACCTCGTCACCTTAATCGTGGCGCGCGCCGACCCGCCGCCCTCCGCCACGCCGGAACAATCGGCGCTGCTCCGGCTCTGTACCGCCCCTCTGTCCGTGGCCGAGCTCTCGGCCTATCTCAACCTGCCGTTCAGCATGATGACGGTCGTGCTCACCGACATGCTGACGGCCGGACTGGTGACGGCGCGCGCCCCGATCGTGCGCCAGGCCGTCGCCGACCGTTCAATTCTCGAAGCGGTGATGCATGGACTTCAAAGGCTCTGACATCCTCCCCGGCCCACGGACCGAGGACCAGCTGCCGCACACGGCCGAAGCCGCGGTCAAGATCGTGATCGTGGGAGGCTTCGGAGTCGGCAAGACGACCATGGTCGGATCGGTCAGCGAGATCAAGCCACTGACCACCGAAGAGACCATGACGCAGGCCGGCATCGGCGTCGACGACAACTACGGCTCGGACACCAAGACG
This sequence comes from Streptomyces sp. SD31, assembly GCF_052068475.1. Lineage (NCBI taxonomy): Bacteria > Bacillati > Actinomycetota > Actinomycetes > Kitasatosporales > Streptomycetaceae > Streptomyces > Streptomyces sp. SD31. The sequence goes on along the minus strand of NZ_JBQHCX010000003.1, from coordinate 304,482 downwards.
GCCACCACCGTCGCGATGGACTTCGGCCGCATCAGCATCACCGAACAGCTGGTGCTGTACCTCTTCGGCACGCCCGGCCAGGAACGCTTCTGGTTCCTGTGGAACGGGTTGTTCGAGGGCGCGCTGGGCGCGGTCGTGCTGGTCGACACCCGCCGCCTCGAGGTCAGTTTCGACGTCATAGGGCGACTGGAGGAGTGCGGCGTGCCCTTCGTGGTGGCCGTCAACACCTTCCCGGACGCGCCCCGTTACCCCGTCTCCGAACTCCGTACGGCACTCGACCTGCCCGAGGAGATCCCCATCATGGAGTGCGACGTACGCCGCCGGGCCTCCAGCCGCGACGTGCTGATGACCCTGATGCACTTCTTGCACCGCCTGGCTACGGCGAAGGCGCCCGCGTGAGCCACGCACCGGTCGAGCCGTACGGCCGCCCCGTCCTGTCCCCGAGCCGTACGGCCGGCTCACATCCCCTGAGCCGCATACGCGTTGCCTGAGGCGCACGGCCGTACGAGTCCCCCGAGTTGCGTACGTCCGTGCCGGCGCGTCCCACAGGTGCCGGACGCGCCCCGTGACGGCACCACACGCCCCCGTCCCGCGCACGTCCTGCCCCCACGTCCCCGGCTTCGCGGAACCGCCCGAAGCCGGGGATCCCATCACCTCCTGTACACCGGAATCACTTCAGCTTCGGAGCGACCATCGTGACGCCTGAATCCTTCTCCCCGACCGGTATGGACGACCCCACGGCCACCCCGCCCCCCGGTTGCCCCGCGCACGGCATCGGCCCCGATGGGCTACGCCGGTTGTACGGCCCCGAGGCCGAGGACCTGGGGGCCGTGTACGAGAAGCTCCGCGCCGAGTACGGGCCTGTGGCTCCCGCGCTGCTGCACGAGGACGTGCCGATCTGGGTCGTGCTCGGCCACGCCGAGAACATGCACACGGTGCGCACACCCTCGCAGTTCTCCCGTGACACCCGGTTGTGGACCGCCCTGCAGGACGGCACGATCAAGCCCGATCACCCGCTCATGCCGATCATCGCCTGGCAGCCCATCTGCTGCCATGCCGAGGGAGACGAGCATCTGCGGCTGCGCGGCGCTGTCACCGGCGCCATGTCGACCATCGACCACCGAGGCATCCGCCGGTACATCAACCGCGCGACCCAGGAGCTCGTCAACAGATTCTGCGAGGAGGGCCGGGCCGAACTCGTCAGCCAGTTCGCCGAGCACCTGCCGATGGCGGTGATGTGCGAGATCCTCGGCATGCCGGACGAATACAACGACCGGATCGTGCAGGCCGCCCGCGACTTGCTCAAGGGCACCGAGACCGCCATCGCCAGCAACGCTTACATCATGGACGTCCTGATGCGGCTCACCGTCAGCCGCCGGGCCGAACCCAAGGACGACTTCACCAGCCACCTGATCAACCACCCGGCCCGGCTCACCGACGAGGAGGTCGGCCAGCACCTGCGTGTCGTCCTGATCACCTCGTACGAGGCCACCGCCAACCTGCTCGCCAACGTACTGCGCGTGGTACTCACCGACCCGCGGTTCCGCGCCCAGCTCAAGGGCGGCGAGATGACGGTGCCCGAGGCGGTCGAGCAGTCCCTGTGGGACGAGCCGCCGTTCAGCACCATCTTTCCCTACGTCGCCAAGCAGGAGACCGAACTGGGCGGCCAGCGCATCCGCAAGGGCGACGGCCTCGTCTTCGCCATCGCGCCGGGCAATGTGGACCCGCGAGTCCGCCCGGACCTCAAGGCCAGTATGCAGGGCAACCGCTCGCACCTCGCCTTCGGCGGCGGCCCTCACGAGTGCCCGGGTCAGGACATCGGCCGCGCCATCGCCGACGTCGGCGTGGACGCGCTGCTGACCCGCCTCCCGGATGCCCAACTCGCCTGCCAGGAGCACGAGCTGCGCTGGCGGTCGTCCATCATGAACCGGCACCTGGTGGAACTGCCGGTCAGGTTCGCGCCCAAGCCCCAGCAGGACGTCATGCAGCGCCCCTCCATCAACCCTGTGACGCAGCAACGCACGACCAACTGGCAGGCCGGCTCGCCGCAGCCCACGGCTGCGGAGCCCGCTGCTCCGACGCCGGCGGCGATGCCCGAACCGGCCCGTCGGCCGGGCGTCTTCCGGCGCCTCCTGCGCTGGTGGCGCGGCGACTGAGCCGGCCGGGGCAGGCTACTTGGCCCACTCCTCGTACGACGACCAGGCCCGCAGCACACGCGGGCTGACGAACCGGTGCTCCCGCCCCGTGACCGGATCGGTGAACTCCAGGACCCGCGCCAGCAGTTGGAGCGGGCGCCGGAAGTCTCCGTCCGCCACGGGGCCGGTCACCACGGGATAGAGGGGATCGCCGAGGATCGGCACCCCCAAGGTGCTCATGTGCACCCGGAGCTGGTGCGTCTGCCCGGTGTGGGGCCTCAGCCGATAGCGAGCCAGCCCGTCGCCCCGTTGTTCCAGCAACTCCACGTCGCTGATGGCATTGGGCTCGCCCTCGACCTCGCGCGCGGCCATGACCCCACGCTCCTTGACGATCCGGCTGCGCACGGTGCGCGGCAGGGCGAGCGACGGATCGTACGGGGCGACTGCCTCGTATTCCTTGGTGATGAGCCGGTCGCGGAACAGCGACTGGTACGCGCCGCGCTCCGCGGGACGCACCGTGAACAGGACCAGCCCGGCGGTCAGCCGGTCCAGGCGGTGGGCGGCGCCCAGCGTGGGCAGGCCCAGCTCCCGGCGCAGCCGCGCAAGCGCGGTCTCCGCGACATGGCTGCCGCGCGGTGTCGTGGCCAGGAAATGCGGCTTGTCGACGACGACGACGTGCTCGTCGCGGTATACGACGTTCAGTGCGAACGGCACCGGCACCTCGTACGGCAGCTCCCGGTGGAACCACACGAACATGCCTGGCACGTACGACATGTCACGCGGCACGGCCCGCCCCTCGGCGTCCACGATCAGCCCCGCGTCCAGCATCCCGTCGATCACGCCCGCCCCGGCCGGGAGCCGCTCCACCAGATGATCACGCACGGTCGCCCACGCCACCCCCTGCGGCAGCTTCACCCGCACTGGATCGACCCCGTCGCGCTGCGGCAGGGGAGAAGGGGGGATCGGGCTTCTGCGGCTCATCGAGATCAAGCTTACGAGGGGGCACTGACAGCGGGGGTACGAGCCGGTCCCGACCGCACCAGTCGCACATCCGACGGTCCGAGTCGGAGAGCGAGGCGCGCTGTCGGATCGACGGGTGTCTCAAGGCCTGGTCGGGCGAGGACGACGCACCGGGGGGCCGTCACCGACGCGGACACCGACCGGCTGCTCGGACGTGCGGCGCATCGCGCTCGCCGGCGGGTGCGCCGAACTCGCCTACTGGACCGCGCGTGGGATCGGGGCAGAGCGGACGGCACCCCACCGCCGGACCGGACGCTACGCGCGTATCGAGCTCTTCCGGTCTCTCACTCACCTCGGTCGCCTCTCAGACCCCGACCGCAAGGGGGCGCGCGGGTCCTGATCGGGGGACTGTTCAAATGTGAGTGCAACATGTTCATGCCTGAATCAACGGCGGCCACTTCCGGTCTGGACCGAACTGCGATGTGATAGAAGGGTGTACGGCCGAAGGTCGCGCGGCTTGTTCGCGCCGCCGTGGAGGGGGGGAGCCCGTGGTGCCACTCGTTCCGTCATCGCCCACCGTGGGCGCCACTGTCTGGGCCCTCTTGGAGCACGCCCGTGCGCAGGCACGCCGACAGCGCAAACGGACATGGCCTACGGCCGGTAGAACCGCGCGGCCCGGCAAAGCAGGGAACTCCTGCGCGACCTCCTGGGCCTGACCGTCACCCGCAGGCACATCACCCCCGACCACTCAGCGATCTCCGCTGCCCGCCATCGCTTCTTCGCCCATGCCGCCGACCACGTTCACCCACCCGAACTCCTCACCTCGCCGAGCTCGCAGCATGTAACGCATTCGGCTTCAGGAACCGAGCGAACCCACACCCCGCTCACGCTGTGCAACCACCCGACGGAACCGACGGGAGGCACACCCCACTGAATTCGAAGACCCCGCCCGCTGCCCCGGCGTCTGCCGCACCACGGTGGTCTCACGCCGGCCTGGAGGATGCGCTGTCCGGCTTGTCGAGGCCGAGTCTCGCGGGTTGACCCCGCTGTGTGAATCGGGGCCATCCGCCGGCGATGTGGCCGGCCACATGCTCTTCCCGTCCGGGCATCCGCTGCGGCTGATGCTGCTGCACTGCGCCCCGGCCGGCTCGAGAGCCCGTGCCCGGCAAAGCAGCGCAGTACATGTCGCGAGGAACAAGCCGACCAGAAAGAGGTGCTCAGCATGGACAAGAACGCGATGGGTGCGCGCATACGCCTCGGTGGGGGAGGGGATTTGCGGGAGGGGGTAATGGATCGTGTTCATGCTCATCTCCGTGGCACTCAGGACAGCCTGACCACACCCTTCGTGGTGCAGGAGAACGCCTGGGGCCGCGACGTCTTCGCCGCGTCTGTGCAGTGGATGCAGGGGCACGGGCTGGTGGCCGGCGAACGACGCCAGTGGCTTGAGAAATGCGACATCGGGGCACTGCTCGGTCTGACCAATCCGCACACGGACCGCCACCTCCTCCGGCTTGCCGGAGACTGGTACGTATGGCTGTACGCCTTTGACGACGGTGTGTGCGATGAAGCGTTAACTGGTGCCCAGGCGTGGGACATGGCTCATCTGACACTGCGACTCAAGCGAGCCGTGATGGGCTTCGCGCCTGGCGAGGGACCCGAAGAGAACTACGCGCGTGCTCTGTTCGACCTGCGGTGCCGTATCGCCGAACACGCCACGCCTGCCCAACTCGCCCGCTGGACGGAAGCAGTCCGTGACTACCTGAACGGGCAGCTGTGGGAAACCATGTACCGCTCCACCGGACACACTCCCGCTCTGGACGACTACATCACGATGCGTGAGTCGGCTTCCGGCTGTCTCACCTGCTTCGCGCTCTTTCCCATCCTCAACCGCTACCACCTGCATGAGGAAGAACGCGCCTATCCGGACATGGAGCAGCTCTCCCGGTCCGCCAACAGAATTATTGCCTGGGACAATGACCTGTTCTCCTACTGGAAAGAACAGGGAGACCACTCGGCGATTGCCAACCTCATCACCGCAGTGGCACAGCAACGGCAGTGTGAGACCGCTGCGGCCATCACATACGCCCGAAAGCGGCGCGACGACGAACTGGCCACGTTCCTGCGCGCCGAGAAGCGTATCGCTCGCCACCTCAGCGCGGAGGGAAAGCGCTACATCGCCAATCTCAGGTATTGGGTGAGCGGAAGCCTGGAATTCCACAGGACGAGCCGACGCTTCGCCTCCGTGCCCCGCGCCGTGCACCTCTGATCCCGCAGCCCCAGGGAGGAAAACATGACTAACCGGGCCAGCATTCCTCGGGCGCCAGGATCCTTTCCGCTGATCGGCCACGCGCCATCCCTGCTGCGCTCCCCGCTGCCGTTCCTGAGCTCGCTGGCTTCGCACGGCACTGTCGTAGAGGTCCGAATCGGGCCCATGGCAGCCCTGGTCGTGTGTGACGCACAACTGACACGTCAAGTCCTGCTCAACGACAAAGTGTTCGACAAGGGCGGCCTGCTGTATGACCGGGTCAGGGAGGGTTTCGGCAATGGGCTGGCCTTGTGCCCGCATGCATCCCATCGACGTCAACGACGCCTGATTCAACCAGTCTTCAACCGCGGAAGCCTGGCCCAATATGCCGACACGATGACCGAGATGATCTACTCGACCATCAACGGATGGGTGGACGGACAGACCATCGACGTCCTCGCGGAGATGCAGGAGGTCACCGCGCGGACCATCGTCGCCTCGATACTGGGCCAGACCTTCACGGAACATGAGCTTTCCACAATGCTTCGGGACTTCGGAACACTGTCCCGCGGCAGTTACCGGAGGATGTTTCTGCCACCGTCCATGGCGAAACTGCCCACTCCCGGCAACCGGAGCTACCGTGCTGCGCGAGCTCGCCTCCGCCAAGCGCTGACCGCGGCCATCCGTACGCATCGCACTGGGGCCACTACCACCGGGGGCCTCCTGGGGGCGCTCCTTGAGACATCGCAAGAGGGGGAGAGGCTGACGGACGACGAGGTGGTCGACCAGGCAATGATCTTCTTCTTCGCCGGCGTGGAATCCACCGCAGCAACACTCGCCTGGTCTCTGCATCTCATAGCCGCTCAGCCGGACATCGAAGGCGCACTGCACAAGGAAGTGGACGCCGTGCTGGCCGGGGCGCCGGCTACTGGCAGTTGCCTGGCCGACCTGACGTACACCCGAAACATCATCACGGAAACCCTGCGAATTTACCCACCGGGGAGTCTTTTCACTCGCGTGACCACCACCCAAACAGAATTGGGCGGCTACGAGATAGGGAGGGGAACGACGATTATCTGCAGCCCCTACCTCATACATCATCAGCCCACAAATTTCCCGGGGCCGCACGTCTTCGACCCGAGCCGCTGGAACGAAACGCCGCGGACCGAGGCGGAGCGGGCAACGTTCATTCCCTTCGGCGGAGGGCCCCGAAAATGTATCGGGGACAATTTCGGCATGATGCAGGCCGTTCTCGCACTGGCCGCCATCGCATCCAGGTGGAAACTCACTCCTGCACCTGGAGCCAAGGTGCGTGCCGGAGTCCGGACCGTGATCAATCCGCAAGGACTGCTGATGACTGCGGCATCGCGGTGAAGGCGCCGGCCGAGTACTCCGCGGGCTTCGGTGACGCTGGACGCTGACGGCAACATGACTCGAACGCGAAAGTGAGGCCGCTGGATCTACCACGTCCTCGTGGCCGGGTAGATCCAGCGGGTGGTGGCTGCGCACGGCGGAGCCTCAACGGGGGAAGCCTGAACGGGGCCAGGGCTGACAGGCGAAGACACGACGGCGAAACGGCGATCAGCCGGATTCTGAGGGTACTGCCGGCGGGGCCCCGTTCTCCGAGATGCGCCCTCGATGTGCCCTCTGCCACCGGTACAGGCAGCCCAGTCCCACTGTGACCGCCAGGAACAAGACCGTGAACCACTGGAAGTACCAGTGCCCGCCCGCCGGGTCGTACACCTCCGCCCGGGGCCAGGCCAGGTTGACGGTCATCAGGAGGCCGTAGAGGAGGGCCAGGGCGTTGATCGGGATGCCCCAGCGGCCGAGGGAGAACAGGGGGGCGCCGGTCTCGTCGGTGCCGGACGGGGTGAACTCGCCGCGCAGGCGGCGGATCAGCAGTGGCCCCGTGACCATCGCGTACGCCAGGTACAGCATCACGATGCAGGTGGTGCCGATCGCCAGGAACGCCTCCGGGGAGGCGAAGTTGAGGAGGAGCAGGGCCGCCGCCAGGACGCCTACGACCAGGGCGGGCGCCGTGGGCATGCCCGTGCGGGGGTTGACGTGGGCGAGCCTTTTCGCGAACGGCAGTTGAGTGTCGCGGGCCATCGAGAAGAGCATGCGGCAGGCCGCCGTCTGGATGGCGAGGGTGGCCACCGTGATCGCGACCACCACGTCGGCCAGCAGGGCCTTGCCGAGACCGTCGCCCAGGCTGCTGGTGAGGACGTAGCTGAGGCCGTCCACCGACAGGTGCCCGTCGGTGAGGCTGGGGGCGGCGAGCAGGCCGCCCAGGACGAGCAGGCCGCCGAGCACGCCGGCCGAGCCGAGCGCCGTGAGGATGGTGCGGGGTGCGGTGCGGCGCGGGGCGCGTGTCTCCTCGCTCATCTCGCCTGCGCTGTCGAAGCCGATCATCACGTACGCCGCCGTGAACGAGCCCACCAGCAGCGCCGCGAACAGGCCGTTCTGCGCGGCGCCCTCGGTGTGGAAGGTGATGCTCGGCGTGCGCTCGGAGTGGGTCAGCAGCAGCACGATGATCAGGACCGCGCCGATGATCTCGGCGGTGACGCCGACCCGGTTGATCAGGGACAGCACGCGGTTGTCGAGGACGTTCACCACGGTCGTCAGGAGCAGCAGGATCACGCCGAGGATCGCCGCGTTGGCCGCCCCGTCCGCCGAGGTGGGCGCCGGGTCGGTGCCGACCAGCTGGAAGCCGGACCAGATCGCCGGGAGCACCATCTGAAGGGCCAGCGCGGCGGCGGCGACCACCACGATCTGCCCGATCACCATGATCCAGCCGGCGAACCAGCCGAAGGTGACGTTCGAGAGCCGTGACGACCACTGGTAGATCGCGCCCGAGATCGGATAGTGCGCCGCCAGTTCCGCGAAGCACGCCGCCACCAGCAACTGCCCGACGAGCACCGCGGGCCAGGCCCAGAAGAAGACGGGGCCGCCGAACGCGAATCCGAAGGCGAAGAACTGGAAGACGGTCGTCAGGACGGAGATGAAGGAGAAACCTGCCGCGAACGACGCGTACCGGCCGAGGCTGCGGTGCAGTTCCTGGCGGTATCCGAAGGCGGCGAGGGAGCGCGCGTCAGGGTCGTGCGGCGGGTCGGGGCGAGGGGTGGCGGGGGCGGTGCTCGTCATGGCGGCAACCTGCTTTCGCACAGCGGCGCGAGAGTTCCTGTCGGGCGACAGAAATTAGGGAGGGGCTGTTTCGAACGCATGACGTGCTCATGTCCGAGCCGAGCCTATGTCCTCACGGATGGGCGTCGCAGGGCTCATGCGGCAGCAGGCGGGCTCCCAGGGCTCCGTACGGCAGGCGGCAAGCGGCCGACTCCCTGGGCACAGCGAAGGGGCGGCGCCCGTGAAGGTGCCGCCCCTTTGGGTTCACGCGGGACTACGCCGCCGGCGCCGTCCCCTCTTGCTCCGCCTCGATCCGCGCGTTCCAGTCCCGCTTGGAGGCCTGCCAGCCGTCCTCGTCGTGGCCGAGCCGCCAGTACCCGGAGATCGACAGGTCCTCGCGGGGCACACCGCGCTCGACCCGCAGCAGCTGGCGCAGCTCCTTCACGAAGTGCGCCTCACCGTGCACGAACGCGTGCACCCGGCCCTCGGGGAACTCCAGCGCGCGCACGGCCTCGACCAGCGCCTCGCCGACGGGACGGGAGCCGCGGTGCAGCCAGATGACGTCCACATCGGAGTCGATCTTCTGCTCCTCCTCGGGGCCGGCGATCTCGACGAAGGCGTACACCCGGGCGCCGTCGGGCAGCGACTCCAGGGAGCGGGCGATCGCGGGCAGCGCGCTCTCGTCGCCGACGAGCAGATGCCAGTCGGCGTCCGGGTCGGGCGCGTAGGCGCCGCCGGGGCCCATGAACCGCACGGTCTCACCGGGCTGGGCGCGCATCGCCCACGGGCCGGCCAGGCCCTCGTCGCCGTGGAGCACGAAGTCCAGCGTGAGTTCGCGGTGCTCGGGGTCCCAGGCCCGCACGGTGTACGTCCGGGTCACCGGCCAGTGCTCGCGCGGCAGTTCCTCGCGAATGCGCTCCAGATCGAAGGGCTCGGGATAGCTCACGCCCTCGGGGGAGAACAGCATCTTCACGTAGTGGTCCGTGCAGGTGTCCGCCGCGAAGTCGGCGAGCCCCTCGCCGCCCAGCACCACCCGCTGCATGTGCGGGGTCAGCCGTTCGGTACGGACGACCTGCGCGGAGTGGGGCTTCCGCGGCTTGCGGGCAGGGCGTAGAGCCATCACTGGCCTCCCTCGTTCCAAGCTTAGGTTTACCTAAGTTAGCACCTCCCTTCGATGAATGCCGCAATGACCCGCCACCGCTCGTTCACGAAAGGGTGCATATACGCGCACACACGGAACGAATTCCCCGCGCCAGGAACCCCATGCAGTGCCTCGGGCCCCCTTTCACGCCCCCGACGTCGGCAGGGTCCCGGGCGTCCTCACACCCCCAGCGTCACCAGCAGCCGCTGCAGCGACCCGCCGAGCCCCCACCGCAGCGCCAACTCGTCCAGCCCCGCCGGGTCCCGGGGCGCGCGCGGCAGCGTCGTGTCGACGTCGGGCAGCGGGACGTCGGCGGCGACCCGCACCACGGTCGGCGCCACGGCCAGATACGGCCGCGCCTCGTCCAGCCGCTTGCGCTGCGAGGGCGTGAGCTTCGCCTTGGGGTCGTCGACCGCCGCCATGATCCCGGCCAGGTCGCCGAACTCGGCCAGCAGCTTCGCGGCCGTCTTCTCACCGATGCCCGGCACGCCCGGCAGGCCGTCGCTCGGGTCGCCGCGCAGCAGCGCCAGATCCGCGTACCCACGGCCGTCGACGCCGTACTTCTCGCGCAGCCACGCCTCATCGGTGAGCTGGAGGGTGCCCACACCCTTGAGCGGATACAGCACCCGCACCCCGTGCGCGTCGTCCACCAGCTGGTACAGGTCCCGGTCGCCGGTGACGATGTCGACCGGGCCCTTCGCCCGAGCCGTGAACGTGCCGATCACGTCGTCCGCCTCGTACCCTTCGACCCCCACGCGCGCGATGCCGAGCGCGTCGAGGACGGCCTCGATGACCGGCACCTGCGGCGACAGCGTGTCGGGCACCTCCTCCACGTCCGGCCCGACCTCGTGCTCCTCGGCGACGCGGTGCGCCTTGTAGGAGGGGATCAGCTCGACCCGCCACTGCGGCCGCCAGTCGGCGTCCATGCAGGCCACCAGCGCGTCCGGGCGGTGGTCCTTGACCAGGCGGTCGATGAAGTCGAGGAGCCCGCGCACGGCGTTCACCGGCGTGCCGTCCGGGGCCTTCACGGAGTCCGGGACGCCGAAGTAGGCGCGGAAGTAGAGCGAGGCGGTGTCGAGGAGCATCAGTCGTCCGGTCACGCCACGCATCATGCCGTACGGCACTGACACCGGCCCGCTGGTGCGCAAGCCGCCGCCCTCCCTGCGCAGTGCGTTGCGGTGTGCGCGTGCCGTGTGGCCTGGAGCACTTGTGTGTTTGTGCTCAGGGAACGAGGGCAGGCGCCCGCCCGGAGCGACGCGCTTGCGCATTCAACTGTTGCGCCCGTCGCTCCCTTTCCTTTGCCGTCGAAACAAGAGGTACCCGTGTCATCCAGACTTGAGGCCGAGCATCTCTACAAGGTGTTCGGCAGACGACCGGACGAGGCTGTCGAGCGGCTCCGCCAGGGAGCCGACCGGGAGGAACTGCGCGCCGACGGCACCACCGCCGCCGTGATCGACGCCTCCTTCACCGTGGAACCGGGCCAGATCTTCGTCGTCATGGGCCTGTCCGGGTCCGGCAAGTCCACCTTGCTGCGCATGCTCAACGGGCTCCTGGAGCCGACCGCGGGTCACGTCCGCTTCGACGGCCAGGACCTGACCGCACTCGGCGACCGCGAGCTGCGTGCGGTCCGCGCGCAGAAGATCAGCATGGTGTTCCAGCACTTCGCGCTGTTCCCGCACCGCAGCGTCCTGGAGAACGCCGCGTACGGCCTCGGCGTCCAGGGCGTGCCCCGCGCCGAGCGCGAGAAGCGCGCCGCCGAAGCCCTGGAACTGTGCGGTCTCGGCGGCTGGGAGAAGTCCTGGCCCGACGAGCTGTCCGGCGGCATGCAGCAGCGCGTGGGCCTCGCCCGCGCGCTCGCCACCGACGCCGACCTGCTCCTCATGGACGAGTCGTTCAGCGCGCTCGACCCGCTGATCCGCCGTGACATGCAGGACCAGCTGCTCCAGCTCCAGCAGACCCTGAAGAAGACGATCGTCTTCATCACCCACGACCTCAACGAGGCCATGCGGCTCGGCGACCGCATCGCGGTCATGCGCGACGGCCGTATCGTCCAGACCGGCAGCGCCGAGGACATCCTGATCCGCCCCGCCAACCACTACGTCGCCTCCTTCATCCAGGACGTCGACCGCTCCCGGGTCCTCACCGCGGCGGCCGTCATGGACGAGGACGTCCGCGGCGACGAGGTCGGCTGCGGCTGCGAGACCGCGACGCCGGACACACCGTTCACCGAGCTCTGCGCGATCAGCGCCCGCCTGACGCACCCCGTGGCAGTCCTCGACGCCAAGGGGAAACTCGTCGGCCGCGTCCCCAGACAGCGCCTCGTCGGCCTCCTCGGCGACCAGCAGGGCGAGCCCGAGCCCTGCGACAACCCGCGCGGCACCCGCGACGGGAAGGTGATCGCCAATGCCTAGGATCCACTTCGGAGACTGGATCGAAAACCTGGTGGACTGGCTGCAGTCCCACCTGACCTGGGTTTTCGACATCGTCAAAGCCGTCCTCGGCGGCATGTACGACGCGGTCGACGCCGTCCTCGGCGGCGGCGAGCCGCTGCTGATGGCCGGGATCCTCGCCGTGGTCGCGTGCTGGCTGCGCGGTCTGCTGCCCGGTGCTCTGGCCTTCGTCGGCCTCGCCCTGATCGACTCGCTCGGCCTGTGGGACGACGCGATGCACACGCTCTCGCTCGTCCTCGTCGCCGCGGTCATCACCATCGTGTTCGCGGTGCCGCTGGGCATCTGGGCCGCCCGCAGCGACCGGGTCAGCGCCCAGCTGCGGCCGGTGCTCGACGTCATGCAGACGATGCCGGCCTTCATCTACCTCATCCCCGGCGTCATGTTCTTCGGCGTCGGCACCACCCCCGGCCTCCTCGCGACGATCATCTTCGCCATGCCCCCGGGCGTGCGGATGACCGAGCTGGGCATCCGTCAGGTGGACGGCGAACTGATCGAGGCGGCCGAGGCGTTCGGCACCAGCCCGCGCACCACCCTGGCCCGCGTCCAACTGCCGCTCGCGCTGCCGACGATCATGGCCGGCGTCAACCAGGTGATCATGCTGGCCCTGTCGATGGTGGTCATCGGCGGCATGGCCGGTGCCGGCGGCCTCGGTGAGCAGGTCTACTCCGCCATCACCCAGCTCAAGGTCGGCCTGGCCGCCGAGAGTGGTGTGGCCGTGGTGATCCTCGCGATGTACCTGGACCGGATGACCGGCGCGCTGGGCCGGCGGGTCTCCCCCCTCGGCCGCCGCGCCGCGGCCAAGGCCGCGGTCGCCGCCGCGGGCCGCTTCAAGCTCGCCCACTACAAGCCGGGCGGCGCGGTGGCGGTCATCGGCGTCGTGGTCCTCGCCCTCGTCGCCGGCGGCATGAACCTGACCGGCTCCGGCGAGCAGACCGCCGCCGGGAACAGCACGAACGTGGGCCAGGGCAAGAAGATCAACCTCGGCTACATCCCCTGGGACGAGGGCACCGCCACCACGTACCTGTGGAAGGAGCTCCTGGAGCAGCGCGGCTACGAGACCGACGTCAAGCAGCTCGACCCCGGCCCGCTCTACTCGGGCGTGGCCCGCGGCGACATCGACTTCCAGACCGACGCCTGGCTGCCGACCACGCACAAGGCGTACTGGGACAAGTACAGCTCCCAGCTCGACGATCTCGGCGCCTGGTACGGGCCCACGTCGTTGGAGTTGACGGTCCCGTCCTATGTGAAGGGCGTCGATTCGCTGGCCGACCTGAAGGGTCAGGGGAAGAAGTTCGGCGGGAAGATCATCGGTATCGAGGCGAGCGCCGGGATGATGGGCACGCTGAACAAGTCGGTGCTGAAGGCGTACGGCCTTGAGGGCGAGTACAAGGTCGTCTCGTCGAGTACGTCGTCGATGCTGGCGGAGCTGGACCGGTCGATCAAGAAGCGTGAGCCTGTCGTGGTGACGCTGTGGTCGCCGCACTGGGCGTATGGCAAGTACGACCTGAAGAAGCTCAAGGACCCGAAGGGCGCCTGGGGCAAGGGCGAGCAGATCCACACCGTCGCGCACAAGGGCTTCGCCAAGAAGGACCCGACCGCCGCGAAGTGGCTGAAGGACTTCAAGCTCACCGAGACGCAACTGACCAGCCTGGAGAACGACATCCGCGCGGCGGGCGAGGGCCAGGAGCAGGACGGTGTGCGCACCTGGCTGAAGAAGAACCCCGGCCTGGTCGACAAGCTCGCCCCGGTTCCCGGCGGCGCGAAGGCGCAGGGCAAGGACGCGGGCAAGACCGTCGACATGGGCTACTTCCCATGGGACGAGGCCATCGCTGCCACCTACCTCTGGCAGAACATCCTGGAGGACCGCGGCTACCGGCCGAACGTCAAGCAGCTCGACCCCGGCCCGCTCTACACCTCGCTCGCGCAGGGGCAGATGGATGTACAGCTGGACGGCTGGCTGCCGACCACGCACAAGGAATATATGGACCGCTTCAAGGGGAAGTTGGACGACCTCGGGCCGTGGTACGGGCCGACGTCATTGGAGTTGACGGTCCCCTCCTATGTGAAGGGCGTCGATTCGCTGGCCGACCTGAAGGGTCAGGGGAAGAAGTTCGGCGGGAAGATCATCGGTATCGAGGCGAGCGCCGGGATGATGGGCACGCTGAACAAGTCGGTGCTGAAGGCGTACGGCCTTGAGGGCGAGTACAAGGTCGTCTCGTCGAGTACGTCGTCGATGCTGGCGGAGCTGGACCGGTCGATCAAGAAGCGTGAGCCCGTGGTCGTGACGCTGTGGTCGCCGCACTGGGCGTATGGCAAGTACGACCTGAGGAAGCTCCAGGACCCGAAGGGCGCCTGGGGCAAGGGCGAGCAGATCCACACCGTGGCCAAGAAGGACTTCGGCCGGGAATTCCCGGAACTGAGCGGCTGGCTGAAGGACTTCAAGCTGACCGAGGAGCAACTCGCCTCACTGGAGGTCGAGATCCAGAAGGGCGGCGCCGGAAACGAGAAGGAGTCCGCACGCCGTTGGATGGACGCCCATCCGGGGATCGAGGACGAGCTGGCGCCCGTTACGGGATAGCTCCGCGGGCTCCGATGTAGAAAAATGAACCGGGTGCGGGATTCACGCGTACGTGAATCCCGCACCCGGTTCTGTGTGCGTCACCACCGCCCTGGGCCGGACCGAGACCTGCCCGCGCCTACGAGAAGGATCCGGCCAACCACAGAGCGCTACACCACCACCCGAGCCCCTCGGCCTCGGCCAGGCGCTCCAGCGGCGACCCCGAGGGAACAGGGGAGGCCGCCGCAGCATTGAAATGAACACGGGGTACTCGTGCTGATCGGGAGTCAGCGGTGCCGTGCGGGCGGCTGTCACGTCCGGGGCGCCGATCCCGCTGGCGCGAACCGATGGGTCGTACTCCCCCTGAGGTGTCGTCGATGTGGCGGGCGCATGAAACGGTTTGCCGAACATGCGTAGGGTGCAGAGAACTCAACAGAAGGTGTGCGCCGGGAGGCGGACGCGAGGACATCGGACCGACGAGCGAAGGAGGGAGCCGGAGCGATGGGCGACCACAAAGAACAGTCCCTCCGAGTGGGCGCGGCCGTACGGCGGCGTCGTCGCGCGCTGGACCTCACCCTTGCCGTCGTCGCCGAGCGCAGCGGCCTGTCGGTGCCCTTCCTGAGCCAGGTCGAGAACGACCGGGCACGCCCCAGCCGCAGCTCCCTGGAAAAGGTCGCCGACGCGCTGCGTACGACCGCCGTGGAGCTCCTCGCCGCCGCCGACCCGGCGTGCAGCGTCGATGTGGTGCGGGCCGAGTCCATCGAGCTGGAGCCGGAACCACGGGTGCGTTCCCTGGTGCGCGGTCACCATCAGATGCACGCCTCGGAGTTCACCGGCGACCATGACGCGGGCCGTGAATTCCAGTACCGCAACGACCAGTTGATGTACGTCGCCGACGGCGCCGTGGAGATCGAGGCCGAAGGCCGCGCCTACCGGCTGGGCCGGGGCGACACCCTGTACCTCACCGGCGGGGTGCGCCACCGCTGGCGGGCGACCGTGCCGGACACGCGCGTGGTCGTCGTGGCGGTGGCGGAGCACATCGAGGCGGTCCGGGACCGGCCGGGGCGCTGATGCGCGTCGTCTGCCTGGTGCCGTCCCTGACGGAGGCGGTGGCCGTCTCGGTCCCCGGCGCCCTCGTCGGCGCCACGGACTGGTGCACCCATCCGGCCGACCTGGACGTCACCCGCGTCGGCGGCACCAAGAATCCCAAGATCGACCGGATCGTCGCCCTCGCCCCCGACCTGGTGATCGCCAACGAGGAGGAGAACCGCGAGCCCGACCTCGCCGCCCTCCGCGCAGCCGGCATCGAGGTCCTGGTGACCGAGGTGCGGGACGTCCCGGGGGCCTTCCGGGAACTGGCGCGTGTGCTGGACGCCTGCGGGGCGACGGCCCGCCCGCGCTGGTTGGACGACGCGGAGCGGACCTGGTCGTCGCTTCCGCTCCCCGAACGCCGTACGACGGCCGTGGTCCCGATCTGGCGGCGCCCCTGGATGGTGCTGGGCCGCGACACCTTCGCGGGTGACGTACTGACCCGCCTCGGCGTGGACCACCTCTACGCGACGCACGAGGACCGCTACCCCCGCATCCCCCTGGACGACCTGCGGGCAGCGGCCCCCGACGTCGTCGTCCTCCCCGACGAGCCGTACCGCTTCACGGCCGAAGACGGCCCGGAGGCCTTCCCCGGCCTGCCCTGCGCGCTGGTCAGCGGACGGCACCTGACGTGGTACGGCCCGTCACTGGCCGAGGCACCGCGGGTGCTGGCCGAGGCCCTGCGAGCAGCGCACCACTGAGCAGACCGCGGGCGGTGCACACGGCGGCGACGGCCCAGGCGCCGACGAGCACGAGGTACAGCCCGACGGCGAGCCAGCCGTAGACCACGAGCCCGGTGTGCCGGGCCAGTGCCGTGGCGCCGGTGACACAGGTGCCGACGGGGAAGGTGAACGCCCACCACGTCATCGCGAACCCCATGCCGTGCCGCCGAGCCCGCAGCACATGGGCGGTGGCGAGCCCGAACCACAGGAGCGCGAAGCCCAGGACGGGCACGCCGTAGAGCACCGAGAGAATGCCGAACGCCTGGCTGTACGGCGCGGGGACCACTCCTGGCGCGACCTCGGCGAACATGCCGACGGCGGTGGTGGACTGCCCGAGCGGGCCCAGCACCAGGAACAGCGTCGGGGTGAGGGCGAGGGGCAGTGGCCCGCCGGTGACCAGCCGGGCGAAGACCAGCGGCAGCATCAGCAGGGTGGCGAGCAGACTCAGCCCGAACATCGCCAAGCAGGCGAGCAGCAGCGTCTCCTGGGCCTGCCCGGGCGGCAGATGCGGCACCAGGAGCGGCCCGAGCGCGGCGGACACCATGGGCGCGACGAGCGGCAACAGCCACACGGGCGTGGCCTGCGACGGCTCGATGCGATGGCGTACGGCCATGAGGTACGGGACGGCGACCGCCGCCGCCAGCCCGACGACCGTGCCGGCGGTGAAGAGGACGGCGTCGAGCGCGACCGCCGCTCCGATCCCGATCCAGTCCCGGCCCACGGTGACGGCACCGCCGCCGACGGCCGACAGGGCCATGGACAGGCAGCCGTAGAAGGGCGCCGTGGCCGGGTCGAGGAGGTGGGCGCGGGCCTGGTCGCGGTGGTGGGTCCAGTGCAGGGCACGTGCGCCGAGCAGGGTGACGAGCAGGGCCAGGGAGAGGGCCCAGACGGCCGTGCAGGCGGTACGCAGGCCGGGGAGGTGCAACGGCAGTCCGGCTCCGGCGGTGGCGACGGCGGCGGTGCCCATGACGGACGCGTACCAGTTGGGTCCGAGATGGCGGACGGCGGTGACCATGCGCTCAGGGTCGCCGGATGGCGTTGCTTGCCACCAGGGAGTTTGCCTCTATGGCGACATAAACTGGGCTTATGACTCAAGCGGCGGAGGGGCAGTTTCGCGCGGGAACCCTGGCACATCGTGTCCCGGATCTCGGCGCGCTGGAGCTGTTGCTGGCGGTGGCGCGGCTCGGCAGTCTGGGCGGGGCGGCGCGTGAGCTGGGAATCACCCAGCCGGCGGCGAGCAGCCGGATCCGGTCGATGGAGCGCCAACTGGGGGTGGCGTTGGTGGACCGGTCACCGAGGGGCTCCCGGCTCACGGACGCCGGGGCGCTGGTGACGGACTGGGCGCGGCGCGTCGTGGAGGCCGCGGAGGCCTTCGACGCGGGTGCGCAGGCGTTGCGGGACCGGCGTGACTCGCGGCTGCGGGTGGCGGCGAGCATGACGATCGCGGAGTACCTGCTGCCGGGCTGGCTCCTCGCGCTGCGCGCCCAGCGTCCGGACACGGCGGTGTCGCTGCTCGCGGGGAACTCGGCGGCGGTGGCGGAGCGGCTGTTGGCGGACGAGGCGGACCTGGGGTTCGTGGAGGGGCTGACCGCCCCGACGGGGCTGGACTCCGTGGTCATCGCCCACGACAACCTGATAGTGGTGACCGCGCCCGGGCACGCCTGGGCCCGCCGCCGACGTCCACTGGAGGCTTCGGAGCTCGCGGTGACTCCGCTGATCCTGCGGGAGAAGGGTTCGGGTACGCGGCAGGTCCTGGACGCGGCGCTGGGCGGGCTGGCCCGTCCTTTGATCGAGCTGTCCTCGACCACCGCGGTCAAGGCGGCGGCGGTCAGTGGGGCGGGGCCGGCGGTGCTGAGCGAGCTCGCGGTGGGGGAGGAGCTGGCGATGCGGCGGCTGGTGAGTGTGCCGGTGGCGGATGTGTCCTTGGCGCGGGACCTGCGGGCGGTGTGGCCGACGGGGCATCGTCCGGTGGGCCCGGCCCGGGATCTGCTGTCGCTGACGCGGGGGTAGTTCCTTCGCCCCCGCCGCCCCTACCCTCCCCCAGGTAAATCCAGCCCCTCCGGCGTTTGAGGAGCGGGGGTCCAGGGGGCGGAGCCCCCTGGCGGGGTGGAAGGGGCGGAGCCCCTTCAAGGATGGGACGGGTAGGGGCGGCGGGGGCGCAATCCCCCGTCAGCCACCAGCCGCCCGCACCAACCCCCGCATCACCCGCAGATCATCACCCATCTCCGGATGCCACTGCACGCCCAGCACCCAAGACGCAGAGGCAAGTTCGATCGCCTCCACCGTCCCGTCCTCCGCGTACGCCGACGCCACCAGGCCCGACCCCAGCCGATCCACCGCCTGATGGTGATACGTCGGCACGGACGCCGCCTCCGGCACCACCCCGCCGTACAGACTCCCCGGCACCGGCTTCACGGTGTGGCTGCCGAAGACACCCACCACCTCCGCGTGCCCGCCGATGTGCTGCACGAGCGTGCCACCGAGGGCGACGTTCAGCAGCTGCATCCCCCGGCAGATCCCCAGCACAGGGATCCCCGCGGCCAACGCCGCGTCGATCAGGGCCAGCTCCCAGGCGTCCCGCGCACGCGCCGGCGGCCCGGTCCGGGGATGCGGCTCGGCGCCGTACCGTCCGGGCTCCACGTCGGGGCCGCCCGCGATCACCAGCCCGTCCAGCCGGGCGACGGCCGCGGCCGCGTGCGCCGGGTCGTCCGGCGGCAGCATCGCGGCCAGGCCGCCGGCCCGCTGCACCAGCCGGGGATAACCGACCGGCAGCAGCGCGGCGTCCAGCTCCCACACACCCCAGCGCGCACCGGACTCCAGATAGGTGCTGACACCGATCAACGGCCTGGCCACCACGACTCCCTCACAGTCGAACGCTTCAGTCCCGTGCCAACTCTGCCTCGGCCGCCGCCAGCGCCGCGAACTCCTCCTCCGGAGCCTTCGCCACCAGCCGCTTACGGCTGTACAGGCCGAAGTACCCGACGGCCACGACGTACACCGCCAGCGCGATCAACGCCGCCGTCACGTCCACCAGGAACGTGGCCACCAGCGCCGCGCAGGCCAGCACCAGGGCGACCGACGACGTCAGCACGCCACCCGGGGTGCGATACGGTCGCGCGAGCTCGGGCTCCCTGCGGCGCAGCACGATGTGCGACAGGGACATCAGCGCGTAGGAGATGGTCGCGCCGAAGACCGCGATGTTCAGCATCCGGGCGCCGTCGCCCGACACCGCCGCCAACAGGAAGCCGATCGTGCCGGGCACCAGCAGGCCCAGGTACGGCGCCTTGCGGCGGCTGGTGAGGGACAGGAAGCGGGGCAGGTAGCCCGCGCGGGAGAGAGCGAACAGCTGCCTGGAGCCCGCGTAGATCAGGGAGAAGAACGACGCCACCAGGCCCGCCAGGCCCGCGTAGTTCACGATCCGGCTCAGGGTCGTTGCCTTGCCGTCCGGCTGGAGCGCCTCCACCAGCGGGTTGCCCGCCTCCTGGATCGCCGCCGAGCCGCGTGCGCCGGCGGCCGCGAAGAAGGTCACCACCGCCAGCACCACCAGGATGGCCATCGACCAGCGGATCGCCTTCGGCAGCGTACGGGCCGGTTCCTTGGTCTCCTCGGCCGCCAGCGGCACGCCCTCGACGCCCAGGAAGAACCACATGCCGAAGGGGAACGCCGCCCAGATGCCGAGCAGGCCGAACGGCAGCCAGGAACTCGACCCCGCGGCCGACGTGTCGACCGGAATGTCGTCCAGCCCGGCCAAGGAGAAGTCCGGCAGCGCCGCCAGTGCGAACACGATCAGGGCGGCCACCGCGATCCCCGTGACCACGAAGCTGAAGCGCAGGGCCTCGCCGACGCCCCAGAGGTGGATGCCGAGGAAGATCGCGAAGCAGACCAGGTACATCGGCCAGCCGGACTCCAGGCCGAACAGGCCCAGCGACTCCACGTAGTCGCCGATGAAGATGACGATGGCGGCGGGCGCCAGGACGTACTCGATGAGGATCGCCGTACCGGTCAGGAAGCCGCCCCAGGGGCCGAGCGCCCGGCGGGCGAAGCCGTAGCCGCCGCCCGCCGTGGGCAGGATCGAGGACAGCTCGGCGAGGGCGAAGACCATGCAGGCGTACATCGCGCCCATGAGCACCATGGCGATCGCCAGGCCCCCGAAGCCGCCCTCGGCCAGGCCGAAGTTCCAGCCCGAGTAGTCGCCGGAGACGACATAGGCGACACCGAGGCCGGTCAGCAGCACCCAGCCGGCGCTGCCTCGGCGTAGTGTTCTGCGTTCCAGATAGTCGTCCGCCTCGGGGGCGGGTGTGGTGGTGGATTCCTGGGACATGGGTCAACTCCCCACGGCGGCGGACACCGGGCTTTTCCGGGCACGGTGGGGTCGACCGAGCTCCGGCTCAATGGAATGGATCCACACCTTTGCGGTCTCGGCCACGGGAAGGCAATACCCCTGCGTTAATCGCCCGTAAATCCTTGGCTCACCGGTACGTGAGACGGCTCAGCCGAGGAAGCCCCGCAGCAGCGCCGCCGTCCCCCCGCAGTGCTCGCGCATGATCTCCCGCGCGCACTCCGCGTTGCCCTCGATCACGGCCTCCACCAGGGCGGTGTGCTGCCGCTGGGAGTGCTCAAGGTTGCGTACCAGGAGCGGGATGCAGTCGAGCAGGTCGTTGACCGTGGCGCGGACGGCCGCGTACTGGGCGGTCAGCGTGGGGGAGCCGGACAGTTCGGCGAGGGTCAGGTGCAGCAGCGTGTCCAGGCGGCGGTACTCGGCGAGCGGGGCGTCGTGCGTGCGGGCCAGGGCCTCGCGCAGCCGGTCGCCCTGTTCGCCGTCCAGGCCGTGCGCCGCGCACAGTCCGGCCGCGCCCACCTCCAGGACCTCGCGGAAGCGCAGCGTGTCCTCGACGTCCACGTCCTTCAGGCGGCGGCGCAGCTCCTCCTCGCCCGGGGTCTCGGGGCGCGGCAGCACGAAGGTGCCGCCGTAACGCCCGCGCCGCGACTCGACCAGGCCCTGCTCCTGGAGCACCTTCAGCACCTCGCGCAGCGTCACCCGGCTGATCCCCAGCCGGTCGGCCAGCTCGCGCTCCGCCGGCAGCCGTTCGCCGCCCGGCACCAGGCCGAGCCGGACGACCTGGAGGATCTGTTCCAGGGCCTCCTCGAAGCCGTTCCCGGCCCGCACCGGCCGCAGCACCGACGTCAGCCGGTCGTCGGCCCCGGCCGCCCCGTGCTCCCTGCCCGCCTGCGCCATGCGGTCGGACTGCGACATGTGGCCGGACCCCCTTCCCAATCAATGGTCCCCGGCAATACCTTATGGCTTCCGGCTGACCGAAGTAGCCGAATGGAGGCTCTCCCGTGGCAGACCGCACACCCCCGCTGAGCGTCGAGGAGCTGCACGCCCTCGTCGCGAGCGGTGAGATCGACACTGTCGTTCTGGCCTTCCCCGATATGCAAGGGCGGCTCCAGGGCAAGCGGTTCGCCGCCCGCTTCTTCCTCGACGAGGTCCTCCACCACGGCACCGAGGGCTGCAACTACCTCTTGGCCGTCGACACCGAGATGAACACCGTCGACGGCTACGCCATGTCTTCCTGGGACCGCGGCTACGGCGACTTCGCCATGCACCCCGACCTGGCCACGCTGCGCCGCCTGCCCTGGAACGCCGGTACGGCCATGCTCGTCGCCGACCTCGCCTGGAGCGACGGCTCGCCCGTGGTCGCCGCACCCCGCCAGATCCTGCGCCGCCAGCTGGAGCGCCTCGCCGAGCTCGGGTACACGGCCAAGGTCGGCACCGAGCTGGAGTTCATCGTCTTCAAGGACACCTACGAGCAGGCCTGGGACGCGAACTACCGCGGCCTCACACCCGCCAACCAGTACAACATCGACTACTCGGTGCTGGGGACGGGACGGATCGAGCCCCTGCTGCGCCGCATCCGCAACGAGATGACCGGCGCCGGCCTCACCGTCGAGTCCGCCAAGGGCGAGTGCAACCCGGGCCAGCACGAGATCGCCTTCAAGTACGACGATGCCCTGGTCACCTGCGACCAGCACGCCGTCTACAAGACCGGCGCCAAGGAGATCGCCGCCCAGGAGGGCGTCTCGATCACCTTCATGGCCAAGTACAACGAGCGCGAGGGCAACTCCTGCCACATCCACCTCTCGCTCGCGGACGCCGCCGGAAACAACGTCATGGCCGGGGACGGCGAGGGCGGCATGTCGGACGTCATGCGCCACTTCCTCGCCGGGCAGCTGGCGGCCCTGCGGGACTTCTCCCTGCTCTATGCCCCCAACATCAACTCCTACAAGCGGTTCCAGCCGGGCTCCTTCGCCCCGACCGCCGTCGCCTGGGGCTACGACAACCGCACCTGCGCCCTGCGCGTCGTCGGCCACGGCCGCTCGATGCGCTTCGAGAACCGGCTCCCCGGCGGCGACGTCAACCCGTACCTCGCCGTCGCCGGGCTGGTCGCGGCCGGCCTCTACGGCATCGAGCAGAAGTTGGAGCTGCCCGAGCCCTGCCCCGGCAACGCCTACGCCGCCGACTTCGAGCACGTCCCGACGACCCTGCGCGAGGCCGCCGAGCTCTGGGAGAACAGCCCGATCGCCAAGGCCGCCTTCGGGGACGAGGTCGTCGCGCACTACCGCAACATGGCGCGCGTCGAGCTGGACGCCTTCGACGCCGCGGTCACCGACTGGGAGCTGCGCCGCTCCTTCGAACGCATGTGAGGCCCTCCTTGTCCGACCAGCTCCAGGTACTCAACCCGGCCACCGAAGAGGTCGTCGCCACCGTCCCGGCCGCCACCGCGGCCGACGTCGACGCCGCCGTCGTACGGGCCGCGAAGGCGCAGTCCGGATGGGCCGCCCTCGCACCCGGTGAACGCGCCCGGCTGCTGCGCCGGTTCGCCGTCGCCGTCGACGAACACCTCGAAGAACTCGCCCAGTTGGAGGTCCGCGAGGCCGGACACACCGTCGGCAACGCCCGCTGGGAGGCGGGCAACGTCCGTGATCTGCTCGACTACGCGGCCGGGGGAGTGGAACGGCTGACCGGGCGGCAGATCCCGGTCGCCGGCGGCCTGAACGTGACGATCCTCGAACCGCTGGGCGTCGTGGGCGTGATCGCCCCCTGGAACTTCCCGATGCCGATTGCGGCCTGGGGCACGGCCCCGGCGCTCGCGGCCGGCAACGCGGTCATCCTCAAGCCCGCCGAGACGACTCCGCTGACCGCGATGCGGCTGGCCGAACTCGCCCTGGAGGCAGGACTCCCGGAGGGCCTGTTCCAAGTCCTTCCCGGCCACGGTCCCGTCGCGGGGAACGCCCTCGTCGAGCACCCAGGTGTCGCGAAGATCGTCTTCACCGGGTCAACGACCGTGGGCAAACAGGTGTTGGCGAAGGGCTCGGCGCTCCTCAAGCGCGTCACCCTCGAACTCGGCGGCAAGAGCCCCAACATCGTCTTCGCCGACGCCGACCTCGAAGCCGCCGCGGCCGCCACCCCCATGTCCTTCCTCGACAACTCCGGCCAGGACTGCTGCGCCCGCACCCGCATCCTCGTCCAGCGCTCCGCCTACGACCGCTTCCTCGACCTCCTCGCCCCCGCGATCGAGTCGGTCCTGGTCGGCGACCCGGCCGACGAGCAGACGCAGATGGGCCCGCTGATCTCCAAGTCCCAGCTGGACCGGGTGCGTTCGTACGTCGACGCGGGCGCCGACGGCATCCGGGGCAAGGCTCCCGAGGGCCCCGGCTTCTGGTTCCCGCCCACCGTCCTCACGGGCGTCGACCCGCACGCGCGCGTGGCCGTCGAGGAGGTCTTCGGCCCCGTCGCCGTCGTCCTCCCCTTCGAGGACGAGGCGGAGGCCGTGGCCCTCGCCAACGCCACCGACTACGGCCTCTCCGGCTCCATCTGGACCCGTGACGTCGGCCGCGCCCTGCGCGTCTCCCAGGCGGTCCGGGCGGGCAACCTGTCCGTGAACTCCCACTCCAGCGTCCGCTATTGGACCCCCTTCGGCGGCTTCAAGCAGTCCGGCCTCGGCCGCGAGCTGGGCCCGGACGCCCTGACCGCCTTCACCGAAACCAAAAACGTCTTCATCAGCACGGAAGGCCCCGCACAGTGACCGAAGCAAACGTGTGCCGTCGCCTCGTCGGCCGTACGGCCGTCATCACCGGAGCCGGCAGCGGCATCGGCCTCGCCACCGCCCGCCGCCTCGCCTCCGAGGGCGCCCACGTCGTCTGCGGCGACGTCGACGAACAGCGCGGCAAGGCAGCCGCCGAGGAGGTCGGCGGAATCTTCGTCAAGGTCGACGTCACCGACCCCGAGCAGGTCGAGGCACTGTTCAAGACGGCGTACGACACCTACGGCAGCGTCGACATCGCCTTCAACAACGCCGGCATCTCGCCGCCCGACGACGACTCCATCCTGGAGACCGGCCTGGAGGCCTGGAAGCGCGTGCAGGAGGTCAACCTCACCTCCGTCTACCTGTGCTGCAAGGCGGCCATCCCCTACATGCGGCAGCAGGGCAAGGGCTCCATCATCAACACGGCGTCCTTCGTGGCCCGGATGGGCGCGGCGACCTCGCAGATCTCGTACACGGCCTCCAAGGGCGGAGTCCTGGCCATGTCCCGCGAACTGGGCGTGCAGTTCGCCCGCGACGGCATCCGGGTCAACGCCCTGTGCCCCGGCCCGGTCAACACCCCGCTCCTCCAGGAGCTGTTCGCCAAGGACCCCGAGCGCGCCGCGCGCCGTCTCGTCCACATCCCGGTCGGCCGTTTCGCCGAGGCCGAGGAGATCGCCGCCGCGGTCGCCTTCCTGGCCAGCGACGACTCCTCGTTCGTGAACGCCACCGACTTCCTGGTCGACGGCGGAATCTCCGGGGCGTACGTCACGCCGCTGTAGGCCGTCCTACAGTGGCCGGGATGAGCATGACACCCTCGCCCGGCTGGTACCGCGACCCCAAGGCCCCGCATCTGGAGCGCTGGTGGGACGGAACGGCCTGGACCGAGCACCGGCGCGCTCCCGACGTCCCGGGACCGCCGGTGCCGGCGCCGCCCGTGCCCGGCCCGCCGCAGCCGTACGGGCCGCCGTACCCCGGCCCGCAGGCGCCGACGCCGCCCGGTCCGCCGTCCGCCGGTGAAGCCTCCGCGCTGCGGTCGAGGGTCATCGCCCTCACCGCCGCCGGAGCCGTACTGGTCACCGCGATCGTCACGGGCGCGATCGTGCTCGGCGAGGAGGACGGGGGCGCGGAGGTGAACACCGCGCCGACGCTCGCGAGCTCGCAGCCCGCGCCCCGTGAGCCGGTCACCGACGCCCCCACCCCTACCCCTTCGGGGTCCACCTCCGAGCCCTCCGCCGACGACCCGGCCGTCGTGGTGGACCAACTCAACGGCATCACCCTGCCGTTGCTCGACGGCTGGGTCAGGCCCCAGACCTACACCGAGGCCGACGTCCTCATGTCCACGGACGGCACCTACGAATGCCCCGCCGAGGACTTCGGCTCCTGCCGGCACGGCAAGGTCATCTCGCGCACGGCGACGACCCGGAACGGCGAGACGGCCCCCGAGGCCCTCGCCAAGGCGGACATCAAGGAGGCGGCCGACGAGGCCTACGACCGTGACCGCGTCGGCCGGCGACCCTTCGGCGGCATCGAGTCCCACCAGGTCGTCAAGTCCGGCCCGGTCGAGGTGGCGGGCCGCACCGGCTACCTCGTGCGCTGGCGGGTCAGGACCGCCGCGGGACCGGGCGGATACGTCCAGTCCCTCGCCTTCGCGTCCCCCGCCGGAACCGAGGCACCGGTCATCGTCCGCTATGTCTTCGACGCGGGCGAGAACGGGCCGCCCCTGGCCGACATGGACCGCTTCACGCGCGGCATCCGGCCCACGACGTCCTGAGCCACCGAAAGCCGGGCTACAGGAAGGTGTGCCCCTCACCCCGGTACGTCGGCACGGTGGCCGTCACCGCGTCCCCCTCGATGAGGTGCAGCTTCTCGAACCGCTCGCACAGCTCACCCGCCTTGGCGTGCCGGAACCACACCTTGTCACCGATCAGCAGATCGTCGGCGGGGGAGCCGAGCAGCGGCGTCTGCACCTCGCCGGGCCCCTCCTGAGGGTCGTACCGCAGCCCCTCGGGCAGATATGGCACCGGCAGCCGGTCGGGCCCGGCCGCACCCGAGGCCGGATACCCCCCGCCGAGGACGGTCACCACCCCGACCCCCGGTCGGCGCACGACCGGCTGGGCGAACAGCGCGGCCGGACGCCCGCTGAAGGACGTGTAGTTGTCGAACAGCCGCGGCACATAAAGCCCCGACCCGGCCCCGATCTCGGTGACGCAGTCCTCGGCGGCCGTGTGCTGCACACTGCCGGTCCCGCCGCCGTTGACGAACTGAAGCCCCGGGACCACGGCCCGCACCGCCCGCACCACCTCGGCCCGCCGCTCGGCGAGTTCCCGGCGCGCGGCGGCCTGCATCAGCCGCACGGCACGCGACCGCAACGGCCGCCCCGCCACGGCGTCCCCGACCCCGGCGATGTGCCCCTCGTACGCCATGATCCCGACCACCTCGAACCCCGGCCGCCGGGCGACGAGCCGAGCCATGTCGGCGACCTGGGCGGGGGAGTGCAGCGGCGAACGCCGGGCGCCTACGCGCACGCGCCCGCCGAGCAGCTTCAGCGCGGTGTCCAACTCCAGGCAGACCCGCACGACTTCACGCCCCCCGTCCCGGGACTCGTCGATGAGCCGGAGCTGTGCCGGATCGTCGATCATCACGGTGACGGCGGAGGCGAGCTTGGGATCGCCGGCCAGCTCGGCGAAGGCGGCGCGGTCGGCGGACGGGTAGGCGAGCAGAACGTCGTCGAACCCGGACCGCGCCAGCCACAGGGACTCGGCGAGCGTGAAGGACATGATCCCCGCGAACCCGTCCTTCGCGAGTACCCGCTCCAGCAGGGCACGGCAGCGTACGGACTTGCTCGCGACGCGGATCGGCTTGCCGCCGGCGCGGCGGACGAGGTCGTCCGCGTTGGCGTCGAAGGCGTCCAGGTCCACGATCGCGAGAGGGGCGTCGAGATGGGCGGTGGCCCGGTCGTAACGGGCCCGGTCGGCGGCGCGCGCAGTCATGAACGAAGCCTGCCATGCAGGATTACCGCAGGGTAGGGGGATGTTCCGGGCAGATGCACACGGGGTCCCGGACTGGTTCCCGTTCGCCCAGGATCAACCCGTAGAGTGACGCGCACGCATGTGTGGGAACGCCCCGGCCGCACGACCGCGCCGGGATGACACCCCGCCCGTGCGGGTATGCGTGCCTGGTCGGCGAGTCCGCACCGGGCAGACGGACAACGCGACGACGGCCCGCGTACGAGGACGCGCCCGGGCACGAGGAAACGGGGGGTGCATGAGCACGGAAGCGCGTCGCGCCCCCGTCCCCCCACGCCCCACGGCACCTCCGCCGCCCGCCGCCCCGCCCCTCCCGACCACCCCGCCGAGACCCACGCGGCCGCCGGCCCCCGGCGATCCGCAGGGCGAGCAGCCGGTCCCGGGAGCGCAGGCCACACGTGCGACCGGCGAGGGGTCGCGAACGGAGGGATCGGTGCCTGGCGGTGTCGGCGGTGGGCCGGTCTCGGGCTCGGAAGGGCCGGTACGCGGTGAAGCGGCCGCGTCTCGGCGAGCCGACGGTGGCGCCGGATCCCCGGATCCGCGTGCCTGGGCCGGACCGCGGGGCGTGGACGGCTCAGCTGCCGTGCCGTCGCCTCGGAGCAGCGGCGTAGGCGCCCGGTCGGTGGCCGGGGACGGCTCCGGCGCCCCTTCGTCGCCCTCGCACGGCGACCGGACCGACCCGACCGCCCCCACGGCCCCGCCGCCGCCCCGTGCCTCGGCGCGCTTCCCGGACGTGCCGCCGGTGGCAGGGCGTGCCGACGCCGGTGACGGG
This sequence comes from Streptomyces sp. SD31, assembly GCF_052068475.1. Lineage (NCBI taxonomy): Bacteria > Bacillati > Actinomycetota > Actinomycetes > Kitasatosporales > Streptomycetaceae > Streptomyces > Streptomyces sp. SD31. Next base: position 276,175 of record NZ_JBQHCX010000003.1, on the reverse strand, counting down.
CGTCGCCGGGACAGTGGCGGATCGTTGCGCCCCGAGGGCGCCGGACAGGCCGTGCCCGATGCCGCACCGCCCCGCCCGGCCGACCGTCCCTCGACGCCACGGCGTACCGGCGCCCCCGCCGAGACCGCCGCGGAAACCACCTTCCGCCTCCGCCCGATCTCCGCGGAGCCGTCACCCGAGGCCGACAACCACCCGTCCCCCGCAAGGGGCTCCACCGCCGCACATCCCCAACCGGGCCACCGGCCCACGCAGGGCTCCGCCGGGGTACCGCCGAAGCCGGGCGCCGGTCCCGGGCAGGGTTCTGTCGGTGGGTCTTCCCGGCCGGGCGCCGCGCCCGCGCAGGGTTCCGTCGGCATGCCCCCGAAGCCGGCCGGCCGCCCCGGCTCCGCGCCCGCCGAGTCCGCTCGCCCCGCCGCTTCCGTTCCCCTGCCCCCACTGCGTCCCACGCCGCAGCCCTCGGCCGCGGACGGATCGACGGGTCGGGGGTACGCGGCCTCGGCCTCCGCCGGGCCCACCCGCGCCGCGCAGCCCCCCTTCGCCCCGGACCCGTCCCTCTCCTGGAGTGCCCCCATGGCGCCGGGCGGCGCACCGGGCGCCCAGCGGCCCGTCGTGTCGTTCGGGGAGCCCGAGGGGTACGACGCGCAGGCGCGACCACGGCCCCTGGGCGTGCGGATCCGACCACGGGTCGCCGGGGCGGCAGCCTGTGTCGTACTCGGACTGGGGCTCATCGGCGGGGCTCTGACCGGGAGTTGGCTGATCGGCGACTCGGGCGAAGCCGGCGCTCAGGACACCTTCGCGGCGGCCGGGAGCCTGTGGCACAGCGTCCCCGTCGACAAGCTCTTCCCGCCCACGGTGATCGGGCAGGGTGCCGGACCCGGCGGCGCCGACCGGACCTGGACGCGGGTCGCCGTGTCCCCGGACACCGGCTGTGCGAACGCCTTCGACCCGCTGTTGCGCAAGGCCCTCGCTCCCCTCGGCTGCGAGCGCCTCCTGCGCGCCACCTACATCGACGCCACCCAGAGCTACGTCACCACCGTCGGCCTGCTCTTCACCAAGGCCGACGCCGCCGCCATGCGCGCGTTCGACACCCGGTTCGCCAAAGAGGGCCTCGAACGCCGCAGCGACCTCATGCCCCGCCCCTACGCCGCCAAGGGCACCCTGGCCGCTGGATTCGGCGACGCACAACGCGCCTCCTGGACCGTCTCCGTCCTCACCGACGCCCCGGTCGTCGTCTACGCCGTCTCCGGCTGGGCCGACGACCGCACGGTCGACGAGCCCGCGCCCGCCGAGGAGGCCATGCAGTCCGGCGCCACCACGGACGTCGCCCAGGCCGGCCTCGGCCACGAGGCGCAGGGCCTCGCCGACCGCATCGAACGCGCCCTGCGCAAAAACGTCAGCCCGTCCACGGAGCAGTCGTCATGAACACCGGCCCGAACAGCGCGGCGCCCCCCGCCGACACCCCTGCCGCGACCAGTGCCGTGAAGACCGCCCTGACCCGGCGTACCGGCCCCCTCGCCGTCCTGCTCGGTGCCTGTCTCGCCCTCCTGCCGCCCACCGCCGCGCATGCCGACTCCATACGGGCCCGGCAGTGGGCCCTGGAGGCCATGCACACCGAGGAGGCCTGGCAGACCACCAAGGGTAAGGGCGTCACCGTCGCCGTACTCGACACCGGCGTCGAGGCCGACCACCCCGACCTGTCGGGCAACGTCCTCGACGGCAAGGACATGGTCGGCTTCGGAGCCGAGCCCGGCGACCGCGCCTGGGCCCGGCACGGCACCGCGATGGCCGGCATCATCGCCGGCCACGGACACGGCGCCGGAGGCGGCGACGGCGTCATGGGCATCGCCCCCGAGGCCAAGATCCTCCCCGTCCGCGTCATCCTCGAAGACGGCGACCCGGCCCGCGCCAAGGCCCGCAGCACCCGCGGCAACGCCCTCGCCGACGGCATCCGCTGGGCCGCCGACCACGGCGCCGACGTCATCAACCTCTCCCTCGGCGACGACTCCAAGTCCGCCCACCCCGAGGCGGGCGAGGACGAGGCCGTCCAGTACGCCCTGAAGAAGGGCGCCGTCGTCGTCGCCTCGGCCGGCAACGGCGGCGAGAAGGGCGACCACATCTCCTACCCGGCCGCCTACCCGGGCGTCATCGCCGCGGCCGCCGTCGACCGCTACGGCACCCGCGCCTCGTTCTCCACCCGCCGCTGGTACGCCACGGTCAGCGCCCCCGGCGTCGACGTCATCATCGCCGACCCCGACCACAAGTACTACGAGGGCTGGGGCACCAGCGCCGCGGCCGCCTTCGTCTCCGGAGCGGTGGCCCTGGTGAAGGCCGCCCACCCCGGCCTGACCCCGGCCCAGATCAAGAAGCTCCTGGAGGACACGGCCCGCAACGCCCCCGACGACGGCCGCGACGACTCCCGCGGCTACGGCTTCATCGACCCGGCGGCCGCCATCAAGGAGGCCTCCCGCATCAAGCCGAAGCGCCTGACGGCCGTGGCGTACGGCGAGGAGTACTTCGGCTCGGGCCCCGAGGCCGCCAAGTCGGAGGACGACGCGACGACTTGGACCGCCTGGCTAGCGGGCGGTGCCGGCGGCGTCCTGCTGGTCTCGGCGGTCGTACTGTGGCGCGGCCGCCGCGCACGCCAGGACTTCTAGCCGCCTGGCCGCCTACGAGGCGGAGGCGGACGTTGCCGTAGCCGGGGAAGCGGACGAGGTCTCGCCGGCGAACACCGACACCGCCGCCTCAGCCGCCGCCTCGACCAGCGAAACCCCCTTCGCCTTCGTCGAGTTGCCGTCGGACAGCACGGCCACCAGAAGGTCGTGGCCGTCCACCGTCACCCGCCCGACGCTGTTGATGTCCCACAGCCCGGTGGCGGTACGCGGCAGCCAGCCGTTCTTCAACGCCCAGGCCGAGCCGTCGGCCGCGGCCGACACCCCCCACCGCTGGTCGACCGCTATCCGGCCCATCAACTCCTGCAGATACGCCCGCGACCGCGCACTCAGCTCCGAGTCCTCCCCGAACACCTGCCGCAGGAGCGTGAGTTGATCGGCGGCAGTGGTCTGCGTCAGTCCCCAGTACATGCCGTCGCCGCCCTCGGTGTCCGTGAGCCCGAGGCGCTCGTTCGCCCCATCGAGCCCCTCCGCCTTCCCGATCACCCGCCACAGGGCCGACGCGGCGGTGTTGTCGCTGTTCTCGATCATGTCGATGGCGTACGACTTCTCCGTCCTGGTGAGCTCACGCCCGGCGTCCTGCGCCCGGAGCAGCAGCGCGGCCAGGATGTCGACCTTGACGATGCTCGCGGTGTCGAAGCCGCCGTCGCCGTACGTGGCGCTCGCACCGGACTCCAGGTCCAGCACTGCCACCGACACCTCGGCGCCGTCCTCGACGGCCACCGACTCCATGGCCTCGGCCAGTAGTACGTCATGGTCCACCGTCGGCTGTGCCACGGGTTCCACAGAAGCCTCCCCGCCCGCCCGGGCCGATACCGACGCCGACGGCGCCACCGCCGACGATACGGTGCCCCCGCCCGAGTGCGCCTGAGCCTGCATGTACACCGTTCCCGCGGCCGCACCGCCGACGATGACGACGAAGGCGAGCGCGGTGTACGGCAGGGGCCGGCGACGTCGGCGGGCTCTGGAAGCTCTGGAAGACTCCATGTCCGCGATCGTCCGGGCGGCGACTGTGCGGCCCGTTAGACGGACGTTAGATGTGTGTCAGGGAAATCTGAGATTCCGGTGAAAGGCGTCACAGCGGGGTTTCCGGGCCCGCACAAGCGCAGCAGCATCCCCCCGATAGGGTCGGTGACCGTGGCGAACAAGAACATTCCCGACTCCCTCTTCTCCGACGACGACGGCACCGCCGACCCCCGGCTGAGCGCCGCGCTCGCCGCCTGGGCCGAGGACCGCACCGCCGAGGGACCCGTGCTCGATGCGCTCAAGGGCGCCCGGCTGCTGGTCCCCGTCGTGGCCGTGCTCGGCGAGGTCGAGGAGGACGAGAACGGGCTGCGCCACGAGAAGACCAGCGACATGGCCGTACCGACCCTGAAGGCCGGCGCGCGCACCGCCCTGCCCGCCTTCACGTCCATCGAGTCGCTCGCCCGCTGGGACCCGGCGGCCCGTCCCGTCGCCGTACCCCTGCACCAGGCCCTGCAGGCCGCGGCGCACGAGAAGGCGGACACGATCGTGCTGGACCTGGCCGGCCCGGTGCCGTACGAGCTGACGGGGCGCGCGCTGCTCGCGCTCGCCGAGGGCCGTACGACGACCGACCCGCTCGCCGACCCGGCCGTCGTGGCGGCCGTACGCGCTGCCGTCGCCGCCGAGCCCTCGGTCCTGCGCGCCCACCTCGGGCCCGGTCAGGCCGACGGCACGCTCGCCCTCGTCCTGGACCCGGCCGCGACCCCGGCCCGGGCCGCCCGGGCGGTGGCGGAGCGCCTCGCCGCCGACGAAACACTGAGGGCCCGCCTGGTGCGCGGCCTCGACCTGGCACTGCTGCCGACCGAGGCGACGCCACCGGGCGAGCCCCTGTACGTACGGGGATGAGCTAGCCGTAGACCGGGCCGGTGTACTTCTCGCCCGGCCCCTGGCCCGGCTCGTCCGGGACGATCGACGCCTCGCGGAAAGCCAGCTGGAGCGACTTCAGGCCGTCACGCAGCGGAGCCGCGTGGAAGGAGCTGATCTCGGTGGTGCTCGCGTCGAGCAGACCGGCGAGGGCGTGCACCAGCTTGCGGGCCTCGTCCAGGTCCTTGTGCTTCTCGCCCTCCTCGGTCAGACCGAGCTTCACCGCGGCGGCGCTCATCAGGTTGACGGCGACCGTCACGATCACCTCGACGGCCGGGACCTCGGCGATGTCGCGGGTCATCTCGTCGAAGTCGGGGCCCGCGGCGGACTCGGCGGACTCGGCGGGCTCAGCAGGGGTGTCACTCATGTCCCACACGATAGGCCCCGGTGTACGCGGATTAGCACCACCCCCGGCTAGCTGCTAACCTTGTGTAATGACCGGCTGGACAGTCACTGCCCAGCCCAACAAGTGGAGGCTCCGACTTCCCACCTGACCGTCCTCCGGGACGGCGGGTCACCCGGTCAGGCGGCCACCATCGTTCCGTACGGACGATGGAGTCGCCCGAATCGCGCCCCGCGATCATCGCGGCGGTGCTCCGGTAGTGTTTTGGAGCCCCGCCTGTGATCGTCCGGGGCATTTTTTGTGCCTCGGCGCGGTTGGTCTTACTGAAAGAAGACATACGCGGCTGTCCGCCAGACCGCCGTGTGGTGCTAACCGAGGAGGATCCATCAGCGCCGAGCCCCGCATCAACGACCGGATTCGCGTTCCCGAGGTGCGACTTGTCGGTCCCAGTGGCGAGCAGGTGGGCATCGTCCCCCTGGCCAAGGCACTGGAGCTTGCGCAGGAGTACGACCTGGACCTGGTCGAGGTCGCGGCGAACGCCCGTCCGCCTGTGTGCAAGCTCATGGACTACGGGAAGTTCAAGTACGAGTCGGCCATGAAGGCCCGTGAGGCGCGCAAGAACCAGGCGCACACGGTCATCAAGGAGATGAAGCTCCGGCCGAAGATCGACCCGCACGACTATGACACCAAGAAGGGTCACGTCGTCCGGTTCCTCAAGCAGGGCGACAAGGTCAAGATCACGATCATGTTCCGTGGTCGCGAGCAGTCCCGTCCCGAACTGGGCTACCGACTGCTGCAGCGCCTCGCGGAGGACGTCCAGGACCTCGGTTTCGTGGAGTCGAACCCGAAGCAGGACGGCCGAAACATGATCATGGTTCTCGGTCCGCACAAGAAGAAGACCGAGGCGATGGCCGAGGCCCGCCAGGCGCAGGAAGCCCGCAAGGCAGAAGCGAAGGCCAACCCCGGCAAGTCGCAGAACGCCGCGGAATCCGAGAACGCCGTGGAGACCGAGGCTCCTGCCGAGGCTTCCGCCGAGGCGTGATCCCGGGGGACGAAAGTCCCCAGGACGTAACCGATACAAGAGCGACGCTCCACAGTGCCCGGTTTCACGACCGGGCATCGGAGCGCCATCTACGAGGAGAGAACGGCGCTATGCCGAAGAACAAGTCGCACAGCGGTGCCAGCAAGCGCTTCAAGGTCACCGGCTCCGGCAAGGTGCTCCGTGAGCGCGCCGGCAAGCGCCACCTGCTCGAGCACAAGTCGTCCCGCGTGACGCGTCGCCTCACCGGCAACGCCGAAATGGCCCCGGGCGACGCCGCGAAGATCAAGAAGCTTCTCGGCAAGTGAGGTCGGGCGCGGATCGAATCGCCTCGACTCGCGCGCCTGATCTCTGACCGGGACCCAATCGATACCGGGTCGTGTGAGTCCAACCACGACCCCGCTACAAGGAGTTAACAAGTGGCACGCGTCAAGCGGGCAGTCAACGCCCACAAGAAGCGCCGGGCGATCCTCGAGCAGGCTTCCGGCTACCGCGGTCAGCGTTCGCGTCTGTACCGCAAGGCCAAGGAGCAGGTCACCCACTCGCTGGTCTACAACTACAACGACCGCAAGAAGCGCAAGGGTGACTTCCGCCAGCTGTGGATCCAGCGCATCAACGCCGCTGCCCGCGCCAACGGCATCACGTACAACCGCTTCATCCAGGGTCTGAAGGCCGCGAACATCGAGGTCGACCGCAAGATCCTGGCCGAGCTGGCCGTCAACGACGCGGGCGCGTTCGCCGCGCTCGTCGAGGTGGCCCAGAAGGCGCTGCCGAGCGACGTCAACGCGCCGAAGGCTGCGTGACCGCTGCGCTCGGCTTGAACCGACGTGACTGAACGGACCCGTGGGTTTTACCTGCGGGTCCGTTGTGTTGGCGGAAAGATCCTTTGAAAGTGAGCCCCATGCCTTCCGGCGCCCCCGAGCTGATCTCCCCCCGCTCCCCCCGCGTCTTGGCCGCCCGTCGGCTCGCCAAGCGGAACTTCCGGGGCAAGGAGCGGCTGTTCCTGGCCGAGGGACCGCAGGCGGTGCGGGAGGCGGCCGGGCATGCGGACACCCTGGTGGAACTGTTCGCCACGCTCGACGCCGCGGACCGCTACGCCGACATCATCGGCGAGGCCCGCGCCGCGGGCGTCCGCGTGCACCTGGCCGCGGAGCAGGTGATCGCCGACATCTCCACCACCGTCACACCGCAGGGGCTCGTCGGTGTCTGCCGGTTCATCGACACCCCCTTCGAGGAGATCCTCGCCGCCCGGCCCAAGCTCGTCGCCGTACTCGCCCATGTGCGGGACCCGGGCAACGCCGGCACCGTGTTGCGGTGCGCCGATGCCGCCGGGGCCGAGGCCGTCGTACTCACCGATGCCTCCGTCGATCTCTACAACCCCAAGGCCGTACGCGCCTCCGTGGGGTCGCTGTTCCACCTTCCCGTCGCCGTCGGGGTGCCCGTGGAACGGGCCGTGGCCGGGCTCCAGGACGCCGGGGTGCGGATTCTCGCCGCCGACGGGGCGGGGACGGACGACCTCGACGACGAGCTCGACAAGGGCAGCATGGGCGGGCCGACCGCCTGGGTGTTCGGCAACGAGGCCTGGGGGCTTCCGGAGGAGACCCGTGCGCTGGCCGACGCCGTCGTGCGTGTCCCGATCCACGGGAAGGCCGAGAGCCTGAACCTCGCCACCGCCGCCGCCGTATGTCTCTACGCGTCGGCCCGTGCACAGCGCGCCTCCGGAGGGTGCCGCACCGTCACCGAGAGCTAGTAGGGTGACCAGCTCGGGGCCCCAAAGCCGTCGTGAGAGGTGGGGTACGGGGATGAGTGTCGGCACGAGCAGCGCGCCGGGGGCACGGGAGGGGCGGCGGCCGTCCGCGTCCCGGCCCGGTGATGTCGCCGAGCTCGGGTTCGATCCCGACGATCTGCCCGACGGCCTCGTCGTCGCAGACGAACACGGGCACGTCATCTGCTTCAACGCCGCCGCCGAGCGCATCACCGCCGTCCCCGCCGCCGATGCCCTCGGGCAGCGGCTGGAGAAGGCCCTGCCGTTAGAGGACCTGGAGGGGCGGCGCTGGTGGCAGCTGACCGATCCGTACGGCGGGCTCGCCATTCGCCGACTGCAGCCTGAGCGCAATCTCCTCCTTCCCGGCGGGCGCGAGGTGCTCGTCTCGGTGCGGTACGTCCGTAGCGAGCCCACCGGTCCCGTATGCCGCGTCGTCGTCTCCCTGCGCGACACCGAGGCCCGTCGCCGCACCGAGCGCAGCCACGCCGAGCTGATCGCCACCGTCGCGCATGAGCTGCGCTCCCCGCTCACCTCCGTCAAGGGCTTCACCGCCACCCTCCTCGCCAAGTGGGAACGCTTCACCGACGACCAGAAGCGGCTGATGCTGGAGACGGTCGACGCCGACGCCGACCGGGTCACCCGGCTCATCGCCGAGCTGCTCGACATCTCGCGGATCGACAGTGGGCGGCTGGAGGTGCGCCGCCAGCCCGTCGACATCGGCGCGGCCGTCGGGCGGCACATCCAGGCGTACGTCGCCGCCGGCCAGCCCGCCGACCGCTTCCTGCTGCGCGTCGAGCAGCCGCTGCCCGACCTGTGGGCCGATCCCGACAAGATCGACCAGGTGCTCAGCAACCTCATCGAAAATGCCGTGCGGCACGGCGACGGAACGGTCACCATTGACATCACGGCCACGGCGTCCCCGCGCGAGGGAGAGGACACCGGCACGTCGGTCACGGTGAGCGACGAGGGGCCCGGCATCCCGGAGGAGTCCATGAACCGCGTCTTCACCCGCTTCTGGCGGGGCAGCAAGCGCGGCGGCACGGGCCTCGGGCTCTACATCGTCAAGGGCATCGTCGAAGCGCACGGCGGCGCCATCGAGGTCGGCCGCGCCCCCGGCGGCGGCGCGCAGTTCCGATTTACGTTGCCCGTGGCGGCACCGGCGTACCTCACCTGAGATCCGGACCGAGCCCCACGGGCGCATTCGCCTACCTCAACCCCGTTAGACTCGGCCTTTGGCACCTTTGTGTCCTGCACACGGCCCTCCGAGCGACGCAGAGCCGGTCACGGGGACCATCCGCCAGCCAATCGGAAGCACGGGAAGAGATGTCGGCACCGAATAAGTCGTACGACCCTGTAGAGGTCGAGGCGTTGAAACCGGAAGAGATCGAGCGCATGCGGGACGAGGCGCTCGCCGCCTTCGCCGCCGCGGACTCCCTCGACGCGCTCCAGGAGGCCAAGACCGCCCACACCGGCGGCACCTCCCCGCTGGCCCTCGCCAACCGCGAGATCGGCGCCCTGCCCCCGCACGCCAAGGCCGAGGCCGGCAAACGCGTCGGCCAGGCCCGCGGCGCCGTCAACAAGGGCCTCGCCGCCCGCCAGGCCGAGCTGGAGGCCGAGCGCGACCAGCGCGTGCTGGTCGAGGAGTCCGTGGACGTCACCCTGCCGTACGACCGCGTACCGGCCGGCGCCCGCCACCCGCTCACCACGCTCTCCGAGCGCATCGAGGACATCTTCGTGGCCATGGGCTACGAGGTCGCCGAGGGCCCGCAGGTCGAGGCCGAGTGGTTCAACTTCGACGCCCTCAACATCGGCCCGGACCACCCCGCGCGCGGCGAGGCCGACACGTTCTTCGTGCAGGGCCCTGACGGCGGCACCGAGTCCGGTGTCGTGCTGCGCACCCACACCTCGCCCGTGCAGATCCGCTCCCTGCTCGACCGCGAGCTGCCGGTCTACGTGATCTGCCCCGGCCGTGTGTACCGCACCGACGAGCTGGACGCCACGCACACCCCCGTCTTCCACCAGGTCGAGCTGCTCGCCGTGGACGAGGGCCTGACCATGGCCGACCTCAAGGGCACCCTGGACCACATGGTCCAGTCCCTGTTCGGCGAGGGCATGAAGACCCGGCTGCGGCCCAACTTCTTCCCGTTCACCGAGCCGTCCGCCGAGATGGACATGGTGTGCTACGTCTGCCGCGGCGAGTCCGTCGGCAACCCCGACCGGCCCTGCCGTACCTGCTCCTCCGAGGGCTGGATCGAGCTCGGCGGCTGCGGCATGGTCAACCCGCGGGTGCTCACCGCCTGCGGCGTCGACCCGGAGAAGTACAGCGGCTTCGCCTTCGGGTTCGGCATCGAGCGGATGCTGATGTTCCGCCACAACGTCGAAGACATGCGAGACATGGTCGAGGGTGACGTCCGGTTCACCCGGCCGTTCGGGATGGAGATCTGATGCGGGTCCCGCTTTCTTGGCTGCGGGAGTACGTCGACCTGCCGGCGACCGAAACCGGCCGTGACGTCCAGGCCAAGCTCATTTCGGCCGGTCTCGAGGTCGAGAGCGTCGAGCACCTCGGCGCCGACCTCAAGGGCCCGCTCGTCGTCGGCCAGGTGCTGACCATCGAGGAGCTGACGGAGTTCAAGAAGCCGATCCGCTTCTGCACCGTCGACGTCGGCCAGGCCAACGGCACCGGCGAGCCCCAGGAACTCATCTGCGGCGCCCGCAACTTCCAGGTCGGCGACAAGGTCGTGGTCGTACTCCCCGGCGCCGTGCTGCCCGGCGGCTTCGCGATCGCCGCCCGCAAGACCTACGGCCGCGTCTCGCACGGCATGATCTGCTCCACCAGCGAGCTGGGCATGGGCGACGACGGCACCCACGGCATCATCGTGCTGCCGCCGGAGACCGAGGTCGGCAAGGACGCCATCGAGCTCCTGGAGCTGGTCGACGAGGTCCTGGACATCGCCGTCACCGCCAACCGCGGCGACTGCCTGTCCATCCGCGGCGTCGCCCGCGAGACCGCCATCGCCTACGGCCTTCCGCTGCGCGACCCGGCCCTGCTCGACGTGCCCGGCCCGAACGCCTTCGGCTACCCGGTCCAGGTCTCCGACCCGCTCGGCTGCGACCGCTTCACCGCCCGCACGGTGACCGGCCTGAGCCCCGAAGCCCGTTCCCCGATCTGGCTCCAGCGTCGGCTTCAGAAGGTCGGCATGCGCCCGATCTCGCTCGCCGTCGACGTCACGAACTACGTGATGATGGAGCTCGGCCAGCCGCTGCACGCCTACGACCGCAATCTGGTCCAGGGCACCATCGGCGTGCGCCGCGCCCAGGAGGGCGAGAAGCTCGTCACCCTCGACGGCGTGGAGCGGGGGCTGCACGCCGAGGACCTGGTGATCACCGACGAGCGCGGCCCGATCGGCCTCGCGGGCGTCATGGGCGGCGCCAACACGGAGATCGCCGACCACGACGACGTGGAGAACGCGTCCACCGACGTCGTCATTGAGGCCGCCCACTTCGACCAGGTCGCCATCGCCCGTACGGCGCGCCGCCACAAGCTGTCCTCGGAGGCGTCCCGTCGCTTCGAGCGCGGCGTCGACCCGGCGGCTGCCGCGGCGGCCGCCCAGCGCACGGTGGATCTGCTGGTGCTGCTGGCGGGCGGCACGGCGGAGGCCGGTGTCACCGAGGTCGTCACGCCGTCCGGGCCGCACACCATCACCACCCCGGCCGACCACCCGGACAAGGTGGCGGGCGTCGTGTACGGCCGCGAGACCGTCGTACGGCGACTCCAGGAGATCGGCTGCGACGTGTACGGGCAGGACGAGCTGATCGTCACCGTGCCGTCCTGGCGGCCCGACCTGCTGGAACCGAACGACCTGGCCGAAGAGGTCATCCGCCTGGAGGGCTACGAGAACCTGCCCTCCACGCTGCCCAAGCCGCCGTCCGGCCGTGGCCTGACCCACCGCCAGCGACTGCACCGCAGGGTCGGCCGCGCGCTGGCCGGAGCGGGCTACGTCGAGGCGCCGAACTACCCCTTCGTCAGCGAGCAGGTCTTCGACCAGCTCGGCCTGGCCGCCGACGACCCGGCCCGCCGCGTCGTCAAGCTGGTCAACCCGCTCAACGACGAGGAGCCCGCGCTGCGTACGTCGCTGCTGCCGGGTCTGCTCGGTGCGCTGCGGCGCAACGACGGGCGGGGCTCGCACGACCTGGCGCTGTTCGAGACGGGCCTGGTCTTCCAGCCCCGTGAGGAGCAGCGCGTCGCCGGTCATCTGCCGGTCGACCGTCGCCCGACCGGCGAGGAGATCGCCGCGCTGAACGCCGTGCTGCCCGAGCAGCCGCGGCACGTGGCCGCCGTTCTCGCCGGTGCTCGTGAGCAGGCCGGCTGGTGGGGCGGTGGCCGTCCGGCCGGGTGGGCGGACGCGGTCGAGGCGGCGCGTGTCGTGGCGCGGGAAGCCGGGGCCGAACTGATCGTGCGGGCCGGGCAGTACGGGCCGTGGCACCCGGGCCGGTGCGCCGAGCTGGCGATCGCCGTCGACGGTGCGGAGCGGGTCATCGGGCACGCCGGTGAGCTGCACCCGAGGGTGCTCAAGGCGCTGGGTCTGCCTGCGCGTACCTGTGCGATGGAGCTGGACCTGGACGCCCTGGAGCAGGTCGGGGACGGTACGCCGCAGGCGCCGAGCATCTCGACGTTCCCGGTGGCCACGCAGGATGTCGCCCTCGTGGTGGACAAGCCGGTGCCGGCCGCGGAGGTCGAGGCCGCGCTGCGTGACGGGGCGGGCGAACTCCTTGAGGCGATCCGGCTGTTCGACGTGTACGTCAATGACGAGCAGCTGGGTGATGGCAAGAAGTCGCTCGCGTATGCGTTGCGGTTCCGTGCGGGGGATCGGACGCTGACCGTGGATGAGGCTTCGGCGGCCCGGGATGCTGCGGTTGCCCTCGCGGGCGAGCGGACCGGGGCGGTGCTGAGGGGCTGATCGCCGCGGGGGACTGTGCTGTTTGCCGGCTGCGGGTTCGCTGTGGCTGGTCGCGCCCACGCGGCGGAGCCGCATATCGACACAGTGCCGCGCCCCTCGTGGGGGCACGCCCCCACACCCCTTAACGGGGCGCGTTGTAGTCACCTCACTCAATAGGGTGACTTCTCCGGGTGATCTGGTACTTCCGGGGCATCCCTCGACAGAATCGGACCGGCCTTTCGGGGTCGGTCCGTTCTGCGTTGTCAGGGCCTATTGGGGGGCCATCGGCATGTTCCGCATCAAGGGTCGGGTTCCCCGCAAGGCGCTCGCGTGGGGGCTGCCCACGGCCTGGGGCGCGATGGCGATCACGTACAAGCTGACCTGCCCGCTCGCCCAGGAGGCCGGCCTCGGCGCGCGGATCGTCACCAGCGCCGTCTTCTTCGCCGTGGGCACGGGGCTGATCGTGCATGTCCGACAGGCGCTGCTGCGTGAGCTGCGGCAGGTCCGCAAGGTCGCCGGTGCCGCACAGAGCGCGCTGCTGCGGCCGTTGCCCGCGCGCATCGACGGGCTGAACGTCGCCGCCGCCCAGCTCTCCGCGGATCGCAATGCCTGTGTCGGCGGTGACCTGTACGAAGTCATCGCCACCGAGCACGGCGTACGGGCGGTGATGGGTGACGTACGCGGCCATGGCATCGCTGCCGTAGGCACCGTCGCCGCAGTCCTCGGCAGCTTCCGCGAGGCCGTCCACGACGAACCCGACCTGGGCCGGGTGCTGCGCAGACTGGAGCGGGCCTTGGGCCGGCACCTGCGGGAGCGGGCCCGCGACGAGCACCCCGCGTCCGGCTCGGAGCCCGACGCCCCGGTCGCCGAGGAGTTCGTCACCGTCCTGCTGCTGGAGATCGGGCGGGACGGCGAGATCACCGCCCTCAACTGCGGGCACCCGTGGCCGTATCTGCTGACCGGCGGCGGCGTCGAACCCCTCGCCCGCGCCGATCCTCTCCCGCCCCTGGGGCCCTTCCCGCTTCCCACCGAACTGCCCGCCTTGAACTGCGGCACCTTGCTACCCGGCGACTCCCTCGTCCTGTACACGGACGGTGTCGAGGACGCGAGGGACGCGAGAGGCCGGTTCTTTTCGCTCCAGGCGGCGCTCATCGAAGCCGTACGAAACCATCCCGTCACCCCGCAAACGATCCTGCGCACCCTCTTCACGGCACTCATGCGCCACACAAGGCGAAGGCAGGCAGACGACATAGCGCTACTGGTCCTACGGAACGACCGAACCCACGTCCAGTGCAGCGCCCCGTCAGGGGCGCGGGGCTGTGACATAGGCGGCTCCGCCGCCGGGGCGCGACCAGGCACATCGCACCCGCCGCCGACAGACCACCTTTGGCGCAACGGCGTTTAGTCGCCCGGCGTAGCCAGCGCGGCGCCGGCGTCGCCATCCGCCCAGCCACGGAGTGTCGGGCAGGCAGCTGGGCGGACGGCGCGGTTGCGGGCCGCCGCATTGTACGAGGGGGAGCCGGCGGCCCGACCGGCCTCTTGCGAGGCATTTCAGTCAACCCGTTGGAAACTCTCCGCAACAGTGCGCGCACGCTGCGGATTCGCGCACTCCGTTCACACCCCGTGTGAAGCGGTTCGCACTACTCTGTCGGCACCGAGCCACCGGGGGGCCTCTATGCAGCCCAATACTCTGCTCGACGCGATCCTGGACGAGGCCGGGGTCTCGCACGCGGGGCTGGCCGCACACGTGAACCAGGCGGGGAGGGCGCGCGGGCTCGCGCTCAGATACGAACACACCGCCGTGGCGCGGTGGTTGAAGGGGCAGCGGCCGCGCGGTCAGGTGCCCGACCTGATCTGCGAGGTGCTTGCCGCTCGGCTGCACCGTACGGTCACGCTCGACGACATCGGACTCGGCGTGCCCGGCGACCCGTCGGTCACGCACACCACCTCGCTGTCCGGCTTCGTGGAGCGGGCGACCGCGCTGTGGCGCTCCGACGAGCAGCAGCGGCCCCACATCCTGGGCGCGCCCGCGGTCACGGGCACCCCTGCCGTCATGCCGGTGTGGGAGTGGGAGAACCCGCCCGAGGACGTGGACGTGTCGCGCGGCGGCCGGCACCGGGTCACTCCTGCCGACATCGAGATGCTGCGTGCCGCGCGCGCCCACTACGAGCAGATGTACCGGAAGGCCGGCGGGATAGCGACCCGTACCCGGATCGTCGGTTTCCTCAACGCCGAGGCGGCGCCGCTGCTGCGCGGCAGCTACACCGATGCCACGGGACGTCAACTGCACCGGGCCACGGGCGGGTTGGTGGCCGTCGCCGGGATCTGCGCGTACGACTCCGACGCGCACGGACTCGCCCAGCGGTACTTCCATCAGGCGCTGCGGCTCGCGAAGGCGAGCGGGGACCGGGGGCTGGGCGCGTATGTGATCGCGCTGCTGGTCAACCAGGCGCTGTTCATGCGGGAGTTCCGGCAGGCCGTCGCCTTCGCGGAGGCCGCACTGCGGGCCGCCGGCAAGCACATCACCCCGGCGCTCGCCTCCGATCTGTACGCGATGCAGGCGAAGGCGTACGCCCACCTCGGCGATGGCGCGAGCGCCCTGTCCTGCATCCGGCGTGCCGAGCAGGCCGCCGAACGCATCCGTCGCGGATACGAACCCGACGAGACGGGCTATGTCCAGCCCGGACTCGTCAACGTCCAGGTGGCGGAGGCGCTGCTCAGCCTCGGGGAGCTGGCGGCCGCCGGGGAGCACGCCGCGGCCGCCGTCGACAATCCCGCCCACGACCGCGGCCGGGTGCACCGGTTGGCCATGCTCAGCACGATCGAGCTGCGCAAGGGCAACGCCGACAAGGCGGTGGCCACGGCGGTGCAGATGGCCGAACAGGCCCGCGGAATGGAGTCCCAGCGCCTGCGCGACAGACTCCGGGCGGTACGCGAACACCTGGTGCGCAGTGGCTGTGCGGGCACGGCCGAGGCCGCCGAACTCATCGACGGGGCGCTGCGCGTACCGCTTTAGGCCGGTGCAGGCTGGTACTCGTACACAGACACCTTCATAGTCCCTGCTGCGATATTGCCACTTACTCGACGGAAGGTGGCAGAACCGTGCAGTGGACGAAACAGAACGAACAAACTGTGTATGAAAACCGCTGGTTCACCGTCAACCTGGCAGACGTGGAGCTGCCGGACGGGCGGCACCTGGACCACTTCCTCATACGGCTGCGGCCGGTCGCCGTGGCCACGGTGGTCAACGAGGCCAACGAGGTCCTCCTCCTGTGGCGCCACCGTTTCATCACCGACAGCTGGGGGTGGGAACTCGCGGCGGGCGTCGTCGAGGACGGCGAGGACATCGTCCGCGCGGCCGCCAGGGAACTCGAGGAGGAGACCGGCTGGCGGCCGGGACCCCTGCACCACCTCATGAGCGTGGAGCCCTCCAACGGGCTCACCGACGCCCGGCACCACATCTACTGGGCCGACGAGGGCGAGTACGTCGGGCACCCCGTGGACGACTTCGAGTCGGACCGCCGGGAATGGGTCCCGCTCAAGCTCGTCCCCGACATGGTCGCCCGTGGGGAGGTCCCGGCCGCCAACATGGCGGCCGCGTTACTGCTGCTGCACCATCTCCGGCTCGGACAGGACGTCCTGCCCTGACGTTACGCGCCGGCTCTGCGGATCTAACGCCCGACGACCTGCCAGATCGCCACGACGAGAGCACCCACGGCAGTGAGGGCGGCGACCGCGGGCAGCGGCCAGCGCGTGTGTTCCAGTGTGTGGATCCGGGTGTTCAGCTCGTCGATCTCCTTGGCGGTCTCCTCGGTGCGGTGCGTGAGCAGAGCCAGCCCGCCCTCCACGCGGGCGTAGGCGACGTCGAGGCGACGTCGTAACTCTGCGAGTTCTCCTTGGACGACGGGATGCTCGGGATCGGCGGTCACGTGTCCGCTCCTTTCCGTAGTCATCTTCAATCCCTGGCATGCGCAGGGAAAGTGAACTCGCCTGGTGGGCCCGTGGGGAGAGTGTGCGAGGGGCATATGCGAGCCCGGAGCGCACACGGTGTGTGAATGGCGCGGGCCCGGCACCTTCTCGGTGCCGGGCCCGTGTACTTGGCCGGAATCTGACGGTCTGTAATCAGCCGTAGGTGTAGAAGCCCGAGCCGGTCTTCCGGCCCAGCCGGCCCGCGTCGACCATGCGCTGCAGCAGCGGGGGAGCGGCGTACAGCGGCTCCTTGTACTCCTCGTACATCGACTGGGCCACCGAGGCGACGGTATCCAGACCGATCAGGTCGGACAGCTTCAGCGGGCCCATCGGGTGGGCGCAGCCCATCTCCATGCCGTTGTCGATGTCCTCGCGGCTGGCGATGCCCGTCTCGAACATCCGGATCGCGGAGAGGAGGTAGGGGATCAGCAGCGCGTTCACCACGAAGCCGGAGCGGTCCTGGGCGCGGATGGCGTGCTTGCCGAGCAGCTTCTCGGCGAACTGCTGGGCACGGGTCAGCGTGCCCTCGGAGGTGGTGAGCGCCGGGATCAGCTCGACGAGCTTCTGCACCGGGGCCGGGTTGAAGAAGTGGATGCCGACGACCTGGTCGGGGCGCGAGGTGGCGACCGCCAGCCTCACCAGCGGGATCGAGGAGGTGTTGGAGGCCAGGATCGCGTCCGACCGGGTCACGACCTGGTCGAGCACCTGGAAGATCTCGGTCTTCACCTGCTCGTTCTCGACGACGGCCTCGATCACCAGGTCACGGTCGGCGAACTCGCCGAGGTCCGTGGTGAAGGACAGCCGTGCCTGCGTGGCGTCCCGCTCCTCCTCGCTGATCTTGCCGCGCTCGGCCGCCTTGGACAGGGAAGTGAACAGCCGGGTACGGCCGATCTCCAGGGCTTCGCCGGTGGTCTCGGCGACCTTCACGTCCAGGCCGGAGCGGGCGCACACCTCGGCGATGCCGGCTCCCATCTGGCCGCAGCCCACCACACCGACGCGTGCAATATCTCCGGAGATGCCGGTCACATCGACCCCTTCGCTGGTCCACGACTGCGGCAGGTCCGCCGTTGTTCGACGCCCTGCTCCAAACCTGCACGTTACCTTCGGCGAAACATGATCGATCGTTCGGGTGCCGCATGAAAGGCTGACACCGGGTGCGATCCGGAAAGCACGGATCTGGGCCCTGCCGTCAAATTCCCGCCTGCCCGGCGGCGCCTGGCACGCACGCTCGCCACGGGCCCCCACGCTCGAGCTTCGCCGGCTCGCGCGGGGGACCCCCATCGCCGTCGGCCGGGCCCGTCCTTCGGGCGGTCGACGGGAAATTGACGACAGGGCCCTGGGGTGGGCCCCTGACCACGGCACACGGAGGTAGGAAGAAGATGCTGCACCGGAAGTCGCGGATGTCGCGGCGGGCGTTCTCGGTGGCCGCCCTGTCGGCGATCGTGGCGGGAGGCGGCGCGGTGGCGGCCGGTTCCGCCATGGCGGGCGGAACGACGAAGCCGGGCCGGCCGCGGGCCACCCGTGAGATGCGCGGCGTGTGGGTGGCGACCGTGGCGAACCGGGACTGGCCCTCCAAGCAGGGGCTGACCGCCGACGAACAGTGCGCCGAGCTGATCGCCCACCTGGACGCGGCGGTGGAAAACCGCCTGAACACGGTCATCCTCCAGGTACGGCCCACGGCCGACGCCCTGTGGCCCTCGCCGTACGAGCCGTGGTCGCAGGTCCTCACCGGTACTCAGGGCGAGGACCCCGGCTGGGACCCGCTCGGCACGGCCGTCGAGGAGGCCCACGCCCGCGGCCTGCAGCTGCACGCCTGGTTCAACCCGTACCGCATCGCCAACCACACCGACCCCACCAGGCTGGCCGAATCCCACCCCGCCCGCCGGCACCCGGACTGGGTGGTGACATACGGCGGCAAGCTCTACTACAACCCGGGGCTGCCCGAGGTCCGTGAATTCGTGCAGACGGCGATGCTCGACGCGGTGGAGAAGTACCGGGTCGACGCCGTCCACTTCGACGACTACTTCTACCCGTACCCGGTGGCGGGCCAGACCTTCGACGACAACGACGCCTACGACCGCTACGGCGGCGGCTTCGCGACCCGGGCCGACTGGCGGCGGGACAACATCGACAAGCTGATCCAGGAGATGGCGGCCGGCATCAGGAAGATCCGGCCCGCCACGGAGTTCGGCATCAGCCCGTTCGGCGTGTGGCGCAACGCCGCCACCGACCCCCTCGGCTCCGACTCACGGGCGGGCGTGCAGACGTACGACGACCTGTACGCGGACACCCGCAAGTGGGTCCGTGAGGGCTGGATCGACTACATCTGCCCGCAGCTGTACTGGAACATCGACTTCGCCGCCGCCGACTACGCCAAGCTCGTGCCCTGGTGGGCCGAGGTGGCGCGGGGCAGCCGGACGAAGCTGTACATCGGTGAGGCGCTCTACAAGGCCGGGGATCCCGCGCAGCCCGCGGCCTGGCAGGACCCGGCCGAGCTGTCCCGGCACCTCACCCTGGCCAAGGAACACGCGGAGGCACGCGGGCACGTCTACTTCGCCGCGAAGGACGTGGCGGCGGACCGGATCGGGGCGATGGCGCGGGTGATCGCCGACCACTACGGGCGGCCGGCGATTCCGCCGCGCTGAGCTGATCTGCTCGAAGGGCTACTTCGAGGAACTACTCCGAAGAGCTACTTCATCGTGTCCCTATGACGGATCTCGGTGTCGGGGCCGGGGGAGCACAGCCCCTCGTGCCCGTCCTCGAAACGGACGCGGTACGGAGGGTTGCCCTCCTGGCCCAGGACTTCGACGATCTCGCCGACCTTGTCGTGTTGCCCGACCACCCTGCCGTGCTGGACAAGCTGGTCGCCCACGGTTGCACGCATATGTCGGTCCTCCTCACCAGGTGCGGGAGCAGCGGTCCGTGGCCTTGAGTCTACGGCGTGGAGCGGTGGTTGGAAGTGGGTCGTCCGGGCCCGCTCAGCCACGCGCGCGCTGGGTCACGGCGATGCACACCAGCACCGCCGCGGCCGTCAGCGGGGCGGCCACTGTCAGGTGCTCGCCCAGCAGCAGCACCGACCACACCAGTGTGAGCAGGGGCTGGGCCAACTGCAACTGGCTGGCCTTCGGGATGCCGATGGCCGCCATGCCCCGGTACCAGACGACCAGCCCGAGGAACTGCGAGCCGGCCGCGACCCAGAGCAGTCCGGTCACGCCGTGCCAGGTCAGGTGCACGGGTTCGTACGACAGCGCCACCACGGCGGCCGGCACGCTCAGCGGCAGACACAGCACCAGCGCCCAGCCGATCACCTGCCAGCCCGGCATGACGCGGGCCAGCCGGCCGCCCTCGGTGTAGCCGGCCGCGCACACCAGCAGCGCCGCGAAGAGGTACAGGTCCGCCGTGGTCAGGGCGCCGCCGCTCTGCTGCACGGTGAAGGCGACCACCGCGGCCGCGCCCGCGAGCGCCGCCGTCCAGAAGGTGCGGGAGGGGCGGGTGCCGACGCGCAGAGCCGAGAACAGAGCGGTGGTGAGTGGGAGCAGGCCGACGACCACGGCGGCATGCGCGGTGGTGGACGTCTGGAGTGCGAGCGTGGTGAACAGGGGGAAGCCGAAGACCACTCCGCCGGCGACCACCGCGAGGCCCGCCCAGTGCCGGCGGGCGGGGAGCGGCACACGCAGGGCGAGCAGACAGCCGCCGGCGATCAGTGCGGCCAGCACGCTGCGCACGGCGACCAGGGACCAGGGGCCGAAGCCCTCCAGGCCCCAGGCGGTGGCGGGGAAGGTGAGGGAGAAGGCCGCGACACCGAGGGCGGCCTGGAGAGTGCCGCGGAGGGGCGTCCCGGCCGGGGCGGCCGGGACGGTCGGGGTGGCCGGCGGGGCGGTCGCGGCGCTTGGCGTGGCCGGGGTGCTGACTGCTATCGAGTTCGGAGCGGTAGCGCTATTCTCGGTTCCCATGCAAGAGCGTAGCAGTGTCGACGAACTGGCGAGTCAGCTGCGGCGGGAGCTGAACCGCTACTCTCCAGGTGGAAAGCTCCCGTCGAGCCGAGCCCTCGTCGAGCGGTTCCGGGTGAGCCCGGTGACCGTCTCCCGTGCCCTCGCGCAGCTGGCCGCCGAGGGGCTGGTGGTCACCCGGCCCGGCGCCGGAGCCTTCCGCGCCGAGCCGCACGCGCGGTCCGCTTCCGTGGTGGACACCTCCTGGCAGGAGGTGGCGCTCAGCGCGGACGCCGCCGCGGAACTCGTACCGCGCTCGGTGGACGCCTCCGGCGTGCTGGCCTCGCTCACGGCTCCGCCGCCCGGCGTGATCGAGTTCAACGGCGGTTATCTGCACCAGTCGCTGCAGCCGGAGCGGGCGATGGCCGCCGCGCTGTCACGGGCCGGCCGTCGTCCCGGGGCGTGGGGGAGACCGCCCATGGAGGGGCTGCCGGAGCTGCGGGAGTGGTTCGCGCGCGGCATCGGCGGGCCGGGCGGCGCCATCACGGCCGCTGAGGTGCTGATCACCGCGGGGGGCCAGTCGGCCCTGACGACCGCGCTGCGGGCCCTCGCCCCGCCGGGCGCGCCGGTGCTGGTCGAGTCGCCCACCTATCCGGGCATGCTGGCCATCGCCCGCGCGGCCGGTCTGCGCCCGGTCCCGGTGCCGGTCGACGCGGACGGTGTACGGCCGTCCCTGCTCGCCGACGCCTTCCGGGCGACCGGCGCCCGCGTCTTCGTCTGCCAGCCGCTGTTCCAGAACCCGACCGGCGCGATGCTCGCCCCGGACCGGCGCGGCGAGGTGCTGCGCATCGCGCGCGAGGCCGGTGCCTTCGTCGTCGAGGACGACTTCGTACGGCGGCTGGTGCACGAGGACGCGGGACCCCTGCCGCGTCCGCTGGCCGCCGATGACCCCGACGGTGTCGTCGTCCACGTCTCGTCCCTGACCAAGGCGACCTCACCGAGCTTCCGGCTGAGCGCGCTCGCCGCCCGTGGCCCGGTGCTGGAGCGGCTGCGCGCCATCCAGGTCGTCGACACCTTCTTCGTCCCCCGGCCCCTGCAGGAGGCCGCGCTCGAACTCGTGGGCTCACCCGCCTGGCCACGCCATCTGCGGGCGATCTCGGCCGAGTTGAAGACCCGCCGCGACGCGATGACGGCCGCCCTGCGCCTCGACCTCCCCGAACTCGTCCTCCCGCACATCCCGTCCGGCGGCTACCACCTGTGGCTCCGCCTGCCCGACGGAACCGACGAGTCCGCACTGACCTCCGCCGCCCTGCGCACGGGGGTCGCGATCGCCCCCGGCCGCCCGTACTTCAGCGCGGAACCGCCGGCCGGGCACGTGCGGCTGAGCTTCGCGGCGGTGGCGGGCGCGGGAGAGATCACGGAAGGGGTACGGCGGCTGCGGGCGGCTTGCGACGAGGTGCTCTAGCCGCGGGGTACCGGGGCGACGCCGCAGGTGAAGTGGGCGGACGCGAAGAGTTCCGGGGTGAGGCGTATGCCTGTGAGGCGGTCGGCCAGGGCGAAGGCGGCCTCCGTGTGCATGCTGTAGTCACGCTCGCGGCTCTCTCGGAGGTCGAAGCCCGACTCCCGCATCTCCGTGAGGAGTTCGTCGGCATGGCTGCCGTCGCGGGCGAACGGAAACAGTGGCTCGAAGTGCAGGCGCGTGTCGCCGTCCTCGAACCAGTAGAAGTGGTCCACCGCGTTGACATTGCGGAAGTGGGAGACCACCCGGCGTCCGCGCGAGAGCGGGAGCGCGACCTCCGTCGTGATCCCCAGAAAGCCGTTGAACTCGACCATCAGCGACCAGTCGCCGACGGCCGTGACGCCGACGAACAAGCTGTCGCCCTCCCAGTGGTCCCATGCGTCGAAACAGGGCTCGTTCAAAGCGTCCACGCCGGTGAGGCCGGGTTCCGGCTCGGCCTTCAACTCCGTCAGGAGAGCCTCGGGGGTGAGTCCGGCCACCAGCGTGACGCAGTAGGCCTCCATCAGATGCCCGTACTGCTCGTCGAGCCACGCATAGTCCGCGGCAGTCGTCTTCCCAGTCATGTCCGCAGCATCGCACCCGCCACTGACAATGCCCCGCCCACCAGGGAAAACCGCTCGACGTCGCCGCCCTCGGCCTGCGAATCTCGTCGCATGACCGACACCCCGCC
Source organism: Streptomyces sp. SD31 (assembly GCF_052068475.1). Taxonomy (NCBI): domain Bacteria; kingdom Bacillati; phylum Actinomycetota; class Actinomycetes; order Kitasatosporales; family Streptomycetaceae; genus Streptomyces; species Streptomyces sp. SD31. The sequence goes on along the minus strand of NZ_JBQHCX010000003.1, from coordinate 253,448 downwards.
CCTCGCCGACGGCTACGAGATCTCGACCGACCCCCACCGCATCGACGCGGAGCGCGTGCACCGGTGGCTGTCCACCGACGCGTACTGGGCGCTCGGGCGGGCGCGGGAGAAGCAGGACCGGGCGATCGAGGGTTCGCTGAACTTCGGGGTGTACGAGACGGTTTCGGGGGAGCAGGTGGCGTATGCCCGGGTCGTCACCGACCGGGCGACCTTCGCGTGGCTGTGTGACGTGTACGTCGACCCGTCGGTGCGCGGCAAGGGGATCGGGACGGCGCTCGTCGGGGCCGTACGCGAGGAGCTGATGCCGTACGGGCTGAAGCGGATGCTGCTCGCCACGTACGACGCCCACGGGGTCTACGAGAAGCTCGGGTTCGCGCCGCTGGAGAAGCCGGACCAATGGATGGCGCTCTACTTCTAGTTGCCGCTTCTTCTTGTCCTCAGCCGCGTCTCGATGCCTCCGGCAGCCGCGTCTCCACGCCTCCGGCAGCCGCGTCTCCACGCCTCCGGCAGCCGCGTCTCCACGCCTCCGGCAGCCGCGCCTCCTTGCCTCCGGCGGCTGTACTTGAATGTCCAACAGCCGTTTTCCCGCGACTTGTCCGCCTGATCCTGACCCCGCAGTAAGGTTTCGTCCACCCTCGGTCACGTCTGCACAACACCTATTGACCTGCGCACTTTCGCGACACACCATCGCCGCATGTCACTTCGGGTCACGTTCGTCGCCGCCGCGCGCAGCTCCCCGCTGCTCGCCGAGCGCTTCGAGGACGACCGGCCGCTGGACCAGGCCGGCTGGGACGAGGTGCAGCGCGTCGCGCACGACCTGCTGCCGCTGGCGGCGGCCGAGCTGCGCTACTGCTCGCCGACCCCGCGCAGCCGCGCCACCGGCGACGCCCTCGGCTACTCCCCGCTGGTGCAACTCGCCCTGCGCGACTGTGACATGGGCCGCTGGCGCGGGCTCACGCTCGGCGAGGCGATGGCCCGGGAACCCGAGGCGGTGGACGCCTGGCTGGCCGACCCGCGCGGCACACCGCACGGCGGCGAGTCGCTGCTCGCGTTCATCGCCCGCGTCGGCGGCTGGCTGGACACCCGGCCCGTGGAGGACGGCGGCCGTATCGTCGCCGTGGCCGAACCGTCCGTGATCCGTGCCGCCCTGGTCTACGCGCTGAAGGCGCCGCCCGCCACGTACTGGAACATCGATGTACGCCCGCTGTCGACGACCACCGTGACCGGCCGCGCCGGCCGCTGGTACCTCCGTTTCGACGGGGCGCCGGCTCAGCCCTCGCGGGCGTAGTCGGTGGTGAGGACGAGGTCCTTGGCCGGGCCGCGCACCCGCCACACCGTCCGCCAGTGGTCCTCGTCGAGGACGCTGAACTCGCCCCGGTAGAGGTCCGCCGAGCACGGGTGATCGGCGGTGTACCGCCCGGACGTCAGGTCCAGGTCGTGGAAGGGCCGCCCGTCGGCGAACCGTACGTCCGCCGTGCCGCGCCCGGCGCCGGGCAGGAAACGTAGCGTCCGCTCGGCGGGCCGCTGCACGCCCTGCCACGCGAACGTGCCCGACTCGTGATGCAGCAGTCCGCCGCCCTCCAGCGGGCCGAAGACCGTCGTACCGGAGAACTCTCCGGCCGCCCCGTCGGCGAGGTCCCGTACGGACCGCTCGACCCGCCAACTCCCGGCCAGATACGTCAGTGCATCCGGTACTGGCCAGAACTCGCCCATCCGTCCTCCTCCGGTCCTTTTGGCCCTTCCGGCTCTTCCGGCTCTTCCGACACTTTCGATGCCGCGCGACCTGTTGACGCAGGTGGATCCCCTCCCTATCTTGCCGTTCGAAGTGCTGATCAACGTCTGATATTTCGAACATCGAGCCGCGGAGTATCCATGTCACGCACGCGCACCCGTTGGAGACTGGGTCTGACGGCGACCGCCTTCCTGGTGGCCGCCGGTCTCCTCCCGGCCCCCGCCCACGCCGAGGACGTCACCGACTACGCCATCACCGTCGACCCCGCCACCAAGGGCGCGAAGATCGACGACACGATGTACGGCGTCTTCTTCGAGGACATCAACCGGGCCGCGGACGGCGGTCTGTACGCCGAGCTCGTACAGAACCGGTCCTTCGAGTACTCCACGGACGACAACCAGTCGTACACGCCCCTCACCTCCTGGACGGTCGACGGCACCGCACAGGTCGTGAACGACGGCGGCCGGCTCAACGAGCGCAACCGCAACTACCTCTCCCTGGGCGCCGGTTCGTCCGTCACGAACGCCGGCTACAACACCGGCATCCGAGTCGAGGCGGGCAAGAAGTACGACTTCTCGGTGTGGGCCCGCGCCGAGAGCGGTACGACCCTGACCGTCTCGTTGCAGGACGCCGACGGCACTCTCGCCACCGCTCGCCAGGTGGCCGTGACCAAGAGCGGCTGGGCCAAGTACACCGCCACCTTCACCGCGACCCGCGCCAGCAGCGACGGCCGTCTCACCGTCGGCTCCTCCGCCGCGGCCGCCCTCGACATGGTGTCCCTGTTCCCGCGCGACACCTACAAGAACCAGCCCAACGGCCTGCGCAAGGACCTCGCCGAGAAGGTCGCGGCCCTCCACCCCGGCTTCCTGCGCTTCCCCGGCGGCTGCCTGGTCAACACGGGCTCCATGGAGGACTACAGCGAGTCCTCGAACTGGCAGCGCAAGCGCTCCTACCAGTGGAAGGACACCATCGGCCCCGTCGAGGAGCGCGCCACCAACGCCAACTTCTGGGGCTACAACCAGTCCTACGGCCTCGGCTACTACGAGTACTTCCGCTTCGCCGAGGACATCGGCGCCATGCCGCTGCCCGTCGTCCCGGCCCTGGTGACCGGCTGCGGCCAGAACAAGGCCGTCGACGACGAGGCCCTGCTCAAGCGGCACATCCAGGACGCCCTCGACCTCATCGAGTTCGCCAACGGTCCGGTGACCTCGACCTGGGGCAAGAAGCGGGCCCAGATGGGCCACCCGAAGCCCTTCCACCTCACGCACATCGGGGTCGGCAACGAGGAGAACCTGCCGGTCGAGTTCATGGCCCGGTTCAAGCAGTTCCGCGCCGCCATCGAGGCGAAGCACCCCGACATCACCGTCGTCTCCAACTCCGGTCCGGACGACGCGGGTCAGACCTTCGACACGGCCTGGCAGCTCAACCGTGAGAACAAGGTCGACATGGTCGACGAGCACTACTACAACAGCCCGCAGTGGTTCCTGCAGAACAACGACCGCTACGACTCCTACGACCGCAGCGGCCCGAAGGTCTTCCTCGGCGAGTACGCCTCCTGGGGCAACGCCTTCAAGAACGGCCTCGCCGAAGCCGCGTTCATGACCGGCCTGGAGCGCAACGCGGACGTCGTCAAACTGGCCTCGTACGCACCGCTGTTCGCCAACGAGGACTATGTGCAGTGGAGCCCCGACATGGTGTGGTTCAACAACCACGCCTCCTGGAACTCCGCCAACTACGAGGTCCAGAAGCTGTTCATGAACAACGTCGGCGACCGGGTGGTGCCCTCGAAGGCCACCGGAACGCCGTCGCTGATGGGCCCGATCGCCGGAGCCGTCGGCCTGTCGACGTGGGCGACCAGTGCGTCGTACGACGATGTGCTGGTCACGGACGCGGACGGCAAGACGCTGCTCAGCGACGACTTCTCCGGTGACGCGGCGAAGTGGACGCACACCGGCGGCGGCAGCTGGAGCATCCAGGACGGGCAGTACGTCCAGACGGACGCGGCCGCCGAGAACACGATGGTCTCGGCCGGCGACCCGACCTGGCACGACTACGACCTGCACGCGAAGGCCACCAAGAAGTCCGGCAAGGAGGGCTTCCTCGTCGCCTTCGGCGTCAAGGACACCGGCAACTACTACTGGTGGAACCTGGGCGGCTGGAACAACACCCAGTCCGCCGTCGAGCAGGCCGTGGACGGCGGCAAGTCGACGCTGATCTCCAAGGCCGGAACGATCGAGACGGGCCGCACCTACGACATCGACATCAAGGTGCGCGGCCGCCAGGTCACCCTGTACCTCGACGGCCAGGAGTGGGGCAGCTTCACCGACGACAAGCCGGCCGAGCCGTTCCGCCAGGTCGTCACCAAGGACGCGAAGACGGGTGACCTGATCGTCAAGGTCGTCAACGCCCAGTCGGCGGCGGCCCGTACGGCGATCGACCTGGGTGGCGCGAAGGTCGCGTCCAAGGCGAGGGTGACGACCCTGTCCGCCGACCCGAGCGCCGTGAACAGCGAGACGGAGACGCCGGTCGCGCCGGTGACGTCCAGCTTCTCGGGGGTCGCGGACAAGTTCACGTACACCTTCCCGGCGAACTCGATCACCTTCCTGCGGATCAAGCAGAGGTAGCCGGATCGGTGCGGGTCGCTGTCCGAGTGGCAGCGGCCCGCGCCTTCGCGTGCGGACGACAGCACTTCAACGGGGCGCCGCGCAGGTCGCGCGGGGGCGTCCCCATAGTGCGTGCCGTGTCGTCGGTGGACGGGCAGACTCGCTCCATGGCGGACATGCGAGCGTTCCGGGACGAGGTCCGTGGCTGGGCGGCCGGTGGTCCCGGCGGGGCGGCGAGTGACCTGGCCGCGCGGCTGGGGGTGCGGACGGTGGTGCTGCTGGAGGGGCCGAGTGACCTCGCGGCAGTGGAGGCGCTGGCCGCACGGCGTGGCCGGGACCTGGCCGCCGAGGGGGTGTGCGTCGTGCCGATGGGCGGGGCGATGAGCGTCGGCCGCTACGCCGGACTCCTCGGGCCGTCCGGCCTCGGCCTGCGCCTGGCAGGACTGTGCGACGAGGGCGAGCAGCGCTTCTACGACCGCGCCCTGAAGCGTGTCCGGGCGGCGTCGCACGGGGCGTTCTTCGTGTGCGTGCGGGACCTCGAGGACGAGCTGATCCGCGCGCTGGGCACGGCAAGGGTCGAGGAGATCGTCCGGACCGAGGGCGACCTGCGTGCCTGGCAGACCTTCCTGCGCCAGCCCGCACAGGACGGCCGGCCCCGGCAGCAGCAGCTGCGGCGCTTCCTCGGCACGAAGAAGGGCCGCAAGATCCGCTACGGCCACCTCCTCGTCGACGCCCTGGAGCCCGAACAGGTACCGGCGCCTCTCGATGACCTCCTTGCGAGCCTGTGACGGGGCGGGGCCGGTGCCGGGGCCATGGTCGGCCCCTACGGGCAGTCCGCTGCGGCGGCGGCACGGACATCCCGCTCGGTGCCTGGAGGGGAGAGGCGTCGGTCGACTCGGTCGAGGATCTCGCGTGCTTTTGGGCCGAGTAAGGGCTGGGGGGCGTTCCCATGGCTAGGGTCGTCGGGGTGCCGACATCGACCGCAGGAAACCCCGTACCAGTGGGCAGGGCCCGCACACTCGCTCAGGTGTACCGACACTTCGGTGAGGTCGACGCCGCCGAGACATCACCGCTGTACGAGCGCGTCGCAGTCGCCCTGAGTGAGTCCGAGGAGGCGCTGCGCGCCATCGAGACGGCGCCTGCGCGCAAGCGGCACCCCACGATGATCCTCGCCGCGCTGCACGACCTCGCCCTGGCCGGACACGCCCCGGCGCTTGCCGCGGCCTATGCCGCCGCGGACGGCGAGGCCGCCGCCGACGCGGCCATCGACACGCTGCTGCGCATGACCGACTCGGTCGTGGCCATCGTCGTGCGTCGGAAGAAGCGGACCCACGAGAGCGGACGCTGCGCCGTGCTGTATCCGGCCATTGCCGAGGCGGCGCGCCGGGTGGGCGCGCATGCGGTCGGGCTGATCGACGTGGGCTGTTCGGCTGGGCTCAACCTCCATGTCGATGGCGTCGGCATCACGTACGGCAACGGACAATTGCTGGGCGACCCGTCATCTCCCGTGCAGCTGTCGTCGTCGATCGTGGGAGACCGGCCCGTCCCGACGCGGGCGATGCCCGAGGTCCTCGCCCGCGTCGGCGTCGGCCTCGATCCGGTCGACGTGACCGACGCGGACGACGCCCGGTGGCTGCGCGCCTGCCTATGGCCGGATCAGCAGGAGCGGGCCGCGAGGCTCGAAGCGGAGATGGCGTTGGCGGCCACGGCCCCGCCGCTGCTGCTGCGAGGTGACGCCGTCGAGGTGTTGCCCGACGCCTTCGCCCGGGTGCCCGCGGACGCCCTGCCTGTCGTCACCACGGCTTGGGCGCTGTCGCGCTTCCCTCTCGAGAGCCGCCTGCGCTTCCTGCACCGCCTCGACGAAGCGGCGGCCGGCCGGGCGGTGGCGTGGGTGTCGGCGGAGGGCGTGGGAGTCGCGCCGACGATACCGACCCTTGGCGATCGCCGCGCCTCCGGCCACAGCATCATCGGTCTGGCGGTGTTCGACGGGTCGGCTCTGCACGCCGAGGCCGTGGGTCGCTGCTGGTCGCAGGGCCGCTTGCTGGCGTGGCTGGCAGACTCCTAGCGTCCGGTCGGGGTCGAAGAGGTCGTCACCGCTCCCGCCTCGCACAAGAGCTCCGCCGCAGCGGCTGCGTCTCTGTTCGACGACGGTGCGGATGTCGTTGCGGAGCGGGTGCATAGGATCGCCGGCATGGCACTGCGACCTGTGATGGTGAACATCAAGGCTCTTGATCACTCGGCGCTCGGCCGGTTCTGGGCGGAGGCGCTCGGCTGGAGTGCTTACAGCCCCGGCGTGACGACCTACGTCGGACCCGCCGGCGGCCTCGTCTGGCCGGACCCGGTCGCCGTCGGCATCGACTTCGTTCCGGTCCCGGAACCCAAGACAACGACGAAGAACCGTGTGCACCTCGATCTCGCCACCACCTCCGCGGCCCATCAGGTGGAGTTGGTCGCACGCCTGAAGGCTCTCGGTGCGACGCCCGCCCACGTGGGCCAGGGCGACGTGCCGTGGACGGTACTCGCCGACCCGGAGGGCAACGAGTTCTGCGTGCTGGAGCCTCGGGAGATCTACCGGGACACCGGGCCGATCGCCGCGGTGGTGGTCGACTGCGCGGACCCGCGGGCCATGGCCCGGTTCTGGGGTGAGGCGATGGACTGGACCCTGCACGAGGTGACCGACGATCACGCGGTGTTCCGCTCCGCCAAGGGGGGCGGCCCGTATCTCGAGTTCCTCCGCATTCCCGACGTGAAGACCGTGCCGGACCGCGTCCATCTTGACCTGCTGCCGTACCCCGGGGACGACCAAGCAGCGGAGGCGGCCCGGCTGCGGACCCTCGGCGCCACCGACCTCGACCTGGGCCAGGGCGATGTCCCGTGGACGTGCCTGGCCGACCCGGAGGGCCACGAGTTCTGCGTCCTCGCCCCGTCCTGACGCAGAGCCTTGACGACACCCCGACACGTGAGCCTCGTGCGCTCATGCGCAGGCTGAACGTCGCCGATCAGGCGTGGGGCCACACTTGGGTGTACCGAGGGTAACGATCACTCCGCTGATCTGGGGTTCTTGCGCTGGTTGGCATGGAAGCGCGCCTTCTTCTGACGATTCCCGCACGTGTTCATGTCACACCATTTGCGGGTGCGACTTCGGCTGGTGTCGAAGAAGGCGGCTTGGCAGGTGGGTGATGCACACAACGCCAACTTTCCGTCTCGTTCGCCCGCGATGATGCTGATCGCATCGGCGGCGATCACGCTGAGGGCATCTTCCACGCAGGAAGCCGAGCTGAGCCGCCATTGCCGCTTGCCCTCGGCCGTCAGGATCGCTGCGGCCCGACCCCGGCCGCTGCAGTCATTGATGACTTGGACAGCGGATGCGGGGAGCGTGTCCTGGGTCGCGGCCGCTGTCGCGGCGGCGTGAATCGACTCCCGCAGTTCTCGAGCGAGGTCGAGCTGGGCCGTGGTGCAGGAGTCCACGGCGAGGTCGTTCACTGCCAGCCAGTCGATGAGTCGGTGCGGCGTGGGAATGCGCTCCACGGCGTTGCCATGACGCTCCGACAGAGTCCCCGTGAAGCTGGTCGCCAGCACGTTGCCGAGGCGGAAGTCAGGGAACCGGGCACGCATGGAACCACCTTAGCTGGTTGCACGTCGGCACGGAGACACGTTAGAACCGTCTTAGCCGGTTCGCGATGGGTCGTAGCCGGTTCCGCGATGGCCAGGAGGTCTCATGCCCCGTCTCACCAGCGACGTGCAAGCATTTGAAGCCCACGCAACTGACGCCGACCTCGACGATCTGCGCGCGCGACTGGCCGCGGCGCGACTACCGGAGGCCGAGACGGTCCATCGCGCCGCGCCCGACCCTCGCCGATGGGAACAGGGCGTTCCTCTCGCCGACCTCGTCGATGTCGTGAACTACTGGCGCACCGGGTACAGCTGGCGGTCGTTCGAAGAGCGCCTCGACCGGATCGGCCAGTTCCGCACGACCATCGATGATCTGGGAATCCACTTCCTGCACCGCCGATCCGCGCGCGCGGATGCCACTCCTCTGATCCTGACGCACGGCTGGCCGGGCAGCATTGCCGAGTTCATCGATGTAGTAGACGAGCTGGCAGATCCGAAAGACGCAGATGCGCCGGCGTTCCATGTCGTGGTCCCGTCGCTGCCAGGCTTTGGTTACAGCGACAAGCCGGCCACCACCGGGTGGGGAACCGAAAAGATCGCGGCCGCATGGGTGGAACTGATGGGAAGGCTCGGCTACAGCAAGTTCGCAGCCCACGGCGGCGACTGGGGAGGTGTGATCACCACGGTCCTCGGCGGCAGGTTCCCGGCGCACGTTCTCGGCATCCACACCACCACCGCGCAGGCACCGCCCGGGTTGACGACGGACGGGCTGACGGCGGCCGAGCGCAAATGGACCGAGGAAACCCGCGATTTCTGGCGCCACCGCGCGGCGTACGCGAAGCAGCAGGCGACCCGACCGCAGACCATCGGCTACTCGCTCGTCGACTCACCGGTCGGGCTTCTTGCCTGGATCCTCGACAAGTTCGCCGAGTGGTCGGACACCGAGGACAGCCCGTTCGAGACGATTTCCATAGACCGCGTTCTTGACGACGTCACCCTGTATTGGCTGACGCGGACCGGCGCATCGTCGGCCCGCATTTACTACGAAAGCCACAACTCGCTCGATCCCGAACTTCGGGTCGACGTCCCGTCGGCAATCAGTGTGTATCCCCGCGACATCGAGAAGTGTCCGCGCCCCTGGGCACAGGAGCGGTACCGACAGATCGTCCGATGGAGGTCACCCGGAACCGGGGGACATTTCCCGTCGCTGGAGGTTCCCGAGTATTTCGTCAAAGATCTGCAGGAGGGCCTCGCGGCAGTGCTGGCCGCTAATCGGTGAACGCGGCGGGGTGCCGGTGAGGACGTGCCGCAGGTCGTCGTAGTGTCGGCCGGCGCCGGGACGGGCCAGCTGACACCACGTAGAGACCCCGAACAATGGGGCGAGCCGGCGCATCGTCAAGTTGGTCCGCCAGTACGCCGCGACCAGCAGCGCCCGCTCTTCCAGGGAGAGGCCCCACGGCCGCCCCCTGCGAACCGCGTCTGCGCCCGCGCGCCGCAGCACGGTCACCAGCTTGGCGAACTGGCGCGGGTTGAGCCCGGTGAACGGGGCTATCCAGGACGACTCCGACGCCGTGATCACACCAGCCACACCTGATCATCCCATTCCGGCTGATCCCTCCAGCCGGGCGAAGGCGAGGATGTCGGGGACCGCTTCACGCAGGCTCGCGAAGTGACGGTGCACGCCGGCCACCGCAGCCGCGGTGTTGACGCCCCACACCGTCATGCCGGCCCGCAGCCCTGCTTCGACTCCGGAGGGGGCGTCCTCAATGACCAGGCAGTTCTCGGGCCGGACACCGAGCTGCTCGGCGGCCAACAGGTAGGGCACGGGCGAGGGTTTGCCTTCTTCCACTGCGGCGGCGTCCACGATGACGCGCGGGACCGGCAGGCCCGTCCGAGTAAATCGCCCGCGCACCCGGTGCTCGTAGTTGGAGGTCACGAGCGCCCACGCCCCCGACGGCAGGGTGCCCAGCAGCTGCGACGCGCCGTCGAAGGCCGCATAGACGCCGGACCGGACGTCCTCGTCCTCCAGTTCGTGCAGCGCAGCCAGGCACTCCCTTGGATCCTGGTCCGGAGCCACCTTGGCGAAGGTCTCCATCGGCCGCGTCCGCAGGGCCACCCGATAGACCTCAGTCGCGTCCAGTCCGTATCGACCCGCCCACTTTGCCCAGACCCCGCGCTGGTTGTCCACGGCGTCGATCAACGTGCCGTCGACGTCGAAGAGGACGCACTTCCTGGGGCCGGGCTGCACACGCTCACTTGTCACGCCATGATCATGCCAGGAGGACATGAAGATCAATTAGGGGACGGCCCTTAGGTCGTGGCCCCGACCCCTTTCCGGGACGTTCCCGATGGTGTGGTGATGGAGCACCTGGTCAGCTGTTCTCATGAGCCGTCAACAGTCCTCTCGTGGACTCCCCATCGCCCTTGCCGTCGCAGTCGTCGCCCTGGGAACGCTCACCGCCTCCACCGCCGCACCGGCCGGGCCACTCCACCATGCTCCGCCCCGATTACACCCGAACGCCCAGGCCGCGCACGCGAAGACCCAGGCCGTACTGAACGAGATCGTCGCGCAAGGCACCCCCGGCGTCATCGCCCGGATACAAGACGCGCGCGGTGTGTGGAATGGCCGGGCCGGTGTCGGTGACCTGGTCGCCGAGCGGCCGAGGAGCACCAGCGAGAAGTTCCGTATCGCCAGCGTGACCAAGACCTTCACCGCCACGGTGCTGCTCGGGCTCGAAGCCGAAGGCAGGATTTCGCTGGACGACAGCGTGGAGGAATGGCTGCCCGGGGTGGTGCGCGGCAAGGGCTACCGGCCCGGGAACATCACCGTGCGGCACTTGCTCAACCACACGAGCGGCATCTTCGACTACAACATGGACGACGGCTTCCGCACCCTGTACGCGGGGGACGAGTTCGACCGGAACCGCCACACCAGGTGGTCACCGAAAGAGCTGGTGGACATCGCGCTCGCCCACCCGCCCAACTTCCAGCCGGAGCAGGGCAGCAGGCCCGGCAGGCCCGGCAGGTGGGACTATTCCGACACCAACTACGTCCTCGCCGGCATGGTCGTCGAGAAGGCCACCGGCGACACCTACGCGCAGGCGGTCGAGCGTCTTGTCATCCGGCCGCTCGGCCTGCGCGGCACGAGTGTGCCGGGCACCTCGCCCCAACTGCCCGCACCACACGCGAGGCACTACTCCACGCTGTTCGAGGACGGGCCGGAGGTGAAAGTGCGCGACGTCACCGAGTTCAGCCCCACCGTCGCCTTCTCCGCCGGGCAGATGATCTCGACCGTCGGCGACGTGAACACCTTCCTGTCCAAGCTGCTGGCCGGTGAGCTGCTGCCGCCCGCCCAGCAGCGGCAGCTGCTCGACGCGATCCACGTCGACGGGGACAAGGGACACGGTGGTCCACAGGACCGCTACGGCCTCGGCATACGCCACTTCAAGCTCAAGCAGGACTGCTGGGCATGGGGCCACGGCGGCATGATCCCCGGCTCCGCGACCCGGACGCTCGCCTCGGCGGACGGCCGACGCGTCATGACCATGAACCGCAACGGCGACTGGGGCGAGCAGCGACTGGAGGACGCGGCCGTCGAGACCGAGTTCTGCGAGCTCTGAGCTTGTCTTTTAACCTCTGTGCGCTTGGGTCTGCGGGTGCCTCTCCGGTAGGGCGCGATGTCTGATCACGCGGAAGGGGAGAACTGTTCGCGCACCCATTCGGGATCGGGATTGGTGCGTGGCCGGCCCGCCACGACGACGGTCGGCACGGTCTCGTTGCCGTCGTTGGCTGCCCTCACCGCTGCGGCTCCTGCCGGGTCGCGCCAGATGTTGACCCAATGCAACTGGCGGGCACTGCGGCCCAACCGGATGCGCAGTCGTATGCAGTACTTGCAGCCCGGCCGCCAGAAGACGACCGGCCGGCCGTCGATCGCACTGCGGCGTTGTGCCTCTCGCGCACCGATCGACCCCGGGAAGATCAGGGGTGAGTTCACGCCGGCGAGCGCCAGGAACGCCAGCAGGAGTGCTGCGGCTGTGCCGGGGTTCCCCGTGAAGATCTGCCCAGTCGCGACGGCTGAGCCGCTGAGCACAAGCAGCATCGGCAGGATCCAAGCGCGCGTCATGGTGATGCAAGCTATCGGTGAGTCGAAATGCTCCTCGAACCAGGGCGTGTCCGACGGGTCCCGTGACGGGTCTGGCGGTGGATTCGTCTCTCGGCGGCCAGGGGGCCCGTCAGTGCCGCGTGCTTCGATGGCCTGCCCAGTGCATGTGAGAGGAATGGAGACCCCGTGACACGTACGACCCCGCCGCGGCCTCTGGATGTGGCCGCGGTGTTCCCGGAGTTGGCCACGATGTCCAGGAACGTCACTCGGCTCCATCCGCGGTCGGGCTTGCCCACGGTTGAGGACAGTTCGGTGGGTGGCCCGCTGCTGTGGCCGCAGGACGAGCCGTGGCCGACGTGCACACGGTCGCACGAGGTATACGAGGTGGTGGAGCTGGACGCGGTGCGCGCCTGGCATCACATTGCGGTCGCCCGGTGGTCACGGCCGGACGATGAACCGCCCACGCCCGAGGAACAGTCGATCTTCGACCGAAGGACACCGAAGGAGACCGACAGCCCCTATACAGATCCGGTGCCGCTGCTGCCCGTGGCTCAGCTCTATGTCCGGGACGTCCCCGGCCTGCCTGTCCCGGACGGCATGGACCTGCTGCAGATCCTGTGGTGCCCGTTCATGGACCACGACGACGACATCCCGGCCATCCACGTGCGCTGGCGCCGTGCCGACCAGGTCACCGCACTTCTTTCGCCCCCACCGGAGCCGCCTGTCATCGAACTGGACGACTACTGGCCCGCACCCTGTGTCCTGCATCCGGAACAGGTGACCGAGTACCCGGCGCCCACCCAGCTGCCTGCTGCGGTGAGCGCACGCGTGGACGCGTGGCAGGAGGAAACTGGCCATCACTACACCGAGTTCGCGGTGGCTCCGGGCTGGAAGACCGGCGGCTGGGGTGTCGTCTCATCGGACTTTGCCGATGCCGCCGACCCGCCACGATGCGGATGCGGCACGGTGACCGAGCCCCTGTTCACCGTTGGCCTCAGTGAATGGAACGAGGACAACGAAGGCGGTTGGCGCCCGCTGGAGGACGCCGACGCCGATGACCGGAAAGGGTACCCACCGGTGGGCGACCCGACCATGATCAATCTGGGAGGCGAAGAATTGCAGATCTACTACTGCCCAGAATCCTATGAGCACCCGCCGGTTACCGTTCGGGTGTACCGAACGCTGTAGTGCGTTGCAGCAAAGGGAGTTCCTGTTCGATGAGCAGGGCCTACTTCGTGTGCGGGCCATGATCGTAGAAAGGGCCGCCGGTGCCCGCCACCGGCCGGCCCGGAGTCGAGCCCACTCTGCGTCCGAGAGATCACCCCGCCTCACACGGGCCGCGACGACACGGACACGGCTTCGTCCCGTGACCCGTCGGACACTGACTATCGAGTGGGGAAGGGACCCGTTTCAGAGGGCGGCGGACCTCGTAAGGCTGCGCAATGACCTCGTGCACTATCCGGCTGAATGGCGGATCGGCGTCAGAGAATCCTTTTAAGCCGAAGGAGAATCCCTTCTTTCCTGACAGGTGCCTCGGTCATGGCTGTACTGCTTGGGCCTGGAAGGGTGCTTTCGCGCTCATGGAGGGGTTCTTTGAGCGGGTCGGCGTCAGTCCCGGCTACGACGACATGAGAGAGCAGCTCTCGACGACGGCTGAATTCTGAACCTGAGGGCCTACAGCCGTGGAACATCCCTGTCAGGGGTCGTCCATGGGTAAGCGTTCGGCCAGGAGGGGGGCGCGGCCCGCGCCGCTGTCCGCCGACCGGCTGCGTGCGGGTGGAGGGCCCCGCGGACACCCGAACACCTTGCACGCGCACAGGACACGGGTGCGGCCGACGCCCTGCTCGGCACGCTATCCCGTCGGCTCAGGCGGAGCTCCGTGCCAGGTTCTCCAGGACGGCCACCGCCCGGTGAGCGTGCTCGTACGGGACGAACAGGTGGTCGTGGTGGAACCCGGCGACAACGTTGCAGCTCAGGCCCGCGTCGGCGAGTTCGCGCGCGACCATGGCGGTCAGCCCGACCGCCTCAAGCGCGGAGTGGATGCGCAACGTGATCCAGCCAGCCACGTAGTCGTAGGCCAGCCCCGCCGCGTCCGCCTCTTCCCGCCGTACGACCAGGGTCAGGCCCTCGTCCTCGGCGACCGTGACGACCGGGGTGACGCCGGTGGGCACACCGTCCTTGACCGTGGTGAATACGTAGCGGTCCGCATTCAGCTGCGGACGCATGCCGCTCAGCAGTTTCCGCAGGTCAGTCTCGCCAGTCATGATCACCACACTACGCGCTATGCGTCACGACCAGCACTTTCGATACATGAGTGGAACGGCGATGTCGTCCTGGGAGAGCGACGACGGTGCCGGTCGAACCTCGACGGGACGGTGACCTTTTTGTGGGCCACCGTGTCAGGGGCGTTTGCAGATGTGGTCCAGGAGGTTGGCGGTGGCGCGCTGGACTCGAGGGTCGACGTGGCCCGGTCGGTCCAGTGCCGGGGACCAGGCGAGGGTTCCGGAGGCGAATACCCAGGCGCCGGAGGGGGCGCGGTACAGGGACGTCTCCTGGTGGCGGAGGGTGCACTCCTGGTCCGTGTCGAACTCCACCGACGCGACCAGTCGTCCCGAGCCGCAGCCGATCCCGCAGTCCGGCGTCCCCGTCGTACGCCGTGACAAGGTGATCCGGCTGACTTGAATCCGACGGGATCTTCGCCGTCGCTGCCTCGCCCACTCAACCAGAGAAGCACCACTCGACCAGCAATGGGGGCGTTTCCTCGGTACTGCCCGCTACACAGCGTTACGGGACCAAGACTCGCCAGCCAGCGTGCTCCATGTGCCAACTAAAAATCTCGGTCGCACCCCGCGAGGGAGCCTTCATCCCGCAAGATTGCATAAACGTGCAAGGAAACGTATAGTCATGCCGTCTAGGAGGAGGTTTCCATGGCGGTACGTGCGGCAGTGGCCGGAGCGAGTGGATATGCGGGCGGGGAACTGCTGCGTCTACTCCTGGCACACCCCGAGGTCGAGATCGGCGCCCTGACCGGCAACTCCAACGCGGGACAGAAGCTCGGCGCGCTCCAGCCGCACCTGTTGCCGCTGGCCGGCCGCGTGCTCCAGGAGACCACGCCCGAGGTCCTCGCCGGACACGACGTGGTCTTCCTCGCCCTGCCCCACGGCCAGTCCGCCGCCGTCGCCGAGCAGCTCGGCCCGGATGTGCTGGTCGTCGACATGGGGGCCGACTTCCGGCTGAAGGACGCGGGCGACTGGGAGACGTTCTACGGCTCCCCGCACGCCGGCACCTGGCCGTACGGCCTTCCCGAGCTGCCGGGTGGCCGCGCCGCGCTGGAGGGGTCCAAGCGCATCGCGGTACCCGGCTGTTACCCGACCGCCGTCTCGCTCGCCCTCTTCCCGGCCTACGCCGCCGGCCTCGCCGAGCCCGAGGCCGTGATCGTCGCAGCCTCGGGCACGTCCGGCGCGGGCAAGGCGCCCAAGCCGCATCTGCTGGGCAGCGAGGTCATGGGCTCCATGTCGCCGTACGGCGTCGGCGGCGGCCACCGGCACACGCCCGAGATGATCCAGAACCTCAGCGCGGCGGCCGGTGAAACCGTGAGCGTCTCCTTCACGCCGACCCTCGCGCCGATGCCCCGCGGCATCCTCGCCACGTGCAGCGCGACCGCGCGCCCCGGTGTCACGGCGGACTCCGTCCGCGCCGCCTACGAGAAGGCCTTCGCCGACGAGCCCTTCGTCCACCTCCTCCCGGAGGGACAGTGGCCCGCCACGGCGTCCGTCTATGGTTCGAACGCCGTTCAGGTGCAGGTCGCGTATGACGCCGCCGCGAACCGCATCATCGCGATCAGCGCCATCGACAACCTGACCAAGGGCACCGCGGGCGGTGCCGTCCAGAGCATGAACATCGCCCTGGGTCTCGACGAGACCACCGGCCTTACGACGATCGGAGTCGCGCCGTGAGTGTGACGGCAGCAAAGGGATTCACGGCCGCGGGCATCGCGGCCGGAATCAAGGAGAACGGCAACCCGGACCTGGCCCTCGTGGTCAACACCGGGCCCCGCCGATCCGCCGCGGGCGTCTTCACCTCCAACCGCGTCAAGGCCGCACCGGTGCTGTGGTCCGAGCAGGTCCTGAAGAACGGTCAGATCTCTGCCGTCGTCCTCAACTCCGGCGGCGCCAACGCCTGTACGGGACCCAAGGGCTTCCAGGACACCCACGCCACCGCCGAGAAGGTCGCCGAGGTGCTCGGCCGGGGCGCCATCGAGGTCGCCGTCTGCTCGACCGGCCTCATCGGTGTGCTGCTGCCCATGGACAAGCTGCTCCCCGGCGTCGAGACCGCCGCCGCCCAGCTCTCCGAGCACGGCGGTGAGAAGGCCGCCATCGCCATCAAGACCACCGACACCGTCCACAAGACGTCCGTCGTGACCAAGGACGGCTGGACCGTCGGCGGGATGGCCAAGGGTGCCGGCATGCTCGCGCCCGGCCTCGCCACCATGCTGGTCGTCCTCACCACCGACGCCGCTCTCGACAACGACGTCCTGGACAAGGCCCTGCGCGCCGCCACCAAGGTCACCTTCGACCGCGTCGACTCCGACGGCTGCATGTCCACCAACGACACCGTGCTGCTGCTCGCCTCCGGCGCCGCCGAAGTCACCCCGGAGTACGAGGAGTTCGCCGAGGCCGTACGGGCCGTCTGCGACGACCTCGGGCAGCAGCTGATCCGCGACGCGGAGGGCGCCAGCAAGGACATCAAGGTCGAGGTGATCAACGCCGCGACCGAGGACGACGCCGTCGAGGTGGGCCGCTCCATCGCCCGCAACAACCTCCTCAAGTGCGCCATCCACGGCGAGGACCCCAACTGGGGCCGCGTCCTCTCCGCCATCGGCACCACTTCCGCCGTCTTCGAGCCCGACCAGCTCAATGTCGCCATCAACGGCGTCTGGGTGTGCAAGAACGGCGGCGTGGGCGAGGACCGCGAGAAGGTCGACATGCGCTACCGCGAGGTGCACATCGTCGCCGACCTCGCCGCCGGCTCCGAGACCGCCACCATCTGGACCAACGACCTCACCGCCGACTACGTCCACGAGAACAGCGCTTACTCCTCATGAGCAATGTGACCCGCAAACACACCGCGCTGCCCAAGGCCCAGATCCTCATCGAGGCGCTGCCCTGGCTGGTCCGCCACAACGGCAAGACCGTCGTCATCAAGTTCGGCGGCAACGCCATGATCGACGAGGACCTGAAGGCCGCGTTCGCCCAGGACGTCGTCTTCCTGCACCACGCCGGCCTCAAGCCCGTCGTCGTGCACGGCGGCGGCCCGCAGATCAGCGCGGCCCTCGACCAGCACGGCATCGTCAGCGAGTTCAAGGCGGGCCTGCGCGTCACCACCGAGGACGCCATGGACGTCGTACGGATGGTGCTGGCCGGGCAGGTCCAGCGCGAGCTCGTCGGACTGCTCAACCAGCACGGCCCGCTCGCCGTCGGCCTGACGGGCGAGGACGCGCACACCATCACCGCCACCAAGCACCAGCCCGAGATCGACGGCGAGTTGGTCGACATCGGGCGGGTCGGCGAGATCACCGCGATCGACACGGGCGTCATCGAGGCCCTGCTCGCCGACGGCCGCATCCCGGTCGTCTCGTCGATCGCCCGTAGCCAGGACGACGGACATGTCTACAACGTCAATGCTGATACGGCGGCTGCGGCACTCGCTGCTGCGCTGGGCGCCGAAACCCTCATGGTCCTCACCGACGTCGAGGGCCTCTACGAGGACTGGCCCCACAGCGACGAGGTGATCAGCCGCCTCACCGCTTCCCAACTGGAAAAGCTGCTGCCGGAGTTGAGCTCCGGGATGGTGCCGAAGATGGAGGGCTGCCTGCACGCCGTACGCAACGGCGTCACCACCGCCCGCGTCATCGACGGCCGGGTCCAGCACTCGATCCTGCTGGAGATCTTCACCGACGAAGGCATCGGCACGATGGTCGTGCCGGACACGCAAGAGGGGGACGACGCCGTATGACCGGGAATCAGGAGCTCACCCAGCGGTGGCAGGGCTCGCTCATGAACAACTACGGCACCCCGCGGCTCCCTCTCGTACGTGGTGAGGGGCTCAAGGTCTGGGATGCCGACGGGAAGCAGTACATCGACTTCGTCGGCGGCATCGCGACCAACGCGCTCGGCCACGCGCACCCCGCGATCGTCGAGGCCGTGAGCAAGCAGATCGCGTCCCTCGGTCACGTCTCCAACCTCTTCATGGCGGAGCCGACGATCGCCCTCGCCGAACGGCTGCTCCAGCTCTTCGGCCGGGACGGCAAGGTCTTCTTCTGCAACTCCGGCGCCGAGGCCAACGAGGCCGCGTTCAAGATCGGCCGGCTGACCGGGCGGACCCACATCGTCGCCACCGAGGGGGGCTTCCACGGCCGCACGATGGGTGCCCTCGCGCTCACCGGCCAGCCGGCCAAGCAGGAGCCGTTCCTGCCGCTGCCCGGTGACGTCACGCATGTGCCGTACGGCGACGCGCAGGCGCTGGCCGCGGCGGTGACCGAGGAGACGGCCCTGGTGATCATCGAGCCGGTCCAGGGCGAGAACGGCGTCGTGGTGCCGCCGGCCGGCTATCTGAAGGCCGCGCGGGCGATCACGGCCGCCAACGGCTCGCTGCTCGTCCTCGACGAGGTGCAGACCGGCGTCGGCCGTACCGGACACTGGTTCGAGTACCAGGCCCACGAGGGCGTACTGCCCGACGTCGTCACGCTCGCCAAGCAGCTCGGCGGCGGGCTGCCGCTGGGTGCGACGGTCGCCTTCGGGCGGGCCGCGGAGCTGCTGCAGCCCGGCCACCACGGGACGACCTTCGGCGGCAACCCGGTCGCGTGCGCCGCTGGGCTGGCGGTTGTGGACACCATCGCGAACGAGGGGTTGCTGGAGAACGTCAAGCGGCAGAGCGAGAAGTTGCGCGACGGGATCGAGGCGCTGGGCCACCCGTTGATCGATTATGTCCGGGGCGCGGGACTACTCCTGGGTATCGTGCTCACCGAGCCGCACGCCGCCAAGGTGCAGCAGGCGGCTCAGGACGCCGGTTTCCTGGTGAACGCGCCCGCCCCCGATGTCGTACGGCTCATGCCGCCGCTGAACCTCGGCGACGACGAAGTGGAGGCGCTTCTTCAGGCGCTGCCCGGCATCCTTGACGTGGCCAACGGGGACGGATGATCCGGGGAATGAGACGACGATGAGTCAGGCGCAGGACCACGAGCACAACGGGGCCGCCGGGCCTGCCGTGCCGCAGACGCGCACCGCCCGCCACCGCCGGATCGTGGACATCCTCAACCGGCAGCCCGTGCGGTCGCAGAGTCAGTTGGCGAAGCTGCTCGCCGACGACGGGTTGAGCGTCACGCAGGCGACGCTCTCCCGGGATCTGGACGAGCTCAATGCGGTGAAGATCCGTAACAACGAGGGCGATCTGATCTACGCGGTGCCGAGCGAGGGCGGTTTTCGTACGCCTCGGGCGCCGCTGGGGGAGTCGGCCAAGGAGGAGCGGATGCGGCGGTTGTCGCAGGAGCTGCTCATCTCCGCGGAGGCTTCTGCGAATCTCGTGGTCCTGCGGACCCCTCCGGGGGCGGCGCAGTTCTTGGCCTCGGCCATTGATCAGGCCGAGCTGCAGGACATCTTGGGGACCATTGCCGGTGACGATACGTTGCTGTTGATCAGCCGGAACCCTACGGGGGGTCAGGCCTTGGCCGATCATCTCTTGCGGTTGGCGCAGAACGGCCACTGAGTGGGGGTGGTGGCGGTCATTTGCCGACTGCGGGTGCATTGTGGCTGGTCGCGCAGTTCCCCGCGCCCCTGGGTGGGCCGACTCACCCGAGTCGAGAGGCCAAGCCTCCTGTGCAGCGGACCTCATCCCCCGCCGTGATCAAGAGCGCCTCGACCTCCGGCAACGACTCCAGCCAGCGCAGACCCTGCCGCGAACCCATCGCGAAAGCCGCCGTCGCCCAGCAGTCCGCCCAGGTCAGTTGCGGGGCCACCACGGTCACCGCCACCAGGTCCGTCACCGCGGAGCGGCCGGTGCGGGGGTCGACGATATGTGCGCCCCGCTCCGCCGTGCCGGATGTGGCCACCGCCAGTTCGTCCAGGCCGGCGGCGGAGATGACGGCCGCGAGGCCGCCCGGGCGCAGGGGGTCGGAGACGCCTACGCGCCAGGGGCGCTGTGCGCCCGGTACGCCCAGCAGCTGGACGTCGCCGCCGCCGTTGACGCTGACGCCGCTCACGCCGGGGACCCGCGCGAGGCGCCGGGCCGCGCGTTCGACGGACCAGCCCTTGACGATGCCGGTCGGGTCGAGGCGGCCCTCGTACGACGTGCTGAACCAGCCCTCGCTGAGCCGCTCCGCCTCGGCGCCCAGTTCGAGCACCTCGGCGACTTCCGGATCGCACCCCTCGACGGTCAGCTCGCCGCGCGCCAGCAGAGAGACCTGGCTGTCGTCGCGGTAGGTGCTGAACACCTCGTCGACCCGGTGCAGTCCGGCGACCGCCTCTTCCAGTGCCGACTCGACGGCACCGGGTTCCCCGCCGCGGACGTCGAAGGAGAAGACCGTCCCCATGACCTCCTCCGCATGACGTACCGCGGCGGGAGCTTCTGTCGGTTCCGCCACCGCGTCAGCCACCGGCCTGGTCCAGGGCCGACTGGAGGGATTCCTGGTAGCCGGCGCTGGTGTACGTGGCTCCGGTGACGGCGTCGATGTCGGCGGTGCCGGCCGCTACGGCGGCTTGGTTGAGTTTGGGTACGGCGTTGGCGGTGATCTGGTCGCTCCGGCCGCCCTTGGGGGCTTGGACGGTCTCGGCCTTGGTGATCTTCCCGCCGCTGACCGTGATGCGGACCTGGACCGGTCCGTACTGGGTCTGCGAGACGCTGCCGGTGACGGTGCGGGCCTGGGCGGCGCCCGACCCCTGGGAGCCCGATCCCTGCGAGGAACCGGCGCTCGCCTGCGCCTTGTCGAGGGCCGACTGGAGGGATTCCTGGTAGCCGGCGCTGGTGTACGTGGCTCCGGTGACGGCGTCGATGTCGGCGGTGCCGGCCGCTACGGCGGCTTGGTTGAGTTTGGGTACGGCGTTGGCGGTGATCTGGTCGCTCCGGCCGCCCTTGGGGGCTTGGACGGTCTCGGCCTTCGTGATCTTCCCGCCGTTGACGGTGATGCGGACCTGGACCGCGCCGTACTGGGTCTGGACGGCATCGCCGGTGACCGTGGCCGCCTGGGCGGCGCCCGAACCCTGTGAACCGGACCCGGCGCTCGCCTTGGCCTTGTCCACCGCCGACTGGAGGGATTCCTTGTAGCCGGCGCTGGTGTACGTCGCTCCCGACACCGCGTCGCCGCCTGGTTGAGCTTGGGTACGGCGTTCGCCGTGATCTGGTCGCTCTGGCCGCCCTTGGGGGCCTGCACGGCCTCCGCCTGGGTGATCTTCCCGTTGGCCACGGTCAGCCGCACCTGCACGGCCCCGTACTGGGTCTGTGCCGCGTCACCGGTGAAGGTGCCGGTTCCGGCCGCCTGGGCGCCGCCCTGGGGTGACGCCGCCGCGGGTGGTGCCGTGCCGCCCGCCGCCGCGGAGGCCGGGTCGGTCGCCGGCTTCAGCGACAGCAGCAGCACGATCCCGGACACGGTGGCCGCGCCGGCCAGCACGACACGCCGGATGGGGTGACTCTTCCTCATGGCTCCTACAGCTCCTGAAGTCTGAAGTCTGAAGTCCGAAGTCTGGTGTGGGACGTCCCGTCGCTCACATCTCGAACGACTCGTGATGGATGCGGCGGGCGGGCACGCCCGCGCCGCGCAGCGCTTCGTAGACGGACTGCGCGAAGCCGGCCGGCCCGCACATGAACACGTCGTGCTTGTCGATGTCCGGCAGCTTCTGGCGCAGCCGCTCCGCCGAGATGTCCGGCCGCTCGCCGTCCGGGCTGTTGACCGCGTACATCAGCCGGGCACCGCGCTCGTCGGCGATGGCCGCGAGCTCGTCCCACAACGCCAGGTCCTGGGTGCTGTTGGCCCGGTAGAGCAGCGTGATGTCGCCGGACGCACCGGGCAGCGTCTCGAACAGGGCCCGCATCGGCGTGATCCCGACCCCGCCCGCCACCAGCAGCACCTTGCCCCGGCTGCGGCGCTGGGCGGTCATCGCCCCGTACGGGCCCTCGGCCCAGACCTTGGTGCCGGGCTGCAGGTCGCGCAGCCGCGAGGTGTGGTCGCCGATCGCCTTGACCGTGATCCGCAGCATGTCGGGGCGGGGCGCCGCCGACAGCGAGTACGGGTGGGAACTGAACCGCATGCCCGGCGCCTTGAACCGCCAGCGGAAGAAGTGCCCGGCCTCCGCACCCATGCGGTGCAGCTTGCGCCCGCCGATCAGCACCGACACGACGCCGGGGGTCTCCTCGATGACCGCCTCGACGTACATCCGGTGGCGCAGGTTGAGGCGGATCGGGGTGAGGATCCGGTACCAGACCACCAGCGCGGTCACGACCCCGTACAGCCCGTACCAGAAGGTCTTCGCGGACGGCTCGACGGCGAACTCGTTGCCGGTGGTGATCTGGTGCCAGAACGTCAGGTACACCGCCGCGTACGTGAGCAGGTGCACGTGGTACCAGGTGTCGTACGGGATCCGGCGGCGGATCCCGCCGATCGAGATGAACGCGATGAAGAACAGCAGCCCGGTGCCGATGGCCGCCTTGCCCATGTCCGGCAGCGTGTTGACCGAGTCGATCGTCTGCTGGACGACGTCACCGAGCGTCTTGCCGGCCTGGAGCGCGTACGCCCACATGGTGAGGAAGACATGCGCGATGACCAGGCAGATCGTGTAACGACCGCTCATCGCGTGCCAGCGCGCGACCCGGTCGGACCCCACCCGCCGCTCCAGCGCGGGCACCCGGGCCATCTGCAGCACCACGAGCGCCATGAGATAGCCGGCCAGCAGTCCGGTGATCCGCCCCGCGGCGAGGATCTTGGCGGTGTTGTCCGCGAGGGACGGCGTGTTGTCCCACCACAGCCACAGCACCGCCGCCGCACCCGCCCACAGGGCGATCACCAGCGGGACGGCCGGGGAGCGGCGCGGGCGGATGCGGCGCATCGTCTGGCGGCGAGCGGCACGGCCGCCTGCGAGCGTGGTGGTCACGGTTCCTCCGGGGACGGGAGCAAGGGGAGTGCGTGATGGGCGTGGTCCCTTGGCCCTGAGATACGTGCGGGGAGGTCCGTGTGTTCAGTGGGGATCGCTCAGTGCTCGCTCCGGTACTTGCTCAGTACCGGGTGATCGCCGTGGTGCCGCTCGCCGTCCCGATCGCGATGTGCGGTCGTAGCGCGGGATCGGCCCACTCGATGATCCGCTTCATCGCCTCCCGCGGCACCGACACACAACCCGCCGTCGCCCCCCGCCCCTTCACATGCAGAAAGATCCCGGCCCCTCGCCCCTTCACCGGCCGCTCGTAGTTGAACCCGATGACGAGCGCGTACGCGTAGAGCGCGCCGTACGAGACCAGGTGCTCGGACTCGGCGGCCCGGCAGTCGCGCGCCAGGGGCTCGGTCCACCGGTTGTACGCGCGGGAGTCGTTGTCCTGGCACCACCAGGAGTCGCGGTGGACGCGGCGGTACTCGTACGCCGTTCCGCGCGGCGCCGCCTCGATGCCGAAGGCGTACGGCAGCCCGTACAGCCCCGTGGGCGTCGTGTGGGTGCTCTGCTTGCGCGAGGCCCCCTCGACCAGCCCCTTCGCCCCGAACCGGGCAGGCGCCGAACCGGTCTTCACCCACTGTCCGTCGACGCGGTCCCACCAGGTGACCGTCCCCGACGTCGAGCCGGTCTTCGGCGCCACCGCGGTGATGAGCTGGGAGCCGCCCCCGGTGTCGGCCATGCGCGCGGGCAGCGGCTGCGGCGGCCCGCCGCCCGGCGTGGCGCCGAGCACGAGGAGGGACGCGGAGGCGAGGGCGACGACACCGGGGCGCATGGCTCAGACGCTAGACGGCGGGAGTGGCAACGGCAGCCCGGGTAGGCCATCCAGGCTCGTCGCGATGTGCTCCTTCTTGCCGAAGTACGCGCTGAGCGAGTCGTCGTCCTCGCGCGCGAACCGCCTCGCGTGCAGGTCGCGGTCCTCGTCGTACGTCATGAGGGGCACCGCGTACCCGCAGGAGTCCCGGATGAGTTCGGCCCGCACCACGATGATCGCGCGCAGGCCGTGCAGGGAGGAGTCGATGTCGGGGAAGTGGCCGAGCAACTCCTTGAACCGTGGGTCGTCGCGGAAGACGGCCTCACCGCGGCCGTGGACGCGGACGATGTTGGGCGGCCCCTGGAAGGCGCACCACATGAGGGTGATCCGGCCGTTCTCCCGCAGATGCGCGACGGTCTCGGCCGTGGAGCCCGCGAAGTCGAGGTAGGCCAGGGTGAGTTCGTCGAGGACCGCGAAGGAGCCGCGCAGCCCCTTGGGGGAGAGGTTGACCGTGCCGTCGGCGTCCAGGGGAGCGGTCGCGGTGAAGAAGAGGGGCTGCTCCTCGATGAACGTGCGGAGTCTGCCGTCTATGCGTTCATAAGTTTTTCCCACGTCCACCGAGTATGGATGTGGGTCGTTCGTTTGTCTAAGGAATTGCAGGTTCGGCCGGTTCAGCGAGGTGACGGGGCATCACCATGGCCGCCCCGGCCGGCGTGCCAACGGGGCGGCCATGGCTGCCTGTCACCTCACTGGTTCAGGGTGCAGGCGGCGAATGCCTCCAGTCCTTCGGGCTTGGCGGCGGCGCGGCCGATGGCGGTTTCGATGCGGTTGAGGGCGGCGACGCGCTTGTCTTCGAGGGGGCCGAGGATGGCGTTCTGGACGAAGTTGGGGCCGCCTTGGCCGACGGTGTCGACGAGGCGCTGGTTGGCTTCGTTGATCTGGGTCTGGAGCTGGGCGAGGTTGCGGTCGACCTCGGCCTGTGCGGACGCCGGGATCGCGGGCAGCTGGCCGGTGACGTCCGGGCAGGTGATCGTGCCGACGCCGGCGTTCCCCGCCTCGCCCGCGGCGTCGCCGGCCTCATCGCCCGCCGCGCCACCGGCCTCCTCCGTGGCCGTCTCGCTCGGCGTGGCCTCGGCCTCCTCGCCCGCCCCGGCCTCCGCACCGGCGCCCGCTTCCTCGCCCGCGCCGGCCTCCTCGCCGGCCCCCGCGCCGCCGTCGGCGTTGAGGGTGCAGGCGGCGAATGCCTCCAGTCCTTCGGGCTTGGCGGCGGCGCGGCCGATGGCGGTTTCGATGCGGTTGAGGGCGGCGACGCGCTTGTCTTCGAGGGGGCCGAGGATGGCGTTCTGGACGAAGTTGGGGCCGCCTTGGCCGACGGTGTCGACGAGGCGCTGGTTGGCTTCGTTGATCTGGGTCTGGAGCTGGGCGAGGTTGCGGTCGACCTCGGCCTGTGCGGACGCCGGGATCGCGGGCAGCTGGCCGGTGACGTCCGGGCAGGTGATCGTGCCGGGGCCGGCCAGTGTCCGGGCGCTCGTGCCGTTGCTCCGGGACGTCTCCCCGGCGAGCGCGAAACCGGCGATCACCGTGCCGGACAGCGCCACTGCGGCGGCGCCGCCGATGAACGCGACGCGACGCTTGTTGTACTTCGGAAGAGCCCTGGACATGCGGATGCCTCACTCGGGTTCGGGGGTGTTGTCGTGTACGAACGCGGCGCCTGCGTTCAGCGAGAGATACGAGTAAGCGGTTTCCCGCGTTCAATGTGTGTGCCGAATTTCCGTCGCCCGATTCCCGTCTCCCGCGGTCCGGATTGACGAATCATGCAGAGGTCTGCATACTCATGCAGGTCAATGTGTGGTGAGCGCACTGGCCTGACGACCGCCTCCCCGTTCACGCCACGGGGAGGCGGTGCCACACACGCAGACTCTTCCGAGGAGCGCAGCAAGTGAGCAGCAACAGCGGTGACGTCCGGCTCTGGGGCGGCCGTTTCGCCGACGGTCCCGCCGAGGCCCTGGCCAAGCTGTCCGCGTCCGTCCACTTCGACTGGCGGCTGGCGCCGTACGACATCGCCGGTTCTCGTGCCCACGCGCGCGTGCTGCACAAGGCGGGGCTCCTGACGGAGGACGAGCTGACCCGGATGATCGCGGGGCTCGACCAGCTGGAAGCGGACGTGGCCTCGGGTGAGTTCGTGGGCACGATCGCCGACGAGGACGTCCACACGGCTCTGGAGCGGGGCCTACTGGAGCGCCTCGGCCCCGACCTCGGCGGCAAGCTGCGCGCGGGCCGCTCCCGCAACGACCAGGTCGCCACCCTCTTCCGGATGTACCTCCGCGACCGCGCCCGCGTCATCGGCGGCCTGATCGCCGGCCTCCAGGACGCGCTGATCGGCCTCGCCGAGGCCCACCCGGACGTGGCGATGCCCGGCCGCACCCACCTCCAGCACGCCCAGCCGGTGCTCTTCGCCCACCACGTCCTGGCCCATGTGCAGTCGCTGTCCCGGGACGCCGAGCGGCTGCGTCAGTGGGACGAGCGGACGGCCGTCTCGCCGTACGGCTCGGGCGCCCTCGCGGGTTCCTCGCTCGGCCTGGACCCGGAGGCGGTGGCGAAGGACCTCGGCTTCGAGCACGGGTCCGCCGCCAACTCCATCGACGGCACGGCCTCCCGTGACTTCGTCGCCGAGTTCGCCTTCATCACCGCGATGATCGGCGTGAACCTCTCCCGGATCGCCGAGGAGGTCATCATCTGGAACACGAAGGAGTTCTCCTTCGTGACCCTGCACGACGCGTTCTCCACCGGCTCGTCGATCATGCCGCAGAAGAAGAACCCGGACATCGCCGAGCTGGCGCGCGGCAAGAGCGGCCGCCTGATCGGCAACCTGACGGGCCTGATGGCCACGCTCAAAGCCCTGCCCCTCGCCTACAACCGCGACCTCCAGGAGGACAAGGAGCCGGTCTTCGACTCCTGCGACCAGCTGGAGGTCCTGCTCCCCGCCTTCACCGGCATGATGGCCACCCTCACCGTCAACCGCGAGCGCATGGAGGAACTGGCCCCGGCCGGCTTCTCCCTCGCCACCGACATCGCCGAGTGGCTGGTCAAGCAGGGTGTCCCGTTCCGGGTCGCGCACGAGGTCGCCGGCGAGTGCGTCAAGGTCGCCGAGTCCGAGGGCAAGGAGCTGGACGAGCTGACGGACGAGCAGTTCGCGAAGATCTCCGCTCACCTCACGCCGGAGGTCCGCTCGGTCCTGAACGTTCCGGGTGCCCTGGCGTCCCGCAACGGCCGGGGTGGGACGGCGCCGAGCGCGGTGGCGGTCCAACTGGCCGAGGTGAAGCAGGACGTGGCGGCCCAGCACGAGTGGGCCACTGCCAAGAAGCGGTAGGGCAACGCCCCCAAGGGGCGCGGGGAACTGCGCGACACAGCACGATGAGCCCCCCATCCGCCCAGGAGTCGTACCACCCGAGCTCCTGGGCGCCCCGCTCAGCAAGCGCAGCGTCATCGCGGGTTACGTTGGTCGCAAGCCGCACCGGAACCGACCGAACGGAGCCCGCGATGCCCTTCGCCCGACTGGCAACAGCAACCACCCCGACCTGCCACATCGGACTGGGCCTCGCCGCCGTCGGCCGCCCCGGCTACATCAATCTCGGCCGTGCGGAAGACCTTCCGGCTGACCGCAGTGTCACGGCCCTGCGCGACCGTACGCACGAACTCCTGGACGCCGCCTACGCCCAAGGCGTCCGCTACTTCGACGCCGCCCGCTCCTACGGCCGCTCCGAGGAGTTCCTCGCGGACTGGCTCAACAAGAACCCCCGCATCGACGACGTGGTCATCGGCAGCAAATGGGGCTACACCTACACGGCCGGCTGGACGGCGGACGCCGACACGCACGAGGTCAAGGACCACACCCTCCCGACCTACGAGCGCCAGCACGCCGAGACCGACGCCCTGCTCGGCGACCGGCTCGACCTCTACCAGATCCACTCGGTGACCCCGGACAGCCCGGCCCTCACCGACAAGGACCTCCACGCCAGGCTGGCCGAAGCCGCCGCTCAGGGCCTCACCATCGGCTTCTCCACCAGCGGCCCCGCCCAGGCCGACGCGATCCGCGCCGCTCTCGCCGTGACGGTCGACGGCGAGCCCCTCTTCCGTACCGTCCAGTCGACGTACAACGCCCTGGAGACCTCGGCCGGCGCCGCCCTCGCCGAGGCCCACGACGCCGGGCTCACGGTGATCGTCAAGGAGGGCATGGCCAACGGACGGCTCGCGGACCCGTACGCGCCGGACGCGCTGAAGGCCGTAGCCGCAGAAACGTCTCTGGGCTGCGACGCCGTCGCCCTCGCCCTGATCCTCCGCCAGCCCTGGGCCGGCGTGGTCCTCTCCGGCGCCGCGACGACCGTACAGCTCGCGTCCAACCTGCACGCGGCGGTCGTGGATCTCGACGACGAGCAGGTGGAGCGGCTCGCGGCGCTGGTGGAGGAGCCGGCCGCGTACTGGGAGCGGCGCGGGCAGCTGCCCTGGCACTGAGGCGCCGGCCGAGTAGAGGGATGTGAGCTCTGCACCAGAGCTGTGAGCTCTGCATGCCTTGAATGAGACACCTGTGTCTCAGATGGTCTATGGTTGTCTCATGGCCGTCGATCGTGACCACGTACTGCGCAGCGCCGCAGCCCTGCTGACCCGCAAATCCACCGCGACCATGGACGAGGTCGCCAAGGCCGCCGGGATCAGCCGGGCCACGCTGCACCGGCACTTCGCCGGGCGGGACGCGCTCGTCCGGGCGCTGGAGGCGCTCGGCATCGCGGAGTGCGAGGCGGCGGTGGACGCGGCGCGGCTGGACGACGGGCCGGCGAGTGACGCCGTGCGACGTCTCGTCCGCGAGATCGAGTCCGCCGCCGGGCTCCTCGCCTTCCTCTACACCGAGAACCAACTGTTCGAGGGCGAGGAGCAGCACGAGGGCTGGTCGAGGATCGACGGCCGTATCGCCGCGCTGTTCCGGCGCGGACAGGACAGCGGCGAGTTCCGGATCGATCTCACGCCCGCCTGGCTCACCGAGGCCCTGTTCGGGCTGCTCGCCTCCGGCGCCTGGGTCGTGCAGAACGGCAAGGTCGCCCCCAAGGACTTCCACCACATGATCGTCGAGCTGCTGCTCGGCGGTGCGCTCAGAAGAGAGGAATCATGACCAGCACCCTGCAGCCGGCAACCACGACCGAGGCGGTGAAGCGTCCGGGCCGCTGGCTCGCGCTGTCCGTCCTCGTGCTCGCCGTGCTGCTGGTGGCCGTGGACGCGACCGTCCTCGGCCTCGCGACCCCCTACATCAGCGAGGACCTGAAGCCCTCCGGCACCCAGCTTCTGTGGATAGGCGACGTCTACTCCTTCGTCATCGCGGGTCTGCTGGTGTCGATGGGCAGCCTCGGCGACCGCATCGGCCGCAAGCGGATCCTGCTCGTCGGCGCCACGGCGTTCGGCGCGATATCCGTGCTCAACGCCTACGCGACGACACCTGAACTGATGATCCTGGCCCGGGCGTTGCTCGGCGTCGCGGGCGCCACCCTGATGCCCGCCACGCTCGCCCTGATCCGTAACCTCTTCCACGACCCGCGCGAGCGCAGCCTGGCGGTGGGCATCTGGGGCGCGACGGCCTCCGCCGGCACGGCAGTCGGCCCGATCGCCGGTGGCTTCCTCCTCGAACACTTCTGGTGGGGCTCGGTCTTCCTGATCAACCTGCCCGTGATGCTGGTCCTCGTCGTCGTCGGCATCAAGCTGCTGCCCGAATCACGCAACCCGAGTTCCGGGCCGTGGGACCTGGTCAGCGTCGTACTGTCGCTCGTCGGCATGATCGGCATCGTGTACGCCGTCAAGGAGGCCGCCACCCACGGCTTCACCTCGGCCACGCTCGCCGTGGGCCTGCTGGGCGCGGCCGCGCTGTACGGCTTCGTCCGCCGCCAGTTCACCCTGCCGGCCCCGCTGCTGGACATGCGGCTGTTCCGCCACCGCGGCTTCAGCGGTGCGGTGCTCGCCGACCTGCTGACCATCCTCGGCCTGTCCGGCCTGGTGTTCTTCCTCTCCCAGTTCCTGCAACTCGTGCAGGGCAGGGGCCCGTTCGAGGCGGGCCTCGCGGAGCTGCCCGCCGCGATCGGCGCCGTGGTGGCCGGCCTGATCGCCGGCCGCGTGGCCCGCCGCTTCTCGGTACGGGCCGTCGTCTCCGGCGGCCTCGCGGCAATCGGCCTCGCACTGGCCGCGCTCACGGTGATCGACCGCTCGACGGGTTATCCGCTGCTCGGGGCCGCCCTGCTGGTGGTCGGCGTCGGCGCGGGCTTCTCCTTCACGGTGACGTCCGACGTGATCCTCGGCTCCGTACCGAAGGAGCAGGCGGGCGCGGCGTCGGCGGTGTCGGAGACGGCGTACGAGCTGGGCGCGGCTCTGGGAATCGCCGTACTGGGTTCGATCGTGACGGGTGTCTACCGGGACTTCACGGGTCCGGCAGGCACTCCGGCCGAGGCCCACGAGTCGCTGGGCGGCGCGGTGGAGGCGGCGGCGGGGTTGCCCGCACAGACGTCGGAGGCGCTGTTGGACGCGGCCCGGCAGTCTTTCGTGGACGGCTTGGCGCTGGCGGCGGGGGTAGGCGCGGCAGTGCTGCTCACCGCGGCAGTGGCAGCGTGGTTTCTCCTCCGTGACCAACGGCTGGACAGTGCCGGTTAGGGGCGCGGGGAACGGCGCGATCAACCACGTACCACCCGCAGCCGCCGCACCTGAGAACCGAAACGGCGCTACGCAGCCTCTTTGGCCTTGCTCGCGTACATGTCCACATACTCCTGCCCGGACAACTGCATGACCTCAGCCATCACGGAGTCGGTAACGGCCCGCAGCACATAACGGTCCCGGTCCATCCCCTCGTACCGGGAGAACTCCATCGCCTCACCGAACCGCACCGTCACCTTGCGCGGCCGCGGCATTCCCGCCCCGCCCGGCTGGATCTTGTCGGTGCCGATCATGGCGAAGGGAACGACAGGCGCACCGGTCATCAGCGTCAACCGCGCGATACCGGTGCGCCCCCGGTACAGCCGCCCGTCGGGCGACCGCGTGCCCTCGGGGTAGATGCCGAAGACCTTGCCCTCCTCCAGGATGCGGCGCCCGGTCATCAGCGCAGCGACACCGCCCCGGCCGCCGTCCCGGTCGACCGGGATCATGCCGACGCCGGTGAAGAACCAGGCCATCAGACGGCCCTTGAGGCCCTTGCCGGTGACGTACTCGTCCTTGCCGATGAAGAAGACCTGACGGTCGCAGACCAGCGGCAGGATCATCGAGTCGATGAACGTGAGGTGGTTGCCGGCCAGGATGACCGGACCGTCGCCCGGGATGTGCTCCGCGCCCTCCACCTGTGGGCGAAACATCAGGCGCATGATCGGTCCGAGCACTGCCTTGATGAGCGCGAAGCGGGACAACGGGCCCTCCGGGGTCAAGGGGATGGCGAGGGATCTGTATAAGTCTGTGCAGGTGAGGACGATACTCGCGGTTCCCGGGGTCCCGCACATCGGGTGGGCCGACTTCACCGAGGTCTTACGCACTGTTGACGCACGTTTACCTGCGGTGGCGCGTCGTGGACGGTGCGTAACGCTCCCGCCATGATGTGACGGACATCGCCCCCGGGGCTCAGGGACAGGCCCTACCGGACGACTTCCCCGCACCGCCGGGCCCATTCCGACGGGCCGTCATCTCACCTTTCCCGTACGACATTCAGCGTCACCCGCGAGTTCCGCCGGAGGTCTCCCATCCGTCATGTGCGCGCACCTACGATCGGCGCGCACTGAATGAGCGGAAGGTCAGGGAGGGCCCTCATGGGAACCCAGGAGAACGAGCAGGCGGGCGTAACCGGACGGCGGATGTTTCTCGGCGCGGCCGTGCTCGGCGCGGGCGGAGCGGTCCTCGGGCTGTCCGGTACGGCGAGAGCGGCCGAGGCCCGGCCCGGTGGTGGCGGTGGCGGTGGACTGAAGAGCCTGCCCAAGCCGACGATCATCGGCCACCGGGGTGCCAGCGGCTACCGGCCCGAGCACACCCTCGGCTCCTACCAGCTGGCCCTCGACATGGGCGCCGACATCGTCGAGGCGGGCGACCTGGTGCCCACGAAGGACGGTCACCTCGTCTGCCGGCACGAGCCGGAGATCGGCGGCACGACCGATGTCGCCGACCATCCGGAGTTCGCCGACCGGAAGAAGACGAAGTCCCTCGACGGTGTCGCCACCACCGGCTGGTTCACCGAGGACTTCACGCTCGCCGAGCTGAAGACCCTGCGCGCGATCGAGCGCATCCCGGCGAATCGCCCGCACAACACCCTCTACAACGGCCGCTGGGAGATCCCCACCTTCGAAGAGGTCCTGAAGTGGCAGGACGAGCAGACCCGTAAGCGCGGCAAGCAGGTCTGGATCTACCCCGAGCTCAAGCACCCCACCTACTTCCGCAAGCAGGGCCTCGCCCTGGAGGAGCGGATCGCCAAGGTGTTGCACAAGCACGGCAAGGACAAGCGGAACTCGGCGGTCATCATCCAGTCCTTCGAGCCGACCAGCATCCAGCGCCTGAACAAGCTGGTCGACAACCCGCTGGTGGTCCTGCTCTCCGGCCCGACCACCCGCCCCTGGGACTTCGTCGAGACGGGCGACCCGCGCACGGTCGCCGACCTGGTCAAGCCGGCCGGCCTCAGGGAGATCGCCTCCTACGCGCAGGGCATCGGCCCGACCCTGGACCTGGTCATCCCGAAGGACGCGAGCGGCAACCTCACCACGCCCACCACGCTGGTGAGCGACGCGCACAAGGTCGGCCTGGTCCTGCACCCCTGGACCATGCGCAACGAGAACCCCTTCCTCCCCGCGAACTTCCGCAAGGGCACCGACGCGGACGCCTACGGCGACGTCTTCGGCGCCTACAAGACGTACTTCGCGACCGGCATCGACGGCGTCTTCACCGACAACCCCGACACGGGCGTGCTGGCCCGCGAGGACTTCGTCAACGGCTGAGACCCGCGCCCCGGTTGGGGTGACTGTCGGCCGCCCGGGCAACCCCGCGCCCGGGCGGCCGCGTCGTGCCGCATATGACGGACGACCTGGTTGCCGCCCTGCGCCCGCTGCTCCTCGCGGAGGCCTCCGCCGAGGCACACGCCGCCGGAACGGAGCCGGGCGACCTGGAGCAGGCGGTCTGGTTACGTCTCCTGGAACGCCTCGACTCGGACGGCCCACCCGTGGACCCGCAGGGCTG
Organism: Streptomyces sp. SD31; assembly: GCF_052068475.1. NCBI lineage: Bacteria > Bacillati > Actinomycetota > Actinomycetes > Kitasatosporales > Streptomycetaceae > Streptomyces > Streptomyces sp. SD31. The sequence goes on along the minus strand of NZ_JBQHCX010000003.1, from coordinate 220,228 downwards.
GCTGCGCAGAGCCGTCCGCTCCGAGGCGCGCCGAAGCCGCCGTACGACGCGACGGGAACAGCCGTACGACGGCGAGCCCGCCGCCGATACCGATCGCCATGACCCCGAACACCTCGCCCTCACGGCGGCCCGCCACCGAGCCCTGCGCGAAGCGGTGCGCCGCCTCCCCGGCCGCTGCCCTCGCCTCATGGAGGCGCTCCTCTCCCCGAACGACCTGACATACCGGGAAATCGCGGGGGAGTTGGGTATCTCACAGGGCAGTCTCGGCCCGGAACGTTCCAGATGCCTGGGATGTCTGCGGCGATTGCTCACACCGGAGGTTGCGGCCCGCGGAGTGCGGGGATAGGAGTGAGGGACGACAGGCGATCAGGTGAGCGGGAGGCGTGCGCACATGGGCATGAGCGTGACCATCTCGGCGGCGACCGAGCAGGACGCGGAGCAGATCTTCAGGCTGCAGTACCTGTGCTTCCAGAGCGAGGCGGCGCTGTACGGCAACTACCGCATCGACCCGCTGGTCCAAACCCTGGACTCGGTCCGTGCGGAGGTCGCCGCGGACTGTGTCTTCGTGGCGCGCCTCGGCGAGGAGGTCGTCGGTTCGGTCCGCGGCAGCGTGACCGCGGACGGCGCCGCCGCCATCGGCAAGCTCTGCGTCCACCCCCGCCTCCAGGGTCACGGCATCGGCGCCCGCCTCCTGCGCGCCGCGGAAGCCGCCCTGACCGAGCGGCACGGCGCCACGAGGTTCCGCCTGGAGGCCGGCCACCGCAGCGAGGGCAACCTGCGCCTGTACCGCAAGGTGGGCTACGAGGCGGTGGGCACGTCGAAGGGCGCGGACGGGGTCCCGATGATCGTCCTGGAGAAGCCGGCGGGGACGTACGCCACTACTGCGTGACGGTTCGTGCCTTGCGCAGCCAGTACAGGGCCGACAGGGGCAGCAGTACGGGGATGAACAGATAGCCCATGCCGTAGTCGGACCAAACGGTCGCATCGGGGAACGCCGAGGGCTCCACCAGGGTCCAGGTGCCGACGATCAGAACGCCCGCGAGTTCGGCGGCGCAGCACACCCGCGCCGCCTTGCGGGCCGTTTCCCCGCCTCGTACCAGCGTGTACGTGATGAAGCCGTACACGAGACCCGCGACGGCCGACAACGCATAGGCGAGCGGCGCCCGGTCGAACTCGGTCGCGATCTGGTACGCCGATCGCGACACGGCCCCGACCACCATCACGCCGTACAGCCACACCAGCAGTATTCCGGGGCCGCTGATCAGCCGCGTCCTGGTGGGCTTGTCCTGTGTCACGGCCACCTCAGCCTCCCCAGATGTCATAGAGCCGCACCTCCAGCACGGCCAGCACCACACCGCCGGCGGCGACCGTCACCGAACCCCACTTGGACCGCTCGGCCAGCGACATGAACCCCGCGGCCGGAACGCACGCGAAGGAGCCCAGCAGATACGCAACGAAGATCGTCGTGCCCTGCTCCGGCTTCTCGCCCCGCGCCAGCAGCACGACCCCGACCACCAGCTGCACCAGAGTCAGCACCGTGACCACGGCCATCCCGATGAAGTGCCAGTCCTTCGTCGACTGGTCACGGTAGGCGGCCCACCCGCACCAGGCGGCGAGCAGCAGCGCGGCGACACCGATCACCAGCGTCAGGGCATCAAGCATGGAGCGACCTTAATACGGCCCAAAAGACCTGATGCGCCCGGCCCCGGCGGTCAGCCGACCGGCTCGTCGGTGACGAGTCCGACGTTCACGACACGGGGGTTCGGCCCCGTCTCGACCAGGTGCGGCAGCGTCCAGGTCACGCCGTAGCAGTCGTCGGGGCCGAAGCAGTCGGCCGCCGCCCGGGCCTCCGCGGCCGTCACCGGCTGCGCGATCGTCCGGCCCCCGAGGCCGTGTCCGGCACATCCCGGCGGCCCCGTAGGGTCCAGACCATGACGATCCACGCACGCGCTCTCCTGTTCGACAACGACGGCACACTCGTCTCCTCCCTCGCATCCGTCGACCGATGCTGGGCGCTGTGGGCCGACGAGTACGGCATCACGGAGGAGTTCGGCGAGGTCGAGCTGCACGGACGCCCGGCCGTCGAGATAGTCGCCGACCTGCTGCCCGCCGACGTCGTGTCGGAGGCCCTCGCGCGGATCGAGACGCTGGAGGTGGAGGACGTACCGAACGACGGCGTCCACCTGCTGCCCGGCACCAAGGCGTTCCTCGACTCGCTGCCCGCCGACCGCTGGGCCGTCGTGACCTCTGCCACCCGACGGCTGGCAGAGGCCCGGCTCGACGCCGTCGGGATCCTCCCCAAGACGATGGTCACCGCCGACGACATCACCCGCGGCAAGCCCGACCCCGAGCCCTACCTCCTCGCCGCCCGCGAACTGGGCGTCGAGCCGGCCCACTGCGTCGTCTTCGAGGACGCCCCCGCCGGTCTGGCGGCCGGTCGCGCCGCCGGGATGATCACCGTGGCGTTGACCACAACCCACCAGGCCCACGAGCTCGACGCCGACCTGGTCGTGAAGGACCTGTCGGCCCTGTCCGCCCTGGTCACCGATGGGGGAGTGGAGATCTCCGTCCGCGGCTGAGCGCTGTCCGCCGCTGTCCAGTATGCGGACAGCGGCGGTCGGTAAGGACCGTACGTCTGGTTTACTGATCGCATGACCACGACGAGCTGCCGCACCTTTGCGACCGAGGCGACCCTGACGCCCGGTGCTCGTTGTATGTGTCGAATGTGTGCCTGCTAGAGGGCCCCCGCACCACCCTGAGCCTCGCGCCCCGAAGCGAGAGCCCGCTCATGTCCACGTGCCCGCCACGCGTACGGGACTGAGCCGCCCCGCGCACACGATTCTCCTCACCGGTTCCACCGCGCCTGCGAGAGCCGTGCCGCGTCCTGGCTGCCTTCGACCATGAACGCCACGTGCCCGGCGCCCACGAGGTGCCGCGCACTCGACAGTGACGGAATCCCAGTGATCACCACAACGGGCCTGACCAAGGTCTACCGCTCACGCGCCCGCGAGGTCACCGCCCTCGACGGCGTCGATCTGCACGTCCGCGAAGGCGAGGTGTACGGCGTCATCGGTCAGTCCGGCGCCGGCAAGTCCTCGCTCATCCGCTGCGTCAACCTGCTGGAGCGGCCCACCGCCGGGACGGTGACCGTCGACGGACAGGACCTCACCGCCCTCGCCGGTCGCGGTCCCCGGGCCGGCAAGGAACTGCGGCAGGCGCGCAGCCGTATCGGCATGGTCTTCCAGCACTTCAACCTGCTCTCCTCCCGGACGGTCCAGGACAACGTCGAGCTTCCGCTGGAGATCCTCGGCAAGTCGGGGAAGGAACGCTCACGCAAGGCACTTGAGCTGCTCGACCTGGTGGGCCTCGCGGACAAGGCCAAGGCCTACCCCGCCCAGCTCTCCGGCGGCCAGAAGCAGCGCGTCGGCATCGCCCGCGCGCTGGCCGGCGACCCCAAGGTGCTGCTCTCCGACGAGGCCACCAGCGCCCTCGACCCGGAGACCACCCGCTCCATCCTCCAACTGCTGCGCGACCTGAACCGGCAGCTGGGCCTGACCGTCCTGCTCATCACCCACGAGATGGACGTCGTGAAGTCGATCTGCGACTCGGCCGCGCTCATGGAGAAGGGGCGCATCGTCGAGTCCGGCACCGTCAGCGAGCTCCTCGCGACCCCCGGCTCCGAACTCGCCTCCGCGCTCTTCCCGGTGGGCGGCGAAGCCTCCGCCGACGACCGCACCGTCGTCGACGTCACCTTCCAGGGCGAAGCCGCCACTCAGCCGGTCATCTCCCAGCTCTCGCGCACCTACAACATCGACATCTCGATCCTCGGCGCCGCCATCGACACCGTCGGCGGCCTCCAGGTCGGCCGGATGCGCATCGAACTGCCCGGCCGCTACGAGGACAACGTCGTGCCCATCGGCTTCCTGCGCGAACGGGGCCTGCAGATCGATGTCGTCGGGCAGGAGCCCGTGCTGGTGAAGGAAGGTGCCAAGTGACCTGGTCCGAGATGCAGCCCCTGCTGGAGCAGGCGTGTTGGGACACCCTCTACATGGTCGGCTGGTCCACCCTCATCGCCGTCGTCGGCGGTCTTCCGCTCGGCATCCTCCTCGTCCTCACCGACCGGGGCGGCCTGCTCCAGAACGTCCTCGCCAACAAGGTCATCGGGCAGGTCGTGAACGTCGCCCGCTCGATGCCGTTCATCATCCTGATGGTCGCGCTGATGAGCTTCACGCGCTGGGTCACCGGGACGACGATCGGCCGCGAGGCCGCGATCGTGCCGCTCGCGATCGGCGCGATCCCGTTCTTCGCGCGCCTGGTTGAGACGGCTGTCCGCGAAGTGGACGGCGGGCTCGTGGAGGCCGTGCAGTCCATGGGCGGCAACACCTGGACGGTCGTACGGAAGGTGCTCGTCCCCGAGTCCCTGCCGTCCCTCATCGCCAGCACCACGACCACGATCGTCGCCCTCATCGGCTACTCGGCCATGGCCGGCACCGTCGGCGCCGGCGGCCTCGGCGACATCGCCATCCGCTACGGCTACCAGCGCTTCGAGACCGAGCTGATGTGGCTCACCGTCGCGATCCTCGCCGTCGTCATCTCCCTCATCCAGTTCGCCGGCGACTACGCGGCCCGCTCCCTGCACCGGCGGGGCGGCACATCGGGCCCGGCGCCGAAGCTGCGGCTGCTGAAGGCGTCCACGGCCACGAGCAAGACCGTCTAGGCCCAGCTCCCCCTGAACTCCCCGACCACCCAAGTCGGGGTCGCACCACCCATAAGGAAAGGCACTTTTCGTGCGTAACACCGCCAAGATCACCACTGCCGTCCTCGCCGCCGGAGCCCTCACCCTCGGACTCTCCGCCTGCGGCTCGGACAAGGACTCCGGTTCCGACACGAGCGCCCCGCTGAAGGTCGCGGCCACGCCCACCCCGCAGGGCGAGATCCTCACCTACATCAAGGACAAGCTCGCGAAGAAGGCCGGCCTCGAACTCGAGGTCAAGGAGTTCACCGACTACGCGACGCCGAACACGGCCGTCCAGCAGGGTGAGGTCGACGCCAACTACTTCCAGCACCAGCCGTACCTGGACGACTTCAACAAGAAGAGCGGCACCGACATCGTGGCCGTCCCGAACGCCACGGTGCACCTGGAGCCGCTCGGCGTGTACTCCCAGGGCGTCAAGAAGCTCACGGACCTCAAGAAGGGCGCCACGGTCGCCGTCCCGAACGACACCACCAACGAGGCCCGCGCGCTGAAGCTGCTGGAAGCGGGCGGCGTGATCAAGCTGAAGGCGGGCGTCGGCTACGAAGCGACCCCCAAGGACATCGCCTCCAACCCCAAGAACCTCCAGTTCAAGGAGCTTGAGGCCGCTCAGCTGCCGCGCTCCCTCGGCGATGTCGACGCCGCCGTCATCAACGGCAACTACGCGCTGGAGGCCGACCTCAGCCCGGCGAAGGACGCCATCGCCGCCGAGTCGCCCAAGGACAACCCGTACGGCAACTTCCTCGCGGTGAAGAAGGGCAACGAGGACGACCCGCGCGTGCGGAAGCTGGCGAAGCTGCTCACCTCGCCCGAGGTGAAGAAGTTCATCGAGGACAAGTACAACGGTGCCGTCGTCGCGGCGTTCTGAGAGGTCAACCTCCATCTGACGGTGCGTTTACCGCGTATCGCCACGCACGGGGTCCACTCCTTCACTTGGTGTGGGCCCCGTGGTGCATCTCAGTGCTTTCATGCTGCATGCTGGGCAGTTCAGCAGGCCCTGAAGGTTTTGTCGAAGGTTACGGAGCGGCGCATGACTAGCACCTTCCCCAACATCTCCATCAGCACGGAGCGGTTGGTGCTGCGGCCCCTCGACGAGGACGACGTGCCCGCACTGGCCGAGATGATGAACGACGAGCAGGTCGGCGCCTGGACCGACGTCCCCCAGCCCTTCACCGAGGACGGCGCGCGCACCTGGATCACCGACCACGCCCCCACCGAGCGGGAGACCGGCCGCGGACTCGACCTCGCCGTCACCGAGTTCCTCACCCAGCGCCTGGTCGGCGTCGTCCAGCTGGCCAAGACGAACTGGCATGTCCGGGCCACCGAGTTGTCGTACGTCATCGCCCCCTGGGCCCGCGGCGAGGGCTACGCCTCCGAGGCCGCACTCGCCACCGCCCAATGGCTCTTCAGCGACCAGAAGTTCGAACGCATCGAGCTGCGCACGGCCGCCGACAACACCGCCTCCCAGCAGGTCGCCCAGAAGATCGGTTGTATCAGCGAGGGCGTCCTGCGCAACGCCTGCATAGCGCACGTCCGGGCGGAGGACGGCACCTGGACCGACGTACGCACCGACTTCATCGTGTGGAGCCTCCTCCCGGAGGACCTCGACGGCGCCGGGGAGCAACTGGCCGACAGCGGCGGCTTCACCTCGTTCGGCGAGTGGAACTGACGGGAACCGAAACCTCGGGCCTCACCGGTGCCGACATACCGACCAGGTACCCTCACGGAGCCCGCCCCTCGGGCTGACCTCTGATCGACCTGCGCGAACCCAGGAGACTGACGACGATGGCCGACCGCGTCACGGTGATCGGCTGGGACGGCTCGCCGCTGACCGCCGCGGCACGCTCCGCCCTCGGTGCCGCCACGCTCGTGGCCGGTGCCGCCCACCACCTGGCGCTCCCCGAGGTGCCGCCCGCCGCCGAGCGCATCCGCCTCGGCAGCGTCGCCCTCGCCGCCCGTCGCATCGCCGGCCACCGCGGCACCGCGGTGGTGCTCGCCGACGGCGACCCCGGCTTCTTCGGAGTCGTACGGACCCTGCGCGCACCCGAGTTCGGCCTGGAGGTCGAGGTCGTCCCCGCCGTCTCCTCGGTCGCCGCCGCCTTCGCCCGGGCCGGCATGCCCTGGGACGACGCACAGGTGGTCGTCGCACACCGCCGCACGCTTCGACGTGCGGTGAATGTGTGCCGCGCCCACACCAAGGTCGCCGTCCTCACCTCACCGGGCGCCGGGCCCGCCGAACTCGGCCTGCTCCTGGAGGGCGTCCACCGCACCTTCGTCATCTGCGAGGCGCTGGGCAGCGACCGCGAGGGCGTCACCGTCGTCACCTCCGACAAGGCCGCCGACCACACCTGGCGGGACCCGAACGTCGTCATCGTCATCGGCGGACACCCCGGAAGAGGTGCCGCGGCGGAGGGCGGCGGGTGGATCGCCGGCCGCGACCCGGGCGCCGGACCGCGAGGCTGGACCCTGCCTGCCGAGTCCTACGGCGGTCTCATGGGCGAAGGTGAGCTGGAACCGCTGCGTGCCGCCCAACTCACCCGGCTGGGCCCGCGCGTCGGCGACCTCGTGTGGGACATCGGTTGCGGCAGCGGCGCCTTCTCCGTCGAGGCGGCCCGGGCCGGTGCCGCCGTCATCGCCGTCGACCGCGACCCGCAGGCCTGCGCCCGCACCGAGGCGAACGCGCGCGGCTTCGGGGTCCAGCTGCAGATCGTCCACGGCACGGCCCCGCACGCGTTGGAGAACCTCGCCGAACCGGACGTCGTACGCGTCGGCGGCGGGGGAGCGGCCGTCGTTTCCGCCGTCGCCGACCGGCGTCCGCAGCGCATCGTCACGCATGCCGCGACCCGTGACGCCGCCGAAATCGTCGGACGCGACCTCAGCGCACACGGCTACGACGTCGAGTGTGCCCTCCTGCAGTCCGTCGAACTCGACACGCGGGCCTGGACGGAGCGGGAGCGCAGTGTCGCGTTCCTGCTCAGCGGGGTATTGCCCGACCGCACGGTATGACCGTGCGCCCGTCCCCGTGATCCTGTTGTCATACCGCGCGCGGTAGGCTGGCCGATCGTTGTACCGCACTCGGTCGCCCGGCGCTTCGTCGGTCAATGTCCGGAAAACACGCCCCGTTTGGGGTGGGTGTGGTACGGCGAAACCGGAGGACGCGCAACGTGGCGCAGTCCACAGCGGCCTGTCGCGGATCAGCCTGTCGCGACGGCCGAACGGCCACGACAATGCCACTCAATGGCTTTGTCGCCTTTTTTGGGCGGGTCGTTCGTGCCGCTGGGCACGCACGCTCGTTCTTCACTGCGGGGGCGGTCGGTGCGCCGTCCCCGGTGAGCTGGTCGTAGAAGCACTAACCGATGGGCGAGGGGTACGCATGACCGACACCGGCCAGGTCCCGGGCGAGGGACTGCCGGAGAGCGCAGGCATGGTGGAGCAGCCGGGCGCCCCCGCGGCGCACGGTACGTACACCTACCTCTCCGAGACCACCGCCGAGGACGAAGACCTGCTGCTGCCCGGCTCCCAGGGAGCCTGGGGCAACGAGGTCGTCCCGCCCGCGCCGGAGCCGGTCGTCGAAGCCGTGCACGAGCCGGACGCGCACCAGATCTCCGGCCGCGACAGCGGCTCGGTCGACCTGAGCGGCGTCCGCCTCCCGGGCCCGACGGCTCCCTCGACGCCGATCCCGCCCATCACACCCCGACGTCCTCTGCACCTCGGCCCGCCCATCCCCGACGCCTCCGCCAGCCCGGTCCGCTCCCTCGCCGACCGCGGTGCCGTAGGCACCCCCACCCGCCAGCCCGGCCCGGCCCCGACCGGCCCCGAGTACTTCGACGCCCCCCAGCACCACGAGGCGCAGGTCCCGCAGCCGGCGGCTCCCTGGGGCGCCCCGGCCCAGGCCGCCGTCCAGACCGCCGTCCAGGCTCCGGCCCCGGCGCCGGTCGGCGTGGAGGTGCCGGCTGGCGAAACGGTTGTCCCGACCGGACAGCCTGATGGCGAGCCGGTGGGCGTGGCGCAGGCGATGGTGGCTCGGGCGGCCACGGAGGCCGGTGCCCCGACGAACGCTGCTCAGGGCGCCGAGGCCGGTATGCCTGTGCCGCAGGAGGGCATGTACGGCGGTCAGGAACCGCCGGGTGGCGACGCCGCGCCGGGGGCCGGGGCGGTGCCTGGCCAGGACGCCGGTCAGATGCCGGCGGCCGCGCAGGAGCCGGGTGGGGGAGAGGCGGCCGGTGCTGCGGCTGCTGCGGGCGCGGACGAGGCCATGGGTGTGGCGGCTGCTTCGGGCGCCGACGAGGCCGCGGGCGCCGCGCCTGCCGCTGAGGCCGAGCAGATCTCGGCGGCTGTGCCTGCTGGGGACGCCGGCGATGCCGCGCCCGGTGCGGACGATTCCGGTGCCGGCGAGGTCGCGGTGGCTGCGGGTGCGGACGGCACGGCCGCCGGGGAAGTGCCGGCGAGCGCCGCCGACCCGGGTGCCGCGCAGGTGCCTGACGGTGCCGGTGGCCCGAATGCCGCGCAGGTCGCGGAAGTTGGCGATGCCCCGGAGGGTAGCCAGGGTGCTGAGCCAGGGCAGGCCCCGGAGGACTTGGTCGCCGCCGCTGCGCCTGCCGAGGCCGCCGAAGCCGTTGTCGGCGAAACCGTGCAGGTGACCGAGGTCCCGCCGGCTGAGTCCGGCCCGGTCGCTGCGGAAGCCGCGCCGGAAACTGCTCAGGCTTCCGAGGCGGTCGACGCTGACGCCGGGCAGGTTGCCGTGGCGCCGGACGCTGCGGTCGAGCAGGTTGTCGAGGGTGCTGCCCCTGCGGCGGAGCAGGTGCCCGAGGGTGCCGCCCCTGAGCCGGCGCAGGTTCCCCAGGCGCTCGACCCCGAGACCGCGCAGGTCGCCGACGGCTCCGCTCCCGAAGCCGTCCAGGTACTCGACGCTGCCGCGCCCGAGACCCCGGCGCTGGTCTCCGAGCCCGCCGCAGCCGAGGCCGCCGCAGCCGAGGCCGCGGCAGCCGAGCCCGCCGTCGAGTCCCAGGAGGCGCAGGCCCCCGAGGCGGTCCCCGTCCCGCCCGTGCCGGACGCCGCACAGGCCCCCCACCCCGCGGATGCCGAGCACATCGCACCGGACCCGCAGGCGGCCGAGGCCGTCGCCGCGGCCACCGACGGCGCCTGCGCCGCCGTAGCCCCGGAACCGACCCCGCAGCCCGCGGACGTCGAGCAGGTCGCCGCCGAGCAGGAGAGCGAGCCCCCTGCCCCGGCCGCCCAGCCTGCCGAGGTCCCGGACCCGCAGCAGGTGCAGGCCCCGGAAGCCGTCCAGGACCCCCACCACGCGCCCGCCCCGCAGCCCATGCAGGACGGGGTTCCGACGGACGTGGACACCGCAGCACAGGCTGTGGCCGCGAGCGCTACCGCCCCTGGCGCCGAAGCACAGACCGAGGCCGTAAGCCCCACCGCCCCCGACGACGCGGAACCCCCCATGGCGGACCCAGCGGCCCAGATGCCGGACGCCCAGCAGACCCCGGACGTCAGCGCAGAACCGGCCGAGGCCGTCCAACCGCTCGCCACGGACACCGCCTCGGAAACCGCCGCCCCGGACTCCACCGACCCGCAGCCCGCCCCGTCGGCGGACACCGCACCGCCCGAGGCCCCCCAGCCCTTCGTCGCCGAACCGGCCGGCCCGCAGCTCCAGCCCCTGGCAGCCCAGTCCGCCGACGGCTCCGAGGAACCGGTCACGCGCCTGGAGCCCACGCCCGACCAGTCGTTGGGTCAGTTCGTCCCGGTCGAGGGCTCGGTGCCGACCACCCCGCACCTCGCGCCGACCCCGCCGCAGCCGACGGTCCTCCCCACGGACGAGGCGCCGGCCCCCGTCGCCACGGTCCCCGCACCCCGTGAGGGCGACCTCGAGCTCGTACAGCACGCGGAGGACCTGGACACCCGGGCCGCCGACCAGGAAGACCAAGAAGCCCCCGCAGAAGAGAGCACGGCCGTGGAAGAAGTGCGACAGTCCACCGGCCCGGCAGCGCCCGCCTACGACGACGCCGAACGCGAGGCCGTCCTCAAGGTCATGCGCGAGCGCCGCGACATCCGCAACGGCTTCCGCAGCGACCCCATCCCGCACGAGGTGCTGCTCCGCGTCCTGGAGGCCGCCCACACAGCACCCTCCGTCGGCCACTCGCAGCCCTGGGACTTCGTCGTCATCCGCTCCGCCGAGACCCGGCGCACCATGCACGAACTGGCCATGCGCCAGCGCGAGGCATACGCCAAGTCGCTCCCCAAGGGCCGGGCCAAGCAGTTCAAGGAACTGAAGATCGAGGCCATCCTCGACACCCCGGTGAACATCGTCGTCACCGCCGACCCGACCCGCGGCGGCCGCCACACCCTCGGCCGCCACACGCAGCCGCAGATGGCGCCGTACTCCGCCGCCCTCGCGGTGGAGAACCTCTGGCTCGCCGCCCGCGCCGAGGGCCTCGGCGTCGGCTGGGTCAGCTTCTTCGACGAGCGCGAGATGGTCCGCACCCTCGGCCTGCCCGAGCACCTGGAGGTCATCGCCTACCTGTGCGTCGGGTACGTCGACGAGTTCCCGGACGAGCCCGAGCTGATGCAGGCCGGCTGGTCCAAGCGCCGCCCGCTGTCCTGGGTCGTGCACGAGGAGACGTACGGCCGTCGCGCCCTGCCCGGCGAGGAGCCGCACGACCTGCTCGCCGAGACCGTCGCCCAGATCCGCCCGCTGGACGCCAAGGCGCTCGGCGAGGCCTGGGAGCGGCAGAAGCGCATGACCAAGCCAGCCGGCGCGCTCGGCATGCTGGAGATCATCTCCGCCCAGCTGTCCGGTCTGTCCCGGCAGTGCCCGCCGCCGATCCCGGAGCCCGCGGCCGTCGCGATCTTCGCCGGCGATCACGGCGTGCACGCGCAAGGGGTCACCCCTTGGCCGCAGGAGGTGACGGCCCAGATGGTCGCCAACTTCCTCGGCGGCGGCGCGGTCTGCAACGCCTTCGCCGGCCAGGTGGGCGCCGAGGTGTGCGTCGTGGACGTCGGCGTGGCCGCCGACCTCCCGGCCACCCCCGGCCTGCTGCCCCGCAAGGTCCGCGCGGGCACGTCCGACATGACGACCGGCCCCGCGATGACCCGCGAAGAGGCCAAGCAGGCCATCGAGGTCGGCATCGAGACCGCCCGCGACCTGGTGGCGGCCGGCAACAAGGCCCTGCTGACGGGCGAGATGGGCATCGCCAACACGACCGCGTCGGCGGCCCTGATCTCGGTCTTCACGGACACCGACCCGGCCGAGGTGACGGGCCGTGGCACCGGCATCAACGACGAGACCCTCGCCCGCAAGACCGAGGTCGTCCGCCGCGCCATCGAACTCCACCAGCCGGACCCGGCGGACCCCATCGGCGTCCTGGCGGCGATCGGCGGCTTCGAGCACGCCGCGCTGGTCGGCCTCCTGCTGGGCGGCGCCTCCCTGCGCACGCCGGTGATCCTGGACGGCGTCAGCGCCGGCGCGGCCGCCCTGGTCGCCCGCGCGATCGCCCCCGAGGTCCTCGCGGCCTGCATCGCCGGCCACCGCAGCGCCGAGCCCGGCCACGTGGCTGCCCTCAACAAGCTGGGCCTGCGCCCCCTGGTCGACCTGGACCTCCGCCTCGGCGAGGGCACGGGCGCGCTGCTCGCGCTGCCGCTGGTACAGAGCACGGCGCGGGCGATGCACGAGGTGGCGACGTTCGATTCGGCGGGGGTAACTGAGAAGTAGCCGATGCCGTGGTGCGGGCGAGGGGCTCCGGTACGACAGCGCCGGGTCCCTCATAGACGCGCCGCGTGACAGCAGTCCTTCCGTGGGTCTGTGGGCAGTCGTTCCGCAGGGCGGCACGGGTGGGCGCGGACCCACGCACCCGCATTCGACAACTGAGCTCAGCCACCGGACACCCAAGCCGCCCTCCCCACCCGCCCCGTAAAATCCGCACGTCAGGGCCACTGCACCGCCGTACAGAGGAGCCGCACCCTCATGGCCGAAAACCCCGCCTACCCCGTAGGCCTCCGCCTCACCGGCCGCAAAGTGGTCGTCCTCGGCGGCGGCCAGGTCGCCCAGCGCCGCCTCCCGGCACTGATCGCGGCAGGCGCGGACATCCTCCTCGTGTCCCCCGAAGCGACCCCGTCGGTCGAGGCCATGGCGGACGCGGGCGAGATCACCTGGGAACGGCGCCTCTATGCGGACGGTGACCTCGCCGACGCCTGGTACGCCCTGATCGCCACCGGCGACAAGGAAGCGAACACCCGGGCCTCCGCCGAAGCGGAGCGCCACCGCGTCTGGTGCGTCCGCTCCGACGACGCCGACGCCGCCACCGCCTGGACGCCGGCCACCGGCCACAGCGAGGGCGTCACGGTCGCCGTCCTCACCACCAGCGCCCGTGGCCGCGACCCCCGCCACACCGCAGCCATCCGGGACGCGGTCGTCGAGGGCCTGCGCGACGGCACCCTCGTCGCCCCTCACCACCGCACCCGTACCCCCGGCGTCGCCCTGGTCGGCGGCGGCCCCGGCGACCCGGACCTGATCACCGTCCGCGGCCGCCGCCTGCTCGCCGAGGCCGACGTAGTGATCGCCGACCGCCTCGGCCCGCGCGACCTCCTCGCCGAACTCCCGCCCCACGTCGAGGTGATCGACGCGGCGAAGATCCCGTACGGCCGTTTCATGGCCCAGGAGGCCATCAACAACGCCCTCATCGAGCACGCCGAGCAGGGCAAGTCGGTCGTACGGCTGAAGGGCGGCGACCCGTACGTCTTCGGCCGCGGTATGGAGGAGCTGCAAGCCCTCGCCGAAGCCGGCATCCCCTGCACGGTGGTCCCCGGCATCTCCAGCTCGATCTCGGTGCCGGGCGCGGCAGGCATCCCCGTCACCCATCGCGGCGTCGCGCACGAGTTCACGGTGGTCAGCGGCCACGTGGCCCCCGACGACGAGCGCTCCCTCGTCGACTGGCCGTCCCTGGCCAAGCTGACCGGGACCCTCGTCATCCTCATGGGCGTCGACAAGATCGGCAGGATCGCCGAGACCCTCGTCGCACACGGCAAGTCCGCGGCCACCCCCGTCGCCCTGATCCAGGAGGGCACGACGGCCGCCCAGCGCCGCGTCGACGCGACCCTGGCGACGGTCGCGGAGACCGTACGGACCGAGGATGTGAAGCCCCCGGCGGTCATCGTCATCGGCGAGGTCGTGAACGTAGGACCGAGCCCTTCCGCGTAACCGCGGGTAACCCATCCGTTCCGAGCCGTTGGCACCGCACCCAGGACAAGGCAGTATCACCCTGTGGCCGATCTCATCACCGTCGAGGATCCCGACGACCCGCGCCTGCGCGACTACACGGGCCTGACCGACGTCGACCTGCGCCGCAAGCGCGAGCCGGCCGAGGGCCTGTTCATCGCCGAGGGCGAGAAGGTCATCAGACGGGCGAAGGAAGCCGGCTACGAGATGCGGTCCATGCTGCTCTCGGCCAAGTGGGTCGACGTCATGCGCGACGTCATCGACGAACTCCCGGCCCCGGTGTACGCGGTCAGCCCGGACCTCGCCGAGCAGGTCACCGGCTACCACGTGCACCGCGGCGCGCTGGCCTCCATGCAGCGCAAGCCGTTGCCCACGGCGTCCGAGCTCCTGCGGACCGCCCGCCGGGTCGTGATCATGGAATCCGTGAACGACCACACCAACATCGGCGCCATCTTCCGGTCGGCCGCCGCCCTCGGCATGGACGCGGTGCTCCTCTCCCCGGACTGTGCCGACCCGCTCTACCGCCGCAGCGTCAAGGTCTCCATGGGCGCGGTCTTCTCCGTCCCCTACGCCCGCCTGGAGACCTGGCCCAAGGGCCTGGAGTCGGTCCGCGAGGCCGGGTTCACCCTCCTCGCCCTCACCCCCGACGAGAAGGCCAAGTCCCTGGACGAGGCCGCCCCGCACCGGATGGACCGGGTCGCGCTGATGCTGGGCGCCGAGGGCGACGGCCTGTCCACCCAGGCCCTGGTGGCCGCCGACGAATGGGTCCGCATCCCGATGTCCCATGGCGTCGACTCCCTCAACGTCGGCGCGGCGGCCGCGGTCGCCTTCTACGCGGTGGCCACGGGCCGCCCCCAGGTCCAGGTCTAGGCCGTACGGCGATGGCGCAGCGCGAGGCGATCGTCGCGGTCCTGCTCCGCGCCGACCGCGTGCTCGCCATCCGCCGCGGCCCCGCCGTCGCGCGCCCCGGCTACTGGCAGCCCCTCAGCGGCAAGGTCGAGCCGGGGGAGACCCAGCGAGAGGCCGTCGTCCGGGAGGTCCGCGAGGAGGTGGGCCTGACCGTCGTACCCCTGGCGAAGGTGTGGGAGTCGGAGACGGACGACGGCTCCTTCCGCCTCCACTGGTGGACGGCCCGGGCCGACACCGGCGACGTGGTCCCCGACCCGGACGAGGTCGGCGAGGCCCGCTGGGTCACGCCGGAGGAGTTCCTGTCCCTGGACCCGGTCTTCGACGGCGACCGGGAGTTCTTCGAACGGATCCTGCCCGGCCTGTGACGCCGGCCGTGACATCCGCCGCCCCCGGCGCCCGCCCCTGAGACCTGTTCGGGAACGTCCCCTACTCGGAGATGTCGAAGGTCGACTCGTACTGGTCGGACATCGAGTCCCCGTCCATCGGCTGGTAGCCCGACTCGACGTGCTCCTGCGGCTGCCGTACGACGTCCCCGTCGCCCCCGAGCCCGCGCTGCGGCCCTTGGCAGCCTTGAGCTGCCGCGATGCCGAGCGCCACGAGCAGCGTCACCACGACGAACACGAACAGCCGCTGCCGCAGCAGCTGCGGGTTGGCGGGCCGCCGCCCCGTCCCCGTGTTCCGCGGCACCGGCCGGCCGGTGCCACCACGCGGCGTGGGCCGGCCGCCGTTGCCCGAACGCGGGTTGTTCCGCGCCCCCGGCACCGGACGGGCCCCGGACCTGGACGACGTGGTACCGCCCTGCGCGCCGCTGCCGCCCCTCGACGGACCCCCGTCGCGCGCGGGGCCGGGCACCCGCGAGGCGCCGGTACCGCGCGCCGGGGCAGTGCCCTGGGGACGTCGCTGGGCGCGCTGCGGCTCCGCATAGGTGTCGGCGAGACGCCCGGTCGGCCGGTCCGTCTCCGCGCTGCGCTGCGCGGGCGGGCGTACGTCCGACAGTCCCTGAGCCTCCCGGGCCGCGATCTCCTTGAGGCGCAGCGACAGCTGGAGCGTGCTGGGCCGCTCCTCCGGGTCCTTCGCCAGACACGCCCGCACCAGCGGAGCCAGGGCGTCCGGCACGCCGTACAGCTGTGCTTCCTCGTGTACGACGCGGTACAGCATCACCTCGGAACTGCCGTGTCCGAAGGGCGAGTCACCCATCGAGGCGTACGCGAGCGTGGCGCCGAGGGAGAAGACGTCCGTGGCCGGGGTGACGGCGGCGCCGCGCACCTGCTCCGGCGCGAGGAAGCCGGGGGAGCCGACCGCCGTACCGACGTGCGTGAGGGTCGAGGCCCCCGTCGCCCAGGCGATACCGAAGTCGATGATCCGCGGGCCCTTGGGGGAGAGGAGGATGTTGGAGGGCTTGAGATCCCGGTGCACGACCCCCGCCTCATGGACGGCGACCAGCCCCTCGGACAGGGCGGCCCCGACGGCGGCGACCTCCGCCGCGCCGAGCGGGCCCTCGTCGGCGACCTTGTCGTGCAGAGAGGGGCCGGGCACGTACTGCGTGGCGAACCACGGGCGATCCGCTTCGAGGTCGGCGGCCACGAGCCGTGCCGTACAGCCTCCGCGAATCCGCCGTGCCGCCGAGACCTCACGCGCGAACCGCGAGCGGAACTCCTGATCCTCCGCCAGGTCGGGCCGGATCACCTTCAGTGCGACCCGCTGCCCCTTCTTGTCGGAGCCCAGGTAGACGACGCCCATGCCGCCCGCGCCGAGCCTTCTGTGAAGCCTGAACGAGCCGACGACGCGCGGGTCCTCGCGCCTCAGGCGCATCATCGCCATGTTCATCCCCGCTGCCCGGTCCGTGTGACGAGCCACAGCTTACGTTTCCGTGGGCCGCCGTGCGCAGAGGCCGCGCCCTCTCGGGAGGATGGATTGTCAGTGGTGGGTGGGAGACTTGAAGGGTGGTCAGAGGGCTGGCGAGCAGGGCGACTTCGGCCCGTTTGGTCCCCCAACGACCCATCACGGAAGGGGGATTGGGCCCGGGAAGGGTGATCGCGTGGAGATAGTCGTGGACGCAGGGGACACGACGCGTACCTACGAGGTGGTGGCGAGCAGGGCGGGCCGCCGGGTGGAGACCGCGGTGCGTCGGGGTGTCGTGGAAGTGAGCGAAGTCACCCGGTGGGGGTCCCTCCACGCCGTTTAGGCAGTGGGAGGAGGATCCGTGGTGCGTACGGCCCGCTTCATGGCGAACCGGGTCCTGGCGCTGGTGGAGCAGCCGGTGCCGCGTGAGGACAGCTCGGAGGAATCGGGGTAGACCGGGCGTCCCCTCGGGGAAGACCCCGAGACCTAGGACCTCGTCTCCACCCAGGGGAGTACTCCGCAGGTCATGGCTCATCCTCCGGGAGGCCCGGCAATCGGTACGAGGGCATGACGCCCGAGGTGGCCCGGACGCCTAGATTTGAGGTCAAGCGGCGGGTGCAGCACTCGTCCCCCGAGGTCAGACACCCGCCGCTGCCAACGACAACTGATACAGGTCAGGAGAGGGACCATGGCCCACACGGCACCGCGGACACTGATCCGCACGCAGGAGCGCACGGCGCTGCGCCCCCGCCGTCAGGGCCGTCGCCACCCCTTGGTGGCGACGCTCATGGCCCTTCCCCTGGCGGCCCTCCTCCTCGTCGTCTTCGACGGCTGGGAGACGGTGGCCACACAGGCGTCGTCCGTGGGTGTGATGCTGGGGCGCTGAGCGGCGACCCCAGGCCCGGAAGAGCGGTCCGGGCGGGGACATCCATCCATGAAACCCCGTGGGGACGGGGGTGCGGCGGACGGCACAAATGCCGGCGCAGCTGGGGAGCTGCGCCGGCATTGCTTTGCCTGGCACGTCTTGTGCTCGCCGCCGGACGGTCACTTTCGAGTGCCGGTCCGTGCATCTCGGCCCGTCCGGCGTTTGAGGACGAGGCCTGTTCAGGGCCGAAGCGGAGGTCCGGGGGCGGCAGCCACCAGCAGGGCCCGTGCCGACGCCGGGTCCATGGAAAGCCTTGGCGCGTGGTGGTCCGGCTCAGCTGACGCCGTCGCCCCGCGTACCCTCGGCCCAGATCCTCCGCACCCAAGGGACCCCAGTGACCCCCAGCCCCCTCCTGCCCGGCCTCACCGCACAAGCCGAAGCCGCGGCCCACTCCCGTACATCCGCCTGTCCCTGCGGAGCAACCGTCACCCTCGCCGACCGTCCCGACGCCACCGTCGTCCGGCACGCCGACACCGTCGCCAAGGCCCACGCCCCGGACCTCACCCCCGGCGACCTGACCCCCCGCCTCACCGCAGCCACGCACCTGCCCGGCCTCCTCCTGCCCCCGCTCGGCCCCACGCCCGTCGACCTGCACGGCCGGCTCGTGACCTTCTGGCCGTACGGCACCCCAGTGGACCCGGGAGATCCGGACGCGGCCCCCTGGGAAGCGGCGGCAACCCTTCTCGCCCGTCTCCACAGAACCCCCGCGCCCACGCCACTGCCCGCTATGCGCGGCCCCGTCAAAGCCGCCCTCGCCGTGTCCCGCCTCCGCGCGGCCACCGGCACAGACCTGGCACCCGGCACCACCGCCGTGCTCCGTGCCTGGGACACCCTTCCCGCGTGGGCCCGCGCCGAGGCCGCGCAGCCCGACACCACCACCCTCTGCCACGGCGACCTCCACCTCGGCCAACTCGTCCGTCACCCGGCCCCGGACGGCCCTTGGCTGTTGATCGACGTCGACGACCTCGGCGTGGGCGTGCCGGCCTGGGATCTCGGGCGGCCGGCCGCCTGGTACGCCTGCGGGCTGCTGCCGCCCGACGAATGGGACCGCTTCCTCACCGCCTACCGTGCCGCCGGCGGTCCGGCCGTCCCCGCCCACGGCGATCCCTGGCCCGCACTGGACGTCCCGGCCCGCGCCCTCACCGTGCAGACCGCCGCCCGGGCGATCACCAAGGCCCTGGCCGAGGGACGTCTCCTGGACGAGGTCGAGCAGGCCCTCGTCGACGCCTGCGACCGAATGGCTTCGCTCCCCCCTGAGTTGACCCAGGGATACGCAAAGTAGGGTGCAACCGACCGCAGCCGGACAGAGTCTGTTCTGGCGATACGCGAAGCAGGACCGACCGGCGAGGAGTTGAGCCGACCATGCAGTGTCCGAAGTGCCATGCGCCGATGCACACGTACAACCGAAACGGCGTCCAGATCGAGCAGTGCAGCGGCTGTCGCGGGATCTTTCTCGACTACGGCGAGCTGGAGTCGCTGACACGCCTGGAGTCCCAGTGGTCCCAACCCGCTCCACCGCCTCCGGCCGCCCCGCAGGCCTACCCGGCCGCACCTCAGGCCCCCGCCTGGGGCGCCCCGCACGGTGGGCACCATGGCGGACATCACGGCGGTCACTACGGCCACAAGCGTCACAAGAGCTTCGGCCACATGCTGTTCTCCAGCTGAGCACCACACCGCGAAGAAGCCCCCGGTCATCGACCGGGGGCTTCGGAGTGTGGACGATACTGGGATTGAACCAGTGACCTCTTCCGTGTCAGGGAAGCGCTCTCCCGCTGAGCTAATCGTCCTCGGGACCGTGATCGACATCCACCCGAAGATCACGAGCTACTGCGTGCGCGATACTGGGATTGAACCAGTGACCTCTTCCGTGTCAGGGAAGCGCTCTCCCGCTGAGCTAATCGCGCGGGGGATCCGAAGATCCAGTGGACGATACTGGGATTGAACCAGTGACCTCTTCCGTGTCAGGGAAGCGCTCTCCCGCTGAGCTAATCGTCCTTGGAGGTGGAGACGGGATTTGAACCCGTGTAGACGGCTTTGCAGGCCGTTGCCTCGCCTCTCGGCCACTCCACCAGGAGTGCAGGGGTTCGGGAAGATCCCCTTGTTCCTTCGAGCGGACGACGAGGTTCGAACTCGCGACCTCAACCTTGGCAAGGTTGCGCTCTACCAACTGAGCTACGTCCGCTTGTCGTTTCGGTCCGCTCCCGCGTCCCGGCGACGTGTTGAACTCTAGCGGATTCCCCGGCCAGCACAAAAACACGTTTGTGCAGCGTGCTGCGCTGCACCTGCTCAGGGGCCTGGGGAGGTCCCCCGAAGGGACATGGCCAGGTCACCCGCAGGTCACCCGCCATAGACTCGACTGCGTGCTCGACCTCCCTCCTCTCGCCCGCTTCGGCGACCGCGTCGCCACCGGCCTCCTCGATCTCACCAGCGACCCGGCGGCTCTGGACTCCCGTGGTTTCTGGGCCGTCTGCGCCGACTTCGAGGGCGGTCTGACCTGCGCCCGCTTCCGGGACGTACGAGAGGAGCCCGTGCCCGCCCCGGTGCCGGGGCAGTGGCGGGGCCCCGCGGTCGGCGACTGGACGTCTTCCCTTGATCGCGCCGAGTACACGGCGGGCGTACGGCGGATACGCGAGTACATCGCGGCCGGCGAGGTCTACCAGGCGAACCTCTGCCGCGTCCTGAGCGCGCCGATCGGCCGGGACGCCGACGTGGACGCCCTCACCGCCCTGCTCGCCCGCGGCAACCCGGCGCCGTACGCAGGAACGATCCGGCTGCCGGAGCACGGGGTGGAGATCGCCACCGCGTCGCCCGAGCTGTTCCTGCGCCGGGAGGGGCGGATCGTGGAGTCCGGGCCGATCAAGGGCACCGGGCGCACCGAGGCGGACCTTCTGGAGAAGGACTACGCCGAGAACGTGATGATCGTCGACCTCGTGCGCAACGACATCGGCCGCGTGTGCGGTACCGGGACAGTGACCGTCCCCGACCTGTGCGCCGTCGAGAAGCACCCTGGGCTCGTCCATCTGGTCTCCACTGTGCGGGGTGAGCTGCGCGCCGGTACCGGCTGGCCCGAGCTGCTCGACGCCGCCTTCCCGCCCGGGTCGGTCACCGGTGCGCCCAAGTCGAGTGCGCTGCGGATCATCGACGCGTTGGAGACGGCGCCCCGCGGGCCGTACTGCGGCGGCATCGGCTGGGTCGACGCCGACCGGGGTGTGGGCGAGCTGGCCGTCGGGATACGTACCTTCTGGATCGACCGGGCCGCGGGGGCGCTGCGGTTCGGGACCGGTGCCGGGATCACCTGGGGGTCGGACCCGGAAGGCGAGTGGCGGGAGACCGAGCTGAAGGCGGCCCGGCTGCTCGCGGTAGCGTCGGGAGTGTACGAGGTGAGTGGAGAGGGACTGCGATCGTGAGGATCTGGCTCGACGGCGGGCTGCAGGACATCGAGTCCGCCCGTGTCTCCGTCTTCGACCACGGGCTGACCGTGGGCGACGGCATCTTCGAGACGGTGAAGGCGGTGGACGGCCGTCCGTTCGCGCTGACCCGGCATCTCGACCGGCTGACGCGCTCGGCGCGCGGTCTCGGCCTGCCCGAGCCCGACCACGACGAGGTCCGCCGCGCCTGCGCCGCCGTCCTCGAGGCCAACCCGATGCCGCTCGGCCGGCTGCGCATCACCTACACCGGCGGTCACGGGCCCCTCGGCTCCGACCGGGGCGAGCACGGCCCGACCCTCGTCGTCGCCCTCGGCGAGACCACCCGGCGCCCCGACTCCACGTCGGTCATCACCGTCCCCTGGACGCGCAACGAACGCGGCGCGCTCACCGGCCTGAAGACGACCTCGTACGCCGAGAACGTCGTCGCCCTCGCCCGCGCCCACCAACACGGCGCCTCCGAGGCCCTGTTCGGCAACACGGTCGGGCAACTCTGCGAGGGCACCGGGTCGAACGTCTTCGTCGTGCTGGACGGCGAGATCCACACCCCGCCGCTCGCCTCGGGCTGCCTCGCGGGCATCACGCGCGCGTTGGCGGTCGAGTGGACCGGCGCCAAGGAGACCGACCTGCCGCTGGAGGTGCTGGAGCAGGCCGAGGAGGTCTTCCTCACCTCCACCCTGCGGGACGTGCAGGCCGTACACAGGGTCGACGAGCGCGAACTGCCCGGCTCGGCGGGGCCGGTGACCGCCAAGGCCATGCGGATCTTCCAGGAGCGGTCCGGGGACGACCTGGATCCGTGAGAGCGAAGAAATGGGCTGCCGCGGGTCGGCATGGCGGGTAGAACACTCCTGATGACCACGACCCTGCGGCCGACCGAGCCGCTTCAGCGCGCCGCCGACGGGACGCAGTCACGCCGCTACCAGGTGTGCGTGAACAGCCGTCCCGTGGGCGGGATCCGCCTCTCCACCGGCCCTGACGGCCCGTCCGTGGCCTGCGTCACCGACCTGTACATCGAGGAGCCCGATCGCCGGCGGGGGCGGGGCACGGTGGCGGTGCTCGCCGCCGAGGAGATCGCGCGGAGCTGGGGTTGCAGGACCATCGACGCCCGCGTGCCCGGCAACGCCGACGCCGAAGCCGTGCTGAGGCTCGCCACGGCTCTCGGGTACGTGCTGCGGAGCCGGCACATGGCCAAGCCGCTGGACGCAATCCCGCCCGAGCTGCCCGTCGGCACCACGGCCCGCCCCTTGACCGAGGCCGAGTACGGTCCCTGGCTGGCGCACTCGCGCGAGGGCTTCGCCCGCGACCTGATCGAACGGGGCGTGTCCGCCGACGAGGCGTACACCAGGGCGGACCAGGGGAACGCCAAGTATCTGCCGGACGGCCTGGCCACGGAGAACACGCTGATCAGCGTGCTGGAGCACGAGGGGACGCCGGTCGGCACGCTCTGGCTGGGGCTGTGGCCGGAGACGGCCTACGTGCTCGACGTCGAAGCGGACGCCCGGTACCGCGGCCGTGGCCACGGACGGGCACTCATGCTGCTGGCCGAGGCCCAGGCGCTCGCCGGCGGCAAGGACCGCATCGCCCTGCACGTCTTCGCGGACAATGCCCCGGCCGAGCAGCTCTACGAGTCACTCGGCTACGTGACCACCCACTACAACCTGCACAAGCAACTGCTCTGAGGGTCAGGCACCGTCGGCCAGCAGCCGGTCCGCGATCTCCTCGATGCGCTCGCGCAGCCCCTCCTGGCTCTTGCCGCCGTCGAGTCGCTCACCGCCGATCACATACGTCGGGGTACCGGTCACGCCGATCGCCTTGCCCTCGGCCTGGTCGGCGTCGACGATCAGGATGTGCCGGCCGTCGATCAGCGCCGTATCGAATTCCTCGGCGTCCAGGCCGAGTTCCCCGGCCACCTCGACCAGGAAGGGTTCTCCCTTACGGTCCAGCTCCTCGACCCGGGCCAGGACGGTCTCCACGTACGTCCACCCCTGCCCCTGCTCCGCGGCCTCCTCGGCGGCCTGCGCGGCGGCGAAGGCGTGCTTGTGCTTCTCCAGCGGGAAGTGCCGCAGCCGCAGCTCCAGCCGGTCGCCGTAGCGGGCGCGCAGGACGCGGAGATCATCGAGGGCGCCGCGGCAGTCGGGGCACTGCAGCTCGCACCAGACGTCGAGAACGGGGGCGGCGGGGCGGTCGGGGGAGGAGTCGCTCATGGCCCCAGTCTCCCAGCACCGGCCCGGACGACCCAATCCGACCTGGTGTTTCCCCGGCCGCCGGCCCTGGCCGTACGACGGTGACCGGCACCTGCGGACGAGGCGACCCGGAGATGTCCCTGATGTCCCGCCCAGGCATGGCCGCGCGGGGTTGCCACGGTGCAGGATGGAAGGGGCGAAGTGCCCTGACCCGACCAGACCCGCCCCAGCCTGCCCGGAGGACCGGATGATTGCCGAGACCGTCTGTTCAGCCGCCGCCGTGGCCGGCCTCGGCATCGCGGCGGTCACGGCGTACCGCAAGCGCTTCCTCGCGGCCGCCCGTATGGCCGCGTACTCCCTGGTGCCCCTCGGTCTGGTGATGACCGGGGTCGTCGACTGGCTGGCGGACACCGCGTTCAGCCCGACCGCGTGGGCGGGCTTCGGAGTCCTCGGTCTGTCCTGGCTGCTGTTCGCGAGCACGCGCGCGGTGGAGCGCCGCCGAGGCGGCACCCGCAAGGAGCGCAGGCAGGCGCGTGCCGCGGGACGGGGCGAGGCGGTGGCCCCGACGGCCTCGGCGCCCTCGCTGGGACCGGGCTCCCGTCAGGCGAACCGGCCCGCGACCGCACCGCGAGCCGATGCCGGCGACGACTTCAGCGACATCGAGGCCATCCTCAAGAAGCACGGCATATGACGCCCGCACCCCGGACTGAAACGACACAGGGGGTCGCCGCCCGGCCGTAAGCGATCAAGACTCGAACCGGACATCACGGAATCCAGCGAACTCCCGCTCATTCCGGGCGTGTTGATCGCGCGGCGAGGGGCAACTGCGCCATCATCGCCGCGAGATGCTGGACACGACACAGAGCGAGGCCGCGCCACCTCAGGACGAGCCTCGCGGGTGCCTCTTCGCCCTTTCCCAGCCACCGCTGATGATCTTCCTTGCGGTGATCGGGTGTCTGCTGCTCATGGCTGCGCTGCACGATCTGCTGCTGCTCTGAGCCGTACCCGCGGCCCCCGGCGCCACCCGCCGGGGCCCGCGTCCACGCACCGGTCGTGTCGGTCCCTGGGCAAGCGCCGCCGCTCAGCCGGCCGCTTCCTTGCGTCGTGCTCGGTAGGCGGCCACATGCAGACGGTTTCCGCAGGTACGGCTGTCGCAGTACCGCCGCGAACGGTTGCGGGAAAGATCCACGAAGGCGTGCCGGCAGTCCGGCGCCTCACAGCGTCGCAGGCGCTCCTGCTCCCCGGCCACCACGAAGAACGCCAGTGCCATGCCGCAGTCGGCCGCCAGATGGTCGGCGATGGAGGCGCCGGGGGCGAAGTAGTGCACATGCCAGTCGTAGCCGTCGTGGTCCGTGAGGCGGGGCGTGGTGCCCGCGGCGGCGACCAGCTCGTTGATCAGGCCGGCCGCTTTCCGGGTGTCCGGCTCGGCGAAGATCGCGGCGAACCGCCCGCGTACCTTGCGCACCGCCGAGAGATCGAACTCCGAGAGGACCCCGACATCGCTGATTTCGTGCTTTCGTACGAAATCCCCGAGAGCCGTGACGTCCGGCAGCCCGTCCGGAGTCCCGTCGTCATCCGGTGCGGTGTTCACCAGATCCACCACGGCATCGAGTGCACACCGGGTGTCATGGGTGATCAGCACGTTTCGCTCCCTGGCCTGGGGGGTCGGGCGGGGTGCCCGCCGATGCTGGCCGATGGTAGTGGCTCACAGAGCCGTCACACCGGTCGCGCTCGCACGCGGCTTCGAATACAACGCCGCAACGGTGCCGACGGTTCCCGACGAGCCGGTCCCACCCGAGCCGAGCCTGGCCCGGCCGGTCCCCATCCGGCGCAAGGCATGCCAACGCCGCCCTCGCGGAGCGAAGACGGCGCTGCTGTGTGCCGTATGCGGTTGTCTTGGCCCGAGCCGTCTCCCCGAGTCGACGGCGCCGGGCGGCCTTGTGGGGCCTCGCCCTAGCTTTCCGCCAGGATGTGCGAGAGCTCCTGATCCAGATCGAAATGCCGATGCTCCGTGCCGGGGGGCACGGCGGCGTCGGTGCGCTTCAGGAAGGACTCCAGAGCCCGTGCCGGGGCCTCGAGCAGTGCCTCGCCCTCCGGAGAGCTCAGGGCGATGCAGACGACGCCCTGGCCGTGACTGCGCGACGGCCAGACGCGGACGTCGCCGGTTCCGGTGGGCCGGTGGAGGCCCTCCGCAAGAAGGTCGCGGGCGAACACCCACTCGACGGTTTCCTCGGCTCCGGTGTGGAAGGTGGCGTGCACGGCGTAGGGGTCGGCCGTGTCGTACCGCAGGCCTGCGGGGACAGGCAGGGAGGACTCGCTCGACACAACGAGGCGCAGGTGCAGCTCGCAGCTGACCGTGGTGTTCATAAGCGCCAGGGCCTTTCGCTCAGTGTGCGCTCGGGGATTCGCACGTCGGCGAAATCGACATGCCACCTACGGTGCCGTTGTAAACCCCTCTGAGTGTTTTGCGTGGGTTTACGTAACTCTTCCGGCCGAGGACCCGTTCGCGAGATACGACCATTCCGGTGACGGGTTTCCGTCCGGTAGGGTTTGGCCGTATGAATACGGGGAGTAACGAGTCGGGCGGGGTGGCCGTGACGACCGACGAGATCGAAGTGGACGGTGTGAAAGGCGACAGCGAGCAGGGGCTCGGCTCAAGAGCGCCGGAGTTCATCAAGGCGCGCCGTGCGCTGCACCTGAGCTGGCAGGTGGGCGTCTTCATCATCGGCCTGGCGGTCGTGGTCGCCGGCATCATCATGCTGCCGTTGCCCGGCCCCGGCTGGGTCGTGATCTTCGGCGGCATGGCGATCTGGGCGACCGAGTTCGTCTGGGCCCAGCTGGTGCTGCGCTGGACCAAGCGCAAGGTCACCGAGGCGGCCCAGAAGGCCCTCGATCCGAAGGTGCGCCGCCGCAACATCATCCTGACGTCGATCGGTCTCGTGATCATCGCCGTGCTCGTCGGCTTCTACGTGTGGAAGTTCGGCGTCGTCATGCCCTGGAAGATCAAGGACCAGTGATCCGCGACGGGGGTGCGGGCGTCGGCCGGTGCGGGTCCGCGCTGGTCACACGCACCCCCTGACATGGGGTAATGTTCTTCCTGCGTCCGGGCGATTAGCTCAGTGGGAGAGCGCTTCGTTCACACCGAAGAGGTCACTGGTTCGAACCCAGTATCGCCCACCCGGATCCGGCGGCCCGCCTGCGATTGTGCAGGCGGGCCGCCGTTGTTTCTGCGTATGACGGCCCGCGCGAGCGAGCCCTCCGGCGGTGCGGGAAGGTGCTCCCGTGCGTCGGGGGAAAGCCTGCCCGGCGTGCGGCCGCAGGAGGGTGCCCACTCGTCTTGCCGCGCCTCGTGGCTGACGCCTCGTAAGGTCCCGTGCCCCGCCCCGGGTCGAGCGAAGGCGACGCCTCGTCAGCTCACCGGCGACCGGACGACTTTCAGCCGACCGGCACCGGCATACGGAAGCCAACTTCCCGTTCGATCCACCGACCGCGCGCCTCTCACCTGCGGCATCGCACCGCCGATCCGACCGGCCCGCCCTCACGAGCCGTCAACTCACCGAGCAAACCCACAAGAAATTCCTGTCCGAATCATTGACGTGCTCCTAGGCCCTCCGTAACTTGTGCCAGCAAGCGCTTACTTGAAACGATTCATGCAGGCGGTAGTGACGCTGTGGGGAGGCTCGACGATGAGAACCAGCAGGAATGTTGAGAGGCGTACGATCCTGAAGGTGGCCGGGGCCTCGGCAGCCACGCTCGGGCTCGCTGCGACGACCGGATGCGGCGGCGACAGTGGTTCCGGAGACGGGACCGTGACACTTCGTTACGCGTGGTGGGGTGGCGAGCCGCGCACCATTGCCATCAAGAAGACGATCGCGCTCTTCGAGAAGAAGTACCCGAAGATCAAGATCAAGCCTGAATTCACGGATTATGAGGCGTTCTGGGAGAAGTTCCAGACCCAGGCCTCCGGCGGAAACCCGCCGGACGTTTTCCAGAATGCGGTCGGCTTCCTGCGCAAGTACGACAAGCGCGGCGTTCTGATGGATCTCAAGTCGCAGGCGGACGCGGGGAATCTCAGCCTGGACAACTTCCGCAACGGCGTTCTGGCGAACGGTCAGGTCGACGGCAAGCAGATCGGCATACCCGTCGGCGCCAACACCATGGCGCTCGTCATCGACCTCAAGGCCTTCGAGAAGGCCGGCGTCGAGGCGAAGTTCGGCTGGACCTGGGACGAGTACTTCGACGCGCTCCAGACCATCCAGGACAAGCTGAAGATCGCCGGTGACACCGGCTACTGCAGCATCATGTACCTCTACGACCTGTACCTCCGTCAGAACGGCAAGGCCTTCTTCACCGACACCGGTCTCGGCTTCACCGAGGACGATCTGACGCAGTGGTGGGAGGACGGCTACAAGCGCGTGCGGTCCGGGCTCGTCGCCGACCCGAAGAAGGTCGAGCAGGTCAAGCCCAAGTCCGCGCTCTCGGCGGGCCTCGCCGCGTCCGAGTTCACCTGGGACAACTTCTCCATCCGCTACGAGGGCGAGGGCGAGTCGGACTACGGGCTCGCGCCGATCCCCACCACGGACGGCAAGCAGACCGGCCAGTACCTCGGCTCGCTGATGCTCAGCGCCTTCTCCGGGACCAAGCACCCCAAGGAGGTCGCGCAGTTCATCGACTTCATGGTCCACGACCCCGAGGTCGGCAAGATCATGGGCTACGACCGCGGCATCCTCGCCACGACCGAGCAGTACGACGCGTTCACGCCCACCGACGACAACAACAAGGGCGTCAAGGCGTACGAGGAAGAGGTCGCCAAGGCCGGAGTGCTCGGGAAGATCACCCCGCACCCGTCCGGCGCCGACGTCATCGAGGCGGCGTTCCTGCGCATCGGCGGCGAGGTCACCCAGGGCAAGGCCAAGCCCGCCGACGCCGCCAAGACGCTGTTCAGCGAGGCCAAGGCCGCGTTCGCGGGCTGAGGGGACGTACCACCATGACGCTCGTCAAGGAAGCGCCCGTGCGCCCGGCCGGGAAGCGGTCCGCCGCTCCCGCCGCCGGGCGGCGCGGGCGGCGCCGCGAGAACCTCGCCGGCTATCTCTTCATGTCGCCGTGGATCGCGGGGTTCCTGCTGCTCACGGCGGGGCCGATGATCGCGTCGCTGTACTACGCGTTCACCCGCTACAACCTGTTCACGCCGCCCGAGTGGGTGGGGTTCGACAACTTCACGACGATGTTCCAGGACCCGCGCTGGCAGAAGTCGGTGGAGGTCACGCTCAAGTACGTCGTCGTGGCCACTCCGCTGAAGCTGCTGCTCGCGCTCGGCGTCGCGCTGCTGCTCGCACAGAAGCGGCGCGGGCAGGGTGTGTACCGGGCCGCGTTCTACATGCCCTCGCTCATCGGTGCCAGCGTCTCCGTGGGCTTCGTGTGGCGGGCGCTGTTCTCGGACGACGCGATCGTGGACCGTGGGCAGAAGATCTTCGGTCTTGACGTGGGGGGCTGGATCGGCAACCCGGACTACGTCCTCTACTCCCTGGTGGCCCTGAGCATCTGGCAGTTCGGCGCGCCGATGGTCATCTTCCTGGCCGGCCTCAAGCAGGTCCCGCGGGAGCTGTACGAGGCCGCCGAGGTGGACGGGGCCGGCCCGCTCCGGCGGTTCTGGAACATCACGCTGCCGATGATCTCCCCGGTGCTCTTCTTCAACGTGCTGCTGGAGTCCATCCACGCGTTCCAGGTGTTCGGCTCCGCCTATGTCGTCTCCGACACCCGGTGCGGGCCCGCCGACGCGACGCTCGTCTACACCTGTTACCTCTACCAGAAGGGCTTCAAGGAGGCCCAGATGGGCTTCGCCTCCGCGATGGCCTGGACGCTGGTGATCGCGGTGGCGCTCGTCACGGCGGTCCTGTTCTGGTCGCAGAAGAAGTGGGTGCACTACGAGGAGGCCGCCAAGTGACCAGCGCCACCACCCCTGTCGTACACACCGCGAGCGAGCGCCGGCGCACCGGATCGATCGCCTGGCACCTGGGCGCGCTCGCCGTCCTCGCGGTCGTCCTGTACCCCGTGGTCTGGGTTGTCGGCGCCTCGTTCAAGCCGAGCAAGGACATCATCGCCAGCCTCGACCTGCTGCCCACCGAGCCGGTCTGGGCGAACTTCTCCGGGCTCGCCGACGGCATCTCCGGCATCTCCATCAGCAGCTTCTTCATGAACTCGCTGATGTACGCGGTCCTCGCCGTGGCCGGTGTCGTGGTGTCCAGCTCGCTGACCGCCTACGCCTTCGCCAAGATCCGGTTCGCCGGACGGAACCTGCTGTTCACGCTGATGATCGGCACGCTGCTGCTGCCGTACCACGTGCTGCTCATCCCGCAGTACGTGCTTTTCCGCAACCTCGAGCTCACCGACACCCTGGTGCCGCTCGTGGCGGGCAAGTTCCTGGCCACGGAGGCGTTCTTCGTCTTCCTGATGGTGCAGTTCATGCGTGGGCTGCCGCGCGAGCTGGACGAGGCCGCCAAGCTCGACGGCTGCGGGCACCTGAGGACCTACTGGTCCATCGTGCTGCCCCTGACCCGTCCCGCCCTCATCACCAGCGCCATCTTCACCTTCATCAACGCCTGGAACGACTTCATGGGGCCGTTGATCTACCTCAACACCCCCGAGAAGTACACCGTTTCGCTGGGCCTGATGATGTTCCGCGACCAGGAGGGCATCTCCAACTACGGCAGCATGATCGCGATGTCGTTGGTGGCGCTGATCCCGGTCATCGCCTTCTTCATGGCCTTCCAGCGCTACCTCATCGACGGCATGGCGACGTCCGGACTGAAGTGAGAGGACTGAGGCGGTCACCATGGCGCAAGCACGAGTGAAGGCCCGCTCCTCACGCAGGGAGTCCGTGTTCGGCGAGCGCTTCTCGGTCTTCGCCGAGTCCCTGCTCACCGGCGTGTGGATCGCCGTGGCCTGCCTCGGGGTCGTCACGTACCCGGCGGCCTTCGCCGCCGGCGCGCGGCATCTGCGGCGGCGTACCCGTCATGAGGCCGGCGGCTGGCGGGAGTTCGTCGCGGACTTCCGGGTGGCCCTGCGCGGCGGGTGGGCCGTCGGGCTCGCCGGCTGGGCGACCGCCGCGGCGGTCTGGGTGGACGTCCTGGCCGCGCGGGCCGGGATTCCCGGCGGGCCGTTCGTCGGGGCGGTAGGAATCTTCGCGCTGATCGGGCTGGTCGTGGCCCTGCTGCGGGCGGCGGCCGTCTGGACGCCGGGCGCCTCCTGGCGGGCGCTGCTGGCGGGGGCCGGGCGCCGGACCGTGCTCGATCCCGCCGGGTCCTTTCTGCTCGTCGGCGGGCTGGGCGTCGTAGCCCTGTCCGCCGCGTTCATCGCACCGCTGGCGGTCCCCGTCCTGGGGGCCGTCGCGGCGGCCGCCGTCGCCGTGGAGGAGCGGTACCGGCACCGCTGAGAGGCGGTGTCCTCGCACGTAGGCGGCACCGCGGAGGGCGGTGCCCGCACACAAGGTCGGTGCCCCGGGCGCCGTACCTCTCTCTGTCATGCCCCCGTCCACCCCCTCGCATCCCGCACGGAAGGAAAGGCCATGTCCCCCATCCCCCGCAGGTCCATCCTCAAGGCGGCCGCCGTCGCCGGCGCCGCCGCGCAGTTCAGCTGGGCACTGGGAGCCAAGGACGCGCAGGCCGCGCCGAGAGCCGCCGACGCCGATGCCGACCCCGTGACCCTCGACTGGCTGGAGGACGGCGGCCTGGGTGCCGCGCCCGGCTCCACCGTGGGTGTGCCGTGGCCGAAGGGCACGTACCAGGAGGACCAGACGTTCGCGGTGACGGACGCGGACGGCAAGTCCGTGCCCGTGCAGTCCTGGCCGATCGCCTACTGGCCGGACGGTTCCCTCAAGTGGACGGCCCACGCGGTGAGTTCGGGCACCGGCAAGCTCACGCTCGCCGCCGGCGAGGCCGCCGTACCGGAGAAGAAGGTCACCGTCGACAAGAGCGGCGGCACCATCGACATCTCGACCGGCGTCATCACCGCGAAGATCGGCAAGTCCGGCGCCACGCTGATCAAGTCGGTCACCCGGGGCTCCACCGAGATCGCCAAGAACGGCCGGCTCGTGCTGATCCGCCAGCCCGAGATCGAGGACGAGGACCAGGGCGCGGTCAAGACCGAACGCTTCGAGGGCGCCATCTCCGACGTCACCGTCGAGCAGGAGGGCCCGGTCCGCGCGGTCGTCAAGATCGACGGCAAGCACCGCAAGGGCAGCCGCAGCTGGCTCCCCTTCTCCATCCGGCTCTACTTCTACGCGGGCGCCGACTCCTTCCGCATGGTGCACACCATCACGTACGACGGCACCCAGGAGCCGGGCAAGGCCGGCGGCGACTTCATCCGCGGCATCGGCGTGCGCTTCACCGTGCCGATGCGCGACGAGTCCTACGACCGCCACATCCGCATCGGCGGCGAGGGCACCGGCATGCTCCGCGAGGCCGTCAAGGGCATCACCGGACTGCGCCGCGACCCGGGGGCGGCCGTACAGGCGGCGCAGTTCGCGGGGCAGAAGCTGCCCGACCCGTCCACCTGGGACCAGCGCGTGACGACCCGGTTGCAGTACATCCCCGAGTGGGGCGACTACACCCTCTCCCAGCTGTCCGCCGACGGCTTCACCCTGCGCAAGCGGACCAAGAAGGGCTACGGCTGGATCGGCGCCGGTGGCGGCAAGCGGGCGTCCGGCTTCGGGTACGTGGGCGGCGTCAGCGGCGGATTCTCCTTCGGGCTACGGGACTTCTGGGAGAAGTTCCCCGCCCAACTCGACATCCGCGACGCCCACACCGACCAGGCCCAGGTCACCATGTGGCTCTGGTCGCCCGAGGCACAGCCCATGGACCTGCGCTTCTACCACGACGGCATGGGCCAGGACACCTACCCCGAGCAGCTCGAAGGCCTCAACATCACCTACGAGGACTACGAGCCCGAGTTCGGCACCCCGTACGGCATCGCCCGCACCTCCGAACTCCTCTTCTGGGCCAACGAATCGACCCCGAGCGCGACGCAACTCGCCCAACAGGTCGATGCCGTACGGGTGTTGCCCCAGCTCGCCGCCCCGCCCAAGCAGCTCATCAAGGCCCAGGTCTTCGGGCCGGGCCTGTACTCCGAGCCGGACCGCTCCACGCCCGCCAAGGCCAAGATCGAGGACCACCTCGACTTCCTCTTCACCTACTACAAGGACCAGGTGGAGATGCGCCGTTGGTACGGCTTCTGGGACTACGGCGACATCATGCACACCTACGACACCGTCAGGCACCAGTGGCGGTACGACATCGGCGGCTACGCCTGGGACAACTCCGAGCTCTCGCCGGACCTGTGGCTGTGGTTCGCGTATCTGCGCTCCGGCCGTGCGGACATCTTCCGGTTCGCGGAGGCGATGACCCGGCACACCGGTGAGGTCGACGTCTACCACCTCGGGCAATGGGCCGGCCTCGGCACCCGGCACGGCGTGCAGCACTACGCCGACAGCGCCAAGCAGCAGCGCATCGCCAACACGACGTATCGCCGCTACTACTACTTCCTCACGGCCGACGAGCGGGTCGGCGACCTCATGCACGCCAACGTCGACTCCGACGAGACCTTCCTCGTCCTCGACCCGATCCGCAAGATCCGCACCGAGCCGTACACGCCCGACCGGCACGCGCTGTCGATCGGCTTCGGCACGGACTGGAGCGGGCTGGTGTCGGCGTGGCTGACGGAGTGGGAGCGCAAGGGGCCCAAGTGGGAGAAGGCCAAGGCGCGCGTCCTGTCGACCATGGAGACGATCGCCGCCCAGCCCAACGGCTTCGTGCAGGGCACCGGGCTCTACGACCTCGACACGGGCAGGTTCGCCATCGCCGACAAGCCGGTGGTCGGCGTCTCGCACCTGTCCGCCGTGTTCGGCCTCAACGAGCTGTGCGCCGAGCTCATCGACCTCGTCGACATGCCGAAGTTCAACGAGGCGTACTTCGACTACTGCCGCTACTTCAACGCCACGAAGGCGGAGCAGGCGGCACGCTACGGCTCCAACTTCGGCACACTGCTCCTCTTCCAGGGCCACTCGCGCCTCGACGCGTACGCCGCCGTCCAGACCGGCGACGCGAAGCTCGCCACGCGCGCGTGGCAGAAGTTCTACAACTCCGACGGCTACAAGGAGTCGGCGCCCTGGAAGACGGAGAAACTGAGCGGCCCGGACGCGCTGGTCCCGGGCAGTGAAGCGGCATGGGTGTCGACCAACGACACCGCGCTGTACGGCCTCGCCGCCATCGAGAACCTGGCGCTGCTGGGCGACAAGATGCCGTCCTAGCGGGCCGGTTGGGGCAGGAGGAGCGCCGCCGCACGGGCGGCGGCGCTCACCTGTCCGGGAGTGTGGTACACGTCACACCGTAGGGCATGAGTACGCGTACTCAGAACGTACTCAGATGCGGTGGAACCTCCCGGACGGGGGCAGACTCGGCCCATGGACTGGAGCCACTACCGCTTCCGCAGCCTGTGGGCCCTGCCCGCACCGCCCGCCACCGTCTACGGCCTGCTGGAACAGGCCGAGGACTACCCCCGCTGGTGGCCCCAGGTGCGCGCGGTGACCAAGGTCAGTGACTCCACCGGCGTGATGACCATCCGATCCGTCCTGCCGTACGACATGGTCTTCACCGCGCGCGAGGTGCGGCGGGACCCGGAGGCGGGGGTGCTGGAGATCGCCATGTCCGGCGACCTCGACGGTTGGGCCCGCTGGACCGTCGCGTCGGGCGGCAGCGGGACCATCGCCCGCTACGACCAGGTGGTCGATGTGAACAAGCCGCTGCTGCGGCGGTTCGCCGTGCCGGGGCGGCCGGTCTTCCGCGCCAACCACTGGCTGATGATGCGGGCCGGGCGGCGAGGGCTGGTGGCGCACTTGGCCGGTGACCACCAAGGCGGTCGTGCACGTGGTCATGCACGTGGTCATGAAGGTGGTCATGACGGCGGTCCTCAAGCGGTTTGAAGGAAGCGCGCGGGGACCTGTATTGTTCAGTCCGTTCCCGGGCGATTAGCTCAGTGGGAGAGCGCTTCGTTCACACCGAAGAGGTCACTGGTTCGAACCCAGTATCGCCCACCGGGAAAGGCCGGTCCGCAGCAGCGGACCGGCTTTTTTGTGCGCCTCGCCTCGCGTATCTAGGCGGCTGCCGCCGGCAGGTCCGGCCGCAGTGGCCACGCCGGGTCCACCGCCTCCTCGCTGCCGCTGCGCGCGAACCACGCCTGCAACCCGCGGGCCTGTGCCGCGTGCCACACCGCCTGCAGCGTGTGCAGCTCGGCGGGGGACAGCCGCTCGAGCCGGGCCGCGAAGCGGCGCCCCACCGCCCGGACCACCTCCAGCGAGGCCAGCGCGTCGGCCGCCGCGTCGTGCGCGCCGTCCAGCGTGACGCCGTAGTGCGCGCACAGGTCGGTCAGGGTGCGGCGACCCTTGCGATAACGGTCCAGATGCTTGTCCAGGACGCGCGGATCGACCACCAAAAGGGGCGTCGCCTCGAACCAGCGGTCCAGCGACGAGGCGCGATGGCGGCGCAACTCGCGGTCCAGCAGCGTCAGATCGAACGGCGCGTTCATCACCACGAGCGGCCGGGCCGCCGTGGCCTGTCCGGCCAGTTCCTCGGCTATCTCATGCATCACCGGCGCCGGCCAGCGGCCGTTGCGCTGGAGATGTTCCTCCGTCAGTCCGTGCACCGCCGTCGCCGCCTCCGGCACCGGCACGCCCGGGTTCACCAGCCACCGGGTCACCCGCGGCCGGGTGCCCGGGGCGTCCTGGACGACGACGGCCGCCGAAACGATCCGGTCGGTCTCGACGTCCACGCCTGTCGTCTCCGTGTCGAATGCCGCCAGCGGGCCTTCATACCAGCACGCCATATCCACACAACCCCTCGTTCACCCACGGCAGCTGACGCACCGTCTTCTGCCCGTTTGGTGATACCCGGGCCGTTTGCGCCGTACGCCGGAAGGACACAACAGGAGTGCGGGTCCTTGCAGTTCAACGGCCCGCACGGGGATTCACCTGGCGTGGAAGGCTGTTGGTCATGGCGATTGCGCAGCCCGAGCGGGGCGGGCTGCTGCCCGAACGAACGGGCCCCCATCGCGGTTCACTCGCCACCACCGCCTGCATGGAGACACTGCAGGTGGGCTATCTGCACGCCGTCGCGGCGGCTGCCGGGTGCTCCCTGTCGCAGCCGTTTCCGGACAACGGCATCGACTGGCACGTCAGCCACAGCGCGCCCGGCCACACGGTCGACGACGAGGTCACCATAAAGGTGCAGCTCAAGGCCACCTACCAGATCGCGCCGAACCCGCCCGGCCGGTTCTTCTCCTTCACGCTCGACAACGACCACCTGGCGAAGCTCGCCCGCACGCCGGTCTCCGTGCACAAGATCCTCGTGGTGATGCTCGTCCCGCGGACCCAGGACGACTGGCTGCGCGCCAGCCACGACCGGCTCGACCTGCGGCACTGCTGCTACTGGGTCAACCTGGCCGGCCACGCGATCACCGGCAGGCGGAGGACCAGCGTACGGATACCGACCTCACGCATCTTCGACGACCGGGCCCTCTGCGAGATCATGACGCGGGTCGGGACGGGAGGCAGACCATGACGCACCGCCCCCTGGAGGAACCGGTACGGCCGGCCAGGCCGCACCCGGTCGAAGCGTCCTGGGACCGTCCCCCCGAGCCCGGCGAGGTCGACCCCGCCGTGCTCAGCGCCCTGCTGCACCGGCACGGCTGGCAGCGGCGCGGGGGAGCGGCCGGGCGCTACGGCCGCTGGACCCCGCCCGGACCCGGCGGCAACGGCACGAGCCTGCTCGTCCCCGAGTCCCGTGCCTTTCCCGACAGCGACGACCTGCTCGGGGAGGCGCTCGTCGCCCTCTCCCGCAGCGGCATGCCCTCCGCGCGCGAGGTGCTGATCGGGCTCGCGGTGCCCAGCGACGAGATCCGGTGGTGGCGGGACGCGCCGAGCGGACCGGCCGGGGCCGCGCCCTGGACCGTCGAGGAGGAACTGCGCACCGCCGCCCGCCAGATGCTCCTCGCCGCGGCGCTCGCCACACGCGCGCGTGCCGGCTACTACGGCGCCCGGCACCGCCGCTCGGCCGCCGCGATGCTGGAGAGCGTCCTCGTCGGCTCCGCGCCCGGCGGCCGCGGGCTCACCGCCTTCGTGCCCGTCGGCACGGCCCGCCCGCTCGCCGTACGCCTCCACCAGGCCCTGTACGCCGCCCGCGAGGCCATCGACTACCAGCGGGCCACCGGCGGCATGGACGCCTTCGACGGTGCCGTCGAGGCAGGCGTCAGCCGCGAGCTCACCGAGGCCCTGATCGCCCTGGTCCGAGGTACGGAGGGCGCACGCATCGCCGTCGAGTGGTCACCCGCGGCCGGGGTGCCCGAGGACTGCGCGGCCGGCGTCGAGCCCGTCGAGTTCTCGCCGGGCGACCTGCCCGCGCTGCGCGAGGCCGGGGCCCGCTATCTGCGCGAGGAGCCGTCCGTGCCGGTGCGGATCACCGGTGCCGTCGTACGCATGCGCAGGTCGGGGCCCCGCGGGGAGGGCACCGTACGGCTGCGTGTCCTCGCCGGCGCCGAGATTCCGCACGTCCGGCTGACGCTGGACGAGGAGGCGTACCGCATCGCCGGGCACGCCCACCTCGTCGGGCTGCCGGTACGAGTGCACGGACGGCTGGAGAGCCGAGGTGGCTTCCGGAAGGTCACCGGGGCCTCCGGGGTCGTACCGGTGCAGGTGGACGAGGCTGAGCGGGACAGGCTGATGAAGTCGCTCCAGGAGGATCTGGACTTCTTCGAAGAGGCTTGCGGCGGGGAGGATGGCGGGGACTGAGGGGGGGGCGGTTGCAGGGCGAGGCCTTGCAGCTGGGGTGCCGAATGCTTGGCTCGGTCGCCTACGGGGCGCCTTGCGCGGCTGTATCAATGTGCGGCTCGGCCGCGTGGGCGCGACCAGCCACGACGCAGCCGCAGACGACCGCCGACCCATCACGGCCCTCCCAGCGGAGCGCTCACGTGACCGTTTCGCGGTCGGCCGTCCCGGGTCGGTACGATCGCGTAATGCGCGCGCTCCTGGTATGGCGCCGCACCCCACCTTCAGTCAGGAGAGACCGGTGTCAGACGTCCGTGTGATCATCCAACGCGATTCCGAGCGGGAAGAGCGCGTGGTGACAACGGGCACTACGGCCGCCGACCTCTTCGCCGGCGAGCGCTCGATCATCGCCGCGCGCGTGGGCGGCGAGCTCAAGGACCTGTCGTACGTGCTCTCCGACGGCGAGGAGGTCGAGGGCGTCGAGATCTCCTCCGAGGACGGTCTCAACATCCTGCGCCACTCCACCGCGCACGTGATGGCCCAGGCCGTGCAGGAGCTCTTCCCCGAGGCCAAGCTGGGCATCGGCCCGCCCGTCAAGGACGGCTTCTACTACGACTTCGACGTCGAGAAGCCGTTCACGCCCGAGGATCTCAAGGCCATCGAGAAGAAGATGCAGGAGATCCAGAAGCGGGGGCAGAAGTTCGCCCGCCGTGTCGTGACCGACGACGCCGCCCGCGAGGAGCTCGCCGCCGAGCCCTACAAGCTGGAGCTGATCGGCCTCAAGGGCTCCGCCTCGTCCGACGACGGCGCGGACGTCGAGGTCGGCGCCGGTGAGCTGACGATCTACGACAACCTGGACGCCAAGACGGGCGAGCTGTGCTGGAAGGACCTCTGCCGCGGTCCCCACCTGCCCACCACGCGCAACATCCCGGCGTTCAAGCTGATGCGCAACGCGGCCGCCTACTGGCGCGGCAGCGAGAAGAACCCGATGCTTCAGCGCATCTACGGCACCGCCTGGCCGTCGAAGGACGAGCTGAAGGCGCACCTCGACTTCCTCGCCGAGGCCGAGAAGCGCGACCACCGCAAGCTGGGCAACGAGCTCGACCTCTTCTCCATCCCGGAGCAGATCGGCTCCGGCCTCGCCGTCTTCCACCCCAAGGGCGGCATCGTCCGCCGGGTCATGGAGGACTACTCGCGCCGCCGCCACGAGGAAGAGGGCTACGAGTTCGTCTACACCCCGCACGCCACGAAGGGGAAGCTCTTCGAGACGTCGGGCCACCTGGACTGGTACGCCGAGGGCATGTACCCGCCCATGCAGCTCGACGAGGGCGTGGACTACTACCTCAAGCCCATGAACTGCCCGATGCACAACCTGATCTTCGACGCGCGCGGCCGTTCATACCGTGAACTGCCGCTGCGCCTCTTCGAGTTCGGGACCGTGTACCGGTACGAGAAGTCGGGCGTCGTGCACGGCCTCACGCGCGCGCGTGGCTTCACCCAGGACGACGCGCACATCTACTGCACGCGCGAGCAGATGTCGGACGAGCTCGACCGGACGCTCACCTTCGTCCTCGGCCTGCTCCGCGACTACGGCCTGACCGACTTCTATCTGGAGTTGTCCACCAAGGACCCGGA
The DNA here is from genome assembly GCF_052068475.1 of Streptomyces sp. SD31. NCBI lineage: Bacteria > Bacillati > Actinomycetota > Actinomycetes > Kitasatosporales > Streptomycetaceae > Streptomyces > Streptomyces sp. SD31. The sequence continues at coordinate 181,526 of NZ_JBQHCX010000003.1, read as the reverse complement.
GAAGTTCGTCGGCTCGGACGAGGTCTGGGAGGAGGCCACGGAGACCCTCCGCCAGGTCGCCGAGAAGCAGGGCCTGCCGCTGGTCCCGGACCCGGGCGGCGCCGCCTTCTACGGCCCGAAGATCTCCGTCCAGGCCAAGGACGCCATCGGCCGGACCTGGCAGATGTCGACCATCCAGCTCGACTTCAACCTGCCGGAGCGCTTCGACCTCGAGTACACCTCCGCGGACGGCTCCAAGCAGCGCCCGGTCATGATCCACCGTGCCCTGTTCGGATCGATCGAGCGGTTCTTCGCGGTGCTCCTGGAGCACTACGCGGGCGCCTTCCCGGCCTGGCTGGCCCCGGTCCAGGCGATCGGCATCCCGATCGGCGACGGGCACGTGGACTACCTGGAGAAGTTCGCCGCGGCCGCCAAGAAGAAGGGTCTGCGCGTCGAGGTCGACTCCTCCTCCGACCGCATGCAGAAGAAGATCCGCAACGCCCAGAAGCAGAAGGTGCCCTTCATGGTCATCGCGGGCGACGAGGACATGGCCAACAACGCCGTCTCCTTCCGCTACCGCGACGGCTCGCAGGAGAACGGCATCCCCTTCGACGAGGCCATCGCGAAGATCGCGACGGTGGTCGAGGAGCGGGCGCAGGTCTGACGCTCGTACGTGACGAAGGCCCTCGGGGAAGTTCAGCTTCCCGGGGGCCTTTCGTCTTCCCTGTGGTCGTCTTCCCCGCGGGAGAAGGCCTGGAGGAGCCACGAGGCGAACGTGCCGGTCACGGCGCCGAGCAGGCCGAGCCCCACAGCCATGATCCCGACGGCGATCACCCGCCCGCGTGACGTGACGGGAGTGATGTCGCCGTAGCCGACCGTGGCGAGGGTCGAGCATGTCCACCACACGGCGTCCCCGAAGCTCCGCATCGTCGCGCCCGGCGCCCCGCGCTCCTGCTGGTAGACGGCCAGGGCGCCCGTGAAGCCCAGCAGCACGGTGGACAGCCCGGCATACACGATCACGCGCGCGTGCAGGGAGAGCCGAGGCCTTCCGTGCCGGCGCTGGACAGCCTCGTACAACTTCACGACCCGCAGCGGCCGCAACAGCGGCAGCACCAGCACCACGGTGTCCAGCAGGTGTCTCCGTACGAAGCCCAGGCGCTGCCCGCTGAGCCGCCAGCACAGGGCGTAGTCGACGGCGAACAGTGCCCAGGCGGCACAGGTCAGCGCGAGGCAGAGGTCGAGCACGGCCGGCGGCAGATGACCATGGCCCAGCACGCGGACCGCGTACGAGGCGAGAAAGATCAGCGACGCCCCGAAGAGCGCGACCTCGGTGTGCCGCCGCCGGCGGGCCGTACGACCGTCTTCATCGTCCACCGGCCCAGCTTGGCCCGGGGCGATCGGGTGCGAGCCCCGGCGACACGCCGCGAACGGACGAAGCCATATGCTGCACGCATGACGAGTGAGCCGGAGCAGCAGTGGGGAGTGGGGATCCAGGACGCGTTCCAGCGTCTGTGGACGCCCCATCGGATGGCCTACATCCAGGGTGAGAACAAGCCGACCGGCCCCGGAGCCGACGACGGTTGCCCCTTCTGCTCGATCCCGGCCAAGTCCGACGAGGACGGGCTGATCGTCAGGCGCGGTGAGCAGGTGTACGCGGTCCTCAATCTGTACCCGTACAACGGCGGCCACCTCATGGTCGTGCCCTACCGCCACGTCGCCGACTACACCGACCTCACCGAGCCGGAGTCCATTGAGCTCGCCGCCCTGACCAAGCAGGCGATGACGGCCCTGCGGACCGCCTCCGGCGCCCACGGCTTCAACATCGGCATGAACCAGGGCTCGGTCGCCGGCGCCGGCATCGCGGCCCACCTCCACCAGCACATCGTCCCGCGCTGGGGCGGCGACACGAACTTCATGCCGGTCGTGGGCCACACGCGGGTGCTGCCGCAGCTGCTGGCGGACACCCGCAAGATGCTGGCGGAGGCCTGGCCGACGGCTTGACGGTACCGGCAATTCAGCCCGTCCGGCGTTTGAGGACGAGGCCGTCAAGGCCGAAGGGGGGTCTGGGGGCGCAGCCCCCAGGGGACGGCCACCCAGACCCACCTCACCCGCTCAACCGCCGGAGGCCTACGCGTCGTAGACGTCGGCCTTCCGCGGCGCCGCATCCTGCACAGCCGTACTCAGGAACGCCGAGCGCGTACCGAACTTCTCCGTGTCCACGCCGTTCTCGTCCAGCACCTTGATCGCCGCGGCATGCACCACCCGCAGCACCGGCGTGGCGGCGCGCAGCGCGTCGTCGGCCATGAAGCGGTGCCGCCACGGCTGATCCGCCCACGCGTGCCGGAGCCCGAACGGCTCGGGCAGGCCTATCGTGCCGCCGAGCCAGTTCAGCAGCGGCGGATACCAGGAGATCGGGGCTCGCACCGCCAGCCGTACCACCTCGTCGCTGTTCACCAGCGGAAGCTTCACCTTGCGGGTCTCCCACGGCTTCAGCGACTTGGCGACCTCCTTGGTCGGCGCCTCGGGCTTCTCCTGGAAGAGGCCGTTCACCGGGCCGAGCGCATGCCCGGTGACCTCGATGCGCAACGTCTCGTGCAGCACGGTCACCGTGATCAGCATGGTGATGATCAACTGCCCGTCCCACAGCGTCCACTGGACACCCAGGTAGTGCCGGTCACCGCTGCCGAACTGCTGCTTGTTGCAGATGTCCTGTATCGCGTGCTGCTTGACCTGGTACGCCTCGACGTCCGTGCCCTCCGGCCGGGACACCGCCTTCGCGCCCTCGGCGATCGGCGTGACGACCCAGTGCCGTATCGAAGGCTTGGGAAAACCGCCGGTGTTCAGTGGGCCGCGCTCCAGCATGCGCAACTGGTCGTGGATCGAGCGGATGACGTCCCAGCTGCGGAAGGGGTGGATCTCCCGGGTGGGGTCGGCCGGGGACAGGTTCTCGGCCAACTGCCAGCTGCCCCACCGGGTTCCCATGCCGAGTATCCCCTTGGGCCCGGCGTAGAACACGGAGTTGGACTGCTGCTCCGCGCTGAGCTTGGCGAGCGACTGCCGCAGCTGCTCGGCCTGGGTCTCGGTGGGGCTGGTCGGCACCGCCTCCGGCACCTTCGCGCCGACGCTGCTGCCGGCCAGCAGGCTGTCCCACCGCTCCCGCAGGTCCTTCGCGGTGCGCTCGCAGACCTGCTTGGCCCAGAACCAGCCGACCACGGGCATGACCACACAGGCACGCGCATACCACGCCCAGAACCCGCCGAACGGCATCCGGATCAGGAAGATCACGGCCAGCGCGCCCGCCGCGACGAGCAGCACGGAGGCCAGCGCACCGCCCCGCTTCTCGTTCGCCTTTCCGATGGTGGTGCGCAGCTGGAAGATCAGCAGCCACACCAGCAGGCCGGGCAGGAAGAGCACACCGCACAGGACCGTGATGGCGCTGAGCATCCGATCACGGGCCTTGCGGATGTTGTTGGCGGCCAGACAGTGCTCGACGACGACCTGCGGCTCGGTGCCGAAGGACTGGATCAGCGGCTTGCGGCCGCTGCCGAGCATGCGGTCGACGACGGCACGTGAGAAGGCCTCACCCAGGTTGGGCCGGAAGATCTTGGCCCACGCGCGGCCTTCCTTGACGTCGGTCTGGTGCCATTCGTTGTCGGCCTTCTTGATGTCCTGAAACGGATTGTCCCGATAGGCCGCCGAGGCCAGCGCGAACGTCGCCGTCTGTCCCTCGCCGGCCGTGCGCGGCACCTGCGGACCGAAGATGTCCGCGTAACCGCTCTCAACGGTCATTCCCGCCCCCGATCGCCGCACTGTCGCTTCTGCGGCCTTCCCGACTTCCGTACTCCGCACACCTGTTGATCAATGATCAGCGTATCCCCCGCCACCGACAATCGTCGGCGGACGGCCCAATGCCGCCCGCCGACGCGGAGGGGAGCGTTCCGCAGAAGCCGTTTGTCAGTGCCGAGCGCCGACTACGTCAGCACCGGGCACCGACGACGGTCAGTGCCGAGCGCCGACTACGAGGCGTCGCGCGTCTCTTCCCGAATCCTTTCCGCGACCTGCGGCGGCATCGGCTCGTGCCGCGCGTACGAGCGGTTGAAGCGTGCGGTGCCGTGCGACAGCGACCTCAGATCGACGGCGTACCGGCCGATCTCGATCTCGGGCACCTCGGCCTTGATGAGCGTGCGGCCACCGCTGGTCTGCTCGGTGCCGAGGACGCGGCCGCGCCGCCCGGACAGGTCGCTCATCACGGCGCCCACGTAGTCGTCGCCGACCAGGACGGACACCTCGGCCACTGGCTCCAGCAGATGGATCTTCGTGTCGGCCGCGGCCTCGCGGAGCGCAAGCGCGCCCGCCGTCTGGAACGCGGCGTCGGAGGAGTCCACGGAGTGCGCCTTGCCGTCGAGCAGGGTGACCCGGATGTCGACGAGCGGATGCCCGGCCGCAACTCCCTTGGCGGCCTGGGCCCTTACGCCCTTCTCCACCGACGGGATGAACTGCCGCGGCACCGCGCCGCCGACGACCTTGTCCACGAACTCGATGCCCGAGCCGCCCGGCAGCGGCTCCACCTCGATCTCGCAGATCGCGTACTGCCCGTGCCCACCGGACTGCTTCACATGCCGGCCGCGGCCCGCCGCCTTGTTCGCGAACGTCTCCCGCAGGGAGACCTTGTGCGGCACGACGTCGACCTGGACGCCGTAGCGGCTGCGCAGCCGTTCGAGGGCGACGTCCGCATGCGCCTCGCCCAGGCACCACAGCACCACCTGGTGGGTGTTCTGGTTCTGTTCGAGCCGCATGGTCGGGTCCTCGGCGACCAGCCGGGACAGCCCCTGCGACAGCTTGTCCTCGTCCGCCTTGCTGTGCGCCTGGATGGCGAGCGGCAGCAGCGGGTCGGGCATCTGCCAGGGCTCCATCAGGAGCGGGTCGTCCTTGGCCGACAGCGTGTCACCGGTCTCCGCCCGGCTCAGCTTCGCCACACAGGCCAGGTCGCCCGCGATGGCATGGGTGAGCGTCCGCTGCTGTTTGCCGAAGGGCGCGGACAGGGCGCCGATCCGCTCGTCGACGTCGTGGTCCTCGTGCCCGCGGTCGGCCAGCCCGTGACCGGAGACATGGACCGTCTCGTCGGGGTGCAGGGTGCCGGAGAAGACGCGCACCATCGACACCCGGCCGACGTACGGGTCGGACGCCGTCTTGACGACCTCCGCGACCAGCGGCCCGTCCGGGTCGCACGGCTTCAGCTCGCGCGGCCTGCCGTCGACCGTGGTGACCCGCGGCGCCTCGCGCTCCAGCGGCGTCGGGAAGCCCCGCGTGATCAGCTCCAGCACCTCGACCGTGCCCAGCCCCTGCCGGGCGCCGTCGGCGGCCGGGGCGGCGGCCAGGACGGGGAAGAACGTGCCGCGCGCGACGGCTCGCTCCAGGTCCTCGATCAGCGTCTTGACGTCGATCTGCTCGCCACCCAGATACCGGTCCATGAGGGTCTCGTCCTCGCTCTCCGCGATGATCCCCTCGATCAGCCGGTTACGGGCCTCCTCGATCTCCGGCAGCTGGTCCTCGCCCGGCTCGGACCCCTTGCGCTCCCCGGAGGAGTAGTCGAACAGCTGCTGCGACAGCAGCCCGATCAGGCCGGTCACGGGCGCGTGCCCGTCCGGGCCCTGCGGGCCGTGCAACGGCAGATACAGCGGCAGCACGGCGTCGGGGTCGTCCCCGCCGAAGGCCTCCGCGCAGATCCGCGTCATCTCCTCGTAGTCGGCCCGGGCGGCCTCCAGGTGCGTGACGACGATCGCGCGCGGCATGCCGACGGCCGCGCACTCCTCCCACACCATGCGGGTCGAGCCGTCCACGCCGTCCGAGGCGGAGACGACGAAAAGGGCCGCGTCCGCCGCTCGCAGACCGGCCCTGAGCTCCCCGACGAAGTCGGCGTATCCGGGGGTGTCCAGAAGGTTGACCTTGATGCCGTCCCATTCGACCGGCACCAGGGAGAGCTGCACCGAGCGTTGCTGCCGGTGCTCGATCTCGTCGTAGTCGGAGACGGTGCCGCCGTCCTCCACACGGCCCGCCCGGTTCACCGCTCCCGCGGTGAGCGCGAGAGCCTCCACCAGAGTCGTCTTGCCGGATCCGCTGTGGCCGACCAGCACCACATTCCGTACGGACGCGGGGTGGTCGGCCGCTGTAGCCCTGCCGGCGGCTCCGAGGTGTGTGTTCGCCTTGTCGCCCATGATCCTGCCTCCCGTGCACGGTGAGGTCACTGTGGGCGCGGACATACGGATCCTCCCCCAGGCTTCGCCCGGGAGGTGCCCCCAGCGATGGCGGCTCCGGTGACGCCCGCGGTCCTTCGAGCTTTCCACTCCCGTCACGGTGCGTCCATACGGCGGACGTCATCGCGCCGTCCGGCACCGGTGGACCGGCCCGTCCGACCCGGGTATGAGTGCCCGGCGGTCGCCCGTACGCGCGCGTGGCTACGATGGGCCAGCCGGTGGCCAGCAGGGGCCCACGGCGCCACACCGACCCTCGGGAAGGCCATGCTGAACAAGTACGCGCGTGCATTCTTCACGCGTGTCCTCACACCGTTCGCCGCGTTTCTGATCCGGCGGGGCGTCAGCCCCGACACGGTCACGCTCATCGGCACGGCCGGTGTGGTCGCGGGCGCGCTGGTCTTCTACCCCATGGGCGAGTTCTTCTGGGGCACGGTCGTGATCACGCTCTTCGTGTTCTCCGACCTCGTCGACGGCAACATGGCCCGCCAGCTCGGCCGCTCCAGCCGCTGGGGCGCCTTCCTGGACTCCACGCTCGACCGGGTCGCCGACGGCGCGATCTTCGGCGGCTTCATCCTCTGGTACGCCGGTGGGGGCGACGACCTCGTCCTGTGCGCCGTCTCGATCTTCTGCCTGGCCAGCGGCCAGGTGGTGTCGTACACCAAGGCCCGCGGCGAGTCGATCGGCCTGCCGGTCGCGGTCAACGGCCTCGTCGAGCGCGCGGAGCGCCTGGTGATCTCGCTGGTCGCGGCCGGTTTGGCGGGCCTGCACAAGTTCGGGGTACCCGGCATCCAGTACCTGCTGCCCGTCGCCCTGTGGATCGTCGCCGTCGGCAGCCTCGTCACCCTGATCCAGCGGGTCGTCACGGTCCGCCGCGAGTCGGCGGAGGCGGAGGCGGAGGCGGCGACCGCACAGGACGAGGAGTCGCAGAACGCCTCTCAAGGGAGCGAGGCAGCCAAGTGAGTGCCCAGGAGCGCCTCACGGACGCGCTGTACGCCCTTGGCTGGGGCACCGTCAAGAAGCTCCCGGAGCCGGTCGCCGTACGGCTCGGCCGCACCATCGCCGACCTCGCCTGGAAGCAGCGGGGCAAGGGCGTCCAGCGGCTGGAGAGCAACTACGCGCGCGTGGTGCCCGACGCGAGCCCGGAGCGCCTCGCCGAGCTCTCGCGCGCGGGCATGCGGTCGTACCTGCGCTACTGGATGGAGTCCTTCCGGCTCCCCGCCTGGAGCGCCGAGCGCGTCAAGGACGGCTTGGACGTCAAGGACGTCCACTACGTGACCGACAGCCTGGCAGCCGGCAAGGGCGTGATACTCGCCCTGCCGCACCTGGCCAACTGGGACCTCGCGGGCGCCTGGGTCACCACCAAGCTGGAGACACGCTTCACCACGGTCGCAGAACGCCTCAAGCCCGAGACGCTCTACGACCGCTTCGTCGCCTACCGCGAGGGCCTCGGCATGGAAGTCCTGCCGCACAGCGGCGGCACCGCCTTCGGCACGCTGGCCCGCAGGCTGCGCGACGGCGGCCTGGTCTGCCTGGTCGCGGACCGCGACCTGTCGGCGTCCGGCGTCGAGGTCGAGTTCTTCGGCGACACGGCCCGCATGCCCGCCGGCCCGGCGCTGCTGGCCCAGCAGACCGGGGCGCTGCTGTTCCCCGTCACGCTCTGGTACGACGACTCCCCGGTCATGCAGGGCCGAGTCCATCCGCCGATCGAGGTGCCCGAGACAGGTACCCGGGCCGAGAAGACGTCTGTCATGACACAGGCGCTGGCCGACGCCTTCGCCACGGGGATCGCCGAACATCCGGAGGACTGGCACATGCTCCAGCGCTTGTGGCTCGCCGACCTGGAACCACGACCATGCGCTGCCGACGGCCGGGACGGGGAGCGTCCGTGAGAATCGGCATCGTCTGCCCGTACTCCTGGGACGTGCCGGGCGGCGTCCAGTTCCACATCCGCGACCTCGCCGAATACTTCATCCGGCTCGGCCACGAGGTGTCCGTCCTGGCCCCCGCCGACGACGACACCCCGCTGCCGCCGTACGTGGTCTCGGCGGGCCGCGCGGTCCCGGTGCCGTACAACGGCTCGGTCGCCCGCCTGAACTTCGGCTTCCTCTCTGCGGCCCGCGTGCGCCGCTGGCTGCACGACGGCGAGTTCGACGTGGTGCACATCCACGAGCCGGCCTCACCGTCGCTCGGCCTGCTGACCTGCTGGGCGGCACAGGGCCCGATGGTCGCCACGTTCCACACCTCCAACCCGCGGTCCAAGGCGATGATCGCCGCGTACTCGATCCTCCAGGCGGCGCTGGAGAAGATCAGCGCCCGGATCGCGGTGAGCGAGTACGCCCGCCGCACGCTGGTGGAACACCTGGGCGGCGACGCGGTGGTGATCCCCAACGGCGTCGACGTCGAGTTCTTCGCCAAGGCCGAGCCCAACCCCGAGTGGCAGGGCGACACGATCGGCTTCATCGGCCGCATCGATGAGCCCCGCAAGGGCCTGCCGGTGCTGATGAGGGCCCTGCCCAAGATCCTCGCCGCCCGCCCGCAGACCAGGCTCCTGGTGGCGGGCCGCGGCGACGAGGAGGAGGCCGTGGAGTCCCTGCCCACCGAACTCCGCTCCCGCGTCGAGTTCCTCGGCATGATCAGCGACGAGGACAAGGCCCGTTTCCTGCGCAGCGTCGACCTGTACGTCGCGCCCAACACCGGCGGCGAGAGCTTCGGGATCATCCTGGTCGAGGCGATGTCGGCCGGCGCCCCGGTCCTCGCCTCGGACCTGGACGCCTTCGCCCAGGTCCTCGACCAGGGCGCGGCGGGCGAACTCTTCACCAACGAGGACGCGGACGCCCTCGCCGAGGCAGCGGTACGCCTCCTGGAGGATCCGGCCCGCCTGGCGGAGCTGCGGGAGCGGGGGAGCGAGCATGTACGCCGCTTCGACTGGTCCACCGTAGGGGCGGACATCCTGTCGGTGTACGAGACGGTGACGGCCGGCGCGGCAGCGGTGGCCGCGGATGAGCGAGCCGGGGGCGGCGGGGGGAGTGGCCTGCGGGCACGACTGGGGTTGGCGCGGGACTGAGAGGCATGTGACGGCTCTCGGCGCCGGGCGGGGAAGAGGCGGGGAAGATCAGCCCGCCCGGGGGTGCCCTCTCTGGGGAGTTCTGAGGACGAGGCCCGCCGGTTCAGGGCCGAAGCGGGGGTCTGGCGGCGGCAGCCCTCCGTGACGGAGCTAGTCTGCGGGCCGTGACCGCAACTCTCATCTGGATCCTCGTAGTCCTCGTCGCGATCGGCCTCTACCTGAGCTGGACGGCGGGTCGCCTCGACCGGCTGCACGCCAGGATCGACGCGGCGCGCGCCGCTCTCGACGCACAACTGCTGCGCCGCGCGTCGGTGGCCCAGGAACTGGCCACTTCCGGCGTGCTGGATCCGGCCGCGTCGATCGTCCTGTACGAGGCCGCCCACGCCGCCCGGCAGGCCGAGGAGGAGCAGCGGGAGGTCGCCGAGAGCGAGCTGAGCCAGGCGCTGCGGGCCGTGTTCGCCGAGCCCCAGCAGGTGCAGGCGGTACGGGAGGCGCCCGGGGGAGAGGAGGCGGCCCGCGAGCTGACCGAGGCGGTGCGTCGCGTGCCGATGGCCCGGCGCTTCCACAACGACGCCGTACGGGCGGCCCGGGCCCTGCGGCGACACCGTAAGGTCCGCTGGTTCCGCCTGGCCGGCCACGCCCCGTTCCCGCTGGCCTTCGAGATGGACGACGAGACCCCGGCGGCCCTGGTGGACCGGGCGGGCTAGGCCGTGCCGAAGTCGGGCAGCGTGAGGGAACCGTCCTCGGCGAGCGCGAACCCGGGGTTGTGCGCGATCTCCCAGGCATGGCCGTCCGGGTCGACGAAACAGCCGGAGTAGAAGCCGACGGCATTCGTGGCCGCCGCTTTGGTGACCGTCGCTCCGGCCCGTTGCGCGGCCGTGAGCAGGGCGTCGACCTCGGCGTCGGAGCGCACGTTGTGGGCCAGGGCGATCCCGCCGAAACCGGCTGCCGCGCCGTCCGTCAGGCCGCAGTCCCGCGCCAGTTCGTCGCGGCTCCACAGGACCAGGGCCAGCCCGCCCGCCTGGAAGAAGACCGTCTCCTCGACCTCCTGTCCCCGCCAGCCCAGGGCCTCGTAGAAGGCCCGGGAGCGCGCCACATCGGAAACCCCCAGCGTGACCAGACTGATGCGCTGTTCCATGCGAGGACACTAACGCCGCCAGGCGCCCATGCTGCGGGAAAACGATCCACCGCCTCACCATTGGCCCTTGAAGTGGCCCCCTCCCCTCACGTTTCCTCGTTGCTTGCAGTAGCCCTTTTTCACCGAGCGAGGTCACCCGTGTCCACTTCCGAAAACCAGGCCCCCGAGACCGGCACCGCGCGCGTGAAGCGCGGCATGGCCGAGCAGCTCAAGGGCGGCGTGATCATGGACGTCGTCACGCCGGAGCAGGCGAAGATCGCCGAGGACGCGGGCGCCGTCGCCGTCATGGCCCTGGAGCGGGTCCCGGCCGACATCCGCAAGGACGGCGGCGTGGCCCGGATGTCCGACCCGGACATGATCGAGGGCATCATCGACGCCGTCTCGATCCCGGTCATGGCCAAGTCCCGCATCGGCCACTTCGTCGAGGCGCAGGTCCTGCAGTCCCTCGGCGTCGACTACATCGACGAGTCCGAGGTCCTCACCCCGGCCGACGAGGTCAACCACTCCGACAAGTGGGCGTTCACCACCCCGTTCGTCTGTGGCGCCACCAACCTGGGCGAGGCCTTGCGCCGCATCGCCGAGGGTGCCGCGATGATCCGCTCGAAGGGCGAGGCCGGCACCGGCAACGTCGTCGAGGCCGTCCGTCACCTGCGCCAGATCAAGAACGAGATCGCCAAGCTGCGCGGCTTCGACAACAACGAGCTGTACGCCGCCGCAAAGGAGCTGCGCGCCCCGTACGAGCTGGTCAAGGAAGTCTCCGAGCTCGGCAAGCTCCCCGTGGTGCTGTTCTCCGCCGGCGGCGTGGCCACCCCCGCCGACGCGGCGCTCATGCGCCAGCTCGGCGCCGAGGGCGTCTTCGTCGGCTCCGGCATCTTCAAGTCCGGCGACCCGGCCAAGCGCGCCGCCGCCATCGTGAAGGCGACCACCTTCTACGACGACCCGAAGATCATCGCGGACGCGTCCCGCAACCTCGGCGAGGCCATGGTCGGCATCAACTGCGACACCCTCCCCGAGACCGAGCGCTACGCCAACCGCGGCTGGTAAGCACCCCTCCGGCATCCCTCCCAAGGACTGCACGTACATGACTGACGCACCCGTCATAGGCGTCCTGGCCCTCCAGGGCGACGTACGGGAGCACCTCATCGCCCTGGCCGCGGCCGACGCCGTGGCCAGGCCGGTGCGGCGCCCCGAAGAGCTCGCCGAGGTCGACGGCCTCGTCATCCCCGGCGGCGAGTCCACGACCATCTCCAAGCTGGCCGTCCTCTTCGGCGTGATGGAGCCCCTACGCGCGCGCGTGCACAGCGGAATGCCCGTCTACGGCACCTGCGCGGGCATGATCATGCTCGCCGACAAGATCCTCGACCCGCGCTCGGGCCAGGAGACGATCGGCGGCATCGACATGATCGTCCGCCGCAACGCCTTCGGACGGCAGAACGAGTCCTTCGAGGCGGCCCTCGACGTCAAGGGCGTCGCGGGCGATCCTGTGGAGGGCGTCTTCATCCGCGCCCCCTGGGTCGAGTCCGTCGGCGCCGAGGCCGAGGTCCTCGCCGAGCACGACGGCCACATCGTCGCGGTCCGCCAGGGCAACGCGCTGGCCACGTCGTTCCACCCGGAACTGACCGGCGACCACCGCGTGCACGCCCTGTTCGTCGACATGGTGCGCGCGAACCGGACAGCGGAGTCCTTGTAGGATCTCTGGCGTTCGTTCATAGATGGGTTACGCGAAGGAGACAGGCAGATGTCCGGCCACTCTAAATGGGCCACGACGAAGCACAAGAAGGCCGTGATCGACGCCAAGCGCGGCAAGCTCTTCGCGAAGCTGATCAAGAACATCGAGGTCGCGGCCCGCATGGGCGGCGTCGACCTCGACGGCAACCCGACGCTCTATGACGCCGTCCAGAAGGCCAAGAAGCAGTCGGTGCCGAACAAGAACATCGACTCCGCGATCAAGCGCGGTGGCGGTCTCGAGGCCGGCGGTGCCGACTACGAGACCATCATGTACGAGGGCTACGGCCCGAACGGCGTCGCCGTGCTCATCGAGTGCCTCACCGACAACCGCAACCGCGCCGCCTCCGACGTCCGCGTCGCCATGACCCGCAACGGCGGCAACATGGCCGACCCGGGCTCGGTGTCGTACATGTTCAGCCGCAAGGGCGTCGTCATCGTCCCCAAGGGCGAGCTGACCGAGGACGACGTCCTCACCGCCGTCCTGGACGCGGGCGCCGAGGAGGTCAACGACCTCGGTGAGTCCTTCGAGGTCATCAGCGAGGCCACCGACCTGGTCGCGGTCCGCACCGCCCTCCAGGAGGCCGGTATCGACTACGACTCCGCCGACTCCAGCTTCGTGCCGTCCGTCCAGGTCGAGCTGGACGAGGAGGGCGCCAAGAAGATCTTCAAGCTGATCGACGCGCTCGAGGACAGCGACGACGTCCAGAACGTCTTCGCCAACTTCGACGTCAGCGACGAGATCATGGAGAAGGTCGACGCATAGCGCTGCCGCGAGCCGAACGGCTTCGGCGGGCCGGAGGGACACATCCCACCGGCCCGCCGCTCTTGTCAGTGGCAGCGGATAGCCTGGCGAGAGTCAAAGATCGCCGTCCACGGGCCGCAACCATCAATTGGGGAACCCCGACGGCGCTCAGCCAGGTCCGCGAGCGGCGGCGGTTCAGCCGCAAAAGAGGGAGGGGCGCGGCGTGCGCGTGCTCGGGGTGGACCCGGGACTGACCCGATGCGGTGTGGGAGTGGTCGAAGGCGTCGCCGGACGCCCGCTCACCATGCTCGGCGTCGGCGTCGTCCGTACGCCCGCGGACGCCGAGTTGGGACACCGCCTCGTCGCCATCGAGCAGGGCATCGAGGAGTGGCTGGACGAGCACCGGCCCGAATTCGTCGCCGTGGAGCGGGTGTTCAGCCAGCACAACGTCCGTACGGTGATGGGCACCGCCCAGGCCAGCGCCGTCGCCATGCTCTGCGCCGCCCGCCGCGGCATCCCCGTCGCCCTGCACACCCCCAGCGAGGTCAAGGCCGCCGTCACCGGCAGCGGCCGCGCCGACAAGGCACAGGTCGGCGCCATGGTCACCCGCCTGCTGCGGCTCAGCGCCCCGCCCAAGCCCGCCGACGCCGCCGACGCCCTCGCGCTCGCCATCTGCCACATCTGGCGCGCCCCCGCGCAGAACCGACTCCAGCAGGCCGTGGCCCTGCACGCAGCCAAAGCACCGACCACGTCGAAAGGCCGAACGGCATGATCGCCTTCGTCAGCGGCCCGGTCGCCGCCCTCGCCCCGGACTCCGCAGTGGTCGAGGTGGGCGGGATCGGAATCGCCGTCCAATGCACGCCGAACACCCTCTCGGGACTGCGGATGGGCCAGCAGACCAAGCTGGCCACGTCCCTCGTCGTGCGCGAGGACTCGCTCACCCTGTACGGCTTCGCGGACGACGACGAACGCCAGATCTTCGAGCTGCTCCAGACCGCGAGCGGCGTCGGCCCCCGCCTGGCCCAGGCCATGCTGGCCGTCCACTCCCCGGACGCCCTGCGCCGCGCGGTGTCGACCGGCGACGAGAAGGCCCTGACCGCCGTCCCCGGCATCGGCAAGAAGGGCGCCCAGAAGCTGCTGCTCGAGCTGAAGGACCGCCTGGGCGAGCCGATCGGAGCCCCGGTGGTCGGTGCACCGGTCACCCAGGGTTGGCGCGACCAACTGCACGCGGCCCTGATCGGCTTGGGATACGCGACCCGTGAGGCCGACGAGGCCGTGTCCGCCGTGGCACCCCAGGCCGAAGCCGCCGGGGGCACGCCACAGGTCGGTCAGTTGCTCAAGGCCGCTCTGCAGACCCTCAACAGAGCCCGCTGACGACCGGCTTCCCGGAAAGGCCTGAAGGCGCTGTGCCGGGGCATGCCCCGCTCCTCGTACGACCCACCCGACCGCGACCCCCGAGGCACACTCCATGAACTGGGACGACACGACCGACACCCCCGCCGCCGAGCGGCTCGTCGGTGCGTCCGCCGACCGTGAGGACCAGGCCGTCGAGGCCGCCCTGCGCCCCAAGGACCTGGACGAGTTCATCGGTCAGGAGAAGGTCCGCGAGCAGCTCGACCTCGTCCTGCGCGCCGCACGCGCGCGTGGCGCCACCGCCGACCACGTACTGCTCTCCGGCGCCCCGGGCCTCGGCAAGACCACCCTCTCCATGATCATCGCGGCCGAGATGGGCGCCCCCATCCGCATCACGTCCGGTCCGGCCATCCAGCACGCCGGCGACCTCGCCGCGATCCTCTCCTCCCTCCAGGAGGGCGAGGTCCTCTTCCTCGACGAGATCCACCGCATGTCCCGGCCCGCCGAGGAGATGCTCTACATGGCGATGGAGGACTTCCGCGTCGACGTCATCGTCGGCAAGGGCCCCGGCGCCACCGCCATCCCGCTCGAACTCCCGCCGTTCACCCTGGTCGGCGCCACCACACGCGCGGGCCTGCTGCCGCCCCCGCTGCGCGACCGCTTCGGTTTCACCGCGCACATGGAGTTCTACGAGCCGAGAGAGCTGGAGCGCGTCATCCACCGCTCGGCCGGCCTGCTCGACGTCGAGATCGAGGCCGACGGCGCCGCCGAGATCGCCGGCCGCTCCCGCGGCACGCCCCGCATCGCCAACCGCCTGCTGCGCCGCGTCCGCGACTACGCCCAGGTCAAGGCCGACGGGATCATCACCAGGGACATCGCAGGGGCCGCCCTCGCCGTCTACGAGGTCGACGCCCGAGGCCTCGACCGGCTCGACCGCGGTGTCCTGGAGGCCCTGCTGAAGCTGTTCGGCGGCGGCCCGGTCGGCCTGTCCACGCTCGCGGTGGCGGTGGGGGAGGAGCGCGAGACCGTCGAGGAGGTCGCCGAACCCTTCCTCGTACGCGAGGGCCTGCTCGCCCGTACTCCGCGTGGCCGGGTCGCCACACCCGCCGCCTGGGCGCATCTCGGCCTGACCCCGCCACGCTCGCAAGCTGCGGGAAACGGACAACAGGACCTGTTCGGGACGTGATGGCTCCGTCACGGCGAGCACACTGGCCGGAGCAGGAACCCCGGTGCCATGCTGAGCGTTGTTCCCTGCGCGGAGACTCGCTTAGACTCCGCCGATGCCGCCCTTGTCGACGGCACACATACCCCCAACCATCAGGCCGCTCACCATCGCGGTCGTGTGAAGGAAGTTCCGACCCGTGAGTCTCGTGACCCTCCTCCCGTTCATCGTGCTCATCGGGGCCATGTTCCTGATGACCCGGTCGGCCAAGAAGAAGCAGCAGCAGGCCGCCGACATGCGGAACCAGATGCAGCCCGGATCCGGTGTCCGCACCATCGGGGGCATGTACGCCACGGTCAAGGAGGTCAGCGACGACACCGTCCTCGTTGACGCCGGCCCGGGCGTGGAGCTCCTCTTCGCCAAGAACGCGATCGGTGCCGTCCTCTCCGACGACGAGTACAACCGCATCGTGCACGGCATCGAGCACGACCTGAAGTCCGACGTCGTCCCGGACGACGCCTCCTCCCTCACCGAGACCGACGAGCCCGCCGCCGACTCTGCCGACGCCTCCGACGACAAGCCCGTCGACCTCGGCAAGAAGGACGAGGCCGAGGAGGCGTCCGACGACGCCGCGGCCGAGGCGAAGACGGACGCCGAGGCGAAGAAGACCGACGGCGAGTCCGACGCGAAGTAGCCGTGTTCCGGGGCGCGCGGGCCATGCCCGCGCGCCCCGGAACATGCCGATCTCGCACGGGATCCCGATACCAGTCATGGCCGCTCGCCCGCTGACCTGGCGCGAGGCGGCCCGAGAGGGAGTACGAGAAGGTGGCAGCACCTAAGAAGGGCCGGAGCGCGAGCGCCCAGAGCAAGCCAGGGCGCTCGCTGGCCCTCATCCTGATCGCCATCGTGGCGCTCACCGGGGGAATGTTCGCCTCCGGGCACACCACTCCGCGTCTCGGCATCGACCTGGCCGGCGGCACGAGCATCACGCTCACCGCGGTTCCGGAAAAGGGCCAGGAATCCGCGATCAACAAGACCAACATGGACACCGCGGTCGACATCATGAACCGCCGTGTCAATGGTCTTGGTGTCTCCGAGGCCGAGGTTCAGACCCAGGGCGACAAGAACATCATCGTCAACATCCCCAAGGGCACGAACTCCAAGGAGGCGCGGGACCAGGTCGGCACCACCGCCAAGCTCTACTTCCGGCCTGTCCTGCAGCGGGAGGCCGCCGCCGGCTCGGCGACGCCCACCCCGAGCGCGAGCCCCAGTGGGAGCGGCTCCCCGAGTGCGTCCAGCACCGGCAAGGCCGGCGCCGAGGACTCCGTGAGCTCCGGTTCCGCCAGTCCGTCGGCCACCGCCACCTCGCAGGGCCGCGCCGTCACCGACGCGCTGAAGGCGGACACCACGCCGTCCGCGAGCAACAGCCCCAAGGCGTCCGGCAGCCCTTCGCCGTCCGCGTCGAGCGGCTCCGACGCCGCAGCCGGCAAGCTGCAGCAGGAGTACGCCGCGCTCGACTGCACCAATCCGAAGCAGCGGGCCGCCGCCGGCAAGGGAGCGAAGCCGGGCGAGACCACCGTCGCCTGTGGCCAGGACGGCGAGGTGTGGAGCAAGTTCGTATTGGGCCCGGTCGCCGTCGACGGGACCGAGATCAAGAAGGCCCAGGCGACCTTCAACACCCAGAACGCCGCGGGCTGGCAGGTCGACATGACCTTCAACTCCAGCGGTTCCAAGAAGTTCGCCGACGTCACCAGCAAGCTGGCGCAGCAGACCACCCCGCAGAACGAGTTCGCCATCGTTCTGGACGACAAGGTGGTCTCCCACCCCTACGTCCAGAGCGTCATCTCGGGTGGTACCGCGCAGATCTCCGGCAGCTTCACCCAGGAAGAGGCCCAGAGCCTCGCCAACATGCTGTCGTACGGCGCCCTGCCGCTGACCTTCAAGGAGTCCAGCGTCACCACGGTGACCGCGGCGCTCGGCGGTGAGCAACTGCAAGCCGGTCTGATCGCGGGCGCGATCGGTCTCGCCCTGGTGGTGCTCTACCTGTTGGTCTACTACCGCGGCCTGTCGCTCATCGCCATCGCCTCGCTGCTGGTCTCCGCCGCCCTCACCTACGTGATCATGGCGCTGCTGGGCCCGACCATCAACTTCGCGCTGAACCTGCCGGCCGTCTGCGGTGCCATCGTCGCGATCGGCATCACAGCGGACTCGTTCATCGTGTACTTCGAACGCGTCCGTGACGAGATCCGCGAGGGCCGCTCGCTGCGCCCCGCCGTCGAGCGGGCCTGGCCGCGCGCCCGGCGCACCATCCTGGTCTCCGACTTCGTGTCGTTCCTGGCCGCCGCGGTGCTGTTCGTCGTCACCGTCGGCAAGGTCCAGGGCTTCGCGTTCACGCTCGGCCTGACCACCCTCCTCGACGTGGTCGTCGTGTTCCTGTTCACCAAGCCGCTGCTGACGCTCCTGGCGCGCAGGCAGTTCTTCGCGGGCGGCCACAAGTGGTCCGGCCTCGACCCGAAGCGACTGGGTGCCAAGCCTCCGCTGCGCCGCACCCGCCGTCCCGCCGGTCCTGCCGCCGGCCCTGTCGACCCGAAGGAGGCGTGAGATGTCGAAGCTCGGCAACCTCGGCGCCCGACTGCACCGTGGCGAGGTCGGCTATGACTTCGTCGGCAACCGCAAGATCTGGTACGGCATCTCGATCCTGATCACCATCACGGCCATCGTCGGCCTGGCGGTGCGCGGCCTCAACATGGGCATCGAGTTCGAGGGCGGAGCGGTCTTCACCACCCCGGAGAAGACCGCCGTCTCGGTGGCCCAGGCCGAGAAGTACGCGGAGGAGGCGTCCGACCACGACGCCATCGTCCAGAAGCTCGGCAACGGCAGCCTGCGCATCCAGGTCGCGGGCATCGACACCAGCGAGGCCGACAGGGTCTCGGCGGAGCTGGCCAAGGACCTGGGCGTCAACGAGGACGACGTCACCGGTGAGCTGGTCGGCCCCAGCTGGGGTGAGCAGATCGCCGCCAAGGCCTGGCAGGGCCTCGGCATCTTCCTGGTACTCGTGGTGATCTATCTGGCGATCGCGTTCGAGTGGCGCATGGCGCTCGCCGCGTTCGTCGCACTGATCCACGACATCACCATCACGGTCGGTATCTATGCCCTCGTCGGCTTCGAGGTCACACCGGGCACGGTGATCGGTCTGCTGACGATCCTCGGTTACTCGCTCTACGACACGGTCGTCGTCTTCGACAGCCTCAAGGAGCAGACGAAGGAAGTCACCAAGCAGACCCGCTGGACGTACAGCGACATCGCCAACCGCTCGATCAACAGCACCCTGGTCCGCTCCGTCAACACCACGGTGGTCGCGCTGCTGCCGGTGGCGGGCCTGCTGTTCATCGGTGGCGGCTTCCTCGGTGCCGGCATGCTCAACGACATCTCGCTGTCGCTGTTCGTCGGCCTCGCGGCCGGTGCGTACTCCTCGATCTTCATCGCCACGCCGCTCGTCGCCGACCTCAAGGAGCTCGAGCCGCAGATGAAGGCCCTGAAGAAGCGCGTGCTCGCCAAGCGGGCGCAGGCCGGAGCGCAGGGGGAGACCGCGGACGCCGTGGCCGACGACGAGCAGTTCGACGACGAGTCGGAGGACGCCGCCCCCGCGGTCGTCGGCCCCCGCAACCAGCCCGCGTCCCGCAACCGGGGCCGCGGCCGACCCTCGGGGAAGCGCCGATGACCGGCATCGAGGAGCTGCTGCTCAGCCGTATCCGTGACGTCGCGGATTACCCGGAGCCGGGCGTGATGTTCAAGGACATCACCCCGCTCCTGGCGGACCCGGCGGCATTCACGGCGCTCACCGACGCGCTGGCCGAGATCGCCACGAACACCGGCGCCACGAAGATCGTCGGCCTCGAGGCCCGAGGCTTCATCCTCGGCGCCCCCGTGGCCGTCCGCGCGGGCATCGGCTTCATCCCGGTCCGCAAGGCGGGCAAGCTCCCCGGGGCGACGCTCAGCCAGGCGTACGACCTGGAGTACGGCTCCGCCGAGATCGAGGTGCACGCCGAGGACCTGAGCGCGGGCGACCGCGTCCTGGTCGTCGACGACGTGCTGGCCACCGGCGGCACGGTCGAGGCCTCCCTCCAGCTCATCCGTCGTGCCGGAGCGGAGGTCGCCGGTGTCGCGATTCTCATGGAGCTCGGGTTCCTCGGCGGTCGGCAGCGGCTCGAGCCTGCTTTGTCGGGTGCGCCTCTGGAGACGTTGATCATCGTCTGAGGCCGGCCGACAGGTGAAAAAGGGTGCTCCGGGTTTCCCGGAGCACCCTTTCTGTTGCCGTGTGTGCGAAATGTGCAGATGGAGTGACTTTGTCATGCATTAGACAGATTCCTCAGAAGTTGCTCAACTTCCTTGAGGTGAGCGGGAGGTGATGAGCAAGATCTATACCGACCGGCCCGCCGGCTCGACCAACCCACCTGTGGGTGCCGGCGGGGACCCGAAAACGGAGGAATCAAGTGTCAATCTCGCGCAAGATCGTCACGGGGGCCGTGACCCTGGTATCTGTGGCGGCGCTCTCCGCCGCAGCGGCTCCCGCGAACGCGACGCAGACGGACGCCTCGGCCGATCGCGCCACGCGCTGTTCGAGCTCCTGGAAGAACGCGGGCGCCGTCCCCGGCCGCTGGAGCAAGGTCAAGAACTCCGACTGCAGCATCATCGGCCACGATGGTTTCAAGATCGGCTACCAGTGGGCTGTCGAGCGGGGTGGCCGCATCTGCGTCAAGGTGAAGGGCTTCAATGCTCAGCACAAGCTGAGGTGGTACGACGCCGGCTGCGCCAAGAAGGGCTCCGTCAAGGTGCCGTGGGGGAACGTCGCCGACATCAAGGAGATGAAGGTCAAGGGCGCTGCCCTCTTCAAGTGGCGCTGATCTCCCCGCAGTTGTCCGCGAACACTGTACGGACCGGTCTGAGGCTCGACCGCCCCGGCAGTTGCGCGCCGACCGCGTAGGGTGACCGAGGCGGGCCCGGAGGAATCCGGCGCCCGCCTCGTGCGTTTCTTGGGTAGACGGCCCTCACATCGGGCTGAAGGCGATCCTGGGGCGCAGGATCGCTACCATGGGGTTTCCGGAGCCTGACCGGGGGACCCGGATCGCGCACGAGGAGCCCTCTTGCCAGACGAGGCCCAGCACCTGACCGCCGCCAAGCCCGAGTCCGCCTCGGCACCCGCGGCGAAGCCCGCGCCGAACGCGCCGCACGCGAAGAACGACACCCGCGGGCCGGTCGAGCATGCCCAGTCCGCGCCCGTCGACAAGTCGGCCGACCAGTCGCGACCCAAGCCCACCCCGCCCGAGCGCCCCGCACCGGTGGTCCGGCCGAACACCGGCCAGCCCGCCCGCTCCGGCTCCTCCAACCGCGTCCGCGCCCGCCTCGCCCGTCTCGGCGTCCAGCGCTCCAACCCGTACAATCCGGTCCTGGAGCCGTTGCTGCGGATAGTGCGCAGCAACGACCCGAAGATCGAGACGGCCACGCTCCGCAAGATCGAGACCGCCTACCAGGTCGCCGAGCGCTGGCACCGCGGCCAGAAGCGCAAGAGCGGCGACCCGTACATCACGCACCCGCTCGCCGTCACCACCATCCTCGCCGAGCTGGGCATGGATCCGGCCACCCTGATGGCGGGCCTGCTGCACGACACCGTCGAGGACACCGAGTACGGCCTCGACCAGCTCCGCCGCGACTTCGGCGACTCGGTCGCCCTGCTCGTCGACGGCGTCACCAAGCTGGACAAGGTCAAGTTCGGCGAGGCCGCGCAGGCCGAGACCGTGCGCAAGATGGTCGTCGCCATGGCCAAGGACCCCCGCGTCCTGGTCATCAAGCTCGCCGACCGCCTGCACAACATGCGCACCATGCGCTACCTCAAGCGCGAGAAGCAGGAGAAGAAGGCGCGCGAGACCCTCGAGATCTACGCGCCCCTCGCCCACCGCCTCGGCATGAACACCATCAAGTGGGAGCTGGAGGACCTCGCCTTCGCGATCCTCTACCCCAAGATGTACGACGAAATCGTACGGCTGGTGGCCGAGCGGGCACCGAAGCGTGACGAGTACCTGGCCATAGTGACCGACGAGGTCCAGCAGGACCTGCGCGCCGCCCGCATCAAGGCGACCGTCACCGGCCGCCCGAAGCACTACTACAGCGTCTACCAGAAGATGATCGTCCGCGGTCGCGACTTCGCGGAGATCTACGACCTGGTGGGCATCCGCGTCCTCGTCGACACGGTCCGCGACTGCTACGCCGCCCTCGGCACCGTGCACGCGCGATGGAACCCGGTCCCCGGCCGGTTCAAGGACTACATCGCGATGCCCAAGTTCAACATGTACCAGTCGCTGCACACGACGGTCATCGGGCCCAACGGCAAGCCCGTCGAGCTGCAGATCCGCACCTTCGACATGCACCGCCGCGCCGAGTACGGCATCGCCGCGCACTGGAAGTACAAGCAGGAGGCGGTCGCCGGCGCCTCCAAGGTGCGCACCGACGTCCCCAAGGCCGGCAAGGGCAAGGACGACCACCTCAACGACATGGCGTGGCTGCGCCAGCTGCTGGACTGGCAGAAGGAGACCGAGGACCCGGGGGAGTTCCTGGAGTCCCTGCGCTTCGACCTGTCCCGCAACGAGGTCTTCGTCTTCACCCCCAAGGGCGACGTCATAGCGCTCCCGGCCGGGGCCACCCCCGTCGACTTCGCGTACGCCGTCCACACCGAGGTCGGCCACCGCACCATAGGAGCGCGGGTCAACGGCAGGCTCGTGCCTCTCGAATCCACCCTGGACAACGGCGACTTGGTGGAGGTCTTCACCTCCAAGGCAGCCGGCGCGGGCCCCTCCCGTGACTGGCTGGGCTTCGTCAAGTCGCCGCGCGCCCGCAACAAGATCCGCGCCTGGTTCTCCAAGGAGCGCCGCGACGAGGCGATCGAGCAGGGCAAGGACGCCATCGTCCGCGCGATGCGCAAGCAGAACCTGCCGATCCAGCGCATCCTGACCGGCGACTCCCTGGTCACGCTCGCGCACGAGATGCGCTACCCGGACATCTCTGCGCTGTACGCGGCGATCGGCGAAGGCCATGTCTCCGCCCAGAACGTCGTACAGAAGCTCGTCCAGGCACTCGGCGGGGAGGAGGCCGCCACCGAGGAGATCGACGAGTCGGTCCCGCCGACCCGCGGTCGCAGCCGCAAACGCCGCTCCAGCGCCGACCCCGGCGTCATCGTCAAGGGCGTCGAGGACGTGTGGGTCAAGCTGGCCCGCTGCTGTACGCCCGTACCCGGCGACCCGATCATCGGCTTCGTCACGCGCGGTAGCGGAGTATCGGTTCACCGCAGCGACTGTGTGAACGTGGAGTCACTGTCCCGCGAGCCCGAGCGCATCCTCGACGTCGAGTGGGCGCCCACCCAGTCCTCGGTCTTCCTGGTCGCCATCCAGGTCGAGGCCTTGGACCGCTCCCGCCTCCTCTCCGACGTCACCCGCGTACTGTCCGACCAGCACGTCAACATCCTCTCCGCGGCCGTCCAGACCTCCCGCGACCGCGTTGCCACCTCCCGCTTCACCTTCGAGATGGGCGACCCGAAGCACCTCGGGCACGTGCTCAAGGCGGTCAGGGGTGTCGAGGGCGTGTACGACGTGTACCGCGTGACATCGGCGCGCAGCCGGTCGTAGGACACGTCACGACGAGCTCGTAGGCATTCCACGAGCGAGTACGACGAGAAGGGCCCCGTACATCGCGTACGGGGCCCTTCTCGTCGTCAAGCTGTAGTCCCGGCCGTCAGCCGCCGAACTCCTGCAGGCCCTTCAGCGCCTGGTCCAGGAGCGCCTGGCGGCCCTCCAGCTCACGCTGGAGCTTGTCGGCCTTGGCGTTGTTGCCCTGGGCGCGCGCCTGCTCGATCTGGCCCGTCAGCTTGTCCACGGCGGCCTGGAGCTGACCGGTCAGCCCCTCGGCACGCGCGCGTGCCTCCGGGTTGGTCCGGCGCCACTCGGCCTCCTCGGCCTCCTGGATGGCCCGCTCGACTGCGTGCATCCGGCCCTCGACCTTCGGGCGGGCGTCGCGCGGCACATGGCCGATGGCCTCCCAGCGCTCGTTGATCGAGCGGAAGGCGGCCCGCGTGCCCTTCAGGTCGCCGATCGGCAGGAGCTTCTCGGCCTCCTCGGCCAGCTCCTCCTTCAGCTTCAGGTTCTCCGCCTGCTCGGCGTCGCGCTCGGCGAAGACCGAGCTTCGGGCCGCGAAGAAGACGTCCTGGGCGCCGCGGAAGCGGTTCCACAGGTCGTCCTCGTGCTCGCGCTGGGCGCGGCCGGCGGCCTTCCACTCCGACATCAACTCGCGGTACCGCGCCGCCGTCGGACCCCAGTCGGTCGAAGCCGACAGCGACTCGGCCTCGGCGACCAGCCGCTCCTTGGTCTTGCGAGCCTCCTCGCGCTGCGCGTCCAGCTGCGCGAAGTGCGCCTTGCGGCGCTTGGAGAACGCCGACCGGGCGTGCGAGAAGCGGTGCCACAGCTCGTCGTCCGACTTGCGGTCCAGCCGCGGCAGACCCTTCCAGGTGTCCACCAGGGCCCGCAGCCGCTCACCGGCAGCCCGCCACTGGTCGGACTGGGCCAGCTCCTCCGCCTCGGTGACCAGCGCCTCCTTGGCGTGCCGGGCCTCGTCGGACTGCTTGGCGCGCTGCTGCTTGCGCTCCTCGCGGCGCTTGTCGACGGTCTCGACCAGCTTGTCCAGGCGGGTCCGCAGGGCGTCCAGGTCGCCCACCGCGTGGTGCGCGTCGACCTGCTCACGGATGTGGTCGATCGCAGCCTGCGCGTCCTTCGCCGACAGGTCGGTGGTCTTCACTCGCTTCTCGAGGAGGCCGATCTCGACAACCAGGCCCTCGTACTTGCGCTCGAAGTAGGCCAGCGCCTCCTCAGGGGAGCCGGCCTGCCAGGATCCGACGACCTGCTCGCCGTCGGCCGTACGCACGTACACGGTCCCCGTCTCGTCGACGCGGCCCCACGGGTCGCTGCTCACAGCGCCTCCTCCACATGATGCCTGCGAGGGGCTTGTGTTCCCCCGGGCATCGTCCACAGTTTCGTCACGGCCAACATAGGCGACCGGCGGGTTGCCTGTCCGCATCCCGCGCGACCGAAATTACGCAGTTGGCGGTCAGGATTTCGTGACCGTCGCCTTGTTGATGACGACCGTCGCGACAGGCGCCCCGTCGCCCTGGCCAGTGCTCTCGCCGGCGTCGGCAATCTTCTTGAGTACCTTCATGCCGGATTCGGAAACGGTACCGAACGGTGTGTAGCTGGGCGGGAGCTGACTGTCCTGGTAGACGAGGAAGAACTGGCTGCCGCCGGAGTTCTTCTGCCCGGTGTTCGCCATCGCGACGGTGCCCGCCGGGTAGATGTTGTCCTTGAGGCTTTTGTCCTTCAGGTTCTCGTCCGGGATCGTGTACCCGGGACCGCCCGTGCCGGTGCCCGTCGGGTCGCCGCACTGCAGCACATAGATGTTGTTGGTGGTGAGCCGGTGGCACTTGGAGTGGTCGAAGTAGCCCTTGCCGGCGAGGAAGTCGAACGAGTTCACGGTGTGCGGGGCGGCCGAGGCCTTCAGCGCGATGTCTATGTCACCGCAGGTCGTCGCGAGCTTCATCGTGTACTTCGCCGACTTGTCGACGGTCAGCTCCGGTTCCTTCTTCCAGGTCGCCGTCTTGACCTTGCCCTCGGCGGGCTTCTCGCACGGGTCCTCGGCCTTGGGGGGCGCGCTCGGCGTGACCTCCGAGCTCGCGTTCTCCTTGCTGTCGTCCTCCTTGAGGACCCCGGTCGTGTACAGCGCGAGGCTGCCGATGATGACCACCCCGAGCGCCGACGCGATCACAGAGTTGCGCATGCGCGCCTTGCGTCGGGCGGATGTGCGCCGCTGCTGCTGCCGCAAGAACTTCTCCCGGGCGAGCTGACGCCGCCGCTGTTCCTGGCTGACCACCGGGTTCTCTCCTCATGCCTCGTGTGTGTCGACCGGTACGCGCGCGTCCAATGAGTCGATCGCCCGCGTGTGCCCCGTACCGTATATGGGTTCGCTGAGGAATCGGCAGCGCCGGTAGGCTCTGACGACAGGCGAAGCCCGCCGACAAACCACCTGTGTCGACACAAACGTAAGGACGATCGTGCTCATTGCCGGGTTCCCCGCCGGGGCCTGGGGGACGAACTGTTATCTCGTCGCCCCCGCCGCCGGCGAGGAGTGCGTGATCATCGACCCGGGCCACGAAGCGGCCCCCGGAGTCGAGGAAGCGCTGAAGAAGCATCGGCTCAAGCCCGTCGCCGTCGTCCTCACCCACGGCCATCTCGACCACGTGGCCTCGGTCGTCCCGGTGTGCGGCGCACACGACGTACCGGCCTGGATCCACCCCGAGGACCGGTACATGATGAGCGACCCCGAGAAGGCGCTCGGCCGCTCCATCGGCATGCAGCTGATGGGCGAGTTGACCATCGGGGAGCCGGACGACGTCAAGGAGCTGACCGACGGCGCGAAGCTGGAGCTGGCCGGGATGGAGCTGACCGTCGCGCACGCGCCGGGCCATACCAAGGGGTCGGTGACCTTCGGCCTGCCCGAGGCGGCGGACATCCCGCCGATCCTCTTCTCGGGCGACCTGCTGTTCGCCGGCTCCATCGGACGCACCGACCTGCCCGGCGGTGACATGGCCGAGATCCTCGACTCGCTGGCCCGCGTGTGCCTGCCGCTCGACGACTCGACCGTGGTGCTGTCCGGCCACGGCCCCCAGACGACCATCGGCCAAGAGCGTGCCACCAACCCCTACTTGCGGCAGGTGGCCGCCGGCCTGGGAGCGCAAGCCGACGCTCCCCGACGAGGAATGTGACGAGACTTTCCGTGAGCACCTTCAAGGCCCCCAAGGGCACGTACGACCTGATCCCCCCGGACTCCGCCAAGTACCTGGCGGTCCGTGAGGCGATCGCGGCTCCCCTGCGCAACTCCGGCTACGGCTACATCGAGACGCCCGGCTTCGAGAGCGTCGAACTGTTCGCGCGCGGCGTCGGCGAGTCCACCGACATCGTGACCAAGGAGATGTACGCCTTCGAGACCAAGGGCGGCGACAGGCTCGCCCTGCGCCCCGAGGGCACGGCCTCGGTCCTGCGCGCGGCCCTGGAGGCCAACCTGCACAAGGCGGGCAACCTCCCGGTCAAGCTCTGGTACTCCGGCTCGTACTACCGCTACGAGCGCCCCCAGAAGGGCCGCTACAGGCACTTCTCCCAGGTCGGCGCCGAAGCGATCGGCGCCGAGGACCCGGCGCTGGACGCCGAGTTGATCATCCTGGCCGACCAGGCCTACCGCTCGCTGGGCCTGAGCGACTTCCGGATCCTGCTCAACAGCCTGGGCGACAAGGAGTGCCGCCCGGTGTACCGAGCGGCGCTGCAGGACTTCCTGCGCGGCCTGGACCTGGACGAGGACACCCTGCGCCGCGCGGAGATCAACCCGCTGCGCGTCCTCGACGACAAGCGCGAGTCGGTCCAGAAGCAGCTGACCGGCGCCCCGCTCCTGCGCGACTACCTCTGCGACGCCTGCAAGGCGTACCACGAGGAGGTCCGTGAACTGATCACCGCCGCGGGCGTCGCCTTCGAGGACGACCCGAAGCTGGTGCGCGGCCTGGACTACTACACGCGTACCACCTTCGAGTTCGTCCACGACGGTCTGGGCTCCCAGTCGGCGGTGGGCGGCGGCGGCCGCTACGACGGCCTGTCCGAGATGATCGGCGGCCCCGCGCTGCCGTCCGTCGGCTGGGCCCTGGGCGTCGACCGCACGGTGCTCGCCCTGGAGGCGGAGGGTGTGGAACTCCAACTCCCGTCGTCCACCAGCGTGTTCGCGGTGCCGCTCGGCGAGGAGGCCCGCCGGGTGCTGTTCGCCAAGGTCACCGAGCTGCGCAAGGTCGGTATCGCTGCGGACTTCTCCTACGGCGCCAAGGGCCTCAAGGGCGCCATGAAGAACGCCAACCGCAGCGGTGCCCGCTACACGATCGTCGCCGGCGAACGTGACCTCGCCGAAGGCGTCGTCCAGCTCAAGGACATGGAATCCGGCGAGCAGGCGGCCGTCGGCGTCAACGAGATCGTGGCCGAGCTGGAAGCCCGGCTGGGCTGATTTCCGAAAGGGCGGGGACCGGTTCGGTCCCCGCCCTTTGCCGTCCCGTCCGCCGTCCCCTCCGTGTCCTGAACCGAGCGTCTTCACACCGTCGCGCGTATTTCCTTATGTCCAGCGAACGGTGGGCACGGGTGCGTGTACGGCACAATGTGCCCTGTCCGGAGAAACTCCAAGTCTCAAGTGACGGAATCGGCGTGATGAGCAAGACGACAGTCCAAGACGTCTCCACCGAGCCCGAGCCGGAGCGTGCCGAGGCGGCGTCGCCGCGATCGGCGGGCGGCAGCCGTGCGTTCGCCCTGATGCTGGTGATCACCGGCGCGGCGGGACTGCTTGCCGCGTGGGTCATCACGATCGACAAGTTCAAGCTGCTCGAGGCCAAGGTCGAGGGCAAGACGTTCACCCCGGGCTGCAGCCTGAACCCCGTCGTCTCCTGCGGCAGCGTCATGGAGAGCAAGCAGGCCGCCGTCTTCGGGTTCCCCAACCCGATGCTCGGTCTGGTCGCCTACGGCATCGTCATCTGCGTCGGCATGAGCCTGCTCGGCCGCGCCCGCTTCCCGCGCTGGTACTGGCTCACCCTCAACGCCGGCACCCTCTTCGGGGTGAGCTTCTGCGCCTGGCTGATGTTCCAGTCGCTGTACCGGATCAACGCGCTGTGCCTGTGGTGCTCGCTGGCCTGGGTCGCGACGATCATCATGTTCTGGTATGTGACGTCGTTCAACATCCGCAACGGCTTCCTGCCCGCGCCGAACTGGCTCAAGAGCTTCTTCGGCGAGTTCACCTGGGTCGTGCCCGTCCTGCACATCGGAATCATCGGCATGCTCATCCTGACCCGCTGGTGGGACTTCTGGACCAGCTGAGGCGCCGGGCCCGGCCGGGCCTTTTCCGGGGCCCGGCGGGATTGTCAGTGCGGTGATTTAGGGTTTCCAGCGTGGAGCCCGACTTGTTCACCGCCGCCGCAGAAGAACGCCAGGAGAAGGACCCCGCCGGCAGTCCCCTGGCGGTGCGCATGCGCCCGCGCACCCTGGACGAGGTGGTGGGCCAGCAGCACCTGCTGAAGCCGGGCTCGCCCCTGCGCAGACTCGTCGGCGAATCAGGCGGCGGCCCCGCCGGGCCCTCCTCGGTGATCCTCTGGGGCCCGCCCGGCACCGGCAAGACCACCCTGGCCTATGTCGTCTCCAAGGCCACCAACAAGCGCTTCGTCGAGCTCTCCGCCATCACCGCCGGGGTGAAGGAGGTCCGCGCGGTCATCGACGGCGCCCGCCGCGCCACCGGCGGCTTCGGCAAGGAGACCGTCCTCTTCCTCGACGAGATCCACCGCTTCAGCAAGGCCCAGCAGGACTCCCTCCTCCCGGCCGTCGAGAACCGCTGGGTGACCCTCATCGCGGCGACCACCGAGAACCCGTACTTCTCGGTCATCTCCCCCCTCCTGTCCCGCTCCCTCCTCCTCACCCTCGAACCCCTCACCGACGACGACCTGCGGGGCCTGCTGCACCGCGCCCTCGCCGACGAGCGCGGCCTCAAGGGCACCGTCACCCTCCCCGAGGACACCGAGGCCCACCTGCTGCGCATCGCCGGCGGCGACGCCCGCCGCGCCCTGACCGCCCTGGAGGCGGCCGCCGGTGCCGCGCTCGACAAGGGCGAGACGGAGATCGGCCTGCAGACACTGGAGGAGACCGTCGACCGGGCGGCGGTGAAGTACGACCGCGACGGCGACCAGCACTACGACGTGGCCAGCGCCCTCATCAAGTCCATCCGCGGCTCCGACGTCGACGCCGCCCTGCACTACCTGGCCCGCATGATCGAGGCCGGCGAGGACCCCCGCTTCATCGCCCGCCGCCTGATGATCTCCGCCAGCGAGGACATCGGCCTCGCCGACCCGAACGCCCTGCCGATCGCGGTCGCGGCAGCCCAGGCCGTCGCCATGATCGGCTTCCCCGAGGCCGCCCTCACCCTCAGCCACGCCACCATCGCCCTCGCGCTGGCCCCCAAGTCCAACGCCGCGACCACCGCGATCGGCGCCGCCCTGGACGACGTACGCAAGGGACTGGCCGGCCCCGTCCCGCCGCACCTGCGCGACGGGCACTACAAGGGCGCCGCCAAGCTGGGGCACGCGCAGGGGTACGTGTATCCGCACGACCTGGCCGAGGGCATCGCCGAGCAGCAGTACGCGCCGGACGCCCTCAAGGACCGCGAGTACTACACCCCGACCCGGCACGGCGCCGAGGCGCGGTACGCGGACGCCGTGGAGTGGACCAGGAAACACCTCGGTCGCAAGCGGTCCTGAGCAGCCTGTAGACTCGCTCGAAGTGCTGCGTCCCGTGTCCGGCTCCGGTCGGCGCCTCAGGCGGGACAACCAGCCGGATCTTTTGATCCAGGAGCGTCGCGCACCGCCGTAGGTGTCGCGGGCAGCCCACCACCACCCGTAGGTTCCGGGACCGGTCGGTGGGCCGTTCGTGTGCTGCACGTATGTGCCCAGACCAGGGGAACGGCTGCCTGACAAGTCCCTCGTGGACCTGTCGGGATTCCCCGGCTGCGGATTGCGACCTCCCGTAACCCTGAGGCAGCCGAATAGGAAAAGGAAAAGAAGTGGCGAACCAGTCCCGCCCCAAGGTCAAGAAGTCGCGTGCCCTCGGCATCGCGCTGACCCCGAAGGCCGTCAAGTACTTCGAGGCCCGTCCCTACCCGCCGGGTGAGCACGGCCGTGGCCGCAAGCAGAACTCGGACTACAAGGTCCGTCTGCTGGAGAAGCAGCGTCTGCGTGCGCAGTACGACGTGTCCGAGCGTCAGCTCGTCCGCGCCTACGAGCGTGCCTCCAAGGTTCAGGGCAAGACCGGTGAGGCCCTGATCATCGAGCTCGAGCGCCGTCTCGACGCCCTGGTCCTGCGTTCGGGCATCGCCCGCACCATCTACCAGGCCCGTCAGATGGTCGTTCACGGCCACATCGAGGTCAACGGCCAGAAGGTCGACAAGCCGTCCTTCCGCGTCAAGCCCGACGACGTCGTGATGGTCCGTGAGCGCAGCCGCGAGAAGACCCTCTTCTCCATCGCCCGTGAGGGCGGCTTCGCCCCCGAGGGTGAGACCCCGCGCTACCTCCAGGTGAACCTCAAGGCCCTGGCGTTCCGCCTGGACCGCGAGCCGAACCGCAAGGAGATCCCGGTGATCTGCGACGAGCAGCTCGTCGTCGAGTACTACGCCCGCTGATCCTTCGGCGGTCGTAGGACTTCTGCGCCTGAGCCCGCCGTCTCCCCGCCCTTCCGGGCGGGCGAGGCGGCGGGCTTTCGCATGCCCCCGGCCGGCCTTCCGGCAACTCGGCTCCGCGCGGGTGGTAATCCGGTGCAGAGCGGCACCCCCGGCGCGATAGGCTCGGTGCACGACTTTTTCGATGTAGACCGATGTAGAGGCACGTTTCAGGGAGCGGGTGCACACAGTGTCCGGTGGAGAGGTTGCCGGGATCCTGGTGGCCGTGTTCTGGGCGATCCTGGTCTCCTTCCTCGCCGTCGCGCTGGCGAGGCTGGCCCAGACGCTCAAGGCGACCACCAAGCTCGTCGCGGACGTGACCGACCAGGCCGTCCCGCTCCTGGCAGAGGCCTCCACGGCGGTGCGCTCCGCGCAGACCCAGATCGACCGGGTCGACGCGATCGCCTCCGACGTCCAGGAGGTCACGTCGAACGCCTCCGCGCTGTCGACCACCGTCGCGTCCACCTTCGGCGGCCCCCTGGTCAAGGTCGCGGCCTTCGGCTACGGCGTGCGCCGGGCCCTCGGCGGCCGTAAGGACGACGAGCCCGCCAAGGAGTCCCGACGCACCGTGATCGTGGGCCGCACGGTTCCGGCCACGCGACGGGGCAAGCGAAACCTCCGCGGAAAGAGGGACTGAGACCCAGCATGTTCCGCCGTACGTTCTGGTTCACCACGGGCGTCGCCGCCGGTGTGTGGGCCACCACCAAGGTCAACCGGAAGCTGAAGCAGCTGACCCCCGAGAGTCTCGCCGCGACCGCGACGAACAAGGCCATCGAGGCAGGTCACCGGCTCAAGGACCGAGCGGTGGGCTTCGCGCTCGACGTCCGCGACAACATGGCCCAGCGGGAGGAGGAACTGGGCGACGCGCTGGGCATCAACGCCCCCGTCGACCACGAACTCCCGGCACCCCGGCGGTACGCCGCCATCGAGAACCGCAACAACCCGAAGTACGTCGAGGGCTCGACGTACCAGACGCACTCGTACAACCGGAATGAGGACCACTGATGGAGTCGGCCGAGATTCGCCGCCGCTGGCTGAGCTTCTTCGAGGAGCGCGGGCACACCGTCGTCCCTTCGGCGTCGCTCATCGCGGACGACCCGACTCTGCTCCTCGTCCCGGCCGGCATGGTGCCCTTCAAGCCCTACTTCCTGGGTGAGGTCAAGCCGCCCTACGCCCGTGCCACGAGCGTCCAGAAGTGCGTCCGCACGCCGGACATCGAAGAGGTCGGCAAGACCACGCGGCACGGCACGTTCTTCCAGATGTGCGGCAACTTCTCCTTCGGCGACTACTTCAAGGAAGGCGCCATCAAGCTCGCCTGGGAGCTGCTGACCAGCCCCCAGGACAAGGGCGGTTACGGCCTCGACCCCGAGCGTCTGTGGATCACCGTCTACAAGGACGACGACGAGGCCGAGCGCATCTGGCACGAGGTCGTCGGCGTGCCGCAGGAGCGCATCCAGCGCCTCGGCATGAAGGACAACTACTGGTCCATGGGCGTCCCCGGCCCCTGCGGCCCCTGTTCCGAGATCAACTACGACCGCGGCCCCGAGTTCGGCGTCGAGGGCGGCCCCGCCGTCAACGACGAGCGGTACGTGGAGATCTGGAACCTCGTCTTCATGCAGTACGAGCGCGGCGAGGGCACCGGCAAGGACAACTTCGAGATCCTCGGCGAACTGCCCAGCAAGAACATCGACACGGGCCTGGGTCTCGAGCGACTCGCCATGATTCTGCAGGGCGTGCAGAACATGTACGAGATCGACACCTCCATGGCCGTCATCAAGAAGGCCACCGAGCTGACCGGTGTCGCCTACGGCGACGCCCACGCCTCGGACGTCTCCCTGCGCGTGGTCACCGACCACATGCGCACGTCCGTGATGCTCATCGGCGACGGCGTCACCCCCGGCAACGAGGGCCGTGGCTACGTGCTGCGCCGCATCATGCGCCGCGCCATCCGCAACATGCGTCTGCTCGGCGCCACCGGCCCGGTCGTCAAGGACCTGATCGATGTCGTCATCGGCATGATGGGCCAGCAGTACCCCGAGCTCGTCACCGACCGCGAGCGCATCGAGAAGGTCGCCCTCGCCGAGGAGAACGCCTTCCTCAAGACGCTGAAGGCCGGCACCAACATCCTCGACACCGCCGTCAGCGAGACCAAGGCCTCCGGCGCCTCGGTCCTGCCCGGCGACAAGGCGTTCCTGCTCCACGACACCTGGGGCTTCCCGATCGACCTCACCCTCGAGATGGCCGCCGAGCAGGGGCTTTCCGTGGACGAGGACGGCTTCCGCCGCCTGATGAAGGAGCAGCGGGAGCGCGCCAAGGCCGACGCCCAGGCCAAGAAGACCGGCCACGCCGGTGCCGGCGCCTACCGGGAGATCGCCGACAAGGTCGGTGAGACCGACTTCATCGGCTACGGCGACACCGAGGGCGAGTCCACCATCGTCGGGATCCTCGTCGACGGCGCCTCCTCCCCGGCCGCGACCGAGGGCGACGAGGTCGAGATCGTCCTCGACCGCACCCCGTTCTACGCCGAGGGCGGCGGCCAGATCGGTGACACCGGCCGTATCAAGGTCGACACCGGCGCCGTCATCGAGATCCGCGACTGCCAGAAGCCGGTCCCCGGCGTCTACGTCCACAAGGGCGTCGTCCAGGTCGGCGAGGTCACCGTAGGCGCCAAGGCCCATGCCTCGATCGACGCCCGCCGCCGCACGGCCATCGCCCGCGCCCACTCGGCCACCCACCTCACCCACCAGGCCCTGCGCGACGCCCTCGGCCCGACGGCCGCCCAGGCCGGTTCCGAGAACCAGCCCGGCCGCTTCCGCTTCGACTTCGGTTCGCCGTCCGCCGTTCCTACGGCCGTGATGACCGACGTCGAGCAGAAGATCAACGAGGTGCTCGCCCGTGACCTCGACGTCCGCGCCGACGTCATGGGCATCGACGAGGCCAAGAAGCAGGGCGCCATCGCCGAGTTCGGCGAGAAGTACGGCGAGCGGGTCCGTGTGGTGACCATCGGCGACTTCTCCAAGGAGCTGTGCGGCGGTACGCACGTGCACAACACCTCCCAGCTGGGCCTGGTGAAGCTGCTCGGCGAGTCGTCGATCGGCTCCGGTGTGCGCCGTATCGAGGCCCTCGTAGGCGTCGACGCCTACAACTTCCTCGCCCGTGAGCACACGGTCGTCGCCCAGCTCCAGGAGCTGATCAAGGGCCGCCCGGAGGAGCTCCCGGAGAAGGTCTCCGCCATGCTCGGCAAGCTGAAGGACGCCGAGAAGGAGATCGAGAAGTTCCGCGCCGAGAAGGTCCTGCAGGCCGCCGCCGGCCTCGCCGAGTCCGCCAAGGACGTCCGCGGTATCGCGGTCGTCACCGGCCAGGTCCCGGACGGCACCTCGCCCGACGACCTGCGCAAGCTGGTCCTCGACGTACGCGGCCGTATCCAGGGCGGACGCGCCGCCGTGGTCGCCCTGTTCACGGTCAACAACGGCAAGCCCCTGACGGTCATCGCCACCAACGACGCCGCCCGCGAGCGCGGCCTCAAGGCCGGCGACCTGGTCCGTACGGCCGCCAAGACCCTCGGCGGTGGCGGTGGCGGCAAGCCGGACGTCGCCCAGGGCGGCGGTCAGAACCCGGCCGCCGTCGGCGAGGCCGTCGAGGCCGTCGAACGCCTCGTGGCGGAAACGGCCAAGTGAGCGCCGAGACACAGGCGAGCGGCGACGGCCCGGGCATGCGCCGCGGCCGCCGCCTCGCGATCGACGTCGGGGACGCCCGCATCGGGGTCGCCTCCTGCGACCCCGACGGGATCCTCGCCACCCCGGTGGAGACGGTCCCGGGCCGGGACGTCCCGGCAGCTCACCGCCGCCTGGGGCAACTCGTCGAGGAGTACGAGCCGATCGAGGTCGTCGTAGGTCTCCCTCGCTCCCTCAAGGGGGGCGAGGGCCCGGCCGCGGTCAAGGTCAGGGGCTTCGCCCAGGAACTCGCCCGCATGATCGCGCCCGTACCGGTCAGGCTCGTGGATGAGCGGATGACGACCGTGACGGCCAGTCAGGGACTGCGCGCCTCGGGCGTGAAGTCGAAGAAGGGCCGGTCGGTGATCGACCAGGCAGCCGCTGTGATCATCTTGCAGCAGGCGCTCGAATCCGAACGGGTGTCAGGTAAAGCACCCGGAGAGGGCGTCGAAGTGGTCATCTGATCGCGATACGGTAACGTTCCGCGCGATGCGCCGGTGTTCGAACAGCCGACGCACAGAGAGAGGCGGGACGGGAGCCGGATCTACACCAGCCGCGTGACCGCCGCCTCGCGGCTCTAGGGGATCGATGACTGAGTATGGCCGGGGCCCCGGCTCCGAACCGTGGCATCCCGAGGACCCGTTGTTCGGGGACGGTGGATGGGAAGGGCAGCAGGCCCATGCGGGCCGGCAGGCTGCCTACGGCGGCCAGCCGCAGCATTATCCGGAGCAGCCGCAGCAGCCGCAGCAATACGGCGACTGGGGCGACGGCCAGCAGGCCGCATATGGTCAGGCGCAGCAGTACCAGCAGCAGGGTCAGCAGTACCCGGAGCAGGGCCAGCAGTACCCGCACCAGTACGAGCAGCAGCAGTACGCGGGCCAGGGGCAGCAGTCGTACGACAACAACGGCTGGGGCACCGGCGCTCACACGCACGGCCAGTACCCCGACCCGGCCGACCCTTACGGGCAGCAGGCCGCGGCGTACGGCGGTGAGCAGCACGACTACTACGGCACACCCGACGCGTACCCGCCGCCGGAGCCGCCGGGCCGGCGGCAAGCCGAGCCCGAGCCGCCCCAGACCGACTGGGATCCCGGTCCCGACCAGGGCGAACACGCCTTCTTCGCCGGTGGCGGCGACGAGGACGAAGACGATCCCGACGACGAGTCGGGAGGCGGCCGGGGACGCGGTGACCGCCGGGGCCGGGGCGGAAAGCCCAAGAAGCGGCGCAGTGGGATGGCCTGTCTGGTGGTCGTTCTGATCTTCGGCGGAGGCGTGGCCGGAGTCGGGTATTTCGGGTACCAGTTTTACCAGGATCGTTTCGGCGCGGCGCCGGACTACGCCGGGGACGGTACGAGCCAGACGGTGACCGTCGAGATTCCCAAGGGTGCGTTCGGATCCCAGATCGGTCAGCGGTTGAAGGCGGCCGGTGTCGTGAAGAGCGTCGACGCGTTCGTCGCCGCTCAGCAGCAGAATGCCGACGGAGACAAGATCCAGGCGGGCGCCTATCTGCTGAAGAAGCAGATGTCCGCCGCGAGCGCCGTCGAGATGATGCTCGACCCCAAGAGCCAGAACAACGTTCTGGTCAGGCCGGGCGAGCGGAATGTGGCCGTCTACAAGGCGATCGACGAGCAGCTCGAATTGTCGTCCGGCACCACCAAGAAGGTCGCTGAGAAGAAATACAAGAGCCTCGGGCTTCCGAGTTGGGCGAACGACAACAGCGAGATCAAGGACCCGCTGGAAGGCTTCTTGTACCCGGGCACCTATCCCGCGGCAAAGGGCATGAAGCCCGAGGTCGTGCTGAAGGAGATGGTGACCCAGGCCGCGGGGAAGTACGCGGCACTGGGTCTGGAATCCAAGGCCAAGGCGCTCAAGCTGGACAACCCTCTGCAGGTCATCACCGTCGCCAGCCTCGTCCAGGCCGAGGGCAAGACCCACGACGACTACCGCAAGATGGCGGAGGTGGTCTACAACCGTCTCGACCTCGCGAATCCCGAGACCTACGGTGCCCTGCAGTTCGACTCGACCTTCAATTACCTGAAGGGTCAGAGCAACATCGACATCAGCGAGTCGGAGATCAAGAGCAACCCGGACCCGTACAACACGTACTACCACAAGGGTCTGCCGCCCGGCCCGATCGGAAACCCGGGGGACGGTGCGCTGAAGGGGACGCTTAATCCGACCGACCAGGGCTGGTACTACTTCGTGGCGACCGACGGTGTGAACAGGACCGAATTCGCCAAGACACACGATGAATTCCTCAGGCTCAAGGACAAGTTCAATGAGAGCAGGGCCGACTGACGCCCGCCGGGCTGCCGTCCTCGGTTCGCCCATCGCCCACTCCCTCTCCCCGGTGCTGCACCGCGCCGCGTACGAGGAGCTGAAGCTCACGGGCTGGTCGTACGACCGCTTCGAGATCGACGAGGCCGCCCTGCCCGGCTTCCTCGCGGAACTCGGGCCGGAGTGGGCCGGGTTGTCGCTGACCATGCCGCTCAAGCGGGCCGTCCTTCCGCTGCTCGACGAGATCAGCGAGACGGCGGCCTCGGTCGAGGCGGTCAACACGGTCGTCCTCACCGAGGACGGCCGCCGCGTCGGCGACAACACCGACATCCCCGGGATGGTCGCCGCGCTGCGGGAGCGCGGCATCGAACAGGTCGACTCGGCGGCGATCCTCGGCGCCGGCGCCACGGCGTCCTCCGCGCTGGCCGCGCTCGCGCGCATCTGCACCGGTGAGGTCGTGGCGTACGTCCGCAGCGAGGCGCGCGCGGCCGAGATGCGGCAGTGGGGCGAGCGGCTCGACGTCGAGCTCCGTACGGCGGACTGGGCCGACGCGGACAGGGCGCTGCGCGCGCCGCTGGTGATCGCGACCACCCCGGCCGGTACGACCGACGCCCTCGCCTCCGCCGTACCGGAGCGCCCCGCCACCCTGTTCGACGTGCTCTACGACCCCTGGCCGACCGCTCTCGCGGCTCGCTGGTCGATGTACGGCGGTGCCGTCGTCAGCGGGCTCGATCTGCTGGTCCACCAGGCGGTGCTCCAGGTGGAGCAGATGACCGGCTGTGTTCCGGCACCCCTGGAGGCCATGCGAAAGGCGGGGGAGCGCGCGCTCGCGGGCCGCTAGGATCCGCTGAGTTCCGCAGGGGGCGGAGAAGTTCGGGGGCGAGTACGAGCCGTGTCCGGCGGCGCAGCGGCCGAGCGGTGCCGGTTTCCTCGGCGCTCGCGCCGCAACAGCGCCAGGGCAACGGGCCCCACGTGATCCCTCCCGGCGCCCGGCGATGTCCCTCCGCCGTCCCGCTTGGTGGACCGGCGGCCGGGGAGCGGGCCCGGACGTGGGAGGATCGAAGGTGGCGGGCCAGGGCCGCGCACCTGGTCGCGCCGTCGACGTACGCGAGGACGCGCGTACGCAGGGCAGTACCAGGGCGCGAGGACTGAGGAGCAACGTTGAGCAGGTTGCGCTGGCTGACCGCGGGGGAGTCCCACGGTCCCGCACTCGTGGCGACGCTGGAGGGCCTTCCCGCCGGCGTGCCGATCACCACGGAGATGGTGGCCGACCACCTGGCCCGGCGCCGGCTCGGTTATGGACGCGGCGCGCGCATGAAGTTCGAGCGTGACGAGGTCACCTTCCTCGGCGGCGTCCGGCACGGCCTCACCCTCGGTTCCCCGGTCGCGATCATGGTGGGCAACACCGAGTGGCCGAAGTGGGAGCAGGTCATGGCGGCCGACCCGATCGACCCCGAGATCCTGGCGGGCCTGGCCCGCAACGCCCCGCTGACCCGCCCGCGCCCCGGCCACGCCGACCTCGCGGGCATGCAGAAGTACGGCTTCGACGAGGCCCGGCCGATCCTGGAGCGTGCCTCCGCCCGTGAGACGGCGGCCCGCGTGGCGCTGGGCGCGGTGGCCCGGTCGTACCTGAAGGAGACGGCCGGCATCGAGATCGTCAGCCATGTCGTGGAGCTGGCCGCGGCGAAGGCGCCGCAGGGCGTGTACCCGACGCCGGCCGACGTCGAGAAGCTGGACGCGGACCCCGTGCGCTGCCTGGACGCGGACGCGTCGAAGGCGATGGTCGCGGAGATCGACCAGGCCCACAAGGACGGCGACACCCTCGGTGGCGTGGTCGAGATCCTGGCGTACGGCGTCCCCGTCGGCCTGGGCTCGCACGTGCACTGGGACCGCAAGCTGGACGCCCGCCTCGCCGGGGCGCTCATGGGCATTCAGGCGATCAAGGGTGTCGAGCTCGGCGACGGCTTCGAGCTGGCCCGCGTCCCCGGTTCCAAGGCGCACGACGAGATCGTGAAGACACCCGAGGGCATCCGCCGTGTCTCCGGCCGTTCCGGCGGTACCGAGGGCGGCCTCACCACCGGTGAGCTGCTGCGGGTGCGCGCCGCGATGAAGCCGATCGCGACCGTGCCGCGCGCCCTGCAGACGGTGGACGTCACCACCGGCGAGGCGGCGCAGGCCCACCACCAGCGCTCCGACGTGTCCGCGGTCCCGGCCGCCGGGATCGTCGCCGAGGCGATGGTCGCGCTGGTCCTCGCGGACGCGGTGGCGGAGAAGTTCGGCGGCGACTCGGTCACCGAGACCCGCCGCAACGTGACCTCGTACCTCGACAACCTCGCCATCCGATGAGCGGGCCGCTGGTCGTCCTGGTCGGCCCGATGGGGGTGGGCAAGTCCACCGTCGGGCAGCTGCTGGCCGAGCGGCTGGGGGTCACCTACCGGGACACCGACGACGACATCGTGGCCGAGCAGGGCCGGACCATCGCCGAGATCTTCGTCGACGAGGGCGAGCCCGCCTTCCGCGCCATAGAGAAGGCTGCCGTGCACCGGGCGCTGGCCGGACACGACGGCGTTCTCGCTCTCGGCGGCGGTTCGATCCTGGACGCGGACACGCGCGCGTTGCTCGCGGGCCAGCGGGTCGTGTACCTGTCGATGGACGTCGAGGAGGCGGTCAAGCGGACCGGGCTGAACGCGGCCCGCCCGCTTCTGGCGGTCAACCCGCGCAAGCAGTGGCGCGAGCTGATGGAGGCCCGTCGGCACCTGTACGAGGAGGTCGCCACGGCCGTCGTCGCGACCGATGGCCGTACGCCCGAAGAGGTCACCGAAATCGCCCTGGACGCACTGGAGTTGAAGGAAGCATGAGCGAGGCAGTCACCCGGATCCAGGTCGGCGGCACCGCGGGGACCGACCCCTACGAGGTCCTGGTGGGCCGTCAGCTCCTGGGCGAGCTGGGTGGGTTGATCGGCGGCAAGGCCCAGCGGGTGGCCGTCGTCCACCCGGAGGCGCTGGCCGAGACCGGCGAGGCGCTGCGGGCCGACCTGGCCGGGCAGGGCTATGAGGCGGTCGCCATCCAGGTGCCGAACGCGGAGGAGGCCAAGACCGCCGAGGTCGCCGCCTACTGCTGGAAGGCGCTGGGCCAGTCCGGCTTCACCCGCTCCGACGTCATCGTCGGTGTGGGTGGCGGGGCGACCACCGACCTCGCCGGGTTCGTGGCGGCCACCTGGCTGCGCGGGGTGCGCTGGATCGCCGTACCGACCACCGTGCTCGCGATGGTGGACGCGGCCGTCGGCGGCAAGACCGGCATCAACACCGCCGAGGGCAAGAACCTCGTGGGCGCCTTCCACCCGCCGGCCGGCGTGCTGTGCGACCTGGCGGCGCTGGAGTCCCTGCCGGTCAACGACTACGTGTCCGGTCTCGCCGAGATCATCAAGGCCGGCTTCATCGCCGACCCGGCGATCCTGGAGCTGATCGAGGCCGACCCGCAGGCCGCGCGGACCCCGGCCGGCCCGCACACCGCCGAGCTGATCGAGCGCTCCATCCGGGTCAAGGCCGAGGTCGTCTCGTCGGACCTGAAGGAGTCGGGC
Source organism: Streptomyces sp. SD31 (assembly GCF_052068475.1). Lineage (NCBI taxonomy): Bacteria > Bacillati > Actinomycetota > Actinomycetes > Kitasatosporales > Streptomycetaceae > Streptomyces > Streptomyces sp. SD31. The sequence continues at coordinate 141,170 of NZ_JBQHCX010000003.1, read as the reverse complement.
CTCAGGGAGATCCTCAACTACGGCCACACGCTCGGCCACGCCATCGAGAAGAACGAGCGCTACAAGTGGCGGCACGGCGCGGCGGTCTCCGTCGGCATGCACTTCGCCGCCGAACTCGGGCGTCTCGCCGGACGGTTGGACGACGCGACGGCCGACCGTCACCGCACCATCCTCGAATCGGTCGGTCTGCCGCTGCACTACCGCTACGACCAGTGGCCCAAGCTGCTGGAGACCATGAAGGTGGACAAGAAGTCCCGCGGCAATCTGCTGCGCTTCATCGTGCTGGACGGTCTGGCCAAGCCGACCGTCCTGGAGGGCCCCGACCCGGCCGTCCTGCTCGCGGCGTACGGCGAAGTCGGCCAGTAAGTCCCCGGAAGCGCGCTTGCGTCCGATTCGCCTGTGGCGATGGGCACTTCGGACCGCCTCCGGCCGTTCACCAAACGTCGGCCGGGGGCGGTACCGTTCGGTAGCGAGCGGGGTTCGTGTGCCCTGCTGACAGCGCCAATGGCCATGGAAGACGAGACGGAGTGGCACCGGATGCAGCACGCAGTGGGTTCTCCGCTGCCGCCGCCCCACCAGTCGGGGCACGGCTGGTCGCCGGCCGCACAACACCCGGGTCAGCACCACCCGGGCACGCCGCAGGGACCCGCCCCGCATGCCCCGCACCAGGGGTCAGCTCCCGTCCCCCCGCCGCCCCCGGCCCCGGGCTTCACACCCCCCGGCCCGGTCCCGACCGCGCCACAGCAGACCCACGTCCCGCCGACACCCGAAACCACGGGCCACGTACCACTGCCGCCCGGCGGTCCCGTCGGCATGCCGAGCGCCCCGCCCACCACGACGGCACCCGACCCGGCGGCCACGACCCTCGCGGTGCTGCTCATCGGTCCGGCCGGGGCCGGCAAGACGAGCGTCGCCAAGTACTGGGCGGACCACCGCCGGGTCCCCACCGCCCACATCAGCCTCGATGACGTCCGCGAATGGGTCCGCTCGGGTTTCGCCGACCCCCAGTCCGGGTGGAACGACAACTCCGAGGCCCAGTACCGCCTCGCCCGCCGCACCTGCGGCTTCGCCGCCCGCAACTTCCTGGCCAACGGCATCTCCTGCATCCTCGACGACGCGGTCTTCCCCGACCGTCCGGTGGTGGGCCTGGGCGGCTGGAAGCGCCACGTGGGCCCCGGCCTCCTCCCGGTCGTCCTGCTCCCGGGCCTGGAGATCGTCCTGGAGCGCAACGCCGAACGCTCGGGCAACCGCCGCCTCACCGACGAGGAGGTCGCCCGCATCCACGGCCGGATGGCGGGCTGGTACGGCTCGGGCCTCCCGATCATCGACAACTCCCAGCTGGACGTCCCACAGACGGCCCAGGTCCTGAACGACGTCCTGGCCCGCTCCATCGCAAGCCCCCCGAGCTGGTAGCAGACGTGAGGGGACTGCCCTAAGGGGCGCGGCGCTGCCAGCCGACCTGTGCGGAGTGCCCCCAGGGGCGCGGGGCTGTATCGACATGCGGCTCCGCCGCGTGGGCGCGACGGGCCCGCGAACTGGTAGCCGACGTCAAGGAAGTGTCCCCAGGGGCGCGGGGCTGTATGGACGTGCGGCTCCGCCGCGTGGGCGCGACGAGCCGCGAACTGGTAGCCGACGTCAAGGAAGTGTCCCCAGGGGTGCGGGGAACTGCGCGAGCACCCCCCACCCACCCGCAGACGGCACACAACCCCACACGGCACCCCCCTCCCCGAACGGCACCCCCACCACCCAGCACAATCCAGCCACCGCCCACTCAGCCGCCCCCAACCGGCGCCAACCGAGCGGAGCTCTTACGCTCGGGTCATGTCAGAGGTGTACGCCACCCGCCGATCCCGGCTGAGGGACCGCTGCCAAGCCAGCGGCAGCGCCACCGCGCTGATTTCCCGCCCCGCCAACGTCCGCTACCTCGCGGGCGCCGCCCCGCAGGGCTCCGTGCTGCTCCTCGGCAAGACCGAAGACCTGCTCGTGTGCGCCGAACCGCCCGACGACCGCCCCACCGAGGGCCGCCCCGACGAGGCGCTGCGGATCCACACCCTCCCCGGTGCCGGCGGCGACCCCGCCGTCGCCGCGGCCGACCTCGCGGCAGCGCAGGGCGGGGTCTGTCTCGCCGTGGAGGAACACCACCTGACCGTGGCCCGCCACAGGGCCATCCGCTCGGTCGTCCCGCGACTGCGCCTCGCCGACCTCGGCGGGGCCGTGGAGCAGCTGAGGGTGGTCAAGGACGAAGAGGAGATCTCCTGCCTCAGGATCGGCGCCGAGATCGCCGACCAGGCACTCGGGGAACTGCTCGAATCCATCCTCGTCGGCCGCACCGAACGCCACCTCGCCCTGGAACTCGAACGGCGCCTGGTCGATCACGGCGCCGACGGCCCGGCCTTCCCGACCTCGGTCGCCACCGGCCCGAACGCCGGCCGACGCGCCCATCGGCCCACCGACCGCCGCGTCGAGGAGGGCGACTTCCTCTCCGTCTGCCTGGGGGCCACCTACCGCGGCTACCGGTGCGAGATCGGCCGCACCTTCGTCATCGGTACGTCCCCCGCCGACTGGCAGATCGAGTTGTACGACCTCGTCTTCGCCGCTCAGCGCGCCGGACGGGAGTCGCTGGTACCGGGCGCCGCGTACCGCGATGTCGACCGCGCGGCACGTCAGGTACTGGACTCCGCGGGGTACGGGCAGGGCCTTCCGGCCCTGACGGGGCACGGTGTGGGACTCGAAATCGACGAGGACCCGCAGTTGGCTCCCGCGGCCATGGGTAAACTGGACGCTTGCGTGCCGGTCACCGTCGAACCGGGGGTCCACCTCCCGGGCCGGGGCGGCGTCCGGATCGATGACACGCTCGTCGTCCGCCCCGAGGCGGACGGCGGACCCGAGCTACTCACCATCACGACCAAGGAGCTGCTCGCCCTCTAGGAAGGTGCGTGCGCCGGGGTCGTCCACGTCAGTCCAGGAGATTCCGCAACCGTGGCTTCCACGAACGACCTCAAGAACGGCATGGTGCTCAAGCTCGAAGGCGGCCAGCTCTGGTCCGTCGTCGAGTTCCAGCACGTCAAGCCCGGCAAGGGCCCGGCCTTCGTGCGCACCAAGCTCAAGAACGTGCTCTCCGGGAAGGTCGTCGACAAGACCTTCAACGCCGGCGTGAAGGTCGAGACGGCCACCGTCGACAAGCGCGACATGCAGTTCTCCTACATGGACGGCGACTACTTCGTCTTCATGGACATGGAGACCTACGACCAGCTCATGGTCGACCGCAAGGCCGTCGGCGACGCCGCCAACTTCCTGATCGAGGGCTTCACCGCCACCGTCGCGCAGCACGAGGGCGAGGTGCTCTTCGTGGAGCTGCCGGCCGCCGTCGAGCTCGTCATCCAGGAGACCGAGCCGGGCGTCCAGGGCGACCGCTCCACCGGCGGCACCAAGCCCGCCATCCTGGAGACCGGCCACCAGATCCAGGTCCCGCTCTTCATCACCACCGGTGAGAAGATCAAGGTCGACACCCGCACGAGCGACTACCTCGGCCGGGTGAACAGCTAACCGTGGCTGCCCGCAACACGGCCCGCAAGCGCGCCTTCCAGATCCTCTTCGAGGCCGACCAGCGCGGGGCCGACGTCCTGACGGTCCTCGCGGACTGGATCCGGCTCTCCCGGGCCGACACCCGGCAGCCGCCGGTGAGCGAGTACACGATGCAGTTGGTCGAGGGATATGCGCAGCACATCAAGCGCATCGACGAGCTGATCGCGCAGTACTCCGTCGGCTGGACGCTCGACCGCATGCCGGTCGTGGACCGCAACATCCTGCGCCTCGGCGCATACGAGCTGATCTGGGCCGACGAGACCCCGGACGCGGTCGTACTCGACGAGATGGTGCAGCTGGCGAAGGAGTTCTCCACGGACGAGTCGCCCTCGTTCGTCAACGGGCTGCTCGGCCGGCTCAAGGACCTGAAGCCCTCACTGCGCCGGGACGAGGCGTAAGCAGGGAATGCCAAAGGGCCCGCAGCATCACCGCTGCGGGCCCTTTGGCATTCCCGTACACCTACGCCCCCCTAGGCCCTCAGAACGCCGCCGGGGTGGCCGGAACCGTAAAGTTCCGGCCACCCCGGCGGCACGTTTCTGCTGACTGGGTGAAACCCGTGGAGCGCTCAGCTCTCCTCGGCGTGGGAGACCGCGCGGCGCGCGTCCGCGTCCAGCACACCCCAGCTGATCAGCTGCTCGGTGAGAACCGAGGGGGACTGGTCGTAGATGACGGCGAGTGTGCGCAGGTCGTCCTGGCGGATCGAGAGCACCTTGCCGTTGTAGTCACCGCGCTGCGACTGGATGGTCGCCGCATAGCGCTGCAGGGGGCCCGCCTTCTCGGCCGGTACGTGGGCCAGCCGCTCCAGGTCCAGGACCAGCTTCGGCGGCGGCTCGGCGGCGCCGCCCGGCGTGGTGCCCGGCAGCAGCTCCTGCACCGGAACGCCGTAGAAATCCGCCAGCTCCGCGAGGCGCTGCACGGTCACGGCGCGGTCGCCGCGCTCGTACGAACCGACCACGACGGCCTTCCAGCGTCCCTGGGACTTTTCCTCGACACCGTGGAGGGAAAGGCCCTGCTGGGTGCGGATGGCCCGGAGCTTGGCCCCGAGCTGTTTGGCGTATTCGCTGGACATATAGCTCCCCGGACACTGTGTCGACGCGGCCGGCTTCGGTTCCATGCCGCGCGGTTGGTAACTCACTGTGAGGTTACGCAGCGTTACTCTGGCGCGTCAAGCCGAATGGTCCACACCGACGCTTCCGTGCTATCGGTGGCCGATTGGGCCAAGTGGGTGAACGGGGGTGCCTCCCCGGCCTGCTACGGTGGATGGCGCAAACCAGACGTCCTTTAAGGTCCGTCCCGTGAGGCGGAGAAGGAGGTCCTTTTCGTATGGACAAGCAGCTGGACACGCAAGCGTCCGATGCGCGGCCCGTCCTCGAAGGCCCTGACATCGCGCGGGTATTGACCCGCATCGCCCACGAGATCGTCGAGCGCGCCAAGGGCGCCGACGACGTGGTGCTCCTCGGCATCCCGACCCGCGGCGTCTTCCTCGCCCAGCGGCTCGCCGCCAAGCTCGAGCAGATCACCGAGCGCAAGATCCCGGTCGGCTCGCTCGACATCACCATGTACCGCGACGACCTGCGCATGCATCCGCCGCGTGCGCTGGCCCGCACCGAGATCCCCGGTGACGGTCTCGACGGCCGCCTCGTCGTCCTGGTCGACGACGTCCTCTTCTCCGGCCGCACCATCCGCGCCGCCCTCGACGCCCTGAACGACATCGGCCGTCCGCGCGCGGTCCAGCTCGCGGTCCTCGTCGACCGCGGCCACCGCGAACTGCCCATCCGCGCCGACTACGTCGGCAAGAACCTCCCCACGTCGTTGCGGGAGACGGTCAAGGTCCAGCTCGCCGAGGAGGACGGTCGCGACACCGTACTGCTCGGTGCCAAGCAGACCTCCCAGTAGCGCCCACGGCGTACGCCGCTGTCGTACGCCCGCTCAGCGCGCCCACGCGCGCACCCGTCTGCCCCGAATTCTCCTGAATTAACTGCCTTACGGAGCCTGACAGATGCAGCGTCATCTCATCTCGGCCGCCGACCTCACCCGCGACGACGCCATCCTGATCCTCGACACCGCCGAGGAGATGGCCCGTGTCGCCGACCGGCCCATCAAGAAGCTGCCGACCCTGCGCGGCCGCACGATCGTCAACCTCTTCTTCGAGGACTCCACGCGCACGCGTATCTCCTTCGAGGCCGCCGAGAAGCGGCTGTCCGCGGACGTGATCAACTTCTCCGCCAAGGGGTCGAGCGTGTCCAAGGGCGAGTCCCTGAAGGACACCGCCCAGACCCTGGAGGCCATGGGCGTCGACGCCGTCGTCATCCGGCACGGCGCCTCCGGAGCGCCGTACCGCCTCGCCAACTCCGGCTGGATCGACGCGGCCGTCATCAACGCCGGAGACGGCACCCACCAGCACCCCACCCAGGCCCTGTTGGACGCCTTCACCATGCGTCGCCGGCTCGTCGGCCGGGACGCCGGGCTCGGTCAGGACCTCGCCGGCCGGCGCATCACGATCGTCGGCGATGTCCTGCACAGCCGCGTCGCCCGCTCCAACGTCGACCTGCTGCACACCCTCGGCGCCGAGGTCACCCTCGTCGCCCCGCCGACCCTGGTGCCGGTCGGCGTCGAGACCTGGCCCTGCGAGGTGTCGTACGACCTCGACAGCACGCTGGCGAAGACCGACGCGGTGATGATGCTGCGCGTGCAGCGCGAGCGCATGAACGCCGCCTTCTTCCCCACCGAGCGCGAGTACTCGCGGCGCTACGGCCTCGACGGTGACCGCATGGCGCGGATGCCCGAGCACGCCATCGTGATGCACCCCGGTCCGATGGTCCGCGGCATGGAGATCACCGCCGAGGTCGCCGACTCCGACCGCTGCACCGTCGTCGAGCAGGTCGCAAACGGAGTGTCCATCCGGATGGCCGTTCTGTACCTGCTGCTCGGCGGAGCGGTGGTCGATTCCAAGAACGTGCCTGCCGTCACCCACACCCGTACCGAGGAGAAGTAAGACAGATGAGCAAGATCCTGATCCGTGGTGCGAAGGTGCTCGGCGGCGAGCCGCAGGACGTGCTGATCGACGGCCAGACGATCGCAGAGGTCGGCACCGCTCTGAGCGCCGAGGGCGCCGAGGTCGTCGAGGCCGGCGGCAAGGTGCTCCTGCCGGGGCTCGTCGACCTGCACACCCACCTGCGTGAGCCCGGCCGTGAGGACTCCGAGACGGTCCTCACCGGCACGCGCGCGGCGGCCTCCGGCGGTTACACCGCCGTGTTCGCCATGGCCAACACCTTCCCCGTCGCCGACACCGCCGGTGTGGTCGAGCAGGTCTACCGGCTCGGCCAGGAGCACGGTTACTGCGATGTGCAGCCCATCGGCGCCGTGACTGTCGGCCTGGAGGGCAGGAACCTCGCCGAGCTGGGCGCCATGCACGAGTCGGCTGCCGGGGTCACCGTCTTCTCCGACGACGGCAAGTGCGTCGACGACGCCGTGATCATGCGGCGGGCGCTGGAGTACGTGAAGGCCTTCGGCGGCGTCGTCGCCCAGCACGCGCAGGAGCCGCGGCTGACCGAGGGCGCCCAGATGAACGAGGGCGTCGTCTCCGCCGAGCTGGGGCTGGGCGGCTGGCCCGCGGTGGCCGAAGAATCGATCATCGCCCGGGATGTCCTGCTCGCCGAGCACGTCGGCTCCCGCGTCCACATCTGCCACCTGTCGACCGCCGGGTCCGTCGAGATCGTGCGCTGGGCCAAGTCCCGCGGCATCGACGTCACCGCCGAGGTCACCCCGCACCACCTGCTCCTCACCGACGAACTGGTGCGGACGTACAACCCGGTCTACAAGGTCAACCCGCCGCTGCGCACCGAGCGTGACGTGCTGGCGCTGCGCGAGGCGCTCGCCGACGGCACGATCGACATCGTCGCCACCGACCACGCCCCGCACCCGCACGAGGACAAGGACTGCGAGTGGGCCGCGGCCGCCATGGGGATGGTCGGCCTGGAGACCGCGTTGTCAGTGGTGCAGGAGACCATGGTGGACACCGGGCTCCTCACCTGGGCCGGGGTCGCCGAGCGCATGTCCTTCAAGCCCGCCGAGATCGGGCAGGCGAAGGGCCACGGCCGTCCCGTCTCGGCTGGTGAGCCCGCCAACCTCACGCTCGTCGACACGGAATACCGTGGGTCCGTGGACCCCGCGGGCTTCGCCTCGCGCAGCCGCAACACTCCGTACGAGGGGCGTGAGCTGCCGGGCCGTGTGACGCACACGTGGCTCCGGGGCAAGGCCACGCTCGTCGACGGGAAGCTCACGTGACACCTGCAACACTGCTCGCAGCCGGAACCGAGTTCGCGGCCGAACAGAAGTCGGCCGAAGTGACCGACTGGGCCGCCCGCGTCGGCTGGGTCGTCGGACTCCTGCTCTTCGTCGCGCTCGTCTACTGGCTGATGCGCGAGGGCTGGAAGTGGCGCGGCACGCTCCAGGGCGACCTGCCAGAGCTGCCCAGCGCGCCGGACGACCCCGGCCCGGCGAGACTGAGCATGAGCGGCCGCTACCACGGCTCGACCACCGCCGGTCAGTGGCTGGACCGCATCGTGGCGCACGGCCTGGGCACCCGCAGCCGGGTCGAGCTCACGCTGACGGACGCGGGACTGGACGTCGTACGCCCCGGGGCGGCCGACTTCTTCGTCCCGGCCGCTCAGCTGCGTGAGGCCCGGCTCGACAAGGGCATCGCCGGCAAGGTCCTGACCGAGGGCGGTCTGCTGGTCGTGACGTGGGCGCACGGCGATCGGCTGATCGACTCCGGGTTCCGTTCCGACCACGCGGCCGAGCACAACGAGTGGGTCGACCTCATTAACTCCATGATCAACACCAACAGCACGGAAGGCGCCGAACGATGACGACCTCCATCCAGGGGACCGCCTCGCCGAGGCACAAGGCGGCTCCCGCCGTACTCGTCCTCGAGGACGGCCGGAGCTTCCGCGGCCGCGCCTACGGGGCCGTGGGGGTGACCTTCGGCGAGGCCGTGTTCTCCACCGGGATGACCGGCTACCAGGAGACCCTCACCGACCCGTCGTACCACCGCCAGGTCGTCGTGATGACCGCCCCGCACGTCGGCAACACCGGTGTCAACGACGAGGACCCCGAGTCCAAGCAGATCTGGGTCGCCGGATACGTAGTGCGCGACCCCGCGCGCGTGCCGTCCAACTGGCGCTCCCGGCGCTCGCTCGACGACGAGCTGCGCGCACAGGGCGTCGTCGGCATCTCCGGCATCGACACGCGCGCGTTGACGCGCCACCTGCGGGAGCGCGGCGCCATGCGCGTCGGCATCTTCTCCGGCAACGCCCTGCCCGACGAGGGCACCATGCTCGCCGAGGTCCGCCAGGCCCCCGAGATGAAGGGCGCCGACCTCTCCGCCGAGGTCGCCACCAAGGAGGCGTACGTCGTCCCGGCGATCGGCCAGAAGAAGTTCACCGTCGCCGCCGTCGACCTGGGCATCAAGGGCATGACCCCGCACCGGATGGCCGAGCGCGGCATCGAGGTGCACGTGCTGCCCGCCACGGCGAGCGTCGAGGACGTCTACGCCGTGAACCCGGACGGCGTGTTCTTCTCCAACGGCCCCGGCGACCCGGCCACCGCCGACCACCCGGTCTCCGTCATGCAGGCGGTCCTGGAGCGCGGCACCCCGCTCTTCGGCATCTGCTTCGGCAACCAGATCCTGGGGCGGGCGCTGGGCTTCGGCACGTACAAGCTCAAGTACGGCCACCGGGGCATCAACCAGCCCGTGCAGGACCGCACGACCGGCAAGGTCGAGGTCACCGCGCACAACCACGGCTTCGCCGTCGACGCCCCGACCGACAAGGTCTCCGACACCCCCTTCGGCCGCGCCGAGGTCTCCCACGTCTGCCTCAACGACAACGTGGTGGAGGGGCTCCAGCTCCTCGACCGGCCGGCCTTCAGCGTCCAGTACCACCCCGAAGCGGCAGCGGGCCCGCACGACGCCGCCTACCTGTTCGACCGCTTCGTATCCCTGATGGAGGGCCAGCGTGCCTAAGCGCACCGATATCCAGTCCGTCCTGGTCATCGGCTCCGGCCCGATCGTCATCGGCCAGGCCGCCGAGTTCGACTACTCCGGCACCCAGGCGTGCCGCATCCTGCGCGCCGAGGGCCTGCGGGTCATCCTCGTCAACTCCAACCCGGCGACGATCATGACCGACCCGGAGATCGCCGACGCCACCTACGTCGAGCCGATCACCCCCGAGTTCGTCGAGAAGATCATCGCCAAGGAGCGCCCGGACGCGCTCCTGCCGACCCTGGGCGGCCAGACGGCCCTCAACACGGCCATCTCGCTGCACCAGGCGGGCACCCTCGACAAGTACGGCGTCGAGCTGATCGGCGCCAACGTCGAGGCCATCAACAAGGGCGAGGACCGCGACCTCTTCAAGGAGGTCGTCGAGGCCGTCCGCCAGAAGATCGGGCACGGCGAGTCCGCCCGCTCGGTCATCTGCCACTCCATGGAGGACGTCCTCGCGGGCGTCGAGACCCTCGGCGGCTACCCGGTGGTCGTCCGCCCCTCCTTCACCATGGGCGGCGCCGGCTCCGGCTTCGCGCACGACGAGGAGGAGCTGCGCCGCATCGCCGGACAGGGCCTCACGCTCTCGCCGACCACCGAGGTGCTCCTGGAGGAGTCCATCCTCGGCTGGAAGGAGTACGAGCTGGAGCTGATGCGCGACAAGCACGACAACGTCGTGGTCGTCTGCTCCATCGAGAACTTCGACCCCATGGGCGTGCACACCGGTGACTCGATCACCGTCGCGCCCGCGATGACGCTCACCGACCGCGAGTACCAGATCCTGCGCGACATCGGCATCGCCGTGATCCGCGAGGTCGGCGTCGACACCGGTGGCTGCAACATCCAGTTCGCGGTGAACCCCGAGGACGGTCGCGTGATCGTCATCGAGATGAACCCGCGCGTGTCGCGGTCCTCGGCGCTGGCCTCCAAGGCGACCGGCTTCCCGATCGCCAAGATCGCCGCCAAGCTGGCCGTCGGCTACACGCTCGACGAGATCCCGAACGACATCACGCAGGAGACCCCGGCCTCCTTCGAGCCCACGCTCGACTACGTGGTCGTGAAGGCCCCGCGCTTCGCCTTCGAGAAGTTCCCGCAGGCCGACTCCACACTGACCACCACCATGAAGTCGGTCGGCGAGGCCATGGCCATCGGCCGCAACTTCACCGAGGCCTTCCAGAAGGCGCTGCGCTCGCTGGAGAAGAAGGGCAGCCAGTTCACGTTCGTCGGCGACCCCGGCGACAAGGACGAGCTGCTCCGCGAGGCCGTGCGGCCCACCGACGGACGTATCAACGCGGTCATGCAGGCCATCCGCGCGGGCGCCACGCCCGAGGAGGTCTTCGAGTACACGAAGATCGACCCCTGGTTCGTCGACCAGCTCTTCCTCATCAAGGAGATCGCCGACGAGCTCGCCGAGGCGCCCGAGCTGACGCCCGACCTGCTGGCCGAGGCCAAGCGGCACGGCTTCTCCGACCAGCAGATCGGCGAGATCCGCGGGCTGCGTGAGAACGTCGTGCGCGAGGTGCGGCACGCGCTGGGCATCCGCCCGGTCTACAAGACGGTCGACACCTGCGCCGCCGAGTTCGCCGCGAAGACGCCGTACTTCTACTCCTCCTACGACGAGGAGACGGAGGTCGCCCCGCGGGAGAAGCCGGCCGTCATCATCCTGGGTTCCGGTCCCAACCGCATCGGTCAGGGCATCGAGTTCGACTACTCCTGCGTCCACGCCTCCTTCGCGCTGAGCGACGCCGGGTACGAGACCGTGATGGTCAACTGCAACCCGGAGACCGTCTCCACGGACTACGACACCTCCGACCGCCTGTACTTCGAGCCGCTGACGCTGGAAGACGTGCTGGAGATCGTCCACGCGGAGCAGCAGGCCGGCCCCGTCGCCGGTGTCGTCGTGCAGCTCGGTGGCCAGACCCCGCTGGGCCTCTCGCAGGCGCTGAAGGACAACGGCGTGCCGATCGTCGGTACGCCCCCGGAGGCCATCCACGCCGCCGAGGACCGGGGCGCGTTCGGACGCGTCCTGGCGGAGGCCGGCCTCCCGGCCCCGAAGCACGGCACCGCGACCACCTTCGCCGGCGCCAAGGCCATCGCCGACGAGATCGGCTACCCGGTCCTGGTGCGGCCGTCGTACGTCCTCGGCGGGCGCGGGATGGAGATCGTGTACGACGAGACCCGGCTGGAGTCCTACATCGCCGAGTCGACCGAGATCAGCCCCTCGCGGCCGGTCCTCGTCGACCGGTTCCTGGACGACGCCATCGAGATCGACGTCGACGCGCTCTACGACGGCGAGGAGCTCTACCTCGGCGGCGTCATGGAGCACATCGAGGAGGCCGGCATCCACTCCGGCGACTCGGCGTGCGCGCTGCCGCCGATCACGCTGGGCGGCTTCGACATCAAGCGCCTGCGCGCCTCGACCGAGGCCATCGCCAAGGGCGTCGGCGTCCGCGGCCTGATCAACATCCAGTTCGCGATGGCCGGGGACATCCTGTACGTCCTGGAGGCCAACCCGCGCGCGTCCCGTACGGTTCCCTTCACCTCGAAGGCGACCGCGGTGCCGCTGGCGAAGGCCGCCGCCCGGATCTCGTTGGGCGCGACCATCGCCCAGCTGCGGGCGGAGGGGATCCTCCCGGCGAACGGCGACGGCGGCGAACTGCCGCTCGACGCGCCGATCTCCGTCAAGGAGGCCGTCATGCCGTGGTCGCGCTTCCGCGACATCCACGGCCGTGGCGTCGACACCGTCCTCGGCCCGGAGATGCGCTCCACCGGCGAGGTCATGGGCATCGACTCCGTCTTCGGCACGGCGTACGCCAAGTCGCAGGCGGGCGCCTACGGTCCGCTGCCGACCAAGGGCCGCGCCTTCATCTCGGTCGCCAACCGCGACAAGCGCTCGATGATCTTCCCGGCGCGTGAACTGGTCGCCCACGGCTTCGAGTTGCTCGCCACGTCCGGCACGGCCGAGGTCCTCAAGCGCAACGGCATCAACGCCACCGTCGTGCGCAAGCAGTCCGAGGGCACCGGCCCGAACGGCGAGAAGACCATCGTCCAGCTCATCCACGACGGCGAGGTCGACCTCATCGTCAACACCCCGTACGGCACCGGCGGCCGCCTCGACGGCTACGACATCCGTACGGCGGCCGTGGCGCGGTCTGTGCCCTGCCTGACGACGGTTCAGGCACTCGCCGCCGCCGTCCAGGGCATCGACGCCCTCAACCACGGTGACGTGGGCGTGCGTTCACTGCAGGAACACGCCGAGCATCTGACCGCGGCCCGCGACTAGCAGCCCTGAGGGGGACACCGGAAACGGTGTCCCCCTCTTCATGAGGCTCACTGAGGTTTCAAGAGGACACCGACATGTACAAGCTTTTCTTCCGTCTGGTCTTCCAGCGGATGGACCCTGAGCAGGCCCACTACCTGGCATTCCGTTGGATCCGACTCGCCGTCAGGATCCCCGTGCTGCGGACTTTCGTCGCCGCCGCACTCGCACCCCGCTACGAGGAGCTCCGCACCGAGGCTTTCGGCCTGCGCATGCATGGGCCCTTCGGGCTCGCCGCCGGCTTCGACAAGAACGCCGTCGCCATCGACGGCATGTCGATGCTGGGCTTCGACCACGTCGAGATCGGCACGGTCACGGGGGAGGCGCAGCCGGGCAACCCCAAAAAGCGGCTGTTCCGCCTCGTGAAGGACCGGGCGCTGATCAATCGCATGGGCTTCAACAACGAGGGCTCGCTGGCCGTCGCGGCCCGCCTGGCGTCCCGTACGCCCGTCTTCAAGACCGTCGTGGGCGTCAACATCGGCAAGACCAAGGTCGTCCCGGAGGCGGAGGCCGTCGGCGACTACGTGAAGTCGACGGAGCGGCTGGCACCGTACGCCGACTACCTGGTGGTCAATGTCTCCTCGCCGAACACGCCCGGCCTGCGCAACCTGCAGGCCACCGAGGCGCTGCGCCCGCTGCTGACCGCCGTGCGCGAGGCCGCCGACCGTACGGTCGCGAACCGCCGTGTCCCGCTCCTGGTGAAGATCGCGCCCGACCTCGCCGACGAGGACGTCGACGCGGTCGCCGACCTGGCCGTCGAGCTGGGTCTGGACGGGATCATCGCCACGAACACCACCATCGCGCGCGAGGGGCTCGGTCTGACATCCGAATCCTCTCTGGTGAAGGAGACCGGCGGGCTCTCCGGCGCTCCCCTGAAGGCACGCTCCCTGGAGGTGCTGCGGCGCCTCTACGCGCGCGTGGGCGACCGGATCACCCTCGTGGGCGTCGGTGGCATCGAGAACGCCGAGGACGCCTGGCAGCGGATCCTGGCCGGCGCCACGCTGGTCCAGGGATACAGCGCCTTCATCTACGAGGGGCCCTTCTGGGGCCGCGCCATCCACAAGGGGCTTGCCGCACGCCTGCGTACCAGCCCGTACGACACCCTCGCCGACGCGGTCGGCGCCGACGTCAGGAAGGCCGAGGAAGCCGCATGACCGCCCTGGAACCCTTCGGTGTACGCCTCCGCCGCGCGATGGACGAGCGCGGCCCTCTGTGCGTCGGCATCGACCCGCACGCGTCCCTGCTCGCCGAATGGGGCCTGGACGACGACGTGGCCGGCCTGGAGCGGTTCAGCCGCACGGTCGTCGAGGCGATGGCCGACCGCGTCGCCGTGCTCAAGCCGCAGAGCGCGTTCTTCGAGCGCTTCGGGTCGCGCGGGGTCGCCGTCCTGGAGAAGTCGGTCGAGGAGGCACGGGCGGCCGGTGCGCTGGTGGTGATGGACGCCAAGCGCGGCGACATCGGCTCGACCATGGCCGCGTACGCCGAGTCCTTCCTCCGGAAGGACTCCCCGCTGTTCTCGGACGCGCTGACGGTGTCGCCGTATCTCGGCTACGGGGCGCTGTCGCCGGCGATCGCGCTGGCGCGCGAGAGCGGCACCGGCCTGTTCGTGCTCGCGCTGACCTCGAACCCGGAGGGCGGCGAGGTCCAGCACGCGATCCGCGCGGACGGTCGTAACGTCGGCGCCACGATGCTCGGGCACCTTGCCGTCGAGAACTCGGGGGAGGACCCCCTGGGTTCCTTCGGGGCCGTCGTCGGAGCCACGCTCGGCGACCTGTCGACGTACGACCTCGACATCAACGGCCCGCTCCTCGCGCCCGGAATCGGGGCGCAGGGAGCCACCCCCGCCGATCTTCCCCGGGTCTTCGGTGCGGCGGTGCGCAACGTCGTCCCGAACGTCAGCCGGGGCGTGCTGCGGCATGGGCCCGACGTCGTCGCGCTGCGTGACGTGGCGTCACGCTTCGCTGACGAGATCCGGGCGGCTGTGGCGGTCGACTGACTGCCGTCAGGATCGTTCGAGCCGCTCGCCGAGTCCTCCGATGAGTGGCTCGGGAGCGACTTGAGTCTGAATACATCCTCAAATCCAGGGCATTATGTCCTAAATGTCCGGCCTGACGGAGGCTGACCAGGACTTTTCCTCTGTTCTCGCTGACTCTGGCGGACTTGGCCGCTAGTCTCCGACGAGAGTGAACGGGCAAGCGTGTTGCTCGTAGCTCCCCAGGTGTGGGGCGACTAGGTTCCTCACCGGTCCGTATCCGACAGTCAACATCCGAGGTGACGTAGGCGTGGCTCTTCCGCCCCTTACCCCTGAACAGCGCGCAGCCGCGCTCGAAAAGGCCGCCGCGGCTCGCCGGGAGCGGGCCGAGGTCAAGAATCGACTCAAGCACTCCGGCGCCTCCCTTCACGAGGTCATCAAGCAGGGCCAGGAGAACGACGTCATCGGCAAGATGAAGGTCTCCGCCCTGCTCGAGTCCCTGCCGGGCGTGGGCAAGGTCCGCGCCAAGCAGATCATGGAGCGACTCGGCATCTCCGAGAGCCGCCGCGTGCGTGGCCTCGGCTCGAACCAGATCGCTTCCCTGGAGCGTGAGTTCGGCAGCACCGGCTCCTGAGTCCGGGTCACTCCGGACCGGGAGTCCCGGGCACTCCGGGATTGCTGGAATAATCGCTGCATGAGTGAACGTCCGCGACTGACCGTGCTCTCCGGCCCCTCCGGGGTCGGCAAGAGCACGGTCGTCGCCCATATGCGCAAGGAACACCCCGAGGTCTGGCTCTCGGTGTCGGCGACGACCCGCAAGCCCCGCCCCGGCGAGCGGCACGGAGTCCACTACTTCTTCGTCACCGACGAGGAGATGGACAAGCTGATCGCCAACGGCGAGCTGCTGGAGTGGGCCGAGTTCGCTGGCAACCGCTACGGCACGCCACGTGCGGCTGTGTGGGAGCGGCTGGAGGCGGGTGAGCCCGTCCTCCTGGAGATCGACCTCCAGGGCGCCCGCCAGGTCCGCGAGTCCATGGCGGAGGCCCAGCTGGTGTTCCTGGCTCCTCCCTCCTGGGAGGAGCTCGTGCGCAGACTCACCGGACGTGGCACCGAGCCGCCCGAGGTGATCGAGCGCCGTCTGGAGGCGGCGAAGGTCGAGCTGGCGGCCGAGCCGGAGTTCGATGTGACCTTGGTCAACACCTCCGTCGAGGACGTGGCCCGCGAGCTGCTAGCCTTGATGGACGTTGTGTGATCGTGATTGATCGTTGAAGCTTGGCCGTTTCGCTCAGGCTTGATCATTCACACTGAATCTTTCCCATCCATCGGAAGGTAGAGCGTGTCCTCTTCCATCTCCGCGCCCGAGGGCATCATCAACCCGCCGATCGACGAGCTCCTCGAGGCCACCGACTCGAAGTACAGCCTCGTGATCTACGCGGCCAAGCGGGCCCGCCAGATCAACGCGTACTACTCGCAGCTCGGCGAGGGCCTCCTCGAGTACGTCGGTCCGCTCGTCGACACCCACGTCCACGAGAAGCCGCTCTCGATCGCCCTGCGCGAGATCAACGCGGGTCTCCTGACGTCCGAGGCCGTCGAGGGCCCGGCGCAGTGAGCCTGGCGAAGTAAGTAAGTATTTTTCAGCTTTGAGCTGGCTTTTCCACAGGCCCGGCAGCGTGCTGTCGGGCCTGTGGTCTGCTCGGGGGCGCGGGGGGCGTCCCCCGCTGTGATGCAGCATGGAGTCGTCGGTTCAATGAGTGGAGGCCCGGTGGACAAGCCCAAGGTCGTTCTGGGGGTCAGCGGCGGCATCGCCGCGTACAAGGCCTGTGAGCTGCTGCGCAGACTCACGGAGTCAGGGCATGACGTCCGGGTCGTGCCCACGGCCTCCGCGCTGCACTTCGTCGGCGCCGCCACCTGGTCCGCCCTGTCCGGCCACCCCGTCTCGACGGAGGTCTGGGACGACGTCCACGAGGTTCCGCACGTCCGCATCGGCCAGCAGGCCGACCTGGTGGTCGTCGCCCCGGCCACGGCCGACACGCTCGCGAAGGCCGCGCACGGCCTCGCCGACGACCTGCTGACCAACACCCTGCTCACCGCCCGCTGCCCGGTCGTCTTCGCGCCCGCCATGCACACCGAGATGTGGGAGCACCCGGCCACCCAGGAGAACGTGGCGACGCTGCGCCGCCGCGGCGCTGTCGTCATCGAGCCCGCCGTCGGCCGCCTCACCGGCGTCGACACGGGCAAGGGCCGACTGCCCGAGCCCGCGGAGATCTTCGAGGTCTGTCGCCGGGTCCTGGCCCGGGGCGTCAGAGAGCCGGACCTCAAGGGCCGGCACGTCGTCGTGAGCGCCGGCGGCACCCGCGAGCCCCTCGACCCGGTCCGCTTCCTCGGCAACCGCTCCTCCGGCAAGCAGGGCTACGCCCTCGCCCGCACCGCCGCCGCCCGGGGCGCCCGGGTCACGCTGCTCGCGGCGAACACCGGCTTGCCCGACCCGGCGGGCGTGGACGTCGTGCAGGTCGGCACGGCCGTCCAGCTGCGGGAAGCGGTCCTCAAGGCGGCCGCGGACGCCGACGCGGTGGTGATGGCGGCCGCGGTCGCGGACTTCCGCCCGGCCACGTACGCCGCCGGAAAGATCAAGAAGAGGGACGGCCAGGATCCGGACCCCATCGTCCTGGTGCGGAATCCGGACATCCTCGCGGAGATCTCGGCCGACCGCGCCCGCCCCGGCCAGGTGATCGTCGGCTTCGCCGCCGAGACGGACGACGTCATGGCCAACGGCCGCAACAAGCTGGCACGCAAGGGCTGCGACCTGCTGGTGGTGAACGAGGTGGGCGAGCGCAAGACCTTCGGTTCGGAGGAGAACGAGGCGGTCGTCCTGGGCGCCGACGGCAGCGAGACACCCGTACCGCACGGGCCCAAGGAAGCCCTGGCCGAAATCGTGTGGGACCTGGTGACGCGGCGACTGGTGTGAATGTTTGATGCGCTGCGGCTCTCTCCCGAGCCTTGCTCGATTCGGGTGTGGCGCCCCTGGCCAAGGGCGTGCGGCATTGGGCAGAATGCCCGTGCCGCAGGTCACAGCGCTCCCGAGAGGCGAGACAGGGGGCCCGCGGCCGAACGCGACAGATAAACTGTCCTCGGACGACGCCGGGCGCAGCTCCCGTCCCGTCCGCCAATGATCAGCCAGCAGCCGCTGCAACCACAGGGAGCGTTGTGTCCCGTCGCCTGTTCACCTCGGAGTCCGTGACCGAGGGTCACCCCGACAAGATCGCTGACCAGATCAGCGACACCATTCTCGACGCGCTTCTGCGCGAGGACCCGACCTCTCGGGTCGCCGTCGAGACCCTGATCACGACCGGCCTGGTGCACGTGGCCGGAGAGGTCACGACCAAGACGTACGCGGACATCGCGACGCTGGTCCGCAACAAGATCCTCGAGATCGGCTACGACTCCTCGAAGAAGGGCTTCGACGGCGCCTCCTGCGGTGTCTCCGTCTCGATCGGCGCGCAGTCGCCGGACATCGCGCAGGGCGTGGACACGGCGTACGAGTCCCGGGTCGAGGGCGACGAGGACGAGCTGGACCGCCAGGGCGCCGGTGACCAGGGCCTGATGTTCGGCTACGCGACGGACGAGACGCCGACGCTGATGCCGCTGCCGATCTTCCTGGCGCACCGCCTGTCCAAGCGCCTCTCCGAGGTCCGCAAGAACGGCACCATCCCCTACCTGCGCCCCGACGGCAAGACGCAGGTCACCATCGAGTACGACGGCGACAAGGCGGTCCGCCTGGACACGGTCGTGGTCTCCTCGCAGCACGCGAGCGACATCGACCTGGACTCGCTCCTCGCGCCCGACATCCGGGAGTTCGTGGTCGAGCCGGAGCTCAAGGCCCTCCTCGACGACGGCATCAAGCTCGACACCGAGAACTACCGCCTCCTGGTCAACCCCACCGGCCGCTTCGAGATCGGCGGCCCGATGGGTGACGCGGGCCTGACCGGCCGCAAGATCATCATCGACACGTACGGCGGCATGGCCCGCCACGGCGGTGGCGCCTTCTCGGGCAAGGACCCGTCCAAGGTGGACCGCTCGGCGGCGTACGCGATGCGCTGGGTCGCCAAGAACGTCGTCGCCGCGGGCCTCGCCTCCCGCTGCGAGGTGCAGGTGGCCTACGCGATCGGCAAGGCCGAGCCGGTCGGCCTGTTCATCGAGACCTTCGGCACGGCCAAGATCGACGCCGAGAAGATCGAGAAGGCCATCGACGAGGTCTTCGACCTGCGCCCGGCCGCCATCATCCGCGACCTGGACCTGCTCCGCCCGATCTACGCTCAGACGGCCGCCTACGGCCACTTCGGCCGTGAGCTGCCGGAGTTCACGTGGGAGCGGACGGATCGGGTGGAGGCGTTGCGGAAGGCTGTGGGGCTGTAAGGCCCTGGCTCTTCGGTCTGTGCGAGGCCCGGTTCCCCTGTGCGGGGTGCCGGGCCTCGGCGCTTGTCAGACGTCGTACGGCTGGTCGTTGTCGTCCTCCGGCGCCGCGGCTGCGCCGGCAGCGTTCGGATACGAAGGTGCCTGCAGCCCACCGAAGCGCCGGCGTATTTCTTCCGCGGTCACGGCGTCCCGCGAAGCGATCGCCATCGCCACTTGTTCGGCGACGAGCGCGGCCTCGTCCTCTCCGGGACGGAACCCGACCTTGCGGAAGAAGTCGGAGAACAGATCCGCAGGGGTGGCGGCCGGGTGCTCGAAGGGGGTTTCTCCCTGGACGGGGGCCGTCATCGCCCAGTCCTGCTCGGGAGGAGGCGGATACGCCTCCGGGACCAGGTATCGGAAGGGCTCGTCGACTTCCCGGTCGTTCGCCGCCGACGAGAGCCTGGCCAGGAGGCCGATGTCCTTCACGGTCTTCTCGACGTGGTCGTCGTTCTTCGCCAGCCACCACACGACCGCTCTGCCCGTGCTCGTGAGCACGTCATTGCCCAGGTACTCGCGCTTGTTCTGTTCGTACTTGCGTTGGTGTTCCCACACGGCCTCGTCCTTGCGGATCGCCGCCAACCGGGCCAGCCGTTCCTGGTCCTCGTCCGTGAGAGTCAGCTCGACCTCCAGGGCCATCGTGCGCAGGTAACCGTCGCGGTCCGGTTCCATGACGGCCAGCGCGGCGTTGAGTTGATGCTGGACGAGGGAGCTTCTGAACGGGTGCATGGTCGACGTGATCCGGCCGGCGCGGGCGAGTACGGACTCCACAGCCAGCGCGCCGGGGTTGACCAGCTGGTCACTGGTCACGGGGTCGACCGGGATCCAGCGCACCCGGGCGGAGAACAGGAAGTCGTAGTCGGGCTCGCTGCTTGCCAGTGGGACCCTGCTCACGTACTGCTCCTGGCGTTCCACGGGTGGGGGAGCCGGTTGCTCGATCAGGGACCCGGGTGGGAAGGGATCGCGTTTGCGTGCGCGGATCGCCGAGTGCGTCGCGATGGACCATAGGGCGAGGAGCATGGCGATCGCGCTCAGCCACATCCACATGGGCCAGTGCAGTGTCAGCCCGAGGATGAGGACGATCAGCGCGCTGATGAGGCTGAGGAACGCCGAGACGGTCTTCTGGCCGGAGCTCATGCAGACACCTCCGATTCGGGCGCCCGACGTGTGAAACGAGCACGCTGCGCGATGTTGATCGATTGCAGGAGGCGGGAGGCCAGTTCGGGCGAGACGGTCCGCCGGGCGTCCGCGTAGATACGGCTGATCACCGGGTAGCGTGCGTCGGACGCGTCCACCAAGATGCCCAAGGCTGCTTCGACGAGGGCCTCGTCGTCGATCCGGTCGGCTGTGGCCAGCCAGTGTGCGGCGCATGGAGCCCAGCGATGCGAGGTGAGCAGGTCGAAGGCCATGCGCCAGCAGGTGGTGAGCCATTGCCGCGTCGGTGCCGCGAGAAGGAAATCGTCAGGGAACCTCGCGAAGTCCAGGAAGAGATCCGCGTCCGCACGGTGGTGCCGTGGGTTTGTGGTGGCCAGCCTGGCGAGTAGACGGCGCTGCAGTCGGACGTCCTGGTTCACGTAGTCGAGCAGGGCCCGGCGGGCTATGACGCCCGGGTGCGGCTCGTTGCGGGCGAGGTGGTGGAGTCGTACGAGAGCTGGTTCCGGGTGGTGGATCGACATCACCTTTGCGCACACTTCGACCAGTACCTCGCGCAGATGCTTCGACGGCCGCCCGGTGCTCCAGGTGTAGATCTTCGATCGGAACTCGCCGTCCCACTGCTCGTCCTCGACGCCACGTTTGAGGAGATGAGCGGCAGCTCGTACCTCGGTCCAGCGATGTGCCGAGTCCTGGGTCCACCGCTCGACGAGGTCGGTGACCCGTTCGTGCTCGCCCGTGCTCAGGCACAGGGCGGTGAACCGGACCACGAGCTCCGCGAGGTCCGTCTCGTCGAGTTCGCGCAGTTTCAGGGCTTTGCACACCCACGTGTTCAGCGGCCCCCGGACGTCCGGCAGGTCGGCCCAGAAGTGGTGACGCGCCGCCTCCGCGAAGCCGGGCTGGGTGAAGCGCACCCGTGAGTCCGAGCCCAGTTCGGCTCCCACCGCCTCCAGCCGCAGGGAAAGGCCCTTGTGCTCCAGGAGCGGGCGGTCGTCATGGGCGGAACCAGCCTCCTCCACGAGGAGGTTCGTGGCGCGGTGCACGGCCTCGGTCCGTGCGCCGTCCAACATGGCCGCGGCAAGGAACAGAGCGCGCTGTCTGCCCTTGCGCAGTCGCCGTACGGCCTCGGCCACTTCGCGTGTGCGGTCCGTCTGGGCGGCGAGGGCAGCCTCGCACCACGCGGCGAAATCGCCCTGCCCTCGGGCGGCCGCGATGCGCTGGGCCAGTCGGGCCAGGTCGCCCATGGCGGGCTCAGTGTCCAGATACGTGCGCAATGCGGAGGGAGCCAGATCTCGGACGTTCTCCTGCACTCCGGCGAGCCACAGATGCCGGTTGACGACCTCCCACGCGTCCGGCCGCTCGATCTTTTTGCTGAACTGCGTGAATTGCGGCGAGAGGTGGTCCCTGTACCCCTGGGGCGGCACTATCGCGAGGAACGCGCTCTTGTGGAGGACTTCATGGCGGAACGCGGACAGTTCCTCGTGCACGAAGTGCCATGTCGCCTGATCCGCCGAGGACAGGTCGAGGAGCATCCGGTCCCGTTCACCGACGAGGTCGGTGGAGAGCCACCGCTCGGAGTTCGGCTCCGGCTTCTCAGGCGTGAGTTCGTGATACATCCCGCTGTCGCGAGGGAGTTCACACAGGAGGACCCGGGCCGCCGAACTCCTTCCACTGCCGGGCTCTCCGTCGACGATGACGGTGTGCTCGCCCGCCAAGGTGTCGTATGCGTCATTGATGCCGTGTGGACGCGCGAACTGGCGCTGCAGGTTGACGAGCTGGTCCTCGGCGACACGGCGGGGCGTGACGGGGGGAGTGCTGAGGAGGGATGGGGGTGCGTCCCCGATGTAGGTGTTGAAGGTGTAGCTGCCGCCGCTCCCCTCGCTCACTTCTCGTCGTCCTCCTCAGGCCGCGAGCGTCCGAAGTTCTGCCGTATGCCGCCCTCGTTGCCGCCCTGGAAGTAGTTGCCACCATCGCCCATGCGTACGTTGCTGGGACCGATATGAACGGGGCCGTGGGCCTCGCGGACGGTGCTGATGTCTCCGTTGACCGTGCTCCCTTGCACGGAAGTGCCGTAGACGTCACCCACGGTGTTGTGGTGCGGGGCGGAGGGTTGCTCGGCGTCCGCCTCTCGGTCGGCCGCGGCCAGCTCCGGGATCAGCCGCGCCAGCGTGTCGCCGATCTGCTTCAGGTCGTACTCCTTGTTCTGGTGGTCGTAGCGCAGACTCTGGCAGTCCGCGAGCTTCCTCAGGGGGTTAGGCAGGTCGTCCTTGGCGGGGCGTTCGGTCCTGCGGCCGAGCAGCACGGGGATGACCCGGATGTCACAAAGGAACGCCTCCTGGATCTCCCTGCGTACCCAGTCGCCGTCGCTCCGCAGCGCCTCGTGCCCGATCCAGCCGGGGCCGATGAGGGCCAGGAGCGCCCCGCTGCGCCGCACACCGTGGATCAGGTGGCCGTCGAAGGGCGTGCCGGGCGGGATCGACTTGCTGGCGTAGTAGATCCGATCCTTCCCGAACCGAGTGGACAGGGCTCCCTCGATGGTGGCGGCGGCCTGCTCTCCGTCGCCGGAACGGTAATTGATGAAGACATCGGGCATGGCAGATCGGCCTCTCTGTCGGAAGGGTTCTGACTGGAGCTCGGGTTTTGCGCCGCTAGGCGGTGGGGGCGAGGGCTGCCGTGAGATGTGGGGCAACGGCCAGGTACGACCGGTTCCGGGGGTGACGGGACAAGGTGCGCGACAGGCGTCGCAGGTCTGTTGCGACGGTCGCGGAGGACACGTTCACGGCCAGTGGGAGTAGCTGCTCGGTGAGCTCGCAGGCGTGGTCGATCTCTCCGGCCAGCGCGTGTGCGAGCGCGCGGCGGACGCCGTAGCGGGCTTGAGTGCGCCAGGCGTCGGTGGGTAGTCGGGCGCATTCGCGGTCGAGGATCTCGGATGCCGCGCGTGGCCTGCCGAGGTCGACCAGGGACCAGCCCCTGATCATGGAGACGGGGTCAGTGAGATAGGTGGTGCCCAGGACGGGGGCTCCCGAGCCTGGGTCGAGGTCCCTGGACAGGAGCGTGCGCGCTCGGTCCAGACCGCGCATGCAGGCGTCATGGTCGCCCGCCAGGGCGTGACCCTGTGCCTCGCGCTGGGCTGCCAGGCCTCGGATACGCGGAGGGAGACGGTCGGAGCGCGCGCCCTCGGCCAGGGCGACGGTGTCGTCGGCCTCTCCGCGGTAGTACGTGATCAGCGCCCTGCGTACCAAGGCGTACGACGCCAGACAGTGGTCGCCGGAGGCCTCGGCCAGGTCCACGGCGTGCACGGTCCAGCGCACAGCGGCGCTGTCGTCGCCCGCCTCTTGGGCCAGCCACCCGGTGTACTCGGCGAAGCGCGCGGCCAGGGCGAGCAGTTCAGCGCCGGGCCGGGAGCCCGTCCGCAACGCCAGCGCACGCAGCGCACGCGTCTGCTCGGCCATAACGGGAAGCACGACGTTCGGAGGCGACACCTGGCCGAGGCGCCGGTACTGGGCCAGCAGGGCGCGGTGGGCGCTCAGCAGCGGCTCGCTGGGGGCCGTGATCCCGACCGCCGTTGTGCCCGCGGGCAAGGTGCCGGCTGCCTTCAATTCGTCGGTGGGCCCGGCTGCCAGGACCGCGGCGGCTCCCACGGCGATCACCTGTCGACGTGACGGAGCAGCCGGGAATCCAGGGGACTCCTCAGGCTCGTCCATGTGTGGCACGGCTCCTGCGGTGTTCCTCTGCGGCCGTGCGGGGGCCAGCGCGGTGAGGGTGCCGTCTGCGTCGAGCGCGGCGTCGCACAGGCGGGCCAGTTCGGAGGAGGGGCGCTTCTGGCCCGTCTCGATCTTGCTGAGCTGCCCTTTGCTGTAGTGCACCGAAGACGCGAGCTGCGCCAGTGTGAGGCCGGCCGTGATGCGCAGGCGCCGTAACTCCGCCCCGAACGCAGGTGGCTGCTTCAGCACCTGAACCCCCCTTAGGCCGACGTCCCTGGTCTCTCGGGCCCGTCCGGTCCCATCAGCGTCGGCCTGGTGTGCGACTCGAGCAAGGCGGCCGGCGGAGTTTCCCGTTTCCAGTTCTGATACCGGGCCGGAGGGCGCCGGAAAGCGTGGCTCGAAGTCGGCGGCTGAAACGATCACGGAAATGGCTGGGGAGTCGCGCTTGCGGATTCGGCGCTGGTGATCTCCTGGTGCGATGGCCGTGGCGGCTTTGGGGCCGGGGCCGGGATCCCTCGGGTTTGCATCCCGCCGTCGACCGGTTTGAGGGCCGGGCGGGGTGCCGAGCGGTCCGGGGCAGAGTGCGCTCCGTTGCTGTGGAGGAACTCGGGCGCCGTCGGATGTCAGTGGCGTTTGGTAAGAATGCAAGCGTGAGCAGCGAGAACGGGCAGACGGGTGGTGGGGCCGAGGGGGCGCCGCCCGAGCAGCTTGCGCTCATTCGGGAGAGTGTGCGGAAGGCCAAGGTGCCCAAGGCCAAGCCGCGGACGTGGCGGGGGGCCGCGTTGGCCAAGGAACTGCCCGTGGCGCGGGTGCTGGTCGACAAGGGTGTGCTGCATCTTGATCGGTACTTCGACTATGCCGTGCCGGAGGAGCTGGATGCCGACGCGCAGCCCGGGGTGCGGGTGCGGGTGCGGTTCGGGGCCGGGCGGCATCGCGTGCGGGACGGGCGGCGTGAGGGCGGGGGGCTGATCGACGGGTTCCTGATCGAGCGGCTCGCCGAGTCCGACTACTCCGGGCCGCTTGCGGCGCTCGCGCAGGTCGTTTCGCCTGAGCGGGTGTTGAGCGAGGAACTGCTGGGGCTCGCGCGGGCCGTGGCCGACCGGTATGCCGGGGGGCTGGCCGATGTGTTGCAGCTGGCCGTGCCGCCGCGCAGTGCGCGCGCCGAGCAGCGGCCTTCGCCGCAGGCGCTTCCGGCTCCCGGCAGGCCCGAGGTGGGGTCCTGGGGGCGGTATGAGCGGGGCGCCGTCTTTCTGGAGGCGCTGGCCTCCGGGGGTGCACCGCGGGCCGTGTGGAATGCGCTGCCGGGGCCCGAGTGGAGTGAGGAGCTGGCCCGGGCCGTCGTCGCGACGCTGGCCTCCGGGCGTGGTGCGCTGGTCGTCCTGCCGGACGGGCGGGCCGTCGCGCGGGTCGATGCCGCCCTGACGGCGCTCATGGGCGAGGGGCGGCATGCGGTACTGACCGCTGATGCCGGGCCCGAGAAGCGGTATCGCGAGTGGCTCGCGGTGCGGCGGGGCAGCGTGCGGGCGGTCGTGGGGACCCGGGCCGCCATGTTCGCTCCGGTGCAGGATCTTGGGCTGGTCGCGCTGTGGGAGGACGGCGACGACAGCCACAGCGAGCAGCATGCCCCGCAGCCTCATGCGCGGGAAGTGCTGCTGCTTCGGGCCGCACAGGACAAGTGTGGGTTTCTGCTGGGGAGTTGGAGCTGCACCGTCGAGGCCGCCCAGCTCGTGGAGAGCGGCTGGGCCCGGCCGCTCGTCGCCGGCCGGGAGCGGGTACGGGGCGCGGCCCCGCTCGTACGGACCGTGGGGGATGCGGATCTTGCGCGGGACGAGGCGGCTCGGGCCGCTCGGCTGCCCACTCTCGCCTGGCAGGTGGTGAGGGAGGGGCTGCGGCAGGGCCCGGTCCTGGTGCAGGTGCCCCGGCGGGGGTACGTGCCGCGGATGGCCTGTGCCGACTGTCGGGCCCCCGCTCGGTGCCGGCACTGTTCCGGGCCCCTGGAGGCGCAGGGCTCAGGGGTCGATCTGCGGTGCGGGTGGTGTGGCCGTGAGGAGGGTGGCTGGCACTGTCCGGAGTGCGGGGGGTTCCGGTTGCGGGCCCAGGTGGTCGGGGCGCGGCGGACCGCCGAGGAGTTGGGGCGGGCCTTTCCCGCCGTTCCGGTGCGGACCTCCGGGCGTGAGCATGTGCTGGACACCGTGCCGGGCACGCCCTCGCTGGTCGTGAGTACGCCGGGGGCCGAGCCCGTCGCCGAGGGCGGTTACGCGGCGGCGCTGCTGCTGGACGGCTGGGCCATGCTCGGGCGGCCCGATCTGCGGGCGGGGGAGGACGCGCTGCGGCGCTGGATCGGGGCTGCCTCGCTGGTACGGCCGCAGAGCGCCGGGGGGACGGTGGTCGTCGTCGCCGAGCCCACGCTGCGGCCCGTGCAGGCGCTGGTGCGGTGGGATCCCGTGGGACACGCGGTGCGGGAGCTTGCCGAGCGGGCCGAGCTGGGGTTTCCGCCGGTGTCCCGGATGGCTTCCGTGGCCGGGCCGGGGGAGGCGGTCGCCGAGTTCCTCCGTACGGTCGAAATGCCGCCGGAGGCCGAGGTGTTGGGGCCCGTGCCACTGCCCGTCACGGCGGTGGGGCGGCCGCGGCGCGTGGGGGCACCGCCGCCCGGGGAGCACTGGGACCGGGCGTTGATCCGGGTGCCGCCCGGGAGGGGGGCCGCGTTGGCTGCCGCGTTGAAGGCCGCGCAGGCGGCGCGGATGGCGCGGGGAGGGGGGGATGCGGTCGCGGTGCGGGTTCGGATTGATCCGCCTGACATCGGGTGACACTGCCTGGTGCCTGACATCGGGCGACACTGCCTGGTGCCTGGTGCCTGGTGCCTGGTGCCTGGTGCCTGGTGCCTGGTGCCTGGTGGCTCGTGGGCGACCTGGGGTGCGGTCCTCCTGCCCGTGAGGCCGGCTTTCCGGTGGCTCGGCATGCCGCTGCCCTCCCGGTCGCGTTCCAGGAGGGCAGAGTGAGGGAGCGTCAGCCGTTGCGCGGGCCGGGGAACGCCGTGGGTCGGGCCTCGTCGCGGAGGGCGGGGCTGCCGGCCGTCGGCTGTGTCGGCATGGAGCGGGCCGCGGGGACCGTCGGTACCGGGGGGAGGGCGGTGGTGACGTTGACCGTCCGGGATCCCGAAGGCTCGGTCGTCCGCTCGGTCTCCGCCGCCGACTGGGCGGCCGCGCGACGGGCGCCGTAGCGACGGTGGACCGCCTGCTTGGTGACGCCGAGGGCGGAACCCACCGCGTCCCAGGAGAAGCCGAGTGAGCGGTCGAAGTCCACGGCTGCCGTGACCAGGGTTTCGACGCTGTCCCGCAGCTCCTGGGCGAGACGGACCGTCGGGGCGGGGGCGCGTCCGTAGACGACGAAGCCCGTGGAGGGGCCGGAGCGGCGCGGGCGGTAGACGTTGCCCAGTTGGGCGGTGAGCGTGCGCAGTGCGTCCACCTGCCGGCGGACCCGCTCGATGTCCCGCACCAGCAAGTGCAGGCTGGCCCGAGCCTGGGCGTCGTGGGTTGCGTGGTCGGCCATGAACAAGCCTCTCGAACCGGCGTGAAAAGGAGAGGGCCGCGAATTCGGCGCACGCGGCCCGTTGTGGTCAACTCTTTCTTGACCAACGCGGGAGCGCTCCGCGGGTCACGCATTGGGGGCGTGTGGGCATATGCCTACGCCCCCGGGTGGGGTGGTGCGCCTCGGTCTTGGGCCTCGGACAGGTGCCTGCCCTCGCACCAGACGCTTCCAGTTGGCCGAGCGGCTGAACTCTCCCGCGGGGCTCACGAGGGGCGCATTCGTTCGCGGTGCTGCCGACGTGAGCCCCTGTGCTCCGCGCCCATAGACTTGTGTGTTGCCCAACCACCCCCGCCCGAGAGGCCCGTACCCACCCATGAAGCTTGTCTTCGCCGGTACCCCCGAGGTCGCCGTTCCCGCTCTGGACGCTCTGATCGCCTCCGGGCGGCACGAGGTGGCCGCCGTCGTCACGCGGCCCGACGCGCCGGCCGGGCGTGGGCGCAGGCTGGTGGCGAGCCCGGTGGCCGAGCGGGCCGCGGATGCCGGGATCGAGGTGCTCAAGCCCGCCAAGCCGCGCGACCCCGAGTTCCTGGAGCGGCTCAGGGAGATCGCCCCCGACTGCTGTCCCGTCGTCGCCTACGGCGCCCTGCTGCCGCGCGTCGCCCTCGACATCCCGGCCCACGGCTGGGTCAACCTGCACTTCTCGCTGCTGCCCGCCTGGCGTGGGGCCGCTCCCGTGCAGCACGCCATCATGGCGGGCGACGAGATCACCGGGGCCTCCACCTTCCTGATCGAGGAAGGGCTCGACTCCGGGCCCGTCTACGGGACCGTCACCGAGGAGGTCCGGGCCACCGACACCAGCGGCGACCTGCTGACCCGCCTTGCCTTCGCGGGCGCCGGGCTGCTCGCCGCGACCATGGACGGAATCGAGGACGGCACGCTGAAAGCCGTACCGCAGCCGTCGGAGGGGGTCACCCTCGCACCCAAGGTCAACGTCGAGGACGCCCACATCGACTGGAGCGCTCCCTCGCTGCGCGTCGACCGTGTCGTGCGCGGGTGCACCCCTGCCCCCGGTGCCTGGACCGTCTTCCGTGGCGAGCGGCTCAAGCTCATCCAGGTGCAGCCGGTGCCCGGGCGGGACGATCTCGCCCCCGGTGCGCTGTCCGTCGGGAAGAACAATGTGTACGTCGGGACCGGGTCGTACGCCGTCGAGTTGCTGTGGGTGCAGGCTCAGGGCAAGAAGCCGATGCGGGCCGCGGACTGGGCGCGGGGCGTGCGGATCGGGGACGGGGAGAGCCTCGGCGCCTGACCGACGGGATGGTCTCGGCGCCTGACCGACGGGATGGCCTCGGGCGTGACCAGCCGTACGTCGGGCCGGCGGTGCGACGTAGGCTGGTCGTACATCTCATCCAGCAATCCGGAGCACCTTTTTCGTGAGCGACACCTCCCGTCGGCCCCGCAAACCCGGCAAGCCCTACCGACGGCCCAAGAAGGACCCCGTCCGCGTTCTCGCCTTCGAGGCGCTGCGTGCCGTGGACGAGCGGGACGCGTACGCCAACCTCGTGCTGCCGCCGCTGCTGCGGAAGGCGCGGGAGAAGGGCGACTTCGACGGGCGGGACGCCGCGCTCGCCACCGAGCTCGTGTACGGGACGCTGCGCTGGCAGGGGACGTACGACGCCGTCATCTCCGCTTGCGTGGACCGGCCGCTGCGTGAGGTCGACCCGCCGGTGCTCGATGTGCTGAGCCTGGGTGTGCATCAGCTGCTGGGGACGCGGATTCCGCCGCATGCCGCCGTGTCCGCGTCTGTGGAGCTCGCGCGAGTCGTGCTGGGGGACGGGCGGGCCAAGTTCGTCAACGCAGTGCTGAGGAAAGTCACGCAGCACGATCTCGACGAGTGGATCCAGCGGGTCGCACCGCCCTACGACGAGGATCCCGAGGACCACCTCTCCGTCGTGCACTCGCATCCCCGGTGGGTCGTCTCGGCGTTGTGGGACTCGCTCGGTGGTGGACGGGCCGGGATCGAGCGGTTGCTCCAGGCCGACAACGAGCGGCCCGAGGTGACGCTGGTCGCGCGGCCGGGGCGGGCCACGACCGCGGAGCTGCTCGGCGAGGAGGCCGCTGAGCCGGGGCGTTGGTCGCCGTATGCCGTGCGGCTGGCCGAGGGGGGCGAGCCCGGGGCGATCGAGGCCGTGCGGGAAGGGCGTGCGGGGGTGCAGGACGAGGGGAGTCAGCTCGTCGCGCTCGCCCTTGCCAACGCTCCCCTCGACGGGCCCGATGCGCGGTGGCTCGACGGGTGTGCCGGGCCCGGCGGCAAGGCGGCGCTGCTCGGGGCCTTGGCCGCCGAGCGGGGGGCCATGCTGCTCGCCTCCGAGAAGCAGCCGCATCGGGCGGGGCTCGTGGCCAAGGCTCTCGAGGGCAATCCGGGGCCGTATCAGGTCATCGTTGGCGATGGGACGCGGCCGGCCTGGCGGGCGGGGAGCTTCGACCGGGTGTTGATGGATGTTCCCTGCACCGGGCTGGGGGCCCTGCGGCGGCGGCCGGAGGCGCGGTGGCGGCGGCGACCGGAGGACCTGGAGGGGTTTGCGCCTCTGCAGCGGGGCTTGTTGCAGGTCGCTCTTGATTCTGTGCGGGTGGGTGGGGTGGTCGGGTACGCCACTTGTTCGCCGCATCTTGCCGAGACGCGGGCGGTTGTCGATGACGTGTTGAAGCAGCGGGGGGATGGGGAGCTGATCGATGCTCGGGGGCTGTTCTCCGGGGTGCCGGAGTTGGGGGAGGGGCCCGATGTGCAGTTGTGGCCTCATCTGCATGGGACGGATGCGATGTATTTGGCCCTGATTCGGAAAGTGAGCCTGGCGGGCTAGTGGGCCAGGTGGGCTAGTGGGCTAGGTGGGCTGAGGCGGGGTGTACGGCGCGGCGTCGGTTGTTTGTCGGCCGGTGTCGGTGCGGGCCGCGGCTGTTGCTCGCCCCCGCCGTCCCTACCCGTCCCATCCCCAGGGGCTCTGCCCCTGGGCCCCGCTGGGGCTGCCGCCCCAGACCCCGCTTCGGCCCTTAAGGGGCCTTGTCCTCAAACGCCGGACGGGCTGGATGGTGCGGGCGGGCGTTGAGAGGTGCCGTTGGCCGTGTGCGAATGTGCCCTGCCATGTGTGTATGTGCCCTGCCATGTGTGTAAGGGCCCTGAGCCGAATGCCCGGGCCGGACGCGCCGCGTCCCCGGTCAATCGCCCCGCTGAGCTACCCCCTCCTCCGCCTCCGGAACTGCCGCCGTACCCCCGTCCTCCCGCGCCAGCCGATGCGGCCACCACACCTTCGGGCCCACGTCCAGGAACAGGGCTGTCACCAGGACCGAGCGCACGATGAACGTGTCCAGGAGTACCCCGAGTGCGACCGCGAAGCCGATCTCGGCGAAGGCGACCATGGGGAGGGTGCCCAGGGCGGCGAACGTGCCGGCGAGGACCAGGCCGGCCGAGGTGATGACGGCGCCGGTGGCGGCGAGGCCGGCGACCACGCCGGGGCGGGTGCCCTGGTGGGTGGCTTCCTCGCGGATGCGGGTGGTGAGGAAGATGTTGTAGTCGATGCCCAGCGCCACCAGGAAGACGAAGACGAACAGCGGGAAGTCGGTCGACTCGCCCGCGTAGTCGAAGAGGTGGCGGAAGGCCAGGGCGCTGATGCCCAGCGCGGCGGCGAACGACAGGATCACCGTGCCGATCAGCAGGAGTGGGGCGATCAGGGCGCGGAGCAGGGCGCAGAGGATCAGCAGGACCACGAGCAGGACCAGTGGGATGATCAGTATGTTGTCGTGGGTCGTCGCCTTGTCCATGTCCAGCAGGGCCGCCGCACCGCCGCCCACCTGAGCGTCCGCGTCCGGCACCTCGTGGACGGCGTCGCGGACCCGTTCGACGGTCTGTTTCGCGGCCTCGCTGTCGGCGGGGGCCGTCATCGTCGCCTCGAAGAGCACCTTGCCGTCGTACGACGGTTTCGTTGCTGGCGGGAGGCCCAGCGAGTCGGGGACGACGCCCGGTGTCTCGGCTACCGCGCGGCCCACCTGCACGGCCTGTGCCTGGTTGCTGACGATGACCAGCGGGTCGCCGCTGCCGGCCGGGAAGTAGCGTGCGGAGACCTCCTGGCCGGTGATCGAGTCCGGCTTGTCGGTGAACGCGTCCGCGTTGCTCAGCCCCTCGGCGCGCAGCTGGATCAGGCCGAGGGAGCAGATCGCCAGGGCGATGGCCGTGACGGCCCAGACCATGCGCGGGCGGTGGGTGATACGGCGGCCCATGCGGGCCCAGACGCCTCGCTTGTCCGGGTTCTCCGTACCGAGATGTGGGATCACCGGCCAGAAGATCCAGCGGCCGCAGATGACGAGGAGGGCGGGGAAGAGGGTGAGCATGGCCAGCAGGCCTACCGCTACGCCGATCGCCGCTACCGGGCCGAGGCCGCTCGTCGAGTTCATCTCCGCCGCCAGCAGCACCAGCATGCTCAGGACGACGGTCGCGCCGGAGGCGATCACCGCCGGGCCCGCGCGGTGCAGGGCCAGGGCCATCGCCTCGTGGCGGTCCTCGTGGCGGCGCAGTTCCTCGCGGTAGCGGGCCACGAGCAGGAGTGCGTAGTCCGTGCCTGCTCCGAAGACCAGGACCGTGAGGATGCCCGCGCTCTGGCCGTTGACCGTCAGGCCGCCGTGTTCGGCCAGGAAGTAGATGCAGGCCTGCGCTGTGAACAGGGCGACGATCACGGAGATGACGGGGACCAGGAGCAGGGTCGGGCTGCGGTAGGTCAGCAGGAGCATGACGATGACCACCGTCATCGCCGAGAGCAGGAGCGTGGAGTCGATGCCCTCGAAGGCCTCCGCGAAGTCCGCGGACGTGCCGCCCGGGCCCGTGATGTGCACGGCGAGCCCGCCGCCCCCCTCGCCGACGATGTCCCGGATGGAGTCGACAGCGGGTGCGATGCGCTCCCAGCCCTGCTCGTCCATGGTGATCGGGACCTGGAGCTGGGCCGCCTGCGGGTCCGCCTCGCGGTCGAAGACCGGCCCCCGGGTCTCGGCGCCCCGTATGCCGTGATCGGTCAGTTGCTTGAGCGCGGCAGCGTCCTCGGTGATCGCCGCCCGGTCCTGTGCCGTCAGGCCGCCGTCGCGGGCGTAGACGACGACCGCGGGGATCTGCTCCGGCCTGAAGTTCTCGGAGATCTCCAGGACTTGAGTGGACTCCGCCGACCCCGGCAGCCAGGAGGCCGCGTCATTGTCCTGTGCGTCGGTCAGCTTCTGGGCGAACGGCGCCGTCAGGAACAGCGCCGCCAGCCACAGCACGAGCACCAGCCACTTGGTGCGTCGGCCGCAGACCAGATGCGCGACGCCCCGCCGGCCCGACCATGACCGGCGCTGCTCCTGGGGCTCCGTCATGGCCACCCCCGCAGCCGTCTGCGGAGCCGGTCGGCCGCCCGGCATGGCATGCGCGAACCGGACACAACATCCGATGAACGTCTCAGGTCTGTACCGGCGCGAACATTCGTCCTCCGGCATGGCAGTCTTGGGTCATGGCCCCGCAGATCAGCCCCAGCATCCTGTCCGCCGACTTCGCCCGCCTCGCGGACGAGGCGAAGGCGGTCGATGGAGCCGACTGGCTCCACGTCGACGTCATGGACAACCATTTCGTCCCGAACCTCACGCTCGGCGTGCCGGTCGTAGAGTCGCTGGCCCGTGCGACGGACACTCCGCTGGACTGCCATCTGATGATCGAGGCCCCCGATCGGTGGGCGCCCCAGTACGTGGAAGCGGGGGCCTCTTCCGTCACCTTCCACGTCGAGGCCGCCGCGGCACCCGTGCGGCTGGCCCGGGAGATCCGGGCCAAGGGCGCGCGTGCCTCCATGGCGCTCAAGCCGGCGACGCCCATCGAGCCGTACGAGGATCTGCTCCCCGAGCTCGACATGCTGCTGGTCATGACGGTCGAGCCGGGCTTCGGTGGTCAGGCGTTTCTCGACATCATGCTTCCGAAGATTCGCCGCACCCGCGAGTTGATCAGCAAGCACGGTCTTCAGCTGTGGCTCCAGGTGGACGGCGGGGTCTCCGCCTCGACCATCGAGCGGTGCGCCGAGGCGGGCGCCGATGTCTTCGTCGCCGGATCGGCGGTGTACGGGGCCGAGGACCCCGCCGAAGCGGTCCGCGCACTGCGCGCTCAGGCGGAGGCGGTCACGAAGACCGCGGCCTGGGCATGCGACCACTGAACCAAGGGAATGTGAACGGCCGCCATCAGGGCGGATCAAGAGCGCCGGATCTGCAAGGATGAACGGCGAATCCAGAGTGTGAACAGCAGTGAGGAGATCGCCGTGTCGGGTATGTCGGCGGGCCGGTCAGCCATGCGGATGGGACCCGCTGAGCTGGTGCAGGCGGCGGCCATGGCCCGCCGCTTCTACCTCGAGGGCAAGTCCAAGATCCAGATCGCGGAGGAGTTCGGCGTCAGCCGCTTCAAGGTGGCCCGGGTCCTGGAGACCGCTCTCGAACGGGATCTGGTGCGTATCGAGATCCGCGTGCCGGCCGAGCTGGACGCGGAGCGCTCCGACGCGCTGCGCGCCCGCTACGGCCTCAGGCACGCCGTCGTGGTCGAGTCCCCGGCCGAGGCCGAGGAGTCGCCCGACCCGGAGAACCTGGGAGAAGTGGCCGCCGACCTGCTCGGCGAGCTCGTGAACGAGGGGGACGTGCTGGGCCTGGCCTGGGGGCGGTCCACCATCCACATGGCGGCCGCCCTCGACCGGCTGCCGCCCTGCACGGTGGTGCAGCTGACCGGTGTGTACGACGCCGGGACCGCCGAACGCGGTTCGGTCGAGGCGGTGCGCCGTGCCGCCCAGGTCTCGGGCGGCGACGCCCACCCCATCTACGCGCCGATGCTGCTGCCGGACGCGGCCACCGCGGTGGCCCTGCGCCACCAGACCGGGATCGCCCGGGCCTTCGAGTACTTCGACAAGGTCACGGTCGCCTGTGTCTCCATCGGCTCCTGGGAGCCGGGCATCTCGACGGTGCACGACATGCTCAGCGACGAGGAACGGGCGCACTACGCCTCCCTCGGCGTCGCCGCCGAGATGTCCGCGCACCTCTTCGACGCCGAGGGCCGCCGGGTCGGACGGGACCTGGGGGAGCGGTGCATCACGGTCAAGGCCGACCAGCTCCGCCGTATCCCCGAGGTCGTCGCGATCGCGGGCGGACAGCGCAAGGCGGCCGCGATCGACGCGGTGCTGCGGTCGGGACTCGTCACCAGCCTGGTGACGGACACGGCGGCGGCGGACGTGCTGATGACGGCGGGACAGACGCCGAAGCCCGCGCTCAACAGGGCGGACCCGGACGGACACTGACGGGACGTCAGGAAAGTCAGGGGGCGGCCCGTGCGGGGCCGTCCCTTCGTTCATCGGTGACCTTCATCGGTGACCTTCATCGGCGACGTTCATCGGCGATGTACATCGACGATCACTACGACCTTGGCGGTACTGAGATGACGCAGCTCGTGGTCACGCTGGACCTCGACGGGGTCACGGACAAGGCGGGCCTGATGGACCGCTGCGCCCGCGCCCTGGACCTGCCCGACTGGTTCGGCCGCAACTGGGACGCCCTCGCCGACTCCCTCTCCGACCACACCGTCTGGCCCGAGGGCGCCGTCGAGCAGGGGCTGCTGATCGTCGTACGGAACTGGCGGCCCTACGCGACGGCGAGGCCCGACGAGTGGGAGATCGCTCAGGAGGTCTTCTCCGAGGCGGCGGACCGCACGCCGGCACTCTCCGTGACGGTCGCTCTCGGAGGATCCTCCTAAGGCCCCTCTGACCTGCTTGGATGATGCGACCGTGCATCACGTTCCGGTCAGCATGGGACAATGAAGTACGTGCTCTTCCCCCTGGCTGACCTGTCCGGGGGCCACCTCTGATCGACTGGGATGTGCAGCACGTGCGTTTCCTCAATGACATCCAGCCCGCGTACGACCTGACGTACGACGACGTCTTCATGGTCCCGAGCCGCAGCGCGGTCGGCTCGCGGCAGGGCGTGGACCTCAGCTCCCCGGACGGCACGGGCACCACGATCCCGCTGGTCGTCGCCAACATGACCGCCATCGCCGGCCGCCGTATGGCCGAGACCATGGCCCGGCGGGGTGGTCTGGTGGTCATCCCGCAGGACATCCCGATCGACGTCGTCACGGACGTCATCTCCTGGGTCAAGAGCCGCCACCACGTCCTCGACACCCCGATCGTGCTGGCCCCCCACCAGACCGTCGCCGACGCACTGGCCCTGCTGCCCAAGCGCGCGCACAACGCCGGTGTGGTCGTCGACGAGGACTTCAAGCCGATCGGCGTGGTCACCGACTCCGACCTGTCCGGCGTGGACCGCTTCACCCAGCTCGAAGTGGTCATGTCCCGTGACCTGCTGCTCCTCGACGCCGACCAGGACCCGCGCGAGGCCTTCAACACCCTCGACCACCACAACCGGCGCTACGCCCCCGCCGTCGACTCCGACGGCCGCCTCGCCGGCATTCTCACCCGCAAGGGCGCCCTGCGCGCCACGCTGTACTCGCCGGCCGTCGACGCGAACGGCAAGCTGCGCATCGCGGCCGCCGTCGGCATCAACGGCGACGTCGCGGGCAAGGCCAAGCAGCTGCTCGACGCGGGCGTCGACACGCTCGTCATCGACACGGCGCACGGCCACCAGGAGTCGATGATCGCCGCGATCAGGACCGTGCGGGCGCTCGACCCGCAGGTGCCGATCGTCGCGGGCAACATCGTCGCCGCGGAAGGTGTCCGGGACCTCGTCGAGGCCGGTGCCGACATCATCAAGGTCGGTGTCGGTCCGGGCGCGATGTGCACGACGCGCATGATGACCGGCGTCGGTCGGCCGCAGTTCTCGGCCGTGCTGGAGTGCGCCGCCGAGGCGAAGAAGTACGGCAAGCACGTGTGGGCCGACGGCGGTGTCCGGCACCCGCGCGACGTCGCCATGGCGCTCGCGGCCGGGGCGTCCAACGTGATGGTCGGGTCCTGGTTCGCGGGCACCTACGAGTCGCCGGGCGACCTCCACCAGGACGCCAGCGGGCGGCTCTACAAGGAGTCCTTCGGCATGGCGTCCGCGCGGGCCGTCGCCAACCGTACGTCGGAGGAGTCGGCGTACGACCGCGCTCGCAAGGCCCTGTTCGAGGAGGGCATCTCCACCTCCCGCATGTTCCTCGACCCGGACCGCCCGGGTGTGGAGGACCTGATCGACTCGATCATCGCGGGCGTGCGGTCGTCCTGCACGTACGCGGGTGCGGGCTCTCTCGAGGAGTTCGCCGAGAAGGCCGTCGTCGGCATCCAGAGCGCCGCCGGTTACGCGGAGGGCAAGCCGCTGCACGCCAGCTGGAGCTGACGCCGCGGCAACGCCCATGGGGGTTCGCCCCCGCCGCCCCTACCCGTCCCATCCCGGGGCGCTGCCCCGGACCCCCGCTGGGGGCTGCGCCCCCAGACCCCCGCTTCGGCCCTGAACGGGCCTCGTCCTCAAACGCCGGACGGGCTGGAATGCCTGGACCGGCGTTGAGGGGTGAAGCCCCCTTACGGGTGGGTGGGGGCTGGGGATGGCGTGGCCTCGTCCTCGGACGCCGGGTGGGCTGGAATGCCTGGTCCGGCGTTGAGGGGTGAAGCCCCCTTACGGGTGGGTGGGGGCTGGGGATGGCGTGGCTCGTCCTCGGACGCCGGGTGGGCTGGAATGCCGGGAACGGCGCCGAGAGGCCAAGCCCTCTACGGGTGGGTGGGGGCTGCGGATGGCGTGGCCTCGTCCTCGGGCGCCGGGCTGGATTCAGCCCCTCCGGCGTTTGAGGAGCGGGGGTCCAGGGGGCCGAGCCCCCTTCGCGGGGTGGAAGGGGCGGAGCCCCTTCAGGATGGGACGGGTAGGGGCGGCGGGGGCGAGCGGCCTCGGTGCCGGCGACGACAACCCGCGCGGCGGCGCTCGACGCGCGGCCGGGATGCCCGCCCACAGTGACCTGCATCGACCGCTGGGCCCACCTGGACGCCGACGGCGTACGGCGTGAACGGGCCGATGCCCGCGTGTTCCTGGTGAAGGTCCTTTGAGAGCCCCGCGCAACGGTCGAAAGCCACCGCGCAACGAACCCTCACCCAACCCCCAGGAACGCAATGATCTTGCGGGTACGCGCAAGGTTGCTGCATTACGACGGCAACGCCGCTCCTCATAGGCTGTCGCCTCGTACGTGGCGTGGCAGGGACCCCGCTCGGTGGGTTCCTGCTGTCGCAGGGTGCCGCCGGTCCCCGCCGCCCTGAGAGGCAGCGACGAAGGAGTCAGCGCGTGCTCGACCAAGGCGCACCCCCGAACAACCGCACTCAGACAGGCCCCCCGTCCCCGGGTGTCGGCACGCGCCTGATGCGTCGCAAGCCCGTGGAACACCTGGTCGCAGAGGGTGGCCAGGGTGAGGGAGGGTCCCTGCGGCGCTCCCTGGGGCTGTGGCAGCTCACCATGATCAGCATCGGTGCCACCCTCGGCACCGGCATCTTCGTCGTCCTTGGCGACGCCGTCCCGGAGGCCGGCCCCGCGGTCACCCTGGCCTTCGTGATCGCCGGCCTCACGGCGCTGTTCTCGGCCCTGTCGTACGCCGAGCTGGCGGGCAGCATCCCGGTCGCGGGCTCCTCGTACTCGTACGCATACGCAACGATGGGCGAGCTCGTCGCCTGGGTCTGCGGCTGGTGTCTGGTGCTGGAGTACGGCGTGTCGGTGGCCGCCGTCGCCGTCGGCTGGGGCGAGTACCTCAACGAGCTGCTCGACGGGACGATCGGCGTCACCATCCCGGCCGTGCTGTCCTCGGCCCCCGGCGAGGGCGGGATCATCAACCTGCCCGCCCTGATCGTCGTCCTGCTGGCGATGGTGTTCCTCCTCGGCGGCGTCCGCGAGTCCGCCCGCGCCAACACGATCATGGTGGCCGTCAAGATCGCCGCGCTGGTGCTGTTCTGCGCGGTCGGCTTCATGGGCTTCAAGTCCGGCAACTACGCCGACTTCATGCCGCTCGGCATGGCGGGCGTGAGCGCCGCCGGTGCCACGCTCTTCTTCTCCTACATCGGCTTCGACGCCGCCTCCACCGCCGGTGAGGAGGCGAAGGACCCCAAGCGGGACCTGCCGCGGGCGATCATGCTCTCGCTGATCATCGTCACCGCGCTGTACGTCCTGGTCGCGGGTGTCGCCGTCGGCGCCTGGAACTGGAAGAAGTTCGAGGGCTCGGAAGCCTCCCTCGCCGCGATCATGAACGACGTCAGCGGCCAGTCCTTCTGGGGCACGCTGCTCGCCCTCGGCGCGGTCATCTCCATCGCGAGCGTGGTCCTGACCGTGCTCTACGGCCAGACCCGCATCCTCTTCGCGATGTCCCGCGACGGTCTGGTGCCCAAGGCGCTCGGCAAGGTGCACCGGAAGACCGGTGCGCCCCGCCTCAACACCGTCATCGTGTCCCTGTTCTGCGGTGCGCTCGCCGCCCTCATCCCGCTGGGCAAGCTCGTCGACGCCACCAGCATCGGCACGCTGTTCGCGTTCGGGCTGGTCAACATCGCGGTGATCGTCCTGCGTTACCGGCGGCCGGAGCTCGAGCGCACGTTCAGGGTGCCGTTCGGGCCGGTGCTGCCGGTGCTGGGTTTCCTGTTCTGCGCGTACAACATGTTCAGCCTGGACAGCGTGACCTGGGTCGTCTTCGGGTGCTGGATGGCCGCGGGTCTCGTGTTCTACTTCCTGTACGGCTATCGCCGTTCCCGTCTTGCAACACCAGAAGTGAAGTGAACCACCCGCAGTGCTGAACGATCTCGACGAACGCATCGTGCACGCCCTCGCCGAGGACGCCCGCCGCTCCTACGCGGACATCGGGCAGCTCGTCGGCCTCTCCGCGCCCGCCGTGAAGCGGCGCGTGGACCGGCTGCGCGCCACCGGAGCCATCACCGGATTCACCGTACGGGTGGATCCGTCGGCCCTCGGCTGGGAGACCGAAGGGTTCGTCGAGATCTACTGTCGGCACAACACCTCGCCGGACACCATCCGGCGGGGGCTGGAGCGGTACCAGGAAGTCGTGGCCGCCTCCACCGTCACCGGGGACGCCGACGCGGTCGTGCAGGTCTTCGCCTCCGACATGCGGCACTTCGAGCGGGTGCTGGAGCGGATCGCGGGGGAGCCGTTCGTGGAGCGGACCAAGTCGGTGTTGGTGTTGTCGCCGTTGCTGCGGCGGTTTTCTTCGGGGTCACCTACGTAGTGTTTTTCTGCGGGGCGGTGGGGGCTTGTCGCGCCCACGCGGCGGAGCCGCACGTCTATAGCCGCACGTCTATACAGCCCCGCGCCCCTGAAGGGCGCGCTTGCGCACCGTCCTCAGCATGCGCCGTACGGCCACCTTGTGCCCGCGGGTTCCGATCACGAGGAGCCGGTAGAGGCGCCCGGCCGGGCCGGGGAACGTGGCCCTGCTCTCGGCACGCACCCGGGTGTGCCCCGTGGCAGCCTCCTCCAAGCGGAAGACCAAGGCGTACGTCGAGAAGCGATGGCTTCCGGCGAGCGCCAGCTCCTTCCCCGGTACCGCGGTGACCACGTGGAACAAGGGGTGGTCCACGGTCTCGGCGATAGCCCGCCAGACGGCGTCCGGTTCCGCGGCGACGATCGACGTGTGCGCGTCGACGAACGGCAGGTCGTGGATCTCGGTGGCGTCCATGTCCGCAGTCTCGCGTGCCGTTTCGCGCTCCGGCGTCCTCCCGCGGGCCGACGTCCGTCGCCGCTCGGCGGAGGTGTCCGGCGCCCGCCTCCTCCTGGGGAAGGGCACCCGGCACCGCATTCCCGCTGCGTCTGCGCGCCCCGCCCGCCTATCATCGATGCCATGACCTGGCGACATTGATCCACCAGCCGTGCCTCCCGAGGGCCGCCTCGGACGCCGTACCCCCGGTGTCCGAACAGTCCCTGCGGGAAGGCCTCATGACACTCTCACCTGCGCGTGTGCCCGCCACCGGTGTCCGGCGGCTCACGGTCACGCTGTACGGCTACTCGTTCCTCGACGACTTCGTCCTGCTCTACCCGGTGTACGCGCTGCTGTTCGCCGACACCGGCCTGTCGCTCTGGCAGATCTCCTCCCTGTTCGCCCTGTGGTCGGTGACCGCCGTTCTGCTGGAGGTCCCCTCCGGCGCCTGGGCCGACGCCGTCTCGCGGCGGCTGCTGCTGTGGCTCGGCCCGCTGCTCACCGCCGTCGGCTTCGGGCTGTGGGTGCTGGCGCCGTCGTACTGGGCCTTCGCGCTCGGCTTCGTGCTGTGGGGCGCCGGCGGAGCGCTCGGTTCCGGTGCGCTGGAGGCGCTGGTGTACGACGAGCTGGAGCGGCTGGGCGCCGCCGACCGTTATGCGCGGGTCATGGGCCGGGCCCGGGCCGCGCGACTGGTGGCGACGATGGCCTCCGTCGGCCTCGCCGCACCCGTCGTCGCGCTGGGCGGCTACCCGGCCGTCGGCGCGGCGAGCATCGTGGCCTGTCTGCTGACCGCCGCCACGGCGACCCGGTTCCCGGAGCACCGGGTGCCGCCGGAGACCGGGGGCGACAGCTGGGCGACGACCCTGCGGACCGGACTCGCCGAGGTCCGCGGGGACCGTTCCGTGCGCGGTGCGCTGCTGCTGATCCCCGCCGTCGCCGCCGTATGGGGGGCGCTCGACGAGTACACCCCGCTGCTGGTCCGGGACCTCGGCGTCGCCGAGGCGACCGTGCCCTATCTGATCCTGCTGATCTGGGCGGGCGTCACTGCCGGAAGCCTGCTGACCGGGCCGGCCGAACGCCTCGGCACCAGAGGGCTCGCGGCGCTGCTCGCGGGCTCCGCGCTCGCCCTGGCCCTAGGAGCCGCGGCCGGGACAACGGCCGGCATCGCGCTGGTCGGCCTCGCCTTCGGCGGGTTCCAGGTGGCGGAGGTGCTCGCCGACGTCCGCCTCCAACACCGTATCGACGAGTCCCGCCGGGCCACCCTCACCTCGGTGGCGAGCCTCGGCACCGAGCTGGCCACGGTCGCCACGTTCGGCGTGTACGCGCTGCTCGGCACGGGGGCGGCACACAGCACGGTGTTCGCGCTGCTCGCGGTTCCCTACCTGGTGACGGCGCTGGCCCTGGCTAGAAATCGGGCTGCCACGGCACGACCGTGAAGTCGCCGGTGCCCTTCCTGACCTTCTCGAAGGGCGCCGAGCTCACGCACTTGGGCAGGTTCTTCGGGCCGAGGTCCTCGGTCGTCGCCCAGCTGTAGCCGAGCCGGTCGTGGCGGCCGAGGTCGTGCACCGTGATGCCCACCCGCTTGCCCTTCTCGCCCGGCAGGTCCGTGTCGGTGACCACGCCGGAGACGACGGCCACCTTGCCCCCGGTGACGAGGCAGTCGACCTTCGCCTTCGCCCAGGCGCCCTCGCCGTTCCGGTAGTGGCTCCACTCGAAGGTGCCGGTCGCCTTCATCGGGTCGGCCTTGTCCGCGGCGGCGAGACGCGCGTCGAACGAGAACGTGATGTCGTCCCCGGCCGAGCGGTAGAGCTTGGCGGTGCCGGTGAGTGCGGCGGCCTCTCGCGGCTTCTCATGGTCGCCGGAGGCGGCCGCGGAGCCCGCTGCTCCGGCGGTGAGCAGCAGTGCGGAGCCGAGCACGACGATCTTCGTACGGCGCTTCATGGCAGTCCTTTCCGCAGGTGAAGTGGACAGTCCCACTCTCCCGGCGGCGCGCCCGCACCACATCGCGCCGGGGACGGGACCTCGCCTCGGCCGTCCGGCGGGGGAGGCCGGTCGGGCGTGCGCCTCGAGGAGGACCGGGGGTACGACGGAGGTCGCGCAACGAATCGCCGTCGGCGCCCTGGTGCACGCAACAAACCGCTCACCGGCGCGCAACGGCTCCTTCTTGTCCCCCCTGCTCAGCCGCCCGTACCGTCTACATGGCCCCTACACGGCCCTCCTGCCCCCCTTCCGCCCGGTGAGGAACACGCATGCGCACCGCCCTGCTCCAGAGCTCCGGCCGACCCGGCTCGACCGTCGAGAACCTCAAGGTGCTCGACGACGCCGCGGGCCGTGCCGCCGCCGCGGGCGCCGGGCTGCTGGTCGCGCCGGAGATGTTCCTGACCGGGTACGCGATCGGCGACGACATCGCCCGTCTCGCCGAGCCCGCCGACGGCGACTGCGCGGACGCGATCGCCGAGACCGCGACGCGGCACGGCCTGGCGATCGCCTACGGCTACCCCGAGCGGGCGGGCGACGCCGTCTTCAACTCCGCCCAGCTGATCTCCGCCGACGGCACCCGGCTCGCCAACCACCGCAAGACCCACCTCTTCGGCTGCTTCGAGCGCGACCACTTCACGGCGGGGGACCAGCCGGTCGTCCAGGCCGAGATCGACGGCCTCCGCGTCGGCATCCTGATCTGCTACGACGTCGAGTTCCCGGAGAACGTCCGCGCCCACGCCCTCGCCGGCACCGACCTGCTCGTCGTGCCGACCGCGCAGATGCACCCGTTCCAGTTCGTCGCCGAGTCGATGATCCCGGTGCGGGCCTTCGAGAACCAGATGTACGTCGCGTACGTCAACCGGGTCGGCCAGGAAGGGGAGTTCGAGTTCGTCGGCCTCTCCACCCTGGCCGGCCCCGACGGGGTCGCGCGTACCCGCGCCGGGCGCGGTGAGGAGCTCGTGCTCGCCGACGTCGACCCCGTCTTCCTCGCCGCCTCCCGCGAGGCGAACCCGTATCTGAGGGACCGCCGCCCCGGTCTCTACGGCTCCCTGATCTGAGCCTCGCTCCCCTCCCCCCGCAGTCCCTGTTTGTGCAAGGAGTCCGTACCCCATGACGTCCACGGTGCCCAACGCCGTCCAGCACGCCGACGAGCAGCAGCCCCCGATCACCATGTTCGGCCCGGACTTCCCGTACGCGTACGACGACTTCCTCGCCCACCCGGCGGGGCTCGGCCAGATACCCGCGACCGAGCACGGCACCGAGGTCGCGGTCATCGGCGGCGGGCTCTCCGGCATCGTGGCCGCGTACGAGCTGATGAAGATGGGTCTCAAGCCGGTGGTGTACGAGGCCGACCAGATCGGCGGGCGGCTGCGGACCGTGGGCTTCGACGGCCCGAACACCGAGGATCTGACGGCTGAGATGGGCGCGATGCGCTTCCCGCCGTCCTCCACGGCCCTCCAGCACTACATCGACCTCGTGGGCCTGGAGACCCGGCCCTTCCCCAACCCCCTTGCCGAGGCGACCCCTTCGACGGTCGTCGACCTCAAGGGCGAGTCGCACTACGCCGAGACGATCGAGGACCTCCCGCAGGTCTACCGGGACGTCGCAGAGGCCTGGAACAAGTGCCTCGAAGAGGGCGCCGACTTCTCCGACATGAACCGGGCCATGCGCGAGCGTGACGTCCCGCGCATCCGCGAGATCTGGGCGAAGCTCGTCGAGAAGCTCGACAACCAGACCTTCTACGGCTTCCTCTGCGACTCCGAGGCCTTCAAGTCCTTCCGGCACCGCGAGATCTTCGGCCAGGTCGGCTTCGGCACCGGCGGCTGGGACACCGACTTCCCCAACTCCATCCTGGAGATCCTGCGGGTCGTCTACACCGAGGCCGACGACCACCACCGCGGCATCGTCGGTGGCTCCCAGCAGCTGCCGCTGAGGCTCTGGGAGCGCGAGCCGGAGAAGATCGTCCACTGGGCCTACGGCACCTCGCTCGCGAAGCTGCACGAGAACGGCGCGCCCCGCCCGGCCGTGACC
Source organism: Streptomyces sp. SD31 (assembly GCF_052068475.1). Classification (NCBI taxonomy): domain Bacteria; kingdom Bacillati; phylum Actinomycetota; class Actinomycetes; order Kitasatosporales; family Streptomycetaceae; genus Streptomyces; species Streptomyces sp. SD31. The sequence goes on along the minus strand of NZ_JBQHCX010000003.1, from coordinate 96,722 downwards.
CGGCTGCACCGCACCGCGGGCAACGGGATCACCGTGACCGACGCGAACGGCGACATCCGTACCTACCAGGCGGCCGTCTTCACCGCCCAGTCCTGGATGCTGCTGTCGAAGATCGCCTGCGACGACTCGCTCTTCCCGATCGACCACTGGACCGCCATCGAGCGCACCCACTACATGGAGAGCTCCAAGCTCTTCGTGCCGGTCGACCGGCCGTTCTGGCTCGACAAGGACGAGGAGACGGGCCGGGACGTCATGTCGATGACGCTGACCGACCGTATGACGCGCGGCACTTACCTGCTGGACGACGGCCCGGACAAGCCGGCCGTCATCTGCCTGTCGTACACCTGGTGCGACGACAGTCTGAAGTGGCTGCCGCTGTCCGCGAACGAGCGGATGGAGGTCATGCTGAAGTCGCTCGGCGAGATCTACCCGAAGGTCGACATCCGCAAGCACATCATCGGCAACCCGGTGACGGTGTCGTGGGAGAACGAGCCCTACTTCATGGGCGCCTTCAAGGCCAACCTGCCGGGCCACTACCGCTACCAGCGGCGCCTGTTCACGCACTTCATGCAGGACCGGCTGGCCGAGGACAAGCGGGGCATCTTCCTCGCCGGCGACGACATCTCCTGGACGGCCGGCTGGGCCGAGGGCGCGATCCAGACCGCGCTGAACGCGGTCTGGGGCGTCATGCACCACTTCGGGGGCGCCACCGACCCGGTCAACCCCGGTCCGGGTGATGTGTACGACGAGATCGCACCGGTGGAGCTCCCCGAGGACTGATCCGGGCCGCGGTCAGATCCCGGCGGCCCGCACCGCCTCGAACACCTCGGCGGCGACGTCCTTGAGCTCCTGGCCGTCCCGGCAGGTGCACTGGACGTCGATGTAGAACTCCTCGACGCCGGACTCGGCGTGGGCCGCCAGGTCCTCCACGATCTGTCCGACGCTGCCCTGGAAGGGCTGGCGGTCCTCGCCGTCGTACGCCTTGGGCGTGTGCAGCGCGTTGATCCGCGCCGCTGTCCTGAGCGGCCGGGTGCGGCCGCGCTCCGCAGCGAGGTCCCGCACCTGCCGCAGGCCGGCGGCGAGCTGCTCGGCGCCCATGGCAATGGGGAACCAACCGTCGGCGCGGTCGACGAGCCGGGTCATCGCCTTCTTGCTGGTGGCCGCCAGCAGGACGGGGACCGGCCGGGCGGGCTTGGGCCCGACCACGGAAGAGGCGATCTTCGTGAGGCGGCCGTCGTAGGTCACCGGGTCCGGGCCCCACACGGCCTCGCAGACGTCGAGGATCTCGTCCAATACCTGGCCACGCTCCTCGAACGGGGCCGCTCCGGCGGCCGCGTACTCGTCCAGCGACCAGCCCGTGCCCAGGCCCGCCACCAGCCGGCCGCCGCTCGCCGCGTCCAGCGTGGCGAGGGCCTTGGCCAGCCGGAACGGGTGGTGCAGCGGGGCCACCAAGACGCCCGTTCCGAGCTCGACCCCCTCGGTCGCGGTGACCGCCAGGGTCAGCGTCACCAGGGGGTCCGGCACACCGCGGTAGTGCTCGGGCCAGGGGAGTCCCGGGATGCCGTACAGGCCCTGCGTCGCGGGCTCCGGGAACAGGGCGCGCTCGTACACCCACAGGCTGTCGTAGCCGATCTGCTCGGCGGCGCGTGCCACCTCCGGTACATCGCGTCCGATGTCGTACTGCCGCGCTTGCGGGAGATGCAGTCCCAGCCGGATGGCCATGCGTACGCTCCTTTGCGTCATTTCGCCCGAGGCAGTTCAACGGTCAACCTAACGCGGATGCAGGGGCCTTGAAGCGGTACGGCACGCGTGTGGCCGGATCAGTCCGGCAGCGGCGTGAGCAGCATGCGGCCCGCGAACCCCACCGCCCCGTCCAGCCGCTCGGTGAACTCCTCGGCGACGTCCGGCAGTCGGCGCAGCGCCCACAGGGCACGGGCCGCCGACCAGGTGGCGTCCCGGGCCCGCTCCAGGCTCCAGGAGCCGAGCAGATGGGTGAGCGGGTCGGCGATCTGGAACAGGTCGGGACCCGGCATCAGATCTTCGCGGATGCGCTCCTCCAGCGAGACGAGGAGATCACCCACGCGGTCGAACTCGTCCTCCAGCTCGGCGGGTTCGCAGTCGAGGCTACGACAGGCGTCCACCACGGCGAGCGCCAGGTCGTGCCCGATGTGCGCGTTGATGCCCGCGAGCGCGAACTGCAGCGGTCGTACGCCGGGATGGCGGCGCATCTGGAACAGGGGCCGCCAGCAGGCGGGCGGGCGCCCCTCGTCCTGGGCCGCGCGCACCGCCGCGAGATACCGCTCCGCGAACCGCACGTCCAGCGTGATCGCGGCCCGCGCGTCCGTGAACCGGCCGCCGTCGATGTGCCGGTCGACCGCCTCCGTGACGGTGAGGTAGACGCGGTTGAAGACCGCGACTCCGTCGGCTTGGGGCAGGGTCGCGTCGAGGGCGCGCATACGGGAGATGACCGCGTCCACAGGTGTGGTGAATTGTTCGCATTGCGCCATGGGGGCAGAGTCCCAGCTTTAGGCTGGCGGGAGTGTCGGCGGGCCCGGCGCTTCCCCAGAACGGGGGAACGCGCTCGCTGTCGGGGGAGGGGGAGCAGGACCGTGCCAGGCTTACGTGCCCAGCGACTGGCCGCACGCAGGTCCGAGCGCAGGAGGGCGGCCCGGCGCCATGCCATGGTCGTGGCTGCGTCCGTCGTGGTGGCTGTCGGCACCGCGACCGGCATGATCTCCGCGCTCGACGACAGGGGGCGCTCCCACGAGGCCAGGCCGCCCGCGACGACGCGCACGCCGAGCTCTCAGTCCCTGCCGCTCGTGCCCTCGGCCTCCCCGTCGGTCACCAAGTCCCCTTCGCCGACGGCCACTTCACCGACTCCGAAGAAGCAGGCCGGCCCCACGAGTCCCGCGAGCCCTCCTCCCTCGCCGACCAGGACCGAGCGGAAGCAGCAGCCGGCCGTGGTGTCCGCCCGCCTCTACCGCCACCCCGACTCCCAGGTACTCGAGTGGGTCCGTGACAACGCCGGCGACCCGCGCCATGCCGTCATCGAGTCCCGGATCGCCGCCCAGCCGGCCGCGGTGTGGTTCGCCGACTTCACGCCGGAGACCGTCACCGCCCGGGTCCGCGCGGTCACTTCGGGCGGGTCGGCGCTGGGACGGGTGCCGGTGGTCGTGCCGTACGCGATACCGGACCGTGACTGCGGCGGGTACTCCGAGGGCGGGGCGCCCGACCTCGACGCCTACGACGCCTGGATCGACAGGTTCGCCGCGGGGCTGGGCTCCGGCGACGTCATCGTGATCCTGGAGCCCGACTCCGTCGCCCAGTCCGAGTGTCTCTCCGCCGGGGAACGCGCCGACCGCTTCGCCTCGTTGGCCCGCGCGGGCCGCGCCTTCAAGGCCGCGAACCCGAAGGCGCGCGTGTACTACGACGCCGGGCACTCCGGCTGGAACACGCCCGCGAAGCAGGCGGAGCGGCTGAAGCAGGCCGGCGCCGCCTCGGCCGCGTCGTCCGACGGCATCTTCAGCAACGTCTCCAACTTCCACGCCACGGCCGACGAGATCGCCTACGGCCGACAGGTCCTCGACGCCCTCGGCGGACCGGCGAGCCTGGGTGCCGTCATCGACACCAGCCGCAACGGCGCCGGGGCCCCGGCCGACGGCGACTGGTGCGATCCGGCGGGCCGCAAGCTGGGCCGGGCGCCGACGCTCAGCACCGGTGAGGCGCGGATCGACGCCTACCTGTGGGTGAAACTGCCGGGGGAGTCCGACGGGTGCAAGGGGAGGCCGGGGACCTTCACGGCGTCGTACGCCTACGACTTGGCGCGCTGAGACAACGCGCTCTACGTCGTGTGCCGGACCGGAGTGGCGCGCAGCCGGGCCCGGTACTCGCTCGGCGTCGTGGCGAGGCGGCGGCGGAAGGCCCGGATCAGGGTGTCGACGGTGCCGAACCCGCAGCGGGAGGCGATCCGTTCGAGAGTGTCGTCGGTGGTCTCCAGCAGGTTGCCGGCCAGCTCGACCCGGGCCGACTCGATGTAGGCGTGCGGGGTCGTACCGAGTTCGGTCTTGAAGATCCGGGTGAGCTGCCGGTCACTGACATGCGCGTACGCGGCCAGGTCAGGGACGGTCAGGCGCCGGTCGATGTTGTTCAGGATGTGGTGCCGGAGGTCTTCGATGCGGCGGGTCGTGGACACCTGCTCCAACGGCACGCTGAACTGCGACTGACCGCCGGGTCGCTTCAGGTACATCACGAGCTGGCGAGCGACGCGCAGCGCGACCGCCTCGCCGAAGTCCTCCGCGACCAGCGCGAGGGACAGGTCCAGGCAGGCGCTGATCCCCGCGCCGGTCCAGACCTCGCCCGCCTCGCGGATGAAGATGGGATCCGGGTCGACCAGCACCGCCGGATGGTCGGCGGCGAGCCGCTGCGCGGTCGACCAGTGCGTGGTGGCGCGCTTGCCGTCGAGGAGCCCCGCGGCGGCGAGGATGTGCGCACCGACGCACACCGAGGCCACGCGCCGGGCGCGGGCGGCCAACGCCTTCACCCGGGCCACCGTGCCGGGCTCGACGACGGGGTGGATGCGGCGCTTGCCGTCGACCTCGACCGAGCCGGGCACCAGCAGGGTGTCGATCGCCCGTGCGCCGACTTCGTCGAACGTGGTGTCGGGCAGAATCCGCACGCCCGCCGCCGTCGTCACCGGCTCCGGTGTCTCGGCGGCCAGCACGACCTCGTAGCCGACCCGCTCCGTGGTCTCGCGCGGGACGAGAGAGAACACCTCCGGCGGGCCGGTGACGTCGAGGAGGTCGACGCCTTCGAACAGCACGATCACGATCAACCGGTTCACGGTCCCCACCCTGCGGCCCCCGTTTCGCTCACGGACACGGGCGTCGGTTTCTGCAAATAGCGCGTCATTGCCGACATCCCGGTTCGCGTCATAGCGTCGTATGTGTGTTCAACAGTCTGTTGAACAGCGGTCTGTTGAACAACTTACCCATGCCCCCGGCAGAACCCTGGAGAAGACCTGTGGCAAGCAAGACGCTGCGCGAACTCGGTGGCGCCGACACCACCCCCGCGGCCCTCGCCTCCTCGACGCTCATCCTCGTCGACTACCAGAACACCTACACCCGCGGTGCGATGGAACTCGACGGCTGGAAGCCCGCCCTGGAAGCGGCGTCGGACCTGCTGTCCCGGGCCCGCCGGGCCGGAGCCGAGGTCATCCACGTCCAGCACGACGGCGGCGAGGGCTCGCCCTACGACATCCGCGCGGAGATCGGCGCGATCCACCCCGCCGTGGCGCCGATCGAAGGCGAGTCCGTGGTCGTCAAGCAGGCCCCGGACGCCTTCCACGGCACGGAACTCGGCAAGCTCGTGGACGAGGCCGGCAACGAGACCGTGATCGTCGCCGGGTTCATGACCCACATGTGCATCGCGTACACGTCGGCGTCGGCGGCGCTGCGCGGCAACAAGCCGACTGTTCCGGCGGACGCGTGCGCCACGCGGTCGATCGTGGACGTGTCCGCCGACGAGCTGCACCGCAGTGCGCTGGCGGCCATCGCCGACGCGTACGGCGTGGTCGTCGCCTCCGGCAAAGAGCTGGCCTGACATGGCGTCCCGCCGCGGATTCCTGAAGGTCGGCGGTGCGGCCGCCGTCGGAGGCGCCGGGGTGTTCGGCGCCACCCGGCTGGGCGACAGCCCCGCGCAGGCGGCGGACGCGGACACGTCGGGCACGACGACGCTGCGCAGGCTCAACGGCTTGGCCGACAAGCCGGCTTCGCTCGCCTCCGCCACTTTGATCATGGTCGACTACCAGAACACCTACACCCGGGGTGTGATGGAACTGACCCGCTGGCAGGCGGCCCTGGACGCCGCGGCCGAGCTGCTGAGCGCGGCCCGCGAGGCGGGCGGAAAGGTCATCCACATCGTCAATGACGGCGGGGAGAACACCCCGTACGACATCCGCCGGCCGATCGGCCGGATCCACGACAGGGTCAAGCCCGCGAAGGGCGAACAGACCGTGGTCAAGAAGGCCCCCAACGCCTTCGTGAACACCGACCTCGGCAGGCTCGTCGACCGGGCGGGGAACGAGGACCTGGTCATCGCCGGGTTCATGACGCACATGTGCGTGACGTTCACCGCCGAGGGCGCGTTCCTGCGCGGCAACAAGCCCACCGTCGTCGCGGACGCCTGTGCCACCCGGCCGTTGCCGTCGGTCGGGGGCGGGCTGTCCGCCGAGCAGATCCACCAGAGCGCGCTGGCGACGATCGCCGACCTGTACGGCGTCGTCGTTCCCTCCCACAGCGCACTGACGTAACACCCCGAAGTTCTCCCTCTCCGGCGCCCCAACAGCCCCACGCTGTCGGAGAGGGAAGCTCCCTTTTCTTGCATTGCTCCCCGCGTCCCGGCCCTTCGCGGCTCCCGGCGGGTCAGTTCCCCCCACGCCACCGCTCCCCACGGCGGGAACACCTGACGACCAATTCGTTACGGAGAGCAAGTCATGGCAACACGACGGAAATTCATTGGTGGCGCGGGCATAGGCGCCGCGACGTTCCTGGGCTATACGACAGCCCGGCCGAACGCGGCATCCGTCCCCGACGCGGCTCTTGCCGCGGACGCGGTGGACATGGCTGACGCAGCGGGCACCCGGACCGCCGCCCGGGACTCCATCCGCGCGGTGAACGCGGCCATGCGCACCAACTACGCGGCGCTCAAGGCCGACCTGGTCAAGAATCTCGGACCCGTCATCGTCGTGCAGAACGACGCGAAAGGCGGCACGTTCACCCTCATCCACAAGGGCAAGCAGTACGTCGAGCACCCGGTGGCGGAGGAGTTCGAGCTGGCGAAGTCCATCGCCCACGTCCCGCTGGGGATCTACTCCACGCTCGCGGAGTACCTGTCGGACAAGGTCCCCAACGTCTCCAACGCCGACCGGATCGACGCCCACGACCTCGACATGGTGGCGATGAAGGGCCCCGCCACCGACGCCTGGACGACGCCGCTGCAGGCGTTCGCGGACAAGCTGACCACCGCGAAGAACAACCTCGCCGCGGCGAACCTGCCGCAGGAACTGCACGACTCCTGCGCGAAGATCCTCGACGAGGCACTGACGTTCATCGCCGACTCCATCCGCGCCCGCGCCTTCGACATCGCCTCGTTCCAGGTCTTCGCGGGGCGCGTCTACCCGTCGATCCGGGTCAACATGCAGCATGCCGCCGCGGCGCAGATCTCCGGCGTGCAGGGCCTGTGCAAGAAGTGGCGGGCGCAGATCGGTGAGGCCGCCTGGGCCGACCTGTACACGGTGGTGCTGTCGATCTGGACGACGTCGGTGCTGAACCAGGCGGAGATCATCATCAAGCCGATGATGAACCAGCAGAAGGTGGACACCCACCTGATCGACATCCCCACGGCGCAGCTGCCGTCGGACCCGATCGGGGTGGCTCTGGACAACCTGGCGCGGATCGTTCAGGACAACATCGCCGCGGAGCTGGTGTTCGTCTCCGACACCAAGGTCGCCGACGCCCTGAAGGGCAAGGAGGACCTGCTGTCCGACGAGATCCTCAAGGAACTCGGCACGCCTCTCTCTGGCGGGGCCGCCGGTGCGGCGGCGTTCCGTACGGCGGGCAGGGCGAAGTGTCCGGTCAACCACAGCGTGAGTGTCTGACCGGAACGCGTTTCGCGAGCGGTGGCCCTCTCCCGGGACCAGGGAGAGGGCCACCGGGCTCGTTCATGGGGGAACGCACGTGCATGGGGGGAAACACACGTGAAAACCAAGCTGTGGCTCATCGCCGGCCTGATCCTGCTGGCCGCCAATCTGCGCGCGGCGATCACCGGGATGACACCGCTCATCGGGAACGTCCAGGAGGCACTGGCCCTTTCCGACACCCAGGTCAACGTGCTGGCGACATTGCCGGTCCTGTGCCTGGGCGTCTTCGCCTGGCTCGCACCCCGCCTGGCCCGCCGGTTCGGAACGCACGCCGCCGTGTCCGCCGCCCTCGGGGTCCTGGCGCTCGGCGCCGCCGTGCGGGCGGTGCCGTGGCCGGCGGCGCTCTTCGCCGGAACGATGCTGTCCGGCGCCGGTATCGCCATCGGGAACGTCCTGCTGCCCGCCGTCATCAAGGACCACTTCGCCCAGCGGATCGGCCTGTTCACCGGTCTCGCCATGACCCTCATGGCCGTCTCCGGCGCACTCGCCGCCGGAGTCGCGGTGCCGCTGTGCGCCGCGATCGGATGGCAGCCGGCGCTTGCGGTGTGGGCGGTGCCCGCTGTGCCGGCCGCGGCGGTGTGGTGGCTGCTGGCCGCCCCCGGAGCGCGCGGCAGACATCGCGCATCGCCGCCTGTGCCGCCGAGGACGGCAGGCGGATCATTGCTGCGGTGCGCGCTCGCCTGGTGGGTGTCGGCGTTTCTCGGGCTGGTGTCGCTGATGTTCTACGTGCTGGTGGCGTGGCTGCCGCAGATCATGCACGCGAGCGGCTACACACGCGGCCAGGCCGGGCTGATGATGTCGGTGATGCTGGCCATCGGCATTCCGCTGGGGTTCGTCGTCCCCCTTGTCGCCGCCCGCATGCGCAGCCAGAGGATCCTCGTGGTGGCCGTGATCGTGGCGAAACTGATCGCGCTCGCAGGTCTGCTGCTGGCCCCCGCTCTCGGCTGGGTGTGGGTGTGCCTGCTCGGCGCGGCGACCGGCGGCGCCTTCCCCCTGGCCATCACGCTGCTCGGGCTGCGCACGGACGGCCCGCGGGCCGCCGCCGAACTCTCGGGGATGGCGCAGACCGTCGGCTACCTGCTGGCCGGCCTCGGCCCGCTGGCCATGGGGGTGCTCCACAACGCCACCGGCGGCTGGCGGGTGCCGCTCACCGCCCTGATCGCTCTGGTGGTATCGGAGGCGATCGCAGGACTCCTCGCCGCCCGCCCCGGCCACGTACGCCCTGGCAGCCGCGAGGACAACTCGGCGCAGCACACGGCTTCGCGCACTGACGGCCAGCTCGTTTCGTCGGTGACGAAGGTGACGTGATGCCGCCTTTCGCGTCGGACCGCCGACGGCTAGGGTCCGGGCGCGACGAGTCATCCACGACGAGTCATCCACGAGGAGCTGAGACATGGTCGGTCTTCCGAGCGCGCGTTGACGTTGTAGGCCCTGACCGGCCTGTCATCGCGCGCTGCCCTTGATGTTGCGGCACAGCGAGCCTTTCCCTGCCTGATCTGCCGGTGCACCTTGCATGTGCTCGGTGGCGGGCCTCGTTGCCGGCAACCCGAGGGATCCCCGTGGCGTCCGCTTCCTCCGCTGTATCCGGTTCCGATCGGCCTGTTCCGTCAAGCCTGTGGCGGGACCCCGACTTCCGCGGTCTCTGGCTGGGGCAGACGGCCTCCCAACTCGGTGAACACGCAAGTCTCGTGGTTCTGCCGCTTCTCGCCGTCCTGACGCTCGACGCCAGTGCCGGTCAGCTGGGTGTCCTCCGCGCGGTGGGGCAGGCGCCGATCCTGTTGTTCTCGCTCTTCGCCGGCGCGTGGGTGGACAGGTGGCGGACGCGCACGACGATGGTGCTCACGGACGCCGGTCGGGCCCTGGCCCTGGGCGCCGCCGCCATGGCCGGCCTGCTCGGCCTGCTCGGCCTGCCCGGCCTGCTCGCGCTCGCCTTCGCCGTCGGGACCTTGTCCGTGTTCTTCGACGTGGCCTACCAGGCGTCTCTCGTACGACTGGTGCAACGCGACCAACTGGTGCGAGGCAACAGCGCGCTCGAGGGCAGCCGGTCCGCGGCCCAGATCGGCGGCCCCGCCCTCGGCGGTGCGTTGGTGTCCCTGCTGTCGGCGCCGATCGCTGCCGCCTCCAGCGCGCTGTTCTTCGCACTGTCGTTCCTGTCGATCCGGCGGATCCGCCGAGCCGAATCACTCCCGGAGCGCCCGGAACGCCCCCCTCGGGTCTGGCGGCGGATTCATGAGGGCCTGCGTTTCGTCGCCGGCGACACCGCACTTCGGACCGTGTGCCTCGCCTCGGCCGCCTTCCAGTTCTCCTTCGCGGCCATGATGACCGGCTACCTGCTCTTCCTGCCTCGGGAACTGCACCTGTCGGGCACCGTCGTAGGGCTGGCGCTCGCGGCGGCGGGACCGGGTGCGCTGCTGGGCTCACTGCTGGCCGCCCGCCTGCCGGGCCGGTTCGGTCATGGCCCGGTGCTCGTGTGCGCGGCGGCACTCGGCGACGGCGCGTTCCTGTGTGTGCCCGCGCTGCACGGCTCCTCCGCGGTGACGGTTCCCGCGCTCCTTGCGGTCGGCTTCGTGTTCGGGTTCGGCGGCCAGTTGGTGAATGTCACGGTCATGGCCGTCCGGCAGGCCGTCACTCCGGACGGGATGCAGGGCCGGGCAGCCGCGACGATCACGTTTGTCGGCATGGGGATGACCCCGCTCGGTTCTCTGGTCGGCGGATTTCTCGCGGCGGAGTGGGGGCTGCGCACCAGCCTCCTGGTGACGGCCGCAGGCATGATGCTGTCCCCGGTGGTGATGGCCTTGTCCCCGCTCGCACGCCTGGGACGGGAGCTTCCGGCCTCGCACGACGCCCCGGACGGCGGCCCGTCCTGAAGCGGACGGGCCCGCGTATCAGCTCGTTCGCGCTGCCGCGGTCGCGGCCCTCAGGGGCGCGGGTCGGGAACCGCCGCCTCCGGGCGGCTGACCTTCGGGCGGTCGCGGTCGCCGGCGCGCAGGACGCCCGCGAACACGACGAGGCCGCAGGCCAGGACGGTGACCACGCAGAACGACACCATCAGACTGGTCGCCTGGGCCAGACCGCCGATCGCGCCGGGGGCGACGAGACCCGAGGTGTACGTGATCGTCGCGACGCCTGCGATGGCCTGACTGGGGTTGGGACCGCTGCGGCCCGCCGCCGCGAAGCACAGCGGAACGACCACCGCGATGCCCAGGCCCAGCAGCGCGAATCCGGCCATCGCCACCGCCGGATGGTCCGACACGACTATGAGCAGGCCGCCGAGCGTGGCGAGGACGCCGCCGGTCCGGACCGTGCGCACGGCGCCGTAGCGGTCCACCACCTTGTCGCCGGCGATCCGGGCGAGCGCCATCGTGAGCGTGAAGCCGGTGGTGCACGCCGCCGCGAGACCGGCCGAGGCGTCCAGCTGGTCCCGCAGATAGACCGCCGACCAGTCCAGGCTCGCGCCCTCCGCGAAGACCGCGCAGAACCCGACCGCGCCGATCAGCAGCGCCGAGCGGGGCGGCAGCGCGAACCGGGGCGGCGGCTCCTCGTCCTCGGCGGGTTGAAGATCGAGGACCCACTGGCAGGCCAGGACACCGAGGAAGGTGAGGACGGCCGCGGCGAGCGCGTGGTGCAGCCGGGCGTCGGTGCCCAGATGCGCCGCGAGCGTGCCGGCCGCCGAGCCGATCAGGGCGCCCGCGCTCCACATGCCGTGCAGCCCGGACATGATCGACCGGCCGAGGCGGTTCTCGACCTCGACGCCGAGCGCGTTCATCGCCACGTCCGCCATGCCGGCCGTGGCGCCGAAGGTGAACAGGGCCAGGCACAGGGTCAGCAGGTTGGGGGCGAGGGAGGGCAGGGTGAGCGCGAGCGTCCACAGGGCGATCAGTCCGCGCAGGGCGTTCCGGGCGCCGAAGCGGTGGCTGATGCTGCCCGCCAGCGGCATCGCGACGGACGCGCCGAGCGCGGGGAAGGCGAGCGCCAGCCCCAACTGGCCGGCGCTGACCCCGGCGTGGTCCTGGATCCACGGCACCCGTGTCGCGAACGAGCCGGTGACAGCGCCGTGCACGGTGAAGACGGCCGCCACGGCGTACCGGGCGCGCTTCACCTCGCGCTGTTCGTCGACCACTGCGCTCATCCTGCGGCCCCTCCCTGGTTCTCGGCCCACTGTCGGTGCCGGGCCTGCGGTCGCCGCCGTAAACTATCAGGGACCCTGCCTGATAGATAGCGGATAAACCAGCCGTGGGAGGATCCCGGCATGCCCGCATCCCCGAGCACCGCCCGGGCCATCAACGACCGGCTAGCCCTGCGCCTGCTCCAGCAGGAGGGCCCGTTGACGGCAGGGCAGTTGAAACAGCTGACCGGCCTGTCCCGGCCGACCATCGCGGACCTCGTGGAACGCCTCACCGCCGCCGGTCTGATCGCAGTGGTCGGCGAGGCGGGGGAACAGCGACGCGGGCCGAACGCCAAGCTGTACGGCATCGTCGCCGACCGCGCCCATCTGGCGGCGCTGGACGTCCGTACCGAGGGCGTCTCGGTGGTCGTGTCCGACCTGGTCGGGGCCGTGCTCGCGGAGGCCTCGGTGCCGATCGACGGCGACACGGGGACCGGGCCCGCAGTGGAACAGGCCGTGGCGCTGGTGGAGCGGGTCGTGAAGGAGGCGGGGGCGGACCGGCTCCATACGGTGGGCATCGGCGCCCCGGGCCTCATCGACCCGGCGAGCGGTGAGCTGCGCGACTCCACGGGCCTGCCCGAATGGCACCGGCGCCTGGTGGCGGCGCTCCAGGAACGGTTCCCCGAGGCCCGCGTCAACGTCGAGAACGAGACCAACCTCGCCGCCCTCGCGGAACAGCGCGACGGAGCGGCTCGGGGCCGGGACACCTTCGTCCTGCTGTGGCTCGGCCACGGCACCGGCGCGGCCGTGGTCCTCGACGGCGCCCTGCGCCGGGGGGCCTCCGGCGGAACCGGCGAGATCGGGTTCCTGCCGGTGCCGGGCACGTCGGGGCTTCCGTCGGCGGGGGACTGCGCGGGGGGATTCCACTCGCTGGCGGGGGCGGCGGCGGTGGTGGAACTCGCGGGCGCGTACGGGCTGAGCCTTGAGGGCGCCGCTGTGCACGAGCCCTTGGCGGCGGGGGTCGTCAGGGAAGCCGTGGCGCTGGTCGCCGGGGTCGGCGGCGAGGGAGGGGAGCATCGGCGTGCGGGGCGAGGAACCCCGACGCCCGCCTCCGGCGACTCGGAACGCGCCGAGGCGACCAGCCCTTCGGACGTCGCGACCCCTGCCTCGGCCGCCGGCGGCGAGCGGGCAGCGGTGACGCAGGCGCCTGGCAGGGCGGACGGCACAGCAGCCACAGCGGGCTCCCTGGACCAGATGCGAGCCGACCTGCATCCCACCACCGCGCCCCCTGCCGAACCGTCGAACGCCTTCGACACGCCCGCTGCGCTTGCCGAACCGCCCGGCATCGTCGACGCGCCCGGCGCGCCTGCCGAGGCGTCCCACGCCTACGACACGCCTGCCGAGCCGTCCCATGCCTCCGCCCCCGGGGCGTTCGCCGGCCCACGCCACGACGCGGCTCTTGCCGACCATCCTCATGGCCCGGTGTCCGCCGACCAGTCTCACGGCCCGGCGTCCGCCGACCGTTTCCTCGACGCTCTCGCCGACCGCCTCGCCATCGGCGTCGCCTCCGTGGTCGCGATCCTCGACCCCGGTTGCGTGGTCCTCGGCGGAGAGGTCGGGCAGGCCGGCGGGGACGTGCTGGCCCGGCGGGTGGAGGAGCGGATCCGGCGGATGTCGCCGTTGGTGACGGTGGTCCGCCCCAGCGGTCTGGGCGGCGGCGCCGTGCTGCGCGGCGCGCTGCTCACCGCACGGGACGCCGCCCAGGACGACCTGTTCGCACCGCCGGGCCGGTAACCCGCCCGCTCCCACCCGCAAGGGCCCGGCGAGAGTGGGCCCTTGGGGTGGGGGCAGGCCGGCTTGCCGGGAAGGGCCGTTCAGGGTGTGGCCGTGCCCGGGATCGCTGTCAGGGCTTGGCAGCCCCTGGAACCGCCAGTCAGAGCCTGCCCCCCCCTCGGACCGCCGATCAGGCGCCGCCCGCCTGCACCCGCGCCCGGCCGGGCAGTCACCGCTGCCGTTGGAAGCCAGGCCGAGGCCCTGCCCGGGAAGTGCCGTTCAGAGCCTGCCCGCCCCTGGACCGCCCTCAGGCGCCGCTCAATCCCGCCCCGGACCGCCGATCAGGCGCCGCCCACGCCCACCCACCCTGGCCAACCGCCAGTCCACCCAAACCCCTTGGGAGCGCCGGTCAGCGCCCCCGCCCCCCGACCCGCCCCACATACTCCTCGAACGTCCCCTTACCCACCCCCCGCCCCGGCGTCAGATGCCCGCCCGCGCGGAACCCCCGGTACCCCTTCCCCCACAGCGGCACGTTCACCACGGCCCGCTTCCGTCCCGTCGCCTTGAGGTAGGCGCGCGCCAGTGAATCGAGGGTCCGTACCTCGGGACCGCCCATGTCGGCGACCCGCCCCGCCGGGGCCACGAGGGCCAGTTCGGCGAGGCGGTCCGCGACCTCCGCCACCTCCACGGGCTGGTCCTTCACGCCGGCCGGTAGGAGCATGACGGGCGCCTTGGACAGGATCCCGAACAGCCGTACCAGCAGGTCGTGGAACTGCGTCGCCCGCAGCACGGCCGAGCCCCGACTCCTCGACCAGCCTCTCCACGGCGAGCTTGGTCCGGTAGTAGCCGAACGGCACCCGGTCGATGCCGACGATCGAGATGTAGACCAGGTGCCGTACACCCGCCCTGCGCGCCGCCGCGATCAGATGCGCCGCCGCCTCCTCGTCACCACCACCCGGCGAGGACGCGCAGTGGACGATCGTGTCCACGCCCGCCACCGCCGCGTCCAGGCCGGGGCCGCCCTTGCGGAGATCGACGGCGTACGGCTGGGCGTGCCGGCTCAGCACCCGCACCTCGTGCCCGTCCGCGCGCAGTCGCTCGGTGACGAGCCGGCCGAGCGTTCCGGTGCCGCCGGTCACCAGGATCGTGGTCATGCTGTTCAGCTCCTTCGGACGCCGGGCGCTCCTGGGTGGAGTACCCCTCGTCAGCTGGGACCGAATACCTGGTGCGGAATGTGACAGCCGGCCTCGGGGGTGTTCTACGCCCCGGTCAGCTGACGGCCCGCGAACGCCAGCTTGTCCGGGTTCACCACGGCTCGGGCGTGCACGACGAGACCGTCGCCCAGTTCGAGCGCGACCACGCCGAGGAGCGTGTCGCCCGCCCAGGCGGCCACCGCCGGCTCGCCGTTGATCTCGGCCGTCGTGAAGTGCACGCCCTCCATGAACCGCTCGACCAGGCCCACCAGGAAGCGGGACACCTTCTCCCGGCCCTCGACCGGCCGCCGGGCCGCCGAGACCTTGCCACCGCCGTCGCTCGACCAGATCACGTCGGCCGCCAGCAGCTTCTCCAGCCGGGCCAGATCACCGTCCCGGGCCGCGGCCACAAAGGACGCGACGAGCTCCTCCTGTCGCTCGGGGGCCGGCTCGAACCGCGACCGCGCCTCACCCACCCGCTGCACCGCCCGCCGGTACAGCTGACGGCAGTTGGCCTCCGTCAGATCCAGCACCTCGGCGATCTCCCGGTGGCCGTACGCGAACGCCTCCCGGAGGACGTACACGGCCCGCTCGGTCGGTGTGAGCCGCTCCAGCAGCACCAGCATCGCCATGGACACGGCGTCGCGCTGCTCGGCGGATTCCAGCGGTCCGAGTGTGCCGTCCGAGGTGATCACCGGTTCCGGCAGCCAGGGCCCGACGTACTGCTCGCGCCGGGCCCTGGCCGAAGTCAGCCGGGTGAGACAGAGGTTGGTGACGACCTTGGCGAGCCAGGCCGCCGGATGCTCGATCCGCGCACGGTCGGCGCCGCTGAAACGCAGATAGGCGTCCTGGACGGTGTCCTCGGCCTCCTCGGCGGAGCCCAGCATCCGATAGGCCAGGCCGAACAGCCGGGGCCGGTGGGTCTCGAACTCGTCGGCTGTCGCGGTGGTCATGCCGTTCACCCTGCCAGAACCGCCGGAACCACCAGGAACGGGGACTTGGGAGACCCGGCGGCGGGCAAGGGCCGTCGTCACCGCCGCCGGGTCGTCTGCGCGGAGTCTGCGGACGCCGAGGTCTCCCGAACCCCAACGTCGTTCCTGTCCGCGGAAGTTGCGCCGACCCTAGAGAGGACTAGACCAGTGCGTCAATAGGTATGGACCAATCCCGGGTCGAAGAAATCCAGCCATGCAGCCTGTGAGGCACCCCACAGCACTCGCCCGCATGGACACCGATCAGGCGTGGCACACTGGCCCTGTACCAGAAGCAGCGCACTCCGGGGTCGGTGAAAGTCCGAACCGGCGGTTACAGTCCGCGACCCGGTCGCCTCCAGCGGCCGGTTGACCAGGTGAAATTCCTGGACCGACGGTTAAAGTCCGGATGGGAGGCAGTGCGCGGCGGGCGGGCATTCGTGCGCGCCGCCGTATTGGTTCGCCCCCGTGGCGAGCTCTGTTCGGCGTCGCCCTCGGTGTTCCTGCTCGTACATTCTGTCGTCATCGACAGCCCCGGAGTCCGTGCCCGAATGAGGCAGGAGGACCCGGGAAGTGTTCACCGGAATCGTCGAAGAGCTGGGCCACGTCACGGCTGTCGAGAGCCTCGACGACGCCTGTCGCTTCCGACTGCGCGGCCCCGTTGTCACCGAGGGTGCGAAGCACGGCGATTCCATCGCCGTGAACGGCGTCTGCCTCACGGTCGTCGACCACGAGGGCGACGAGTTCACCGCCGACGTCATGGCGGAGACGCTCGACCGCTCCAGCCTGGGTGCCCTCACCGTCGGCTCGCGCGTCAACCTCGAACGCCCCACCGCCGTGGGCGCCCGCCTCGGCGGACACATCGTGCAGGGGCACGTCGACGGCACCGGCCAGGTGCTGGAGCGCAAGCCGTCCGAGCACTGGGAGATCGTGAAGATCTCACTCCCCGCGGACCTGTCCCGGTACGTCGTCGAGAAGGGCTCCATCACCGTCGACGGCATCAGCCTCACCGTCGTCGACGCCGGGCCCGACTACTTCACCGTCAGCCTCATCCCGACCACCCTCGACCTGACCACGCTCGGCCTGAAGCAGCCCGGCGACCCGGTCAACCTCGAGGTCGACGTCATCGCCAAGTACGTCGAGCGGATGCTGGGCGACCGGCTCTCCTCCGAAGGGGCGACGGCCAAGTGAACTCGCTGAATTCCGAGGCCTTCGCCCTGTTCGGCCAGCACATCCTCTGGTCGGACATGATCGGCAACCTCTTCGGCCTGGCCGCCCTCGCCCTCGGCTGGCGGCGCTCCATATGGACCTGGCCCGTACAGTTCCTGGCCGGCCTGATTCTCTTCGGCGCCTTCTTCGGCCACCTCACCGGCAGCGCGGGCAAGCAGGCGGTCGTCATGCTCGTCGCGCTGTACGGCTGGTGGCAGTGGCAGCGCGGCAAGGGCCGGACGGAGGACGGCCACATCACCGTACGGTTCGCCACCTGGCGCGAGCGCGGCGCGATGATCGCAGCGGCCGCCGCCGGCACCGTCGCGGTGGCGCTGCTCTTCAAGGCGTACCCGACCCTGTCCTGGGACCCCTGGCCCGACGCCTACATATTCGTCGGCACCATCGTCGCCATGTACGCCCAGGCGCGCGGCATGGTCGAGTTCTGGTTCGCCTGGCTGCTCGTCGACCTGGTCGGCGTGCCCCTCAACTTCGCCAACGGCTACGCCTTCTCCGGCTTCGTCTACGTCATCTACGGCGCACTCGTCCTGTGGGGCATGCGCGACTGGTGGCTGCGCTCCCGCGAGGACGCGCGGCCCGTCCTGGAAGGAGCGCCGGCATGACCACGGCACCGATCCTGTACAGCACCGACGGCTTCGAGGACCTCACTCTCGACCCGATCGAGCGGGCCATCGCCGACATCGCCGCGGGCCGCCCCGTCGTGGTCGTCGACGACGAGGACCGCGAGAACGAGGGCGACCTCGTCATCGCCGCCGAACACGCGACGCCCGAGATCGTCGCGTTCATGATGAGCGAGTGCCGCGGCCTGATCTGCGCCCCCATGGAGCCCGAGGAACTCGACCGGCTGGGACTGCAGCAGATGGTCGACGACAACACCGAGTCGATGAAGACCGCGTTCACGGTGTCCGTGGACGCCTCCGCCGCGCACGGTGTGACCACGGGTATCTCGGCCTCCGACCGGGCGACCACCCTGCAGCTTCTCGCGAGCGGCAGCGCGGAGCCGTCGGACCTCGTCCGCCCCGGCCACATCTTCCCGCTGCGGGCCAGGTCCGGCGGCGTCCTCGTGCGCAACGGCCACACCGAGGCGGCCGTCGACCTCGCCCGCCTGGCGGGGCTGCGCCCGGCCGGCGCCATCGTCGAGATCGCCGGTGAGGACGGCGAGATGCTGCGGCTGCCCGAGCTGATCCCGTTCGCCCGCAAGCACGGCCTGACGATCATCTCCATCGAGGACCTCATCGCCTACCGCCGCAGCGCCGAGCCCACCGTCCGCCGTGAGGCCGAGACCCGGCTGCCCACCGCTCACGGCACCTTCACGGCGTACGGCTACCGCTCCACCGTCGACGGCGTCGAGCACGTCGCCCTCGTGCACGGCGAGATCGGCGACGGCGCGGACGTCCTGGTCCGCGTCCACTCCGAGTGCCTCACCGGGGACGTGTTCAGCTCCCTGCGCTGCGACTGCGGCCCTCAGCTGGACGCCTCCCTGCAGCGCATCCAGGCCGAGGGCAGGGGAGTGGTGGTCTACCTGCGCGGACACGAGGGGCGCGGCATCGGCCTGCTCTCCAAGCTGCGCGCGTACGAACTCCAGGAGAACGGCCGCGACACCCTCGACGCCAACCTCGAACTCGGCCTGCCCGCCGACGCCCGCGACTACGGCGCCGGCGCGCAGATCCTGGCGGACCTGGGCATCACGAGCGTCCGCCTGATGACCAACAACCCCGACAAGAGCGACGCCCTCGTCCGGCACGGCATCAAGGTCACCGAACGCGAGCCGATGCCCATACAGGCGGGCGAGCACAACCTCCACTACCTGCGCACCAAGCGGGACCGGATGGGACACGACCTGCCCTGGCTGGACACGGCACCCGTGTCCACCTGCAACAACCAGTAGCACTACGAGGAGACACAAGAACGTGAGCGGCAAGGGCGCACCGGAGCTGTCCGTACGCAATGTGGGCGACCTTCGGGTCGCGGTCATCGCGGCGCAGTGGCACGACAAGGTGATGGATGGTCTGGTCAACGGCGCCCTGCGCGCCCTGCACGACCTGGGGATCGACGAGCCGACCCTGCTCCGGGTCCCCGGCAGCTGGGAACTCCCGGTGGTCGCCAAGGTCCTCGCGGGCCGTGGCTACGACGCGATCGTCGCCCTCGGTGTCGTCATCCGAGGCGGCACCCCGCACTTCGAGTACGTGTGCCAGGGCGTGACCCAGGGCCTGACCCAGGTCTCGGTCGAGACCGGCGTCCCCGTCGGCTTCGGCGTGCTGACCTGCGACACCGAGGAACAGGCCCTGGACCGGGCGGGCATCGAGGGCTCCAGCGAGGACAAGGGACACGAGGCGGTGACGGCGGCCGTGGCGACCGCGGCCACGCTGCGTTCAGTATCTGAGCCGTGGCGATAGGTCGGCCGGCACAACAGTAGAGTGGGCGCCACCATGTCCAAGAAGACGTTCGAGGAGCTCTTCACCGAGCTCCAGCAGAAGGCCGCCCACGGCGACCCAGCCACTTCCCGCACCGCCGAACTGGTCGGCAAGGGCGTCCATGCCATCGGCAAGAAGGTCGTCGAGGAGGCCGCCGAGGTCTGGATGGCCGCCGAGTACGAGGGCAAGGACGCGGCCGCCGAGGAGATCTCGCAGCTGCTGTACCACGTCCAGGTGATGATGGTCGCCCGCGGCATCTCCCTGGACGACGTGTACGCCCACCTCTGAGTACCAGCACCCGCACCCCCATATAAGAGCGAACGAAGGAAGCCGACCTCATGCTGCGCATCGCCGTCCCCAACAAGGGTTCACTGTCCGGCCCTGCGGCGGAGATGCTGCATGAGGCCGGCTACCAGCAGCGCCGCGAGTCCAAGGAACTGCGGATCGTCGACCCGGTCAACGACGTCGAGTTCTTCTACCTCCGCCCCCGCGACATCGCGATCTACGTCTCCTCCGGCCAGCTCGACATCGGCATCACCGGCCGTGACCTGCTGATCGACTCCGGCGCCAACGCCGAGGAGATCCTGCCGCTGGGCTTCGCCCGCTCCACCTTCCGCTTCGCCTCCAAGCCGGGCGTGGCGAAGGGCGTCGAGGACCTGTCGGGCAAGACGGTCGCCACCTCCTACGAGGGCATCGTCGCCAAGCACCTCGCCGACAGCGGCATCGACGCCTCCGTCGTCCACCTCGACGGTGCCGTCGAGACCGCCATCGAGCTGGGCGTCGCCGAGATCATCGCGGATGTCGTCGAGACCGGCACCAGCCTGCGCAACGCGGGCCTGGAGGTCTTCGGTGAGCCGATCATGAAGTCCGAGGCCGTCGTCATCCGCCGCACCGGCGCGGACGGCGAGGAGCCCAAGGTGCAGCAGTTCCTGCGCCGCCTGCAGGGCGTCCTGGTCGCGCGGACGTACGTGATGATGGACTACGACTGCCGCGTCGAGCAGCTCGAGAAGGCCGTCGCCCTCACGCCGGGCCTGGAGTCCCCGACCGTCTCCCCCCTCCACAACGAGGGCTGGGTCGCCGTCCGGGCCATGGTTCCGGCCAAGGAGGCCCAGCGCATCATGGACGACCTGTACGACATCGGCGCACGGGCCATCCTGACGACGGCCATCCACGCCTGCCGCCTCTGACCCGAGGGGCCGTACACCGATGTCCTCCGAACTGCCCACCCTGCCCGTCACCTTCCGGCCGGGCCGTACCCGGGCCGTCCTGCTCACGGCCGGCGCCGCGATCTTCGTCGTCATCACGGCGGTCGCGTTGCTGCTGGAGAAGCTCGGCCCGGGCGAACGCCTCAGCTTCATCTTCACCGGCGCGCTCATGTTCGGCGTGCTGGCCATGCTGGCGCGCGTCAAGGTCGTCGCCGAAGAGTCCGGCGTCACCGTGGTGAACATCGCCGGAAGGCGCCGTCTGGAGTGGGCCGAGATCGTCCAGGTGAACCTCCGCCCGGGTGATCCCTGGGTGTTCCTCAACCTCAGCGACGGCACCAGCCTGCCCGCGCTCGGCATCCAGCCGGGCATCGCCAAGCAGCGTGCCATCGCCGACGCGCGCGCTCTGCGGGCGCTCGTCGAGGCCCGTGCCATCAAGGACCCCGAGGAGCATCAGGGCTGAGTCCGAGGGCCATCGGGGCTGACTCCGGGACGTTCACCCTGCCGTAAATCCCCATGTCTTGATTAATCTGTTGGCGGAGGCGTTTTCTGGCGCCTCCGCCCCTGATGTTCCATCCGGACTTCAGAGGCCCCCTGCTACCCGAGGAGTGATTCCCTCCAGCGATGGACGGATCGTCCTGTAGTACCTGCGCCGCCCCCTCCCGACATACCGGGGCGGCGGCATCATGAGCACCCCCTTGCTGCTTCTGGCAGCCGCGTTCCTCCTGATTCTCGCCAACGGCTTCTTCGTGGCCGCCGAATTCGGCCTGGTCACCGTCGAGGCGACGGACGCCGAGAAGGCCGCCGCCGAGGGCGACCGACGGGCCCGCAGGGTCGCCGAGTCGCTGAAGGAGCTGTCCTTCCAGCTCTCCGGCACCCAGCTCGGCATCACCATCACCTCCCTCGTCGTCGGCATGCTCGCCGAACCGGCGCTCGCCGAGCTGCTGGGCGGCCCGTTCACGGCGATCGGCGTCCCCGAGGGCGCGGTGTCCGGCGTGGCCGTGGTCGTCGGCATGCTGCTGGCCTCGGCCGTGCAGATGGTGATCGGCGAGCTCGTGCCCAAGAACTGGGCGGTGTCCCGGCCGATGCAGGTCGCGCGCTTCGTCGCCGGCCCGCAGCACGTGTTCGCGCGGCTGTTCCGCCCAGTGATCGCCGGGCTCAACTCCGTCGCCAACCGACTCGTGCGCGCGCTGGGCATCGAGCCCGCCGAGGAGCTGGCCTCCGCCCGCACCCCCGGCGAACTCGTCTCCCTGGCCCGCCACTCCGCCCAGGCCGGCGCCCTGGAACAGGACACCGCCGACCTCTTCGTACGGACCCTGTCCCTCGGCGAACTCACCGCGCAGCACGTGATGACCCCGCGCGTGAAGGTCAGCGCGCTGCAGTCGTCGGCGACCGCCGAGGACGTGGTGAACCTGACCCGTGCCACGGGCCTGTCTCGCTTCCCGGTCTACCGGGAGAAGATCGACGAGATCGTGGGCATGGCCCATCTGAAGGACGCGCTGGCGATCCGTTCGAGTGAACGCCTGCGTACCCCGGTCGGCCGTATCGCCCGCCCGGCGCTGCTGGTCCCCGAGACCCTGCCGGTCCAGCCCCTCCTCGCCCAGCTGCGCAGCGAGCAGCCCATCGCGGTCGTCGTCGACGAGTACGGCGGTACGGCCGGGGTGGTCACGCTGGAGGACATCGTCGAGGAGATCGTCGGCGAGGTCCGCGACGAGCACGACGGTCAGGACCTGCCGGAACTCGCCGCCGCCCCGCCGGAGGACGGCCGGCCCGCCTGGGACGCCGACGGCAGCTGCCGCGTCGACATCCTCCAGCGCATAGGACTCGATGTGCCCGAGGGGCCGTACGAGACCGTCGCCGGACTCGTCGCCGACCTGCTCGGGCGTATCCCGGCCGTCGGGGACAAGGCGGAACTGCCGGGCTGGCGGCTGTCGGTGCGCCGGGTCGGCCACTACCGCGCCGAGCGCGTCCGGCTGGTCCGGACGGGGTCCGTGGTGGAGGTCGCCCGATGAGCGTGCTCCAACTCCTCTTCGCCGCGCTGCTCGTGCTCGCCAACGGCTTCTTCGTCGGCGCCGAGTTCGCCCTCGTCTCCGTCCGCCGCAGCCAGATCGAACCGCTGGGCACGGCACGGGCCCGCCAGGTCCTGTACGGCCTGGAGCGGCTGCCGCAGATGATGGCGGCGGCCCAGTTCGGCATCACCGTCTGCTCGCTGACCCTAGGCGCGGTCGCCGAACCGACGGTGGCGCATCTGCTGGAGCCGGTGTTCGAGTGGATCCATCTGCCGCACGGCATGATCCACCCGCTCACCTATGTCATCGCGCTCGCCGCCGTGGTCTTCTTCCACCTGGTCATCGGCGAGATGCTGCCGAAGAACCTGGCGATGGCGGCGCCGGAGAAGGTCGCGCTCTGGCTCAGCCCGGGCCTGGTCTACTTCGCCCGCTTCTGCCGGCCGATCACCGTGGCCCTCGGCGCGGTCGCGCAGGCCATCCTGCGGCTGTTCCGCGTCGAGCCGAAGGACGAGGTCGAGGCGGTGTTCACCAGCGAGCAGCTCAACCGCCTCGTCGAGGACTCCGGTCAGGCCGGCCTGCTCGATCCCGAGGAGCAGGAACGTTTGGAGGACGCGCTGGAACTGGGCTCCCGCCCCGTGACGGACGTGCTCCTCAAGCGCGAGTCCCTCGTCACGGTCAGCCCGTCGGTCACCCCCGGCCAGATCGTCGCGCTCACCGCCCGCACCGGGTACTCCCGTTTCCCGGTGGCGGCGGAGAACGGCGCCTTCATGGGCTACCTGCATGTGAAGGACGTACTGGATCTGGAGGAGTCGCAACGCGCGGTGCCCCAGCAGGTGTGGCACCCGATGACGACACTGCGCTCGGAACTGCCCCTGGACGACGCCCTGACGGTGATGCGCCGCGCCGCGACCCACCTCGCCCAGGTGGCCGACGCCTCCGGCAAGGTCCTCGGCCTCGTCGCACTGGAGGACGTACTGGAGCTACTGGTCGGCGAGGTACGCGACCCGGCGCACCGCGAGCTGCCGGAGGTACGGGTCACGGGACCGCGGCTGAGCAGCGGGGAGCCGGAGGAGGCCATGGCCGGCTGAGGGACGCCGCCCCTGAGGAGTGGGGAGCCGGAAGGACATCGGCCGGCTGAGACGCGCTGCCCCTCGACAGTCGTGCCGCAGGGGCGCGCCTGCTCGGCGGTGCTTGCATCCCCTGCTGCCTGGGGGGGCCGTGTGCTGGTGCGGTACCGGTCGGGCGGGCCCTGCATCCGCCCTGCCTGCGGGTGGAGGTGCTGGCGGGTGGAGGTCGGTGGAAACACCTGTGTCGCGCAGCTTGCGGGGATCGTGTGACCGGGGTGACAGCTACCTGACGGCATCCACCCGTGCATGCCCTGCGGGCATCGTGCTGCCGCGGGGTGACCGGAGGCGGCCACGCATGCGCGCAGCCGGTGGGCAGCCGTGCCGCTGGGGCGGCTCCCGACCCGAAGCGGGCGGCACCCCGCAAGCGCGGGCGAGCGCCCTCACCGCGGCAGCAACCACGGCACCGGGCACAGCCCACGTCCGTCACATGGCCGACGGATCCTGCGGCCCCCGCCCCGACAGCACTTCCCCGTACGCCTGCATCAGATCCGGCAACCGGAGCGTCGACAGGTCGTCCCTCGTCAACGCCCCCGGATAGGTCGTCAACCGCAGATCCCGGTACGCACAGCTCTTCTCGTACAGCGTCCGCAGGAACCGCCCGTTGCCCAACTCGTCGATCCACCCCTGGTCGACCACATGCCCGGCGATGGACCGCAGCTCGTCCAGTGCCTCCTCGTCCCACACGTCCCCGTTCTCCGCGGCGAGCACCTCGCCGATCGAGGTGAGTTCGAGGGGGCGGTAGGAGGGGAAGTCGACCCGGGTCGTGAAGCGCGACGACAGTCCCGGATTGGCGGCCAGCAGTCGGTCCATGCCCTCCGGATAGCCGGCCAGGATCACCACCAGGTGATCCCGGTTGTCCTCCGCCCGCTTCAGCAGCACCTGGAGGGCCTCGTCGCCGTAGGCGTCGCCCTTGCCGTAGCCGGAGTTCGACAGGGAGTACGCCTCGTCCACGAACAGGACACCGCCGAGCGCGGAGTCGATGAGTTCGTTGGCCTTCACGGCCGTCTGGCCCAGGTATTCGCCGACCAGATCGGCTCGCTGGGCCTCCACGAGATGGTCGCCGCCGAGGAGCCCGAGGGCGTAGAAGACACGGCCCAGGATGCGGGCGACCGTGGTCTTGCCGGTGCCGGAGGGGCCGGAGAAGACGAAGTGCCGTTTGGGCGGCTGCACCGGCAGGCCCTGCCCGGTGCGCAGCCGGGCCATGTTCAACTGGGCGGACAGCGCCTTGACCTGGCGTTTGACGGGCTCCAGCCCCACCATGCGCTCGAGCTCGGCGAGCGCCTCGTCGAGTAACCCGGGGTCGGTGGGCCCGGCGGGGATCGGCGGCTGCGGTACGGCCGTCTTCTCGCGCACCGCCGGATCCGCCACCGACGGCAGCGGAACGGCCGGCGGCAGGTCGGGGTCGGGCAGTCTCAGGTCCCGTCCCTCGATGCCGAAGAGCGGGTCGAGCCCGTCGGGCCCTTCGGCCACGTCCTGTCCGACCCCGGTGAGAGTGATCGCCGCGAGGTCGGCGGTGTCGTCGTAGCCGTCGCCCTCGGCGATCGCCGCGAGCCGGGCCGAGGTGTCCATGAAGGCGGGGTCGACACGGTGCACGGCACGGTAGAGCGGGAGGGCGGCCGCGGACCGGCCGGTGCCCTCATGCGCCCGGGCCAGCCAGTACCGCAGCTCCTTGCGCTGCGGCTGCTCGCTGCGGCAGCGCATCAGCGCGGCCGACAACAGCGGCTCGGCCTGCCCGTACGTCTCCAGCCGTACCCGCGCCATACCGCCGAACAGGCCGGCCTCGATGCCGAGCATCGGGTCGTCGAGCAGCGGGTCGGTGTGCCGGACGAGCTGCTCCCAGTCCTTGACCAGGTAGGCGCGGCAGGCATGCAGGAAGCGGACCTGGTGGTCGGTGTCCACGGGCGGGAGCCCGGCGAGCGCGCGATCCAGCTCCGGGACGTGCCGGCCGTCCAGCCAGTGCGAGGCGTGGGCCAGCAGCAGATCGCGCGGGCTCTCCAGGACCGGCTGCACCCACCAGCCCAGCCAGTACCAGGAGTTGAGCGTCCGCCGGTGCCGGGCGCGCTGTTCCCCGAAGCGCTCCCGGTGCCGGAACATCCGCAGCAGCGCGGTCGTCGTGTCGACGCGCAGCGCGTGCAGCCCCAGCCAGCCGTCGGCCATCCCGGGATCGATCCGCACCGCGGTACGGAACTCCTCCTCCGCCTGCGGATACGCCCCCATCGTGTAGGCATCCACGCCTCGCAGCCAAGCGAGGTCGGCCGGGGCCTCGGGGCCCTGCGTGCCGAAGTCCATCACGTCCCCCCACAAACCGTGCCCCCGTCGGTTGGCCGACAGGTCGCGCGTCGACCGCCTTGATCGAACGGCCGTCCCGCGGACCGGAGTTGCAACGGTGCGCAGAGCAGCCGTCCGTAGGGCGCACCGAGGGCATCGTACCTGCGAGGGTGTGGCCCGCCCCAGGGTGCCGCACGGGCCGTTCGGCGAGGTGGGAGCAGATCGGGCCCCCCGCGCTCGGTGACCGAGGGTGAGCGAATCGCGCCTCTCGGCGCCCGCGAAAAGGGGGTGAGGACAGAACGAAGCCCCCGATCACGGGGGAACAACCGGGGGCTTCGCGTGTGTGGGCGGCTTCGAATGGCCGCACATTGAGAACGTAAGTCCTGTACGGGCCCCGGGTCAAGCCGAGTTGAAGCACTCCGAGAAGTTCTCCCGCAAGGCTCTTCACAAGTTCAGCACATTGCCGATGGCCCGTCACCGTGCGTGATGATCTGGTCCGGTCCAACGGTCCCGGCAGGCCCAGGAACCACCTCATATCCCTTGTCGCACTGCCGAACCAGAAGCTCGGCGAACGGCCGGGACGGGTCATCGGCGAAGTGCTTGCGCTCCGCCCCGACCCACCCGTCCCAGAACTCCCGCTGCTCCTCCCCGTCCCGCGAGCGCCCCCGGGTCCACGACTCCTCGTGCGCCAGCTCCATCCACAGCAGCCGGGCGAGATGCGGGCGCAGTGCGCGGCGGCCGGCGCCGACGCCCTCGATGACGATCACCGGGGCGGGCGGCAGGGCGACGGGCGCTCCGAAGCGCCGGGCCCGCCAGTCGTAGGGGGTGTAGTGGGCGGTCTCGCCGTGGGCGAGCGGTTCGATCACCTGGGTCAGCAGGCGCTCGGTCCACTCGAACAGCTCGTCGTGGCTGGCGATGTCGTCGAGGTGCAGCACCGGGGCGTCGCCGAGCGCGCGGGCCAACTGCCCGGCGAACGTGGACTTTCCGGAGCCGGCGTGCCCGTCCACGCCGACGAGGCGGACCGGGCCGCAGGACGGGGGGAGGCGACGGAGCCGCCTGGCGAGGTCGTGAATCGTTTTTCCTGAAGTGTGGCGAGGGTGGGCATATTTCGTTGGAACATTCTAGTAGCGGGTGAAAGCGGGTGGTGGGGCGGGATGAGAAAAGGTGTCGCTTTGAACTAGCTGCCGGAGCTCCGCAATGCCACCGAAAAACTGCGGCCGCCACAGCGAAATGTGCGTTCCGGTCGAGTCCCCTGCTGAGTAAGGTGCCTGGTGCGCAACTGTGAGGTGCCGTAACGGGGGATGGGCTGGGGCAGATGGCCGCGGGGTTATTCGAAGGGCAGTATGTGTGGCATCCGGCGGCCGACGACCGCTTGCTCGCGAGCGTATGCGTCGATGTCCGCGCCGGCCGCTATCTGAGCGCCCGCGACGCGCTCGCCGAAACCCACGGCGACTTCGCCCTGCGCGCCCACCGCTCTCTCGTCCTCGCCTCCGAGGCCGCCGACTCCGACCTCGTCGAGCGCTGGCTGGCCGAGGAGCCCGGCCCCGAGGCGGCGTTGCTGTGGGCGCGGGTGGCCGTGCTGCGGGCGCTGCGCGCGGCCGACGCGCGTGACTCGCGGGCCGAGGCGCTGGAGCGGATAGCGCTGGCCGCGTGCGAGCGGGCCGCGACGGCGGACCCCGCCGACCCCACCCCCTGGGTGGCCAAACTGGCGATGGCCCGGCTGCACCGACTGCGCGACCAGGCGCCGCGCGGGCTGCTCACCGCGCCGCCCGGGCCCTGGCGTCTGTTCGCGCACATCCTCTCCCTCGACCCCTGGCACCGCGAGGCCCACCACCGCTTCCTGGCCTGCTTCTTCACCCGGCACGGCGGCTCCGGGACCGCCGCCTGGGACGTCGCCGCCTTCCTCGGTCAGCGCGCGCCCGACGACTCGCCGCTGCGCCTGCTCCCGCTGGTCGCCCTGGTGGCGAGCTACGACCCGACCCAACTGCTCGCCGACCGCGTCTGGGAGCAGCCGCAGTGGCGCTCGACCGCCCTGGCGATCCACCGGGACTGGCTGCCCACGGTGGCCGAATACCGATTCACCCCGGTCCTCGATCTGGCCTACCTCGCACACGCCCTGGTCATGGCCCGGCGCGAGGAGGAGGCACGCCCCGTCTTCGCGGCGATGGGGCCGTACGCCTCCCGGATGCCCTGGTCCGTCTTCGGCGACCCGGCCGAGCAGCTCTCCCGGGCGCGCCGCGCCTGTGGACTGCCCGTGCCGGGCGCCTGACGTACCGCAACCCCCCACCAAGAGAAAGGTCCGACCGTGTCAGAAGGGATATCGGCTCCGCGTGCCAAAGCGCGCGGGGGCGCGGTTCCGATCGCGCTCGACGACGACGCGACTCTGCATGCGATGGGTTATCCGAGGAAACTCACGCGACGCTTTCAGGCATTCGACAATTTCGCCATCTCATTCACCATCATCAACATCATCTCGGGCATCTTCTCGGGCTTCGGATTCGGTCTGAACGCGGGCGGCCCGAGCGTTCTCGTCTTCGGCTGGATCGGCGTCTCCGTCATGGTGCTCTTCGTGGGAGCATCGATGGCGGAAGTCGCCTCGGCCTATCCGACGAGCGGCGCGCTGTATTTCTCCGCCGGAAAGCTCGCCAAACGGCACAAGGGCGCGTGGTCCTGGTACACGGGCTGGCTGAACTTCGTGGGCCAGGTCGGCGGCACGGCCGCCACCGGGTACGCCGCCGCCACCTTCCTCCAGGCCTTCATGGCCCTGCAGTGGGCCTCGTACGAGCCGACGCCGCACCGGACGGTGCTGATCACGGCCCTGATCATCGTGCTCCAGGGGCTCGCCAACACCTACACCGTGCACCTGGTGGCCGTACTGAACCGGATCTCCGTGTGGTGGCTGCTGAGCGGACTCGTGGTTATCGTGAGCGCCCTGATCGTCATGCCCGAACATCATCAGTCGGCCTCGTTCGTCACGCATTTCGCGAACAACACCGGTTTCACGAGCGGGCTTTACGGCGGGATGCTCGGTCTGCTGGTCACCAGCTGGACCTTCACCGGCTTCGACGGCAGCTTCCACATGTCCGAGGAAACGGTCCGGGCGACGGTCAACGCACCGAAGGGGATCACGCGGGCGATCGGATACTCGGCGATCGCGGGACTGCTGCTGATGCTCGCATTGGTCTACAGCATTCATGACTACGACCGTGTGGCGAGCGCCGACGCGCCTCCCGTGCAGATCCTGATCGACGGGCTCGGTCTGGGGACCGCCAAGGTGGTGCTGTTGATCGTCATCGGCGCCATGCTCTTCTGCGGGCTCGCCAACCTCACCAGCAACACCCGGCAGATCTTCGCCTTCTCCCGGGACGGCGCGATGCCCGGCTCCCGCTGGTGGCACTCGGTCTCGCCGCGCACCCGCACACCCGTCAAGGCGGTGTGGCTGGCGGTGGCCTGCTCGCTGGCGCTCGTGCTGCCCGGCTGGTGGTCGCACACGGCGTTCACCGCCATCGTCAGCGTCAACGTCGTCGGACTCTTCCTCGCGTACGCGGTGCCAATCCTGCTCCGGCTGCGACTGGGCGACGAGTTCCAGCCAGGGCCCTGGCACCTCGGCCGGTGGGGACGGCCGGTCGGGGTCGTCGCGGTGACCTGGATCCTGTTCAGCAGCGTCCTGTTCATGCTGCCGCAGGCCTCGCCGATCACCGCCCACTCCTTCAACTACGCGCCGATCGCCCTGGGCGTGGTGCTGGCCGTGGCCACGGTGTGGTGGTTCGCCGCCGCCCGCCGCCGCTTCCACGGCCCGGTCAGTTACGGCCGTCCCGACGAGGTCGCGGCCATGGACCTGGTCTGACGGCCCGTCACTGATAGAGGCCGGCTCTCGGCGTACGTCCTCGCGGCGGCGTGCGCCGAGACCGCTGCTCGCTCATCCGGCCTCGCCCGTACGGTGGTTGGGCATCTGTGGCGGGCAGGCGGTCGCCCCGGCTCATGCCAGTGGTCGACACCAATATTTATAGACTCGCCAGGGGCCGCAGTGCTGGCAGACGCTGCCGCCTGCGGTCATAGTTGGCGGACAGCCGTGCACTGGACCCGCCCCACTCGGACACCTGGGGGTCTTCCGCCCATGAGCAGAGCCGAACAGCCGTCCCGCAGAACCGTTCTGGCCGCCGCGGTCGCCGCAGCCGTCGCCGGCGGTGGCAGTTCAGGTCCGGCGGCCGCCGCCGGCACCACCGCCGATGGCGTGGAACCCGCGCAGGCCCCGGCCCGCACCGTCGACAACCGCGCCTGGACCACGTACACCGACTGGCGCGGCGGCGCCGCCGAGGGCACGCGCGCCGTCGCCGGCGCCCGCCCCGGCATCGTGATCGCCACCCCCGCCGGCACCACCGACTACACGGACCCGCACACCGGCAGGAGCGCCCGCTGGGAGTACGCGACCTGGACCTCCCCCGTCCACCGGCTCTCGGTCCCCTCGACCGAGGCGATCGCCTCCTGGAACGCGCACACCCCCGCGGGCACCTGGCTCCAGATCGAGCTGACGGGGACGTACTCCGACGGCACCACCACCCCTTGGTACGTGCTGGGCCGCTGGGCCGCCGGTGACCAGGACATCCGGCGGACCTCGGTCGACGACCAGAGCGACGGCAAGAGCAGCGTCTGGACGGACACGCTCGCCATCGACGACCCGGCCACCGGGCTGCGCCTCACCTCGTACCGGCTGCGGCTGACCCTCTACCGCAAGCCCGGCACGAAGCTCACCCCCACCGTCTGGCGGGTCGGCGCGATGGGCTCCGACGTCCCCGACCGCTTCACCGTCCCGGCCTCCGCCCCCGGCCTCGCCCACGAGCTGGCCGTCCCGCGCTACTCGCAGGAGATCCACGTGGGCCAGTACCCGGAGTACGACAACGGCGGCGAGGCCTGGTGCAGCCCCACCTCCTCGCAGATGATCATCGAGTACTGGGGCGGGCGCCTCACCCCGGAGCAGCTGGCCTGGGTCGACCCGGCGTACGCCGACCCGCAGGTCTGCCACGCGGCCCGCTACACCTTCGACTACCAGTACGACGGCTGCGGGAACTGGCCGTTCAACGCCGCCTACGCGGCCACCTTCAAGGGCCTCCAGGGCGTGGTCACCCGGCTCGGCTCGCTCACCGACCTGGCGACGCTGATCGCGGCCGGCATCCCGGCCATAACGTCCCAGTCCTTCCTGGCGGGGGAGCTGACCGGGGCGGGGTACGGCACCGCCGGGCATCTGATGACCGTCATCGGCTTCACCGCCGACGGCGACGTGATCGCCAACGACCCGAACTCACCGAGCAACGAGGCGGTGCGGCGCGTCTACAAGCGACGCGAGTGGGAGAACATCTGGCTGCGGACCAAGCGGTACGACGCCAGCGGCAAGGTGGTCTCCGGCACGGGTGGCGTCTGTTACCTCTACTTCCCGGCGACTGCGACGCCGCGCCAGCGCGCCGCGCTCGCCGCGGTGGGCGTGCGCTGAGCGGACGCCCGCACGGACGCACGGACGCACGGACGGGCCCCGGGAAACCGGGGCCTTTGTGCTGTGAGCAACCTCTCTGCCGCAAAAGCCGTTCCGGATGGCAAGGTGGGCATATGACCGCGCACTCAGTCACCGCGACCCGCGTCCGTACCGGCGGCCCCAAGGAAGACGGCCCGAAGGTCGTCGAGCACGTCATGGGCTGGATCCTCGTGGTGGCCGTCGCGATGCTCGTCACTCAGCTCGGTCTGCTGTGACCTGACACACACCGGTCGCTTTGACCGGCATATGCCGACCCCGTTGTGCAGCGGCTCCACCAAAGTCGATCAGACTCGAACGACCAGCTGGTGTACGTCTGCCATACTGCCGATGTCCCGCCGCCCGTCGGAAATCCAGGGTCTAAATTGAATATTAGTCAACAGCGTGACGCGGCCCGTCCCCGGGCCCGCGGCACCGAGCGCTCGGTGGCACGCCGTGCCGAACTCATCACCATCGGGCGGAAGTTGTTCGCCGACACGTCGTACGACGCGCTCTCCATGGACGACATCGCCCGGCAGGCCCGTGTCGCCAAGGGGCTCATCTACTACTACTTCCAGTCCAAGCGCGGGTACTACCTGGCGATCATCCAGGACTCCGTCGCCGATCTGGTCACCTTCGCCGCGAGCGGGCTCGAGCTACAGCCGGTGGACCGAGTCCACCGCACCATCGACAGCTACCTGCGCTACGCCGAGCACAACCAGTCCGCCTACCGCGCCATCGTCAGCGGCGGCGTCGGCTTCGACACCGAGGTGCACGCCATCCGGGACGGTGTGCGCGAGGCGATCGTGGCGACCCTCGCCGAGGGCGCCTACGGCCGCACCGACATCGCCCCGCTCGCCCGTATGGGCCTGCTCGCCTGGGTGTGCGGCGTCGAGGGTGCCACCCTGGACTGGATAGACCGTCCCGAGCTGAACCGCGACACCATGCGCGAGCTGCTGGTGAGGACGCTGGGCGGCGCCATGCGCGCCATCGAGGAGATGGACCCCTCCTACCCGGCCCCGCGGCCCGCGCGCCGGGAGGACTGACGCGGCGCGGGGGTGAAAAGTTTCCTGGAGTAAGCGGTCGTTAACTAGTGACTCGATGTCCTCGATCGGGCATACTCACCGCAGAGCCGCTGGTCAGCAGCTTCCGCGACCCGGAGGCGGAGCACCGGCCGGCATCCGAGACACCCGGCGGAGCCGCCCCACCCAAGGCGTGCGACCGCCGACTTTCCCGAAAGGGAGGAGAGCGTCGCCATGCCCGACCGCGCCCCGCAGCCGGTGGACCGTCAACTGCCCACGGACGAGGCCCGGGATCTGATCTCGCTCGTCCGCGACATCGCGCAGCGCGAGATCGCCCCGAAGGCGGCCGAGGAGGAGGACGCCGGACGCTTCCCGCGCGAGGTCTTCACCCTGCTCTCCGAATCCGGGCTGCTCGGCCTGCCGTACGACTCCGAGTACGGCGGTGGTGACCAGCCGTACGAGGTCTACCTCCAGGTCCTCGAAGAGCTCGCCGCGGCCCGCCTCACCGTCGGCCTCGGCGTCAGCGTGCACTCCCTGGCCTGCTACTCCCTCGCCACCTACGGCACCAAGCAGCAGCAGGTCGAGCACCTGCCCGCGATGCTCGGCGGCGGGCTGCTCGGCGCGTACTGCCTGTCCGAGCCGTCGTCGGGCTCGGACGCGGCATCGCTGCGGACCAAGGCGGTACGGGACGGTGACGGCTGGGTGATCACCGGCAGCAAGGCCTGGATCACCCATGGCGGCATCGCCGACTTCTACACGGTCATGGCGCGTACCGGCGAGGAGGGGCCGCGCGGTATCACCGCGTTCCTGGTCCCCGGTGACGCGGCGGGGCTGAGCGCGGCGGCGCCCGAGAAGAAGATGGGCATGAAGGGCTCGCCCACGGCCCAGGTCCACTTCGACGGCGTCCGGGTCGGCGACGAGCGGCGTATCGGCGACGAGGGCCAGGGGTTCGCGATCGCCCTGTCCGCGCTCGACTCCGGCCGGCTCGGTATCGCGGCCTGCGCGATCGGCGTGGCGCAGGCCGCGCTGGACGAGGCGGTGGCCTACGCGACCGAGCGGCGGCAGTTCGGCAAGCCCATCGTCGACTTCCAGGGCCTGCGCTTCATGCTCGCCGACATGGCGACCCAGATCGAGGCGGGCCGTGCGCTGTATCTGGCGGCGGCGCGGCTGCGCGACGCGGGCCGGCCGTTCGCCAAGCAGGCGGCCATGGCCAAGCTGCACTGCACCGACACGGCGATGAAGGTCACCACCGACGCCGTCCAGATCCTCGGCGGGTACGGCTACACCGCGGACTTCCCGGCCGAGCGTTTCATGCGCGAGGCCAAGGTCCTGCAGATCGTCGAGGGCACGAACCAGATTCAGCGGATGGTCATCGCCCGTCACCTAGCAGGTCCCGAGGGACGCTGAACTGACCGTGCTTGACCTGCGGCGCCGCGAGCCGGATCCACTCCGGGTCGTGGCGCCCGGGCAGAGTGCGGCCACGGTCGGCCCAGGTGCGCATCAGCTCGCGGTAGATGGGCGGATCCGACTGCTGCGGCGGCGCCGGCGGAAGCGTCCCTGCGGGCCGTGGAACGAAGATGCGGCGCTGAGGCCCGGTCGCCGAATACGTGGGGGGCATACCAGGGCAACGCGGAGCTGGGGGGACAAGTCACCGCCAGCCGGAATCGGGCGTGAGTTCACGGACGTCCGGCTCCCTCTCTGGTCACGTCACGCCGCCTGACGTACCGTCAGGCCACCCGCCTCCAGGGAGGTTTGCCGTGGCCGACGACGACCGCCCGGTACCGCTCGACGAGTACCCGGTGCACCAGGTACCCCTATCCATGAAGTACGTCGCGACGAGCGACCGCAACGCCTACGACCGCTGCATCTTCCACGTCCTCGACCATCAGGGGCGTGCCCTGCTGATCCTCGGCCTCGGGGTGTACCCGAACGTCGGCGTGATGGACGCGTACGCGACGCTGCGGGTCGGGGACACCTTGCACGCGGTACGGGCGTCGGACGCGCTCGGCGAGGACCGGATGCGGCTGGCCGTGGGGCCGTTGCGCATCGAGGTCGGGGAGCCGCTGCGGCGGCTGCGTCTGACGTGCGACGACGAGGAGTTGTCGTACGACATCACCTGGACCGCCGACTTCCCCGCCCTCTGGGAACCCCACCACCTGCAGCGACGCGGTGACCGGCTCAGCCTCGAAGGGCGTCGGTTCGTGCAGGCGGGTGGGGTGGCGGGTGTCGTGCGCGCGGGCGGTGCGGAGTTCCGCGTCGACCCTGCCGAGTGGACCGGTACCCGCGACCGCAGCTGGGGTGTGCGGCCCATACCGGGCGAGGAGGGCGGGCGGTTCGCCGAGGAGCATCCGACCGAGGGCTTCCACTGGATCTGGTGCCCGGTGCGCTTCGAGGACCGGTTCCTGATGGTGATCGTCCAGGAGGACGCGGACGGATACCGCTCGCTCAGTGAGGCGACGATGGTCCGCCCCGGCCACCGCGACCGCCAACTCGGCCGGCCCCGGGCCGAGATCGCGTACCGCTCCGGCACCCGCCACCCCGACCGCGCCCTCATCCACCTCGACGACGTACGCAAGCCGCAGGAGCTGGAGGTCGAGGTCCTCACCTCGTCCCCCCTCGCCATCGGCGCCGGCTATCCGCCCGCCGACGACTGGCAGCACGGCACCTGGCGGGGGCGGGGCTGGACCGACCGCCGTACCTACGACCTCTCCGACCCCGCCGCCCACCCCCTCGCCGCATACGGCGTCACCGACCACGCAGCGCGCTTCCGGCTGGACGGCCGGGTCGGTCACGGCATCTTCGAGCACGGCTCGTTCGGGCGGCACGACCCGAGCGGGTTCACGGACTTCAAGTCGGTTGCACCGTAGGGGGTTTGTGACATGGCAGCCACGGCACCCCGCCCTCGCACGACCACCCGCGACCCCAAGGAGATCATCCGCCGCCTCACGGCCTGGCTCGGCACCCGGCTGCCGGGCGCCGAGGCGGTCGGCGTCACCGTCCCCGAGTCGAACGGCATGTCCAGCGAGACCCTGCTCTTCGACATCGAGCACCCCGAACCGCCGGTACGGTCCTGCGCGTTGCGGCTCGCGGCGGATCCGGCGGCGTACACGGTGTTCCCGGTGTACGACATGGTCCGCCAGTACCGCACGATGCGGCTGGTCGCCGACCGGTCCGACCTCCCGGTGCCGAAGGCGCTGTGGCTGGAGGAGGACCCCGGCCCGCTGGGAGCGCCCTTCTTCGTCATGGAGCGAGTCGCGGGGCGCGTCCCGCCGGACGTCATGCCGTACACCTACGCGGGCAACTGGCTGCACGCTGCGAGCGACGAGGAACGCGAGCACCTCGAAGCGGCGACGATCGGGCTGCTGGCCCGGCTCCACGACCAAGTACCGGCGGAAGAAGCGCAGTTCCTCGCCCTCCCGGGTGAAGGCGACGCACTGCGTCGTCATGTCGTGGCGCAACGCGCGTACTACGAATGGGTGGTTGACGGGCTCGCCCGTTCACCGCTCATCGAGGGCGCGTTCGCCCGCCTGGAGGAGCTCTGGCCCCGCGATCCGGGCGCGCCAGTGCTCAACTGGGGCGACGCGCGCATCGGGAACGTCATCTACGACGGCTTCGAACCCGCGGCCGTCCTCGACTGGGAGATGGCGGCACTCGCCCCGCGCGAGGTCGACCTCGGCTGGACCGTCTATCTGCACCGCTTCTTCCAGGACCTGACGGGCGCCTTCGGGCAGCGCGGGCTGCCGGGGTTCCTGCGCCGGGACCGGGTCGAGGCCCGTTATGCCGACCTCACCGGCCACACCCCGCGTGACATGGACTTCTACACGCTGTACGCCGCACTGAGGCACGCCGTCGTCATGCTGCGCATCGCCTACCGCCAGGCCCACTTCGGTGAAGTCGCCGTACCGGCGGATCCGGACACGCTGATCCTGCACCACGACAGCCTGCGAGCCATGGTGCAGGGCAGCTACTGGGATCGAGCGACGTGACGGTGGCGGTGTGCGCTCAGATGGTGTTCGCTCAGGCGGCGTGGCGCCGCATGACCGGGACCCTGATGGGGCGCGAGCCCGGGCCGCCGACGTGCGAGAAGGGCTGGGTCCGCCAGTCCAGCCCCTGAGGAAGCGTCAACAGGAGGGCGGTGTCCTGCTCCTGGGGTTCCGTCGACTCGTCCGCCGAGCGGGCCTCGGCGGCCGCGCGACCCGTGCCGGCACAGACCGTGAGGCCGAACGGGTTCCACGGCGAGGCGCACAGCGCGTGCTCCGGCAGGACCTCCTCGTCCGCCAGCAGGGCGATGGGCTGCGCGCAGTCCGGGCAGATCACCCGGTACATCTCGAAGGTGTCGTACGCGTCGAGTTCTTCCTCGTCGAAGGCGTCGGGTTCGACGCCCTCCGGAGCGGGCTCGACGACCGGCTGGAGCCGCTTGGGTGCGGTACGACCAGGGCGCTTAAGACTCTGCATGGATTTTCTCCCCCTCGGGCTGGGCCGTGAAGGCGCTGCGGCCTCGACCACAGCAAGCACTTCCCGTCCGGTCTCGGCGGTAATCACGAGAACATCACGGAGCCTGTTCGAGGCCTGTGGCGTTCGTCACATGCCGCTCGCAGGTGCCCGGCGCGGCCGGTTTGTCCCTCAGTCGGCCCACAGGCGGCTCTCCGTCACATCACAAACCGGGCATGACCTGGACTGCTCAGGTATCCGAGGAGATCAACCGCACTGTAGGTTCTGCGTCATGGAGGAGCTGGACCGGCAAATCGTGCAGCTGCTCGTCAAGGACGGGCGGATGAGTTACACCGACCTGGGCAAGGCCACGGGTCTGTCCACATCGGCCGTGCACCAGCGGGTGCGCCGGCTGGAGCAGCGTGGCGTCATCCGCGGTTACGCCGCGGTCGTCGACCCCGAGGCCGTGGGGCTGCCCATGACCGCGTTCATCTCGGTGAAACCGTTCGACCCGAGCGCCCCCGACGACATCGCGGACCGCCTGGCCGGTGTCCCCGAGATCGAGGCCTGCCACAGTGTCGCGGGCGACGAGAACTACATCCTCAAGGTGCGGGTGTCCACACCGCACGAACTGGAGGAGCTGTTGGCCCGGCTGCGCTCGCTGGCGGGGGTCTCGACCCGGACGACGGTGGTGCTGTCGACGCCGTACGAGGCACGGCCACCGCGGATCTGACCGACCTGCGTGCCGGGGGGCTCACGCCAGGCGCGAGACTGTTCCCCATGAGTGAGTCCACCACCCAGCCGAAGACCGTCCTGCTCCGCCGCGGAGAGGTGCACAGCCCCGCCGACCCCTTCGCCACCGCGATGGTCGTGGAGCGCGGCCAGGTGGCCTGGGTCGGGTCCGAGGGGGCCGCCGACGCCTTCGCGGACGGTGTGGACGAGGTCGTCGACCTGGACGGTGCCCTGGTCACGCCGGCATTCACCGACGCGCATGTGCACACCACCGCCACGGGCCTCGCCCTGACCGGCCTCGACCTGTCCGACGCCCCTTCCCTTCAGGCGGCCCTCGCTCTCGTACGGGACTTCGCCGCCGCCCGCCCGCACGACCGCGTCCTGCTCGGCCACGGCTGGGACGCCTCCCGCTGGCCCGGCGGCCGCCCCCCGACGCGCGCCGAACTCGACGAGGCCACCGGGGGGCGCCCGCTCTACCTCTCCCGCATCGACGTCCACTCGGCGGTCGTCACCACGGCCCTGCTGGACATGACGCCAGGAGCCCTCGACGCGGGGGACGCCCCGCTCGTCGCCGACGCCCACCACGCCGTACGCGCCACCGCATTGGGCGCGATCACGCCCGCCCAGCGCACCGAGGCCCAGCGTGCCGCCCTGGCCCACGCCGCCTCCCTCGGCCTCGGGACCGTCCACGAGTGCGGCGGCCCCGACATCTCCTCCGAGGACGACTTCACCGGCCTGCTGAGGCTCGCCGCCGAGGAGGCCGGGCCCCGGGTCGTCGGCTACTGGGCGGAACAGGATGTGGACAAGGCGCGGGAGCTGGGCGCCATCGGCGCGGCCGGTGACCTCTTCATCGACGGCGCCCTCGGCTCGCACACCGCCTGCCTGCACCAGCCGTACGCCGACGCCGCCCACACCGGCACCTCCTACCTGGACGCCGCCGCCGTCGCCGCCCACGTCGCCGCCTGCACCGAGGCCGGCCTCCAGGCGGGCTTCCACGCGATCGGCGACGCCGCCGTGACCGCCGTCGTGGAGGGCGTGCGTGCCGCCGCCGAGAAGCTCGGCCTCGCCCGCATCCGCGCCGCCCGCCACCGCGTCGAGCACGCCGAGATGCTCACCCCCGAGACGATCGCGGCCTTCGCCGAGCTGGGCCTGACCGCCTCCGTCCAGCCCGCCTTCGACGCGCTGTGGGGCGGCGAGGACGGCATGTACGTCCAGCGCCTGGGTGCCGAGCGCGCTCGCTCCCTCAACCCCTTCGCGGCCCTGCTGCGCGTCGGCGTCCCGCTCGCCTTCGGCTCCGACAGCCCCGTCACGCCCCTCGACCCCTGGGGCACGGTCCGTGCCGCGGCCTTCCACCGCACGCCGGAGCACCGCGTCTCCGCGCGCGCCGCGTTCACGGCGCACACGCGGGGCGGCTGGCGGGCCATCGGGCGCGACGACGCGGGCGTCCTGGTGCCGGGAGCGCCCGCCGACTACGCGGTGTGGCGCACCGAAGAACTGGTGGTCCAGGCCCCCGACGACCGGGTCGCGCGCTGGTCCACCGACCCCCGCTCCGGCACCCCGGGCCTGCCCGACCTGACCCCGGGTCGCGCGCTTCCGGTCTGCCTGCGCACGGTGGTGGGCGGACGAACGGTCTTCGTACGGCCGGGCGAGTGATCTCCCGGGGTGGCGCGAACCCGATCGGTCCGCACCACCCCGTCGTGCGACCTGCGCATCCTCCGCGCTGACCAGGGGATTGAGCGAAGAACCGCAGGTCAAACGGCTGTTGACAGGCGGAGGCTCGGGGCCGATAGGTTCGGCCGAGTCCACCACCGGACGCCCGACCGGGGAACCGCGGAACTTCCCCGAACCCGTCGCAACGCCGCTGGGTCAGGGACGGTGTGCCGCACCGGGGCACCGCCACTGGGAGCCAGGCTCAGCGCTCGCGCGGCGACGACGGAACGTTCCGGCCGGTCGGGGAGGTGTGACCCGGGTGGGGCCCGGGCGCTCAGTAGACAACGGCTTTCGGTCGACCCGCAGCCAGCGGGTCCCAGGTCGGCCCGAAGGGCGCCGGGCCCCCATCCGCAGCAGAAGGCGCGAGTCCCCGCACAGTCACACGAAAACCTGTACTTACCCCGCTCTTGTGGAATCGACACCACCATTCGAACGTGCTGTCACGTCAGCGCAGGCCGCGACGACTATGGTGGACGTCTGCGTACGGACATGAAGGGGCAGCAGTGAACGACGGCGACGGGACCCTCGCGGCACAGGACCGGGGGAGGCGGTTCGGGCCGCTCGGCACGGCGTTGGTGATCATTCCGACCTACAACGAGGCGGAGAACATCAAGAGCATCGTCGGCCGGGTCCGCAAGGCGGTCCCCGAGGCGCACGTGCTCGTGGCCGACGACAACAGCCCCGACGGCACCGGCAAGCTCGCCGACGAACTGGCCGTCGAGGACGACCACGTCCAGGTCCTGCACCGCAAGGGCAAGGAGGGCCTCGGCGCCGCCTACCTCGCCGGTTTCCGCTGGGGCATCGAGAACGGCTACGGCGTCCTGATCGAGATGGACGCCGACGGCTCTCACCAGCCCGAGGAACTGCCCCGCCTGCTGACCGCCCTCAAGGGCGCCGACCTGGTCCTCGGCTCCCGCTGGGTACCCGGCGGCCGGGTCGTGAACTGGCCCAAGTCCCGCGAGTTCATCTCCCGTGGCGGCAGCCTCTACTCCCGCCTCGCCCTGGACCTGCCCCTGCGCGACATCACCGGCGGCTACCGCGCCTTCCGCCGCGAGACCCTGGAGGGCCTCGGCCTGGACGACGTCGCCTCCCAGGGCTACTGCTTCCAGGTCGACCTCGCCCGCCGCGCCGTCAAGGCCGGCTTCCATGTCGTCGAGGTGCCGATCACCTTCGTCGAGCGCGAGCTCGGTGACTCGAAGATGAGCCGCGACATCCTGGTCGAGGCGCTGTGGCGGGTCACGTCGTGGGGAGCGCGGGAGCGGGTGGGCAAGCTGATGGGCCGCACGAAGCCGTCGCGGCCGGCACAGTCGTAACCTACGACCGCACAGGCGCCGTCCGACCGCACAGGCGCCGTCGGACGTCCACTTATCCCGCTCTGAGCCGGGCGCAGGCACACTGGACGCATGACGACTGGCGCATCGACCCCCACCTATCCCGCCCGGCCCCGGCGCTCCCGGCTGCGGACTTTTCTGCCGCTGGGCATCGCGGCGTGGCTGGTGCTGGAGATCTGGCTGTTGACCGTGGTCGCGGACGCGGCGAGCGGGCTCTTGGTGTTCGTGCTGCTGCTCGCCGGCCTCGTGCTCGGCTCGGTGGTCATCAAGCGGGCGGGCCGACGCGCCTTCCAGGCCCTGAACGAGGCGCTGCAACGCGGCGGTGCCCCGGCGAGCGGCGGTGGCAACGGCCTGATGATGCTGGGCGGCCTGCTGATCATGCTGCCTGGCCTGATCTCGGACGCGGTGGGCCTGCTCCTGCTGATCCCGCCGGTCCAGAAGGCCCTGAGCGGCTATGCGGAGCGGACATTCGACCGGAAGCTGCGTGAGGCGACCCCGGGTTCGTTCGGCGATGCCTTCCAGCAGGCTCGTATGCACCATCCCGATGGCAAGGTCGTGCAGGGTGAGGTCATCCGGGATGAGCCGGGGGATGCGCCGGAGGGGCCGCGTCCGCCGCTGACCCGCTGACCGGCAGAGACAAAATCCCGGCGCCGCCGAGCGCCGGGCTTTTTTTGGGCACACCAGAATTTTCGGGTACCCCGAATGATCTTTGGGCTCCCGAACCATCTGCGGGCACACCAAACCGCGGGCGCCGCACGTTCGACTTCACGTACAGCGCCCGCGGTTACAGGTGTTGCCTGGTCGAACCCCCGCCCAAGCCCCGCAGGGCCTCGCGGGGGTTAAGCCGACTTGCGGCTGTCCCGGGGATGAACCGCGATGTTCATCGCCCCGGAGCGCAGAACAGCAAGGCGCTCCTCGAGGACCTCTTCGAGTTCCTCACGGGTACGCCGCTCCATCAGCATGTCCCAATGCGTACGCGCGGGCTTGGCCTTCTTCTCCTCAGGACCGTCGCCATCCACGAGGAGTGCCTGGGCCCCGCAGACCTTGCACTCCCACTCCGGCGGGATCTCCGCCTCTACCGAGAAGGGCATCTCGAACCGGTGCCCCTTCTCGCATGCGTACTCCACGGCCTGGCGCGGGGCCAGGTCGATGCCGCGGTCCGTCTCGTAGCTGGTCACCACGAGGCGCGTGCCGCGAAGAGCTCGCTCACTCATGAATCGTGCCTCCCGGGCTTGTCGCCCACAGGACAGGTGTCGCTGTCGTCGTCATCCGGTCAACGTCCGGTCGGCGGTAAAGATTCCCGTTCCGTGTCCCGTTCCGGGTGATGCGTCGCCGTCGTAGCCGCAGCCTTGCTGACCAATGTCGTACCCACCGGCGCCCGGTTTGTCACATCTGCTAGCAGATGTAACCCAGCGTTTCGGCATCTTTGACGCGCAGTAACGGTACGCCTGGCAGGCCAAACGCGTACACTACCGCCCTTTCACTCGGAACGCTAAATCGTGGTCGGCACCGGATTGCCCGCGTCGCTGATCGCCCGGCGTACGGGAACCCTCGCGAGCAGGGCGAACCCGATGACGAAGAAGGCCACCAGGGAGATGATGGCGTCCCGATAACTTCCGGTCAGCTGGTAGGTGAGCCCGAACAGGAGCGGACCGAGCCAGCTCATGCCGCGGTCGCTCATCTCGTACGCCGCGAAGTATTCGGCCTCTTTCCCGGGCGGGACGAGATGGGAGAACAGGGACCGGGACAGGGCCTGGCTGCCGCCCAGGACCAGCCCGATGCCGGCCGCCAGCACGAAGAACCACACCGGCGCCCCGGCCGGCAGGAAGTACCCGGCCGCCAGCGTCACGGTCCACGCCACCAGTGAGCCGAGGATCGTCCGCTTCGCGCCGTAGATCCGGGCCAGCCGCCCCATCGCCAGCGCGCCCACCACCGCCAGCACCTGGACCAGCAGCACGGCGACGATGAGGGTCGACTGCTCCAGGCCCAGTTCCTCGGAGCCGTAGATCGACGCCTGGGAGATCACGGTCTGGATGCCGTCGTTGTAGATCAGGTAGGCGAGGAGGAAGGCCAGGGTCAGGGGGCGGCGGCGCATGTCGCGGACGGTCGCCGCGAGTTGCCGGAAGCCGGGGGCGGTCGGTTTCCGCGCCGTCTCCTTGCCCGTGCCGTTCGCCTCGGCCGTGTCCTTGGCGGACCTGCGGTCGCGCAGTCGTCGCAGCGGGATGAGCGCGAAGGCGCCCCACCACACGCCCGCCGACGCCAGACAGATGCGGACGGCCGTGCTCTCGGAGACGCCGAAGGAGTCGTGGGCCAGATACAGGACCAGGTTCACGATCAGCATCAGCGAGCCCGAGGCGTAGCCGAAGGCCCAGCCTCGGGAGGAGACCGCGTCGCGTTCCTCGGGTGGGGCGATCTGCGGGAGGTAGGAGTTGTAGAGCATCATCGCGACCGACTGCGCCGCGTTCGCGACGATCAGCAGGACGCCGCCGAGCAGATAGCGGTCGCCGCCCAGGAAGAACATGGCCGTGGTGGCCGTGGCCCCCGTATAGGCGGCGATCCCGAGGAGGGGCTTCTTGCGGCCGGTGCGGTCGGCGGCCGCGCCCACGAGGGGCATCACCAGGACGGCGACGATCACCGACAGGGACACCGAGTAGGCGAAGAAGGAGCCCGCGCGCACCGGGATGCCCAAGGGGTGGACGAACCCGTCCGCGTCCGCCGCCTCCTCGGCGACCGACGTCAGATAGGGGCCCAGGAACACGGTGAGCACGCTCGTCGAGTAGACGGAGCACGCCCAGTCGTAGAAGTACCAGCCGCGCTGCTCGCGTCGCCGCCCGGCGGCGTCGTCGCCCGCCTCGGTCCGCACGGTATCGGTGCCCACCCCGTGCCCTCGCTTCCCCGTGATGATCCCGCGCGCGGGCGGAGACCGTACGGGTCAGACCCAGACGCCGCGGTCCTCCATGACCTTGCGCAATGTGTCGATGTGATCGGTCATGATGCCATCGACTCCCAGATCCAGGAGCCGGTGCATCGCATCGGGATCGTTGATGGTCCACACGTGCACCTGGAGCCCGCGCGCGTGGGCGGCCCGTACGAAGCGGTGGTCCACCACCTGGATGCCGGACTGTGCCTCGGGAACCTGGGCGGCGACGGCCGAATGGCGCAGCGCGGCCGGCACTCCCCAGGAGCGCAGCCGCAGATTGAGGACGCCGCGGGTGCCGTACGACGTGGCCAGGCGTGGTCCGGCCAGCCGCTGGGCGCGGATCACGCGGGCTTCGGAGAAGGAGCCGGCGCAGACGCGGTCCCAGGCGCCGGTGCGCTCGATCAGTTCCAGGAAGGGGTGGAGTGCCGGCTCCGCCTTGAGGTCGACGTTCCAGCGCACGTCGGGGAAGGTCTCCAGGAGCTCTTCGAAGAGGGGCACCGGCTCCTTGCCCGCCACGCGCGCGTGCCGTACGTCGTCCCAGGGCAGGTCGGCGATCCGGCCCGCCCCGTCCGTCACCCGGTCCAGCGTCGAGTCGTGGAAGGCGACGAGCTTGCCGTCGCGTGTGGTGTGGACGTCGGTCTCGATGTACCGGTAACCCATCTCGAACGCGCGCCGGAACTGCAGCACGGTGTTCTCCAGGCCGTCCGCGGCCCCGCCACGGTGGGCGAAGGGGATCGGGCCGGGGTGGTCGAGGTAGGGGTGGCGTATCCGCGTGGTGCTCACGGACGCAGTATCGCGCGCCGGGGTTGCCCGGTGGCAACGACCGTGCTGCTGTCCGATGCCGGGGGGACGGCGAACACGCGCAGGAAGAGCTGGGCGAGCGGGCCGATGGACAGCGCGTAGAGGACGGTGCCGACGCCGACCGTGCCGCCCAGGGCGAAGCCGGTCACGACGACCGCGATCTCGACGGCCGTGCGCATCAGGCGGATCGAGCGGCCGGTGCGCTGGTGCAGGCCGGTCATCAGGCCGTCGCGGGGCCCCGGTCCGAAGCGGGCGGCGATGTAGAGGCCGGTGGCCACGCCGTTGAGCAGAATGCCGACCAGGAGAAGGGGGATGCGTACGGTCAGGGTGTGCGCGTCGGGAACCAGGGCGAGCGTGCCGTCCATGGCGATGCCGACCACGAAGACGTTGGAGACGGTGCCAAGGCCCGGGCGCTGGCGCAGCGGGATCCACAGGAGCAGCACCGCCGCGCCGACGAAGATCGACACGACGCCGATCGTCAGGCCGGTGCGTTCGGCGAGGCCCTGGTGCAGCACACCCCAGGGCTCCAGGC
Source organism: Streptomyces sp. SD31 (assembly GCF_052068475.1). Lineage (NCBI taxonomy): Bacteria > Bacillati > Actinomycetota > Actinomycetes > Kitasatosporales > Streptomycetaceae > Streptomyces > Streptomyces sp. SD31. The sequence continues at coordinate 51,758 of NZ_JBQHCX010000003.1, read as the reverse complement.
CCAGGCCCGACTCGACGAGCAGCGCCGAGCTCGCGCCGTACAGCGCGAGCCCGACGTAGAGCTGGGACAGCCGCCGTATGAGATGCCCCTGCGACAGACTGCGTGCGGGATGCTCCTGCTTGGACAAGACGTGCCCCCCTGTGGTGGTAGTGGACTGATGCATGACACCCTGTGGCTTGGGAAGCAACGCCCTCCATGGCCAATTCGGGGAAGGTGGACTGGAAAGATGGCGCAGTGGACTTCCGCGGTGGGTGCCGCGCAGCTCGCCCGGCTCCTCACCTCCCAGCAGGACCGCCCCGCCGGCCCGGGCAGCAAGCGCCCGCCCGCGTACCGGGCGCTGGCCGACGGCGTCCGGCTGCTGGTCCTGGAGGGCCGCGTCCCGGTCGCCGCGCGGCTGCCCGCCGAGCGTGAGCTGGCCCTCGCGCTGTCGGTGAGCCGGACGACCGTGGCCGCGGCCTACGAGGCGCTGCGCGGCGAAGGGTTTCTGGAGTCGCGGCGCGGGGCCGGGAGCTGGACGGCCGTACCGGCCGGGAATCCGCTGCCCGCCCGGGGCCTGGAGCCCCTGCCGCCGGAGGCGCTGGGCTCGGTGATCGACCTGGGCACCGCGGCGCTGCCCGCGCCCGAGCCGTGGCTGACGCGTGCCGTCCAGGGCGCTCTGGAGGAGCTGCCGCCGTACGCCCACACCCATGGCGACTATCCGGCCGGGCTGCCCGCGCTGCGCGCGATGATCGCCGACCGGTACACGGCGCGCGGGATTCCGACCATGCCCGAGCAGATCATGGTCACGACCGGGGCGATGGGTGCCATGGACGCGATCTGTCATCTGTTCGCGGGGCGCGGTGAGCGGATCGCGGTCGAGTCGCCGTCGTACGCCAACATCCTCCAGTTGATGCGGGAGGCGGGCGCCCGGCTGGTGCCCGTCGCCATGGCCGAGGGGCTGGCCGGCTGGGACGTGGATCGCTGGCGGCAGGTGCTGCGGGAGGCCGCGCCCCGGCTCGCCTATGTCGTCGCCGACTTCCACAACCCGACCGGGGCGCTGGCCGACGAGGATCAGCGGCGGCGGCTGGTGGACGCTGCGCGGTCTGCGGGGACGGTGCTGGTCGCCGACGAGACGATGAGCGAGCTGTGGCTCGAACCGGATCTCGAGATGCCGCGGCCGGTGTGCGCCTTCGACCCGGCGGGGTCGACCGTCGTCACCGTCGGGTCGGCCAGCAAGGCCTTCTGGGCGGGGATGCGGATCGGCTGGGTGCGGGCGGCACCGGATGTGATCCGCAGTCTCGTGGCCGCGCGCGCGTACGCCGACCTGGGGACGCCTGTGCTGGAGCAGCTCGCCGTGAACTGGCTGTTCGGCACGGGGGGTTGGGAGCAGGCGGTGGAACTGCGGCGCGGGCAGGCCCGGGAGAACCGGGACGCCCTTGTCGCGGCCGTACGGCGGGAGCTGCCCGAGTGGGAGTTCGAGGTGCCGAGGGGCGGGCTCACGCTGTGGGTGCGGACGGGGGGCCTGTCGGGGTCCCGGCTCGCGGAAGCGGGGGAGCGGGTGGGGGTTCGGGTGCCGTCCGGGCCTCGGTTCGGGGTGGACGGGGCCTTCGAGGGGTATGTGCGGTTGCCGTTCACCGTGGGGGGCGCGGTGGCCGAGGAGGCCGCGGTGAGGTTGGCTGCGGCGGCGCGGCTGGTCGAGAGCGGGGGGAGCGGGGCAGGGGAGTCGGCGCGGCCGTTCGTGGCGTGAGCGGCGTCGCTGCCGGCGCGCGGCACGACCGCCGCAGCTGTGACGGCGACTACGACGTCTCCGCCACCACAGCCTCCGCCGGCACCGGCTCCGGTTCCTGTTCCGTCTTCTCCAGCCTTCCCAGCGTTTCCGCCTCCACCGGCGTCGTCCGCGCCGGCAACAGGTCCAGTACCGCCTGCCGGTGGGCCTCGCTGGTGGCGTCGTCGTACGGGTCCGGGGTCGCCGGGACCTGGAGGCGATGGACCGGGCCCGTGCCCAGGCGGGCGTAGCCGCGGCCGGGTGGGACGTCGGCGACCGGGGTGGTGTGCGGGGGAACGCCCAGCACGGTCTCCAGTTGCTGCGCCGTCGCGGGGCCGAGCACGACACGCGCGCGTGTGTGCTGCAGTAGGGCGTCGCTCAGCGCGTCCAGGGCGTCCCACTGCTCGGCCACGACCACCGTGACGTTGGCCGCGCGGCCGTGCCGGAGGGGCACTTGGAGCAGGGACTGCGGATCCTTGCGGTCGTCCGCGGCGGCGAGGTGGGAGAACACGGTCGGGCGGTCCAGGAGGATCCACAGCGGGCGCTTGGTGTCCTCCGGCGGAGGGTTGCCCGTCTGGCGGGCCCGGTTCGTGGCGATCAGGCGCCGTTCCGTCTCGGTGGCCGCCCACTCCAGACTCGCCTGCGCGCCGGCCAGCCCGCACTCGACGGCCAGGACGCCGTCCCGTCCGATCAGACAGGCGTACTCGCCGGTACTGCCGCCCTCGACGATGACGATGTCGCCGTACTGCAGGGCCTGCAGGGCGATCGAGCGCAGCAGGGTCGAGGTGCCGCTGCCGGGCTGGCCGACGGCCAGCAGGTGGGGCTCGGTCGAGCGGATGCCGGTGCGCCAGACGACCGGCGGCACGTCGCGCTGCTGGTCGCCGTAGGTGAGGGGGAGCGTGCGCTGGACCTGGGTGGGGTCGGTGAAGCCGAGGACCGTTTCGCCGGGGCTCGTGACGAAGCGCTGGGCGGCGACGCCGGTGGGCAGCGGGGCGAGCACGGTGACGGTGAGTTCGTTGCCCTCCTCGTCCCAGGCGAAGTGGTACTCGCGGCCTCGGCCGGACTTCGTGGTCAGCAGGTGCTCGATCCGCGCGCGGGCCTGGGACTCGCCGTCGGTGAAGTAGGCCGGGTAGCGGATCAGGAGACTGCTGACCCGTCCCGTGCCGTCGAACTCGTACTCCGGGAAGGCCTTCTCCCACTCGCCACCGTGGGCGTAGAGCGGAGCCGGGTCCTCGGCGGCCGAGAAGTACGGGACCAGCGCCTCGTAGAGCGACCTCAGCCGCTCCGTCTGCGACTCGTCGGGCCCGTCCGGTGTCGACGGCCCCCGGTCGCGGCCCTGCCAGGCTGCCGCCGCCATCAGGGTGATGACGGCGAGCAGCGGCCCGTACGGCACCAGTGCCACGACCAGGATCACCGAAGCCACCAGGAATAGCAGCGGTCCGCGCCTGTCCTTGGGGGTGTCGGCCCACCTGCGCCGCCCGGCCGAGGCCAGCCGGCGCAGTCCGCGGGTGATCGTGATCAACGGGTGGAGGACATCGGAGGCGCTGTCGGCCGCCGTCCGGGCCAGCTCCCGGCTTCGGGCGATCTGCGCCCGGGCCAGCTCCCGGTTCCGGGCGATCTGCGCGCTGCCTGTGCTCAGGATGCGGGGGAGGGGGCGGCGGGCCACTGCTGTCTCCTGGTGGTGCGTACGGGCGGGAGGGGCGGCGTTCAGAACTGGATGCCGCCCAGGAGGCTTGCCAGGCTCTCGCCGCCGGCCTTGATGCTCGGGGCGATGGCCGTGCTTGCCAGATAGAAGCCGAACAGGGCCGAGATCAGGGCGTGGGAGGCCTTCAGCCCGTCCTTGCGGAAGAAGATGAAGACGACGATGCCGAGCAGAACGACGCCTGAGATGGAGAGGATCATGTGAGCGCTCCTGGTTGGTGGGGACAGTCACCATGAGTACTTCCAGGCTCACAGGATGTATCCATACGATAAAAGGTGCAACTGGGTGAAATTCGGCAGATTTCCTTCGGGTGGCGGAGTGTCGCGGTGCGGATGAGCAGGACTGTTGCGTCCGGCCGTGTCTGCGATGATCTTTGCCTCGGACGCATCGGGTCATGTGCGGCGCGAGCCAGTACCCTGGCGAATCACTCGTACGGCCGACACCGCTCGCCTGCCGTACCGGTGCTCCCCGCAGTTCCCGCAGTCCCCGTGTTCGTAGTGAGAGGCGGTCCGGCCGATGACTGAAGCCCCCGACCCCGAGGTCGTGGAGCTGGCGACCAAGATCTTCGATCTGGCCCGGCAGGGGCAGACCGAGGCGCTCGTGGCGTATGTCGACGCGGGTGTCCCGGCCAACCTCACCAACGACCGCGGCGACTCCCTCGTGATGCTCGCCGCCTATCACGGCCACGCCGACGCGGTGCGCGCCCTGCTCGCCCGGGGTGCCGAGGCCGGCCGTGTCAACGACCTGGGTCAGACACCGCTCGCCGGTGCCGTCTTCAAGGGTGAGACGGAAGTGATCAAGGCACTCCTGGAGGCCGGTGCGGATCCGGCGGCGGGCACTCCGTCAGCCGTCGACACGGCCCGTATGTTCGACAAGAGGGAACTGCTCGAACTGTTTGGCGTGTCCTGAGCAGCCCTTTCTGACCAGCGAAAACACGGAAAACGGGGGAGGCGGTACAGGGCCGCCGAAATTTCGGTCGCGGCAGATGTAAGTGCCGAGTCATCATGACGTCGTGATTCACGGACGCGATGGCTGGGCAGGTGTTGCCGCACCGCGCGGGCCGTGATGCGGTCCGCGAGGGCCACTGACGAGAGGCAGAGGAAGATGGTCTACAGCAAGCAGGAAACGGCGGGCGCCCCGACGTGTTGTCACGCGGCCAGGTGAAGCAAGAACCCCGGTTGCGTCGACGCTTGATGTGAGGCTGTTTCCCATGTTCGAACCGGTCATAGCGCCCAGCGGTACGCTGCTCGGCCTGCTCCAGCGGGGTCGCGGCGACGGCACACTGCACGCGCTCACCGCCCCGCGCGCCGAGGCGCTCGCGGCCCTGAACCACTGTGTGCTGCGGGACCCCCGCCACGACTGGCAGGTGGAGAACCGCTCCCTGTACTACGCCCGTCTCTACCTCGACCTGAACGGCGAGCTGGACGAGATCGAGGCGCACCTCTTCGACGTCGAGGACGCCCTCGACACCGAGGAGTCACGCACGGGGCTGGCCCTGGCCGTCCTCGGCCACCTCGCCTCCTACGGCAGGCGGGACGCCCTGGAGCTGCTGCGCAGGTATGCCGCCACGGGCTCCAACTGGGCCTGGGCTCTGGACGAGCTGGCGCTCAGGGACGACGACGCGGGCCTGCGTGCCCTCGCCGCGCCCGTCCTGGCGCGTTTCCCGGCCGATCCCGAGGGCGAGGCCGAGCTGGCCATCGTCGTACGCGATGCTTTTGAGCCACGGCCGTGGCGGCTGTGGGCCGAGGATCCTCGTGAATCGATCGCCACGCGCGTGCGTGCCGCTCAGGAGGCCGGCTGTTTCGATCGCTGGCAACGGCAGATGCGACCTACCGGGCCCCGTCCGGGGTGGAGCGTGCAGGCGGTCTTCGAGTGGGCCCAGCAGGGCATCGAGCGCGGAGCCGCGCTCCATGTGCCCGCCGCTCGGTGCCTCAGCGCCGTCGCGGGCCCCGAGGACCGGCCCGAGATCGTCGCCGCCGCCATGGACGGCACCGACGGAGCCCGCTGCACCGCCCTGCGCTACCTCGCCGACAGCAATGATCCGGACGCCCTCGACCTGATCGAGGCGGCCGTGATCACCGGATCGGCGGCCGTCGTGGAGGCCGCCCTCGACGCCTTCGAACGGATGCGCAGCATCGCCGCCGTCGACCGCGCGCGCGGCTGGGCCCGACGGCCCGACCCGCTCGGCGCCGCCGCCGGACGCATGCTCGCCTGCCGGGGCGGAGCCGAGGACAAGGACCTCGTCCTCGCCGCCCTACGAGAGGCCGTACGCGGCGAAGGCCCCGACGCCCCCACCCTGTGGACCCTCGTCGACGGCACCGGCCGGCTCGGCATCGCCTGCGCCGCCCCCGTACTGCGCCATATCTACCGCGAGACCGCCTCCTCGCATCTGCGCGGCCGCACCGCCCGTGCCCTGGCCGCGACCGACCCCTCCTTCGCGTCCGGCTTCGCCGTCGAGTGCCTCTGGGACTGCGAGGAGTCCACCCGCGAGATCGCCGCCCGGCACGCCGAGACCGGTGACGCGCGCGTGGTCGAGCGACTGCGCCGGCTCGCCGCCGACCCGGCCGAGGAGGACGAGGTCCAGACGGCCGTACGCAGCCGGATCGGGCCCGAGGCGACCGCCGACTGATCATCGGGCGGGTGTGTGTACGCCCTGTGAATGTCGCGGAGATCCGCCCGCCGGGTGAACTCCGGGTGACCTGCGGGTCAGGTGCGCATGGACATGACCTGACCCGCTCGGGGGCGCAGCGGAACGCTCATGGGACGTTTGTCGTTCGGAAAGATCCACTTTGACGCGGCCACGTCCAGCACGGCGACAACACCGGTATGCGTGTCGTCATCGTGACCGAATCCTTTCCCCCCGATGTGAACGGCGTGGCCCACTGCGCGCTCCAGACCGCCCGACACCTCGTCGATCGCGGTCACGCCCCCATCGTCGTCGCCCCGGCCCCCGCTCCCGGGAACAAGGCAGCCGCCGCTCTGGCGCCCTGCCCCGTCGTCCATGTCCCCTCCCTTCCGCTTCCCGGCTATCCCCAGGTCAGGGTCGCCCTCCCCAGCCGGCGCCTGGCCGCCGCGCTGATCCAGCACCAGCCCGACATCGTGCACCTGGCCAGCCCCTTCGTCCTCGGCGTCCGCGGCATGGCCGCCGCCGCCCGGCTCGGCATCCCCGCCGTCGCCGTCTACCAGACCGACCTGGCCGGATACGCCCGCACCTACATGGGCGCCGGCGAGGCCGCCGCCTGGCGGCGCATACGGTCCGTCCACTCCGCTGCCGACCTCACCCTCGTCCCGTCCAGCGCGTCCATGAGCGATCTCGAGGCCCACGAGGTGCCCCGGCTCAAGCTGTGGGCCCGGGGCGTGGACACCGCACGCTTCCGCCCCGAACTCCGGGACGAGGCGCTGCGCCGCGAACTCGCCCCGAACGGCGAGATCATCGTCGGCTATGTCGGGCGGCTCGCCCCCGAGAAGCACATCGAGCTGCTCTCCGGTGTGTGCGGCATGCCGGGCGTGAAGGTCGTGATCGTCGGCGACGGGCCGAGCCAGCCGGCGCTCGCCGAGGCGCTGCCCGGCGCGGTCTTCCTGGGCCGCCGCGGCGGAGACGACCTCGCCCGGATCTTCGCCTCGTTCGACGTCTTCGCCCACACCGGTCCCTTCGAGACCTTCTGCCAGACCGTGCAGGAGGCCATGGCGAGCGGCGTGCCCGTCGTCGCGCCCGCCGCCGGCGGCCCGCTGGACCTGGTCGACCACGGCCGCACCGGGCTCCTGGTGCCGCCGCGCGACGCCGACGCCGTACGGGACGCCGTGCGGGTCCTGGCCGCCGACCCCGCGCTGCGGGCCGCGTACGGGGCCGCCGCGCGTGCCACGGTCGAGGGCCGCACCTGGGCGGCCATCGGCGACCAGCTCATCGACCACTACGAGGCCGTGCTCAAGGCACGGAGGCCGGCGGTGGCGGTATGAACACGTCGCCGCACAACGGTATGAACGCCTCACCTCGGATGGATATGAACACCTCGCTGCGCATCGTCCGCCTGGCGAACTTCGTCGCCCCCGCCTCCGGCGGGCTGCGCACCGCGCTGCGCGAGCTGGGCAAGGGCTTCAAGCTGGCGGGTCACGATCCCGTCCTCGTCGTGCCGGGTGAGAAGTACAGCGACTGCGAGACCGAGCAGGGCCGTGTGATCACCCTGCCCGGCCCGATGCTGCCCGGCACGGGTGGCTACCGCGTGCTCATCGACAAGCGGCGGGTCGCGGCCCTCCTGGAGGAGCTCGCCCCCGACCGCCTGGAGGTCTCCGACCGTACGACGCTGCGCTGGACCGGCAGGTGGGCCCGTCGCGCCCGGGTCCCCGCCGTGATGGTCTCCCATGAGACCGCCGACGGCGTGCTGCGCACCTGGGGCCTGTCGGAGAACCTGTCCCGGCGCGCCGCCGACGCACTCAACGTCCGTACGGCCCACACGTACTCGAAGGTCTTGTGCACCACCGAGTTCGCCGAGCGGGAGTTCGTGCGGATCGGCGCCCGCAACGTCGTACGGGCTCCGCTGGGCGTCGACCTCATGAACCGGCGTCCCACCTTGCGCGACGCGGCGCTGCGCGAGACACACGCGCGTGCCGACGAGAAGCTGCTCGTGATGTGCTCCCGGCTCTCCGTGGAGAAGCGGCCCGGCACCGCGCTGGACGCCCTGGAGTCGCTGCGCGCACGCGGCGTGCGGGCGGTGCTCGTGGTGGCCGGAAACGGCCCCCTGCGGGCGCGGCTCGAACAGCGGGCGCAGGAGCGCGACCTGCCGGTGACCTTCCTCGGGCATGTCGCCGACCGCAGCCTGCTCGGCGCGCTCCAGGCCTCCGCGGACATCTGCCTGGCGCCGGGGCCCGCCGAGACGTTCGGGCTCGCCGCGCTGGAGGCCATGGCCTGCGGCACGCCCGTCGTGGCGAGCGCGTCCTCCGCGCTGCCGGAGGTGATCGGTTCCGCCGGGGCCACCGCGGCGGACAACGGTGACGCCTTCGCGGACGCCGTGGAGATGCTGCTCGACCGTCCCGAGCGCGAGCGCCGGGAGGCGGCACGCGCGCGTGCGGAGTGCTTCGGCTGGGGCACGGCGGTGGACGCCTTCCTCACCGTGCACGACGCGGCCGTGCCGGTGCGTCCCTTCTCGCGTGCGGAGGGCGCGGCATGAGACCGCTCCGCTACGTCGCCCTCGGGGACTCGCTGACCGAGGGGGTGGGCGATCCCGTGGGGAACGGGTGGCGCGGCTGGGCCGAGCTGCTCGCCGACGGGCTGTCCGAACCGCCCGCCGAGTTCACCAACCTGGCGGTCAGCGGGGCCCAGACGCGGGACGTGCTGGAGACCCAGCTGCCCGCCGCGCTGGCCCTGCGCCCGGACGTCGCCTCCGTCCTCGTCGGCGTCAACGACACCCTGCGCCGCACGTTCGACATCCACCACATCGCCGAACGCCTCGACAAGGTCTACGCCGCCTTCACCCGGCAGGGCGCCGCCGTGCTCACCGCGTGCCTGCCCGACCCCGGCTCGATGCTCGGGCTGCCCGCAGTGCTGGGCAGCCCGCTCGCCCGGCGGCAGCGGGCGGTCAACACCGTGGTGCACGCGCTCTCCGAGCGGTACGGCGCCCTGCACCTGCACGCGGCCGAGGGCGACTGGGTCGACGACCGGGCGATGTGGAGCGCGGACCGGCTGCACCCCGGGGAGCGGGGGCACCGGCAGCTGGCCATACGGTTCCATGAGCTGCTGGCGGACGCCGGGGTGACGACCGGGACCGCGCCCGCCGCCGAGCCCGAGTTTCCGCCGCCCACCAAGTCGGCGAGCCTGCTGTGGCTGGCCACCGCGGGTACCGCCTGGGTGATCCGGCGGTGCAACGACCTGCTGCCTCAGCTGATGCGCCTCGCCGCTACCGAGATGCGGCACCGCGCGAAGGGCACGTGTGGCCGACTTGATCTGCGGGCGGCACAGGCGGTGTCGATGGCGCTGGCTTCGTTGTCGGGGCCGGAGCCGGCGCCCGAGCCGGTGCTGGTGCGGGAGCCGGTGCATCGGCCGGTCCCGGAGCACCGGTCGTTCCCGGGGCAGCGGTGCCTGCCGGAGGGGTTGTCGGTGCCGGGTCAGCTGCCGCTGCCGGAGGGGCTGTTGCTGCCCGGGCAGCGCTCGGTCCCGAAGCAGCAGCCCGAACCGGAGGCGGCGTAGCGGCACGCGCGCGTGGCGGGTTCCGGGGGGGGGGCAGCGGGTTCGCGTGTCCGGGAGTCAGCGACGCCGGACGGCCACGAACCGGACCGGCGTGCCCGGCACCGCCTGGGCGGCGGCCGGGAGGTCGGCCGGGCGGACGACGGCGATCACCGGGTAGCCGCCCGTCGTCGGGTGGTCGGCCAGGAACACGACGGGGCGGCCGTCGGGCGGGACCTGGACCGCGCCCAGGACCACGCCCTCGCTGGGGAGTTCGCCGGTCAGAGCCCGTTCCAGGGCGGGTCCCTCGGTGCGCAGCCCAATGCGGTTGCTCGCGGGGGAGACGCGGTACACGCGGGAGGTGAAGGCGCGCACGGTCTCAGGGGTGAACCAGTCGTCGCGCGGGCCCGGCGTCACGCGCAGGACCAGTTCGGCGGGGGGCGCCGCCTGCGGGGCGACGTCCACGCGTGCGTGAAGCCCCGTCGGTCGGCCCAGCGGCAGCACCGCGCCGTCCGTGAGGGGCGGCGGGCCGAGGCCGGACAGCAGGTCCGTGGAGCGGCTGCCGAGGACCGGCTCGACGGCGATGCCGCCGGAGACGGCCACATAGCTGCGTACGCCGGACGTGGCCGCGCCGACTTCCAGGAGGGCACCGGCAGGCACGCGGACCGGAGCGCCCCAGGCGACCGGGCATCCGTCCACCGTGACGCGGCAGGGCGCGCCGCCGATCGCCACGGTCACCGTCGAACGTGGCCGCACCGCACAGCCGTTGAGCGTGGTCTCCAGTACGGCCGCCTCCGGGGCGTTGCCGACCAAGCGGTTGGCGAGCGCTGCGGCGGGCCCGTCCAGCGCTCCCGAGCGGGGCACGCCGAGGTGGGCATGCCCCGGGCGGCCGAGGTCCTGCACGGTGGTGAGCGCGCCGGCGCGTACGACGGAGAGCGCGCGGTCGGTCATGCGCTCCCCACCAGACTCTCCACCTGAACGAAGCGCACGCGCGTGCCCGGTGACAGCAGCGCGGCCGGCACACGCGTGTGGTCCCACAACACCGCGTCCGTGGTGCCGATCAGCTGCCAGCCACCCGGCGACGAGCGCGGGTACACGCCCGTGTACGGGCCCGCCAGCGCCACCGCACCGGCGGGGACGGCCGTGCGCGGAGTGGCCCGGCGCGGGACGTCGTAGCGCGGTGGCAGGCCGGTGAGATAGCCGAATCCGGGTGCGAAACCGCAGAACGCGACGCTGAATTCGATGCCCGCGTGGATGCGCGCCACCTCGTGCGGGGCGACGCCCCAGTGTGCGGCGACCTCGGCCAGGTCCGGGCCGTCGTAGCATACCGGGAGTTCGACGGCCGCACGCGCGCGTGGGGGAGCGGGCGGCACTTCGGCGGTGGTCAGTTCGGAGGCCAGGCGGGCGGGGTCGGCGAGGCCGTCGAGCAGGACCGTCCGGGCGGCGGGCACGATCTCGCGGACCGACAACGAGCCCTCCGTACGGCGCCGGAGGAACTCCGCGTGCAGCGCCTGGGCCTCCGCACCCGAGGACACCTCGACGAGCAGGGCGTCGTCGCCGACCGGTAGCGCCCTCATACGAAGGCCTCCACCCGGACACCCGACTCCTCCAGCCGCGCCCGCACCCGACGGGCCAGCTCGACCGCGCCGGGCGTGTCCCCGTGCAGGCACAGGGAACGCGCGCGTACCCCGACGGGAACTCCGGAGTGCGAGGTGACCACGCCCGAGCGGGCCAGGCCCACCGAGCGCTCCACGACGGCCTCCGGGTCGGTGACCACGGCGCCGTCCTGGCCGCGCGGCACGAGCGTGCCCTGCTCGGTGTACGCGCGGTCGGCGAAGGCCTCCGTGACGGCCGGGAGGCCGGCCTTGGCGGCCAGCTCCAGCAGCCGCGAGCCCGGCAGGCCGAGCACGGGCAGCGCGGCGTCCGCGAGGAGCACTCCGTCGACGACCGCGCCGGCCTGCTCCTCGTCGTGGACGACGCGGTTGTAGAGCGCGCCGTGCGGCTTGACGTACGACACGCGCGTGCCCGCCGCTCGCGCGAAGACCTCCAGGGCGCCGATCTGGTAGGCCACTTCGGCCGCCAGCTCGGCGGGCGGCACGTCCATCGCGCGCCGCCCGAACCCCGCCAGGTCCCGGTAGGAGACCTGGGCGCCGATCCGTACCCCGCGCTCGGCCGCCTGCTCGCAGACCCGCCGCATGGTGGCCGCGTCCCCGGCGTGGAAGCCGCAGGCCACGTTGGCGCTGGTGACGACGGACAGCAGCCGTTCGTCGTCGGTGAGCTGCCAGCGGCCGAAGCCCTCGCCGAGGTCGGCGTTGAGATCGATCGAGGTCATGGGTTACGTCGTTTCCTCTGTCAGGCGACGATGCGGTACTGCTCGTCGCGGGCGTCGGTCAGGAACATCTGGCCTGGCGCGTGGGTGATGGCGAACGGCGGGCGCGAGGCCATCACCGCGGCCTGCGGGGTCACTCCACAGGCCCAGAACATGGGGATGTCGTCCGGCTCCACGTCCACCGGATCGCCGAAGTCGGGCCGGCCGAGGTCAACGATGCCGAGAGCCGACGGATCGCCGCAGTGCACGGGGCTGCCGTGCACCGCAGGGAGGAGGCCGGTCTCCCTCAGGGCCGCCGTCACGTGCTGCGGCGGCACCGGGCGCATGGACACCACCATCGGGCCGTGCAGCCGGCCCGCCGAGCGGCACTGTCGGCCGGTCACGTACATCGGGACGTTGCGACCCTGCTCGACATGGCGGATCGGGACGCCCGCCTCGGCCAGCGCCCACTCGAAGGTGAAGCTGCAGCCGATCAGGAACGACACCAGGTCGTCGCGCCAGTGCGCGCGCACGTCCGTCGGCTCCTCCACCAACTCGCCGTCCCGCCACACCCGGTAGCGCGGCAGATCGGTGCGCAGGTCGGCGCCGTCGGCGAGGACGGTGGTCCAGGAACCGGCGTCCGTGACGTCGAGGACCGGACAGGGCTTGGGGTTGCGCTGGCAGAACAGCAGCATGTCGTACGCCCAGTCGGCGGGCACCGAGATCAGGTTGACCTGGGTGTGGCCCGCCGCGACCCCGGCCGTGGGGCCCGTGAGGCCTTCCCGGAAGCGGCTGCGTGCCGTTTGCGGGCTCCACGCGTACGCGTGCTCGTCGACGAGGGTGAGCGGGCGGTCTTCGGTCACGAGGGTGAGCGCGACGTTCTCCGTACGGTTCACACCAGTTCCTTCCCGCGCGTCTCCGGCAGCCCCAGCAGGGCCAGCGGGTGGGGAAGACGGCGCCCACCGCGCGGCCGGTGTTGTACGTGAAGCCCTGTCCCGTGCCGCGCACCGCCGTCGGGTACAGCTCGCTCAGGTAGGACCCGAAGCCGCTGAAGATCGCCGACATGCAGAACCCGAGCGGGAAGCCGAGCACCAGGAGCAGGGTGTTGGCGCCGTCCGGGATGTTCGCGTACGCCAGGATGCAGACGGCCGACAGCAGCGCGAACAGCCAGATGTTGCGCCGCCGGCCCAGCCGGTCGGTGAGGTAGCCGCCGGTCAGATAGCCGATGAACGCGCCCGAGATCAGGAACGTCAGATAGCCGCCGGTGCCGACGACCGACAGGTCGCGCTCGGTCTTGAGGTAGGTCGGCACCCAGGTCGCGAGGGTGTAGTAGCCGCCCTGGACGCCGGTGGAGAGCAGGCCCGCGAAGACCGTCGTACGCAGCAGGCCGGGCTTGAAGATGGCCGCGAACGAGCCCTTCTCCGTGCTCTGTTCACGTACGGCCACCGCCTTCGGGGCGTCGTGCACCCGGCGTCGCATCCAGATGACGAGCAGCGCGGGCAGTGCGCCGGTCCAGAACATCACGCGCCACGCCAGGTCGTGGTCGACGAACGAGAAGACCAGGGTGTACATGATCGCGGCCAGCGCCCAGCCGACGGCCCACGAGCTCTGGATCGCGCCGAGGGTACGGCCCCGGTGCTTGGCGCTCGCGTACTCGGCGACCAGGATCGCGCCGACCGCCCACTCGCCGCCGAAGCCGAGGCCCTGGAGGGCGCGGAAGACCAGCAGCGTCTCGTAGTTGGGCGCGAAGCCGCAGGCGACGGTGAAGACCGCGTACGTGATGACCGTGATCATCAGCGCCCTGACCCGGCCGATCCGGTCGGCCAGCACGCCCGCGAGGGCACCGCCGACCGCGGAGACCACGAGCGTGACGGTGGTGAACAGGCCGGTCTGGCCGCTGTCCAGGCCGAAGTACGCGGCCAGCGCCACCATGCTCAGCGGCAGGGTGAAGTAGTCGTACGAATCCAGGGCATAGCCGCCGAAAGCGCCCGCGAAGGCGCGGCGGCCGCGCGGCCCCAGGGCGCGCAGCCAGCCGAACGCGCCGTCGTCGGCGGCGCGTTCGTCAGCGGTGGGGTGAGCGTCTGTCAGGGCCTGCGGTGGAGGGGTCGTGCTCATGGGCACCTCGCAGAGAGGGGACGAAGGGTGCGGAACTGAGCTGAACGGTGAGCAGGAGCGCTGAACGGTGAGCGGGAACCGTGAGCAGCAAGGTAGAGGATCGTTGAACGATCCTTCAATACCCGTGTTGTTTCGTTCTCGTGTCTGCGGTTGAATTCCGGGCATGGCAGAGCAGCTGGGCGGACTGGCCGACGACCGTGCCCTCCTGGGGCGCACGAGCACGGCGGAGCGGGTCTCGGACATTCTCAGAAGCCGCATCGCCGAGGGCTTCTTCCCGCCCGGCACCCGGCTGTCGGAGGACAGCATCGGAGGGGCGCTGGGTGTGTCCCGCAACACACTGCGCGAAGCGTTCCGGCTGCTCACCCATGAACGGCTGCTGGTGCACGAGCTGAACCGAGGTGTGTTCGTACGGGTCCTGGCGGTGGAGGACGTCGAAGACATCTACCGGACGCGCGGGCTCGTCGAGTGCGCCGTCGTGCGCGGGCTCGGCGAGCCGCCGTACGGTCTGGACGGCCTCGCAGCGGCCGTCGAGGAGGGCCGCCGGGCGTCTGCCGAGGATGACTGGAAAGGTGTGGGTACGGCCAATATCCACTTCCACCGGGAACTGGTCGCCCTGGCGGGAAGCGCCCGCACCGACGAGCTGATGCGCAGCGTCTTCGCGGAGTTGCGACTGGCCTTCCATGTGGTGGACGACCCGAAGCGGCTGCACGAGCCCTATCTCGCACGCAATCGGCAGATCTTGCAGGCGCTGGAGGCGGGCGACAAGGCCGAGGCCGAGAAGCTGCTCGCCGGGTATCTCGATGACTCCCTGGAGCGGGTCGTGGAGGTCTACCGGCGCCGGGTGACGGGCACGCCCTGAGGGGCGCGGGGCTGTAATCCCCATGCGGCTCCGCCGCGTGGGCGCGACCGGCCCAAGACGGCCCGCAGCCGACACTCGGCCCGCATTTCCTCGGCCGAACCGGCGCAGCGCCGTCGTTTGGGTCGTTGTCAGACCGAGGACCTAGTCTGTGCACCGTGACTTCGCCTGCATCGACGGACCGTGTTCCGCCCCAGCTCAGCGCGGGGCCGCGCCCTGCTCCGGGCCCGGCCGCCGACGAGGGCCTGGCGCGGCGGCTGCGCGCGCTCGCCTGCACCGCGCCGCTGCACGACCTCGACGCGCGCAAGGCCAATCTCGCGGGCGAGTACTCGGTGTACGGCATGGCGGAGGTGGCGCTCGCCGCCATCGACCTGGTCACACTGAACATGGACTTCGACACGGGCGCGGACCACGACCAGATCGTCGCCCGCCTCATCCCGCGCATCGCCGCCCAGGCCCCGCAGCGCCCCGTCGCCGAGCACGAGCGGGTGGCCCGCTGGGTCCTGGAGAACCTGATCAACGTCGGCAGTGTGGACCGCGGCTTCCGGGCCGTGTACGGCACCTTCGCGCCGGACGGCAGCTATGTCCGCCGTGACTACGACTTCAAGCTGATCGAGGAGGTGCCGGGGCCGGGCGGCACGGTGTATCTCCGTACGACCGACGAAGCGGTCAACGTCCTGGTCGGCGCCCTCGACACCGACGTCACCAGCGCGCAGATCGCCGCCGAGGTCAAGCTGGAGGTGCTGATCAACCGCGGCCGGCTCGCCGACGCGCAGCTTGCCGCCGAGCAGGCCCGCTACCGGACCGTGCAGTACTCGGAGACCCTCCGCAGGGCCCTGGACGCGACCCGCCGCAACGTCCGGGCGGTCGACTGGCTGAACGCCGTACCGGACATGATCGCCGAGGCGCTCGACCACGTCGCCGACCGGTACCGCCACGAGAACGCGATCCTCACCAACATCCGCAAAGCGCGCGACGAGACCGAGGACCCGGAGCACAAGCGCCGCGCCGCCGAGCTCGTCGACATCGTCAAGGACTGCATCCGACGGCACACGCAGCTGCAGTCCCGGCTGCTGGAGGCCGGACCGCTGTTCCGCGCCGAGCAGGACCGGCAGGCCTTCGCGACGCCCATGACGACGTCGGGGACAGACCTGTACGGACACCTCCTGGCCCCAGTCCTGCCGTTGCCCCTGGAGCAGTCCGTCCGGGTCACGGACGCCTTCTTCGCGCGCGGCACGGGGATGCGTACGCCGGTGTCCGTGCGGGTCGCCGATCTCGTCGACATACTGCTGACGCCGCCCGTGGAGCGGGAGCACCTGGGCGCCGAGATGCCCGAGCCCGACCTCATCGCGACGCCGGACGACAGCCGGTTCAGCGAGGAGCAGCTGGCAGCGGCGATGGACCTGCTGGATCTGCCGGCGGATGCTCCGCGGCGGCTGTCCGGGCTGTTGGCCCAGGCGCGGCGCCAGGACCCCGAACTGCCGTACCTGGTCGCCTTGTTGGCCGTCCACGCGGCCAGCCCGCCGGTCGGTACCGCCTATCGGCAGGGCGAGGGGAAGTTGCTGTTCGCCGTGGACGACGGGACGGAGCTGGACGATCCCGAGTTCGGTGGGGCCGACCTGATCGTGGGGACGGCGCTGCTGGACGCGGCGGGGATGGCGGCGGACAGGACGGAAGCAGCATGAGTGAGCGACAGCGCAGCAAGGAGCCCCGACCGTGAGCGAGCACGTCGAGTGGAGTGACACGGAGGCCCCCACCCCGTCGGCGACCGCCGCCGTCACCCCGGCCGACGCCGCCGACGCGGCTCGGCTGGTCGCCTTCGGGCTGCAGCCGAAGCTGCAGCCCGCGCGGGACCAGGAGTACACGGAGCTGCTGCGACGGTACCGGGAGGATCCCCCGTTCGCCCGGCTCGCGGACGCCGTGGCCGCCGGACTGGGACTGGTCGTGCTCGAGGTGTCCCCGCGCGCGGGGATGGCCGTGACGGCCGCCGAGGACTCCGTGTTCGCCGTCCGCATGGGCGACTACGCGCGTCGCACGTCCGCCGACGGCAGCGACCGCTTCCTGCACGGGCTGGCCCATCTGGCCATCGCCGCCATGGCGTTCCCGCGGCCCGAGGACCTGGCCGACGACGGCTACATCGGGCGCGTGACGGTCAACGGCGTCGACGCCTTCGTACGCCAGGCCTGCCGACGGCTGGAGGAGCGGGCCGAGGAGCAGGGCGAGAACACGGATCCGGCGACGGACGCGCCCGGCCTCGAGGCCGCCTGGCGGATCTGGGTGAGACGCAGCGCGACCGGCGCCACCAAGGACGCGCGCAGACTCGCCGGTTCGACCACCGGCATCGTCGGCAAGGCGGCCGCCTTCCTCACCGACTCCGGCTTCCTGCAGCGCACCGGCGACGACAACGGCGGCACGTACCGCACCACGGCTCGTTACCAACTCCAGGTACGTGACATGGCGGGCACCGCAGCCATGGCCGAGCTGCTGGAGCTGGGCGTGGTCCCGGTCACCGACGGCACGCCGAGCCTGCTGCCCGCCGAGGACACGGACGACCTGGATCTGGTGGCCGACGCAGGGCTGCCGTTCCACTCCGCCTGAAGCCCCGACTGAAGCCCCGAACGTCCCTGATCTGACAAAGACTCAGCCGAAGACTTACGAGAGTCCGCCATGTACGAGCTGTCCCGGGTCCGTCTCTACTCCATCGGACCGGCCGGTGCGCGTTACGCCGACACCGTGCTGGACCTGCGCGGGGTGGGCGAGCCCGTGCCCGACCCCGCGCCGACCCAGGCGGAGTTCTTCGAGGAGGAGCCCGTCGGCCCGCCGCGCCGGCCCGCGCCCGCCGGGGTGCTCTTCCTGGAGAACGGCGGCGGCAAGTCGGTCCTGCTCAAGCTGATCTTCTCCGTGATGCTGCCGGGCCACCGCAACACCCTCGGCGGCGCCAGCTCCGGCGTTCTGCGGAAGTTCCTGCTCGCCGACGACTGCGGACATGTAGCGCTGGAGTGGCAGCACACGCTCACCGGCGAGTGCGTCGTGGTCGGCAAGGTGAGCGAGTGGCGCGGACGCCAGGTCTCCAACGATCCGCGCAAGTTCGCCGAGGCCTGGTACTCCTTCCGCCCGGGGCCCGGGCTGAGCCTGGACAACCTGCCCGTCGCCGAGTCCACCGCCGTACGGCCGCCCGTCGAGGGCCAGTCGGGCGCGCAGGGGCGCCGCCGCACCATGAAGGGCTTCCGGGACGCACTCACGGAGGCGGGCAAGGCGTATCCGCATCTGGAGGTGCACTGGGAGGAGATCCACGACCGGTGGATCGAGCACCTCGGTGACCTCGGCCTCGACCCCGAACTCTTCCGCTATCAGCGGGAGATGAACGCCGACGAGGGCGAGGCCGCAGGCCTCTTCGCGGTCAAGAAGGACTCCGACTTCACCGACCTGCTCCTGCGCGCGGTGACGGACACGCGTGACACCGACGGCCTTGCCGACCTGGTCAGCGGCTTCGGCAACAAGCTGGGGCGGCGCGCCGAACTGATCGCCGAACGGGACTTCACCGCCGGGTCCGTGGACCTGCTCGGGCGGATCGTCGAAGCCGCCGAGGCACGTTCCCGCGCGCGTGACATCCACGCCGGTGCCGAGCGGCGGACCCGGACCCTGGCCCGACGGCTGTCCGCGCGGGGCGTCCAGGAACGAGTCCGGGCGGGCGACCTCGCCCAGCGGGTCACCGCCGCCGCGTACGCCGTGACCCACACCGAGGCGGCGCGGGAGCGCAGCGCCCTGATCGCCGCCGAACTCGCCTATCGGCACGCCTCGTTGGCGCTCGCGGCGGCCGAGAAGTCGGCGGCCGCACAGAAGCGCGAGCTCGCCGACGCGCGCACCCTGCACTCCGCCTGGCAGGCCGCCGAGGCCGTCCTGCGGCACCGCGCCGCGGCCGACCGCGTCGCGCGCGTGGCCGCCGCGATCCAGGAGGCCGAGCGGGACGCGGCCCCCGCGCTGGCCGCCCGAGCCAAGGCCGCCGTCGATCTCGTACGGGCCCTGCACGCGGCCGCTCAGAGCGCCGAGACCCTCGCCAACGAGGGCGAGGAGCGGTCCGCCGCGCTCCAGGAGGTCAGCGAGTCCGCGTACCGGGACTCCACTGCCGCCGCCACCGAGGCGCAGCGGGCCCGCAGTGAGATCGGGCATCTGCGGCAGCGGCTGTCCGAGGTCGAGCAGGAGACCGCCGAGGCCGTGCGCGCGGGCTGGCTCGACGACAGCGCGCCCGACGCCGACCCGGCCCGCGCGGCCCTCGCCGCGAGCGACGCCGAGAAGACGGCCGTAGCCGCCTGGGACACCGCGCGCGAGGCCTCCCGGCGAGCCTCGGAGCACGCGCGCGAGGCGGCTTCGACCGAGTCCCGAGCGGAGCTGACGGCGGCCCGCGCGGCGGATGCGGCCACGGCGGCGGAGCGGTCGTACGAGGCGGAACACCGCCTTGCCGAGGCACTGGCGGGGGAGGAGCGGCTCGCGGAACTGCTCGGCCCGTCCGGCGAGTCCGGCGCGCAGCGCGGGGCCGTTCCCGCTCCTCGTACGGGTGACGACGGCAACCGGATCAGGACCGCGGGCGACGGTGCACCGGCGCTCACTGCGAGCGCCCTCGCCGAAGGCGCCCTCACACCGGAGGACCTGGACCGGTTCGCCGACGAGTTGCGCGAACTGCTCGACGACGCCGTCTCCGGCGCCGAGCGTCACCTCTTCGAGCTGCGTACGGCCGCCGCCGACGACTCCCGGATCCTCGGCGCGCTCGGTGACGGCGGGTTGCTGCCGCCCGGCCCGGACGTGCTGGCCACCGTGGAGTTCCTCGGCGAGCAGGGCATCCCCGCCCTGCCGGGCTGGCGCTACCTCGCCCAGGCCGTCGACCCCACCGACCACGCGCGCGTGCTGGCCGCCCGGCCCGAACTGGTCGACGGCGTGATCATCACCGACCCGGACACGCACGCGCGTGCCCGCGAGGTGCTGAGCGACGCAGCCCTGCTGCCCCGGTCGGCTGTCGCCGTGGGTACGGCCGCCGCCCTGCTGGCCCCGACACCGGCGCCGGATGCCCAGAACGGTGACGTCTTCCTCGTCCCGCCGAACCCCGCCATGCACGACGAGCACGCCGCCGACGAGGAGCGGCAGGCGCTGCGCGCCCGGGCGACCGAGCGGGACGAGGAGATCCGCGCCCTCGCCGCGCGGCTCGGCAAGGACCGGGAACTGGCGGCGCGGCTCGCCTCGTGGCGGACCGGCTGCCCGGCCGGGCGGCTGGTCGAGCTGGCCCAGGCGGCCCGGGAGGCGCGCGCGTTCGCCGAGGAGTCCGAGGCCGAACTGGCCGAGGCGCGGACCGTGCGGGCCGAGGCCGACGAAGCCGCCGCCGAGGCCGCCCAGGTCCGCGACGAGCGACAGGAGGCCGCACAGAAAGCCCGGCGCGCCGCGGACGCCCTCGCCGGGCTGGCCTTCCGGCTGCGCGAGCGGGCCGGCTGGCAGGTCAAGCTGCGCGAACTCGCCGACGAGGCCGCCGAGTCCGAGGCCCGCGCCCAGGCCTGCCTGGAGCGCGCCCGGGCCGCCGACGAGGACCGCCGTGCCGCCCAGCGCGCCGCCGACGACGCGCGCCGTACCGCGCGTGCCCTGCGCGCCGAGCGCTCGGAGATCGCGGGCGCCCCCGACGACGTACCGGACGCCGACACGGATGCCCCGAGGGCGTCCCTGCCCGCGCTCCGTGAGGCGTACCGGGCGGCCTCCCAGGTGTACGAGAAGGTCGGCGTCGGCGCCGACCTGCGGGCCGAGCAGGCCCGCGCGGAGAGCGACGAGAGCGCGGCGCTCGCGGAGCTGGACCGGCTGAGCAACAAGGTCCGGACCCGGGCCGAACAGCTCCTTCAGTCACCCGACGGCTCCGACGGCCCCTCCCGGCAGGCGGCCGCCTCACGCGCGGAGGAGCTGGTCCAGCTCCTGGAGACCCGTATGTCCAGCGCGAGTGAGCAGCTCGGCCGGCTGCGCGGCGAGGCCGAGCGGCACGCGCCCGAGGACGGGGAGGCGCACACCGAGCTGTCCGAGGAACTGCGGCCGCGCGACGCCGAGCACGCGCAGGCACTGCTGCGCACGGCGACCACTGAACTCGCCTCCCGTACCGAGGCGTTGACGCAGGCCCGCGAGGCGCACGCGGAGCTCCTCGAAGCGCACCGCGCCGCCGAGGACGCGGCGGGCGGCTTCGACGAGATCGCCGCGATGCTGCGCGACCTGCTGCGCGAGCACACCTCGGAGGACGAGCAGGAGGAGTCCGAGCTGTACCCCGGCAGCCTCGACGAGGCCCGGCAGTCCGCCGCGGAGGCCCGCCGGTCGCTGCGGGGTTGCGCCGCCGATCTCTCCGCCGCCGAGGCCGCCGTACGCGAGGCGAGTGACGTGCTCGTACGGCACGCCAACTCCACGCGCTACGAGCAGGTCCGCACCCCCGCTCGCCAGCAGATCCGCGAGCTGCCCGCGTCCACGCTGCCCGAGCACGCGCAGAAGTGGGCGGACGCCTTCGCGCCCCGGCTGCGCGTGCTCACCGACGAGTTGGCGCAGCTGGAGCGGAACCGGGACTCGATCGTGGACCGGCTCCGGGGCCTGGTCGAGTCGGCGCTGGCCACCCTGCGCTCCGCCCAGCGGCTCTCCCGGCTGCCCGAGGGGCTCGGCGAGTGGTCCGGACAGGAGTTCCTGCGCATCCGCTTCGAGGAGCCCGACCAGGCCACGCTCACCGAACGGCTGGGCGAGGTGATCGACGAGGCGACCCGGGCGGCGGTGAAGAAGAACTCGGACCTGCGCCGGGACGGTATGTCCCTGCTGCTGCGCGGTGTCGCCGCGGCGCTCCAGCCCAAGGGCGTCGCCGTCGAGATCCTCAAGCCGGATGCGGTGCTGCGTGCCGAGCGAGTGCCCGTCGGACAGATGGGCGACGTGTTCTCCGGTGGTCAGCTGCTCACGGCGGCCATCGCGTTGTACTGCACGATGGCGGCGCTGCGGTCGAACGACCGGGGTCGGGACAAGCACCGGCATGCCGGCACGCTGTTCCTGGACAACCCGATCGGGCGCGCCAACGCGACCTACCTGCTGGAGCTGCAGCGCGCCGTGTCGGACGCGCTCGGCGTTCAACTCCTGTACACCACGGGCTTGTTCGACACGACCGCGCTGGCGGAGTTCCCGCTGGTCATCCGACTGCGGAACGACGCCGACCTCAGGGCCGGCCTGAAGTACATCCGCGTCGAGGAACACCTCCGCCCGGGACTGCCGCGTGAGGCTTCCGCCGGGGAGGCCGTGCACAGCGAGATCACCGCGACCCGGATGTTCAAGCGCCCGGCGGTGAATGTGCCGTAGCGGCGCCGCCGGTGGGGAACTGCGGGCCGGCAGGTGGCCGGTCGCACAGTTCCCCACGCCGCTGGGGCTGCTACACGTCCTCCTTCAACAAGTCCGCGCACTTCTCGCCGATCATCATCGTCGTGAGGCACGGATTGCCGGTGACCAGATCCGGCATGACCGAGCCGTCCGCGACCCTGACGCCCTCGATCCCCTTGACGCGCAGCCGCGCGTCGAGCGGGGCCGAAGGGTCGTCGTCCGCGCCCATCTTCACGGTGCAGGACGGGTGGTAGACGGTGTTGTGGGTCTTGTGGATGTAGTCGAGCAGTTCCTCCAGTTCCTCGTCGGTCCACACGTCCGGGGCGGGGGCCAGCTCGGCGCCTGCCCAGCCGCTCAGCGTGGGTTGCGAGGCGATCTTCCGTGCCAGCTTGAGCCCGTACGTCATCACCCGCACATCGTGCTCGTGCGTGAAGTACCGCGGATCCACCTTCGGCTTGTCCCGGTAGTCCCGCGTCAGCAGCCGCACCGTCCCGCGTGACTTCGCGCGCGTGACGTGGGGCATGAGGCAGAAGGCGTTCTCGGAGGTCGGGTAGCCGTGCCGATGCTCACAGGGAGTTGACCTCCTTGGTCGGCGTGTTCGTGCCCTCCACGCTGTGCTCGGCGAGGACGCCCGTGCGGTGCCGCTGGACGAACCAGTAGTAGGCGAAGCCGCCGCCCGCGATGACGGCGACGAACAGCACCGCGCCCCACTGCAGATACCAGTGGTACGGAGCCGTCGCGTTGTAGACCGAGGCGCGCGGCCAGATCAGGTTGATCGTCATGCCCACGCCCCACACCACGGCGAGGATGTTGACCAGCAGCCCCCACCGGCCCAGCGAGAACTTGCCGTCGCCCGCGGGCTGCCACTTGCCGCGCAGCCGCGCCACCAGCATCGGGGCGGTGACACCGAGGTAGGCGAGGTAGATCATGATGATGCCGATGCTGGTGACGACGGTGAAGATCTGCGGCTGACGGATGTTGACCACCAGGATCGCCAGGGCCAGGATCCCGATGATCACGGTCGGCAGCACCGGCGTCTGGAAGCGTGGGCTCACCCGGGCCAGCAGCGAGGACGCCGGCAGGTTGTTGTCCCGGGCCATCGCGAACGCCAGCCGGATCGCCGCCGTGTGGACCGCCAGGGCGCACACCGTGACGGCGATCAGCACGCACCACAGCATCGCCTTGCCGGCCGTCGGGCCGAGCACGTCGAGCACGATGAACTGCAGGCCGTCGGTGGAGAGCTTCTCGCCCTTGAGGCTGGAGACGCTCATCAGCGCGAGCAGCAGGATCAGGCCGCCGAGGACGAAAGAGGCCACGATCGCGCGGATGATGGCGCGCGGCGCGTTGCGTGACGGGTCCAGGCACTCCTCGCCGAGGGAGGACGCCGTGTCGAAGCCGTACATGACGTACGCGGACGCCAGCGACGCCACCAGGAACGCGCCCAGGTATCCGGCGCCGTAGCCCGTGCCGGTGCCGTTCGTCTCCATGACCACCTGCGGGCCGCGGGTGATGTGGACGGCCAACAGGACGATCAATACGACAGTGGCGATCAACTCGATGAACACGCCCGCCGTGTTGATCCTCGCCATCAACTTGACGCCGAAGGCGTTCACCAAGGTGGTGAAGAGGATCAACACCGCGGCCAGGATGACCGCGTTGGTCGCCACGTCGTACGTGCCGGTGCCGTCCCCCACGATCTGGAAGACCGACGAGATCTGGGGGAGTGTCAACTGATAGGCCAGTGCCACGGCTGATATGGACACTATGGACGCGATCAACATCATCCAGCCGGCGAGCCAGCCCAGATGCGGATTGCCTATCTTCTTCGACCAGTTGTAGACGGAGCCGGCGACGGGGTAGCGGGCGGCCAGCTCCGCGAAACAGAGGGCGACCATGAACTGGCCGACGAAGACCATCGGCCACGACCACCAGTAGGCGGGGCCGCCGCTGCCGTAGCCGAAGTAGAACAGCTGGAAGGTGCCGGTCAGGATCGAGATGTAGCTGATCCCGGCGGCGAAGGTGTGGAAGTTGCCGAGGGTGCGCTTGAGTTCGGGTTTGTAGCCGAACTCGGCGAGTTCGGCATCGTCGTGACTGTGTGGACCGGTGGGTTGCTCCGTTGTCGACATGGGCGGACTCCTCGTGTGCCGGGGGAGGGGAGTGAGCGGCTGGGGCGGGTGCCGCCGATCAAGGACCGGTGGTGAGCGTGCTGCTACCCGGGAGTCAGGCGAACCACCCCTGCGGAGCGGGATCTGTGTTGCGCCAGATGTGCTTCGTCTCGCGGTACTCGGCGAGCCCCGAGGGCCCGAGCTCGCGTCCGAAGCCGGACTGCTTGAAGCCACCCCACTCGGCCTGCGGCACATAGGGGTGGCACTTGTTGATCCACACCGTGCCGAGGCGCAGCGCGGCCGCGACCCGCGCGGCCCTGGCCTCGTCGCTCGTCCATACGGCGCCGGCGAGCCCGTAGATCGTGCCGTTGGCGAGCCGCACCGCCTCGTCCTCACCGCTGAAGCGTTCGACGGTGAGTACCGGCCCGAACGCTCCTCCTGGACGACCGACATCCCCGCGGCGCACTCGTCCAGGACGGTGGGCAGGTAGTAGAAGCCCTCGTACCCGGGCCCGGTCGGACGCGCGCCGCCGCAGCGCAGCACCGCGCCCTCCTGAACCCCCTGGGCACGTACGCCTCGACCTTCGCCCGGTGCGCCGCCGAGATCAGCGGCCCGGTCTGCGCCCGCTCGTCGAACGGCCCGCCCGGACGAATGCCCGCTGCCCGGCGTACGACCTCGTCGACGAACCGGTCGTGCAGGCGGTCCTCGACCAGGAGCCGCGCTCCGGACGAGCAGACGGCGGGCCCCGCGATGACGGCACACGTTGAGGAAAGCGCGCAGTTCACCCTTGCGGGTCCGGGTGATCAACACGTTCTCGCGGCGACCTGGACGGTGCGGAAGGCACCCGGCTTGGCCAGGTCGGCGCTGCGGACGGCGCAGAACCACGTCGACTCGAAGAGGTGTTCCTGCTCCTGCCGGATGATCTCGGGGTCGGTGCAGTAGTGGCCCGGCAGCGTCCCGGTGAGGCTGGGGGGAGATCTGGTGGGCCGCGGCGAGTGGAGCCTCCGGAACGGGTGTCGTCGTCACGTGCGTGCTCCTCAGGCGGGCGCGGCGGCGAGGCGGGCGGGGTCGAACAGGCCGATCGGGTGCTCGGTGGTGCCGGTCAGGGCGAGGTCGGCGAGGATCTCGCCGACGACGGGCACGAACTTGAAGCCGTGCCCGGAGAACCCGCAGGCCACGGTGGTCGATTCCGGGTGCGCGGGGTGGCGGGCGATGACGAAGTGCTCGTCGGGAGTGAGGGAGTACATGCAGGTCGCGGCCTTGAGGAAGGTGCCGGGCAGGTCCGGGACGCAGCCGGACATGTGGTCCGCCATGGCGCGGATCTCGCCCTCGTGGACCGTCCGGTCGATGGTCTCCGGAGTGGTCACCTGGCCCCTCCGGAAGAAAGCGACCTTGGCACCGAGCTCGGGGCCGTCGATGGCCGGGAAGCCGTACACCTGGACGCCGGCCGCGTCGTCCCAGATGTAGATGGGTTGATTCTCGGGGCGGAACCGATCAATACCGTGCTTCGGCTGGAACCAGTACATGACCTGCCGCTCAATGGTGAACGGCACCCCGAGGTCGGTCAGCAACTGCGGCGCCCACGCGCCCGGGCAGATCACCAACTGCCCGGCGGTGTAGGTGTTCTCGGCGGTGTGGACGCGGACTCCGTCCCGGTACGGCTCCCAGCGTGTCATCGGCTCGTCGAAGTGCAGGTCGGCGCCCTGCCGGGTGGCCAGCTGAAGGTGCGCTGCGACGGTGATCTCGGGCCGCAGGAAACCGGCCTTCCTCTCGTACAGCGCCACCTCGTCGTCCTTCGGCGCCAGCGTCGGGAAGCGGCGGCGGATCTCCTTCGCGTCCAGCATCTCGTGCGGCAGGTCCCACTGCCGGGCCGAGCGCAGCGAGCCGGAGACGGCCGGTGTGTCGGGGCGGCCGATCATGACGCCGCCGCAGAGGGTGGCGATGTCCCGGCCGGTGGCCCGCTCCAGGTCGTCGTACAGCTCGTAGGCACGCAGCAGCAGCGGGACGTACGCCGGGTCCTCGAAGTACGACTGCCGGGTGATGCGTGAACCGCCGTGACTGGAGCCGCGGTGGTGCACCGGGCCGAACTTCTCCAGGCCGAGCACGCGAGCGCCGCGCGCGGAGAGGTGGTGGGCGGCGGCGCTGCCCATGCCGCCGAGGCCGATGACGATCACGTCGTAGGTGGGGGACATGTGCCTCTCCTGTGCCTTTCCGATCGGCGGATGCGGGTCATCTTCGGGGCGAAGAGCGGTTCTTCGGCGACCGTTGCGGCACCTTCTCACCGAAGTACTCGATGTGCACGCCGGTGCCGTTGGCCAGGGTGGGAAGCCAGGCGTACGCGACGCAGCGGCCCAGCGTGCAGCCGTACGACGCGCTGGTCACGTAACCGGGGCGTCGCCGTCGACGTACACCGGCTCCTTGCCCAGGACCACGCAGGCGGGGTCGTCGAGAAGGAGTGGCGTGAGACGGCGTGTCGGCTCACCGGCGCGCTCCAGCGCGGCCTTCTCGACGAACTCCTCCTTGTCCATGCGCACCGCGACGCCGACGCCCGCCTCGAACGGGTTGTGCTCGTCCGTCATGTCGACGCCCCACGCACGGTAACCCTTCTCCAGCCGCAGGGAGTTGAAGGCCGAGCGGCAGGCGGCGATCACACCAAGGACGGGGACACGGTCCGCATCACCGAAGGCGAACTCGCCGACGGCGCACCGGTCGAGGACGGGTTCCTCGCCCTGTACGAACGCGACGGCAGGACGACCGCAGTCCTCTCCGTGGACCGCCCACGCGCGTTCATGCGAGCATGGGGCGAACTGGTCCGCGGGACGAACCGGCCCCGGCCTGCCGTGGTCTGACTCCGGGGCGGGCCGTACGGGGTGGTCCAGGGCTCGCCGATGCGGGCCCGCGAAACGGACGCCGGCGGCCCGGCCCGGCCAGGGCCCGACACTCGGCTCGGCGCCGTGGCGCACAGCCAGCGCCTGGCTCCGGCACCTGGCGCACGGCCAGAGCTTGGCTCGGCAAGCCCGCTCAGGCCGTTCCTCAGCCTCCGGCGCGGTCGTTCAACCGCGCTCAGGAGTGCGACAGCTGGCCGGCTCCGCCGCCCCGTCGGCGTATTCGCTCCTGAGTGCGCTCGGCCTGCCGTGTCTGCCGTCGTGCCCGACGCCGCTCGCGTCGCAGGGCGCGCGCAGTGCTGCTCGGCGTCGAGATCACGCCATTGCGCTGTTTCCATACCTGGCGGGTCACCCAGACGTCGAGAGCGCCCCAGGTGGCCACCACCGTGCTGACCACACTGCTGATCACCATCGGGAACGCCAGCCACGACCCCGCGAGGGTGCACAGGAAGGCCACCATCGCCTGTATCAGCGTCACCGCGATGATCAGCACCGCCCGCACCGACGCCGTCCGTACCGGATCGGGCATCCGGCGCCGCTGGGCGGGCTCCTCGACCCACAACGGTCGGTATGCCGACCATTCCTGGGCAGCCCCGGCTACCTTCCCGGCCGACGCCGCCTTGCCGCGAGAGCCGACCGAAACGTCGTGCTGCTCCGTAGTCACCGCACTCGCGTCCACCGCGGCGTCGCGGCTGCCCGTCGCCAGGCGTCCGCCCGCCGGAATGTCGCGATCCAGCGCTTCGGGGCCGCGCCGCGCCGTCACATGCGCCGCTGCCCCGTCCTCGGGCGCCTCGCGCTGCTCCGCCGTCCCCATCACCGTGTCACTCCCCACCGCCGGCAGACCGTCTTGCCCGCGTCCGAAGACGCGACTCCCCAGTGGCTGCCCGGCTTGCGCTGTTTTACGCCGCCCGGGGACTGGATGCGGCTCCTGTGGCCCATTCCGCCCCCATTTCCCATAGAGAAGGACGAACGGCGCGTCCCGAAGATTCCCGAGGAAGATAAATTTCTGGCCAACTGGCCCGGGAGACCGGCCGGATCCGTTCGCAGTGGTGCCGCGGGATCACGGGAGGCAATCTCCCGCAATGGCCGGACAACTCCCCATGTCTCGTCGCCGGTGCGGAAGTTCAGGTTCCGGATGGCTCTTCGAGTTACTTGTGCGTCGGTAGTAGGCTCGCGCCAATTGTTGACGCACATGTGTGCCCCCTGAGCAATGGGGGTTTGAGCTGGGGGAGGCCATGCGCTTTCGCGGGAAGTCCGTCCGCCGGAAGATGGTGGCGCTGCTTCTCGTGCCGCTGGTGTCCCTGACCGCGATCTGGGGCTTCGCCACGGTACTCACGGGGCGAGGTGTGGCCCAACTGTTCACGGTGTCGTCCCTCGTCGAGAAGATCGGCTACTCCACCGAGGACGCCGTCCGCGTCCTGCAGCAGGAACGCCGCCAAGCCCTCGTCTACCTCGCCGACCGCCGGGCCTCGGACGCGCTGTCCGCACTGAGGGATACCCGGAGCGCCACCGACGCCGCCGTCGCCGAGATCCGCAAGAACGCCAAGGACCCTGACGTCCGCGACGGCATGGACGAGGGCGACGCCGAGCGCCTCACCGCCGTCCTGGACGCCTTCGACGGCATCAACTCCCTGCGCCGCAGCGTCGAGGACGGAACGGTGACCCGCTCCCAGGCCCTCGGCCTGTACAACCGGCTCGTCGACCCCTGCTACGCCCTGCTGGGTTCCCTCGACGGGATCGACAGCGTGGCGATGGACAAGCAGGCCCGCGCCCTTCTCAACGTGACCCGCGCCCGCGAACTGCTCTCCCGCGAGGACGCGTTGCTGAGTTCCGCCCTGGTGGTCGGGAAGTTGTCCCGAGAAGAGATACGCCAGGTCTCCGACCTCGTCGCCCAGCGCACCCTCATGTACGACATCAGCCTGGCGGACCTGCCGTCGTCCGAGCGCGAACGCTACAAGCGCTTCTGGGACAACGCCTCCACTGCTCCCCTGCGCGTCGCCGAACAGGCCGTCATCCTGTCCCAGGCAGGTAGGCCCAGCAAGGTCGACGCCAAGAGCTGGGACACCGCAGCCGGCAGTGTCCTCGACGAACTCAGCAAGCTCAACGACGAGGCGGGCGCCCGCTATCAGGACCGCGTCAACCCGGTGGCGATGGGCGTCATCCTGAAGGCGGCCGTCGCCGGGGTCCTCGGGCTGCTCGCCCTGCTGTTCTCTCTCTTCCTGTCCGTGCGCATCGGCCGCGGCCTCATCCGCGATCTGCGGCAGCTGCGACTGGAGGCCCACGAGGCCTCCGGTGTACGCCTGCCCAGCGTGATGCGCCGCCTCTCCTCCGGTGAACAGGTCGACGTGGAGACCGAGGTCCCACACCTGGAGTACGACAAGAACGAGATCGGTGAGGTCGGCCAGGCCCTCAACACTCTGCAGCGCGCTGCCGTCGAGGCCGCCGTCAAGCAGGCCGAACTGCGCGCCGGTGTCGCCGAGGTCTTCGTCAACCTCGCCCGCCGCAGCCAGGTCCTCCTCCACAAGCAGCTCACCCTCCTCGACACCATGGAACGCCGGACCGAGGACACCGACGAACTCGCTGACCTGTTCCGCCTCGACCACCTGACCACCCGTATGCGTCGGCACGCCGAAGGCCTGGTGATCCTCTCCGGTGCCGCACCGTCTCGGCAGTGGCGCAAGCCCGTCCAGCTCATGGACGTCGTACGCGCTGCGGTCGCCGAAGTCGAGGACTACGAGCGCATCGAGGTCCGACGTCTGCCCCGCGTCGCCGTGACCGGACCGGCCGTCGCGGACCTCACGCACCTCGTGGCAGAACTCCTGGAGAACGCCACGGTGTTCTCCCCGCCGCACACCGCAGTCCAGGTCCTGGGCGAGCGGGTCGCCAACGGCTTCACCCTCGAGATCCACGACCGTGGTCTGGGCATGGCGGCCGACGCCCTGCTGGACGCCAACCTCCGGCTCGCCGAGACGCCCGAGTTCGAGCTGTCCGACACCGACCGGCTCGGCCTGTTCGTGGTCAGCCGGCTCGCCCAGCGGCAGAACGTCCGGGTCTCGTTGCAGCCGTCGCCGTACGGCGGCACCACCGCCGTGGTCTTCATTCCCGACGCGCTGCTCACCGACGACATCCCCGACACCAACGGCATCGGGTTCCGTCTCGACCGGCCCACGCCCTCGAAGGAGGCCGAGCTGGAGGAGGCGCGCCGCACCGCCCTTGCCCACGTGCCGACCCGCGTGCCCGGCCTGCCCGCCTCGCTCCTGGACGGGCCGGTGGAGCTGGAAGCCCCCGTCGACCTGGACGCGCTCAGCGACTTCCCGGACACGCTCGACGACGAGGACAGCGAACGCGGCGGTCTCTTCCGCCCGCGCCGTGCTCTCGCCCATGTGGAGGACGAGGCGTCGGGCCCGCTCGGCGAACACCCGGTCTCCGGCATCCACGGTGGCACGGCCCGGTCCGAGACGGACGGCGATGTGAGCGCCCCCGTCCCGCTGCCCCGCCGCCGGACGCCCAAGCTGGTCAGTTCGCACGGACGCCCGGTCACCGAGCAGCGCACCCGGCGAGGGGAGGCGGACGCAGAGCCTCCGACCGGCAGCCCGAGCCGCCCGGAGCCGAACGGCCTCGCCCCGCTACCGACCCGACGTCGCGGTACGGAACCCCGCGGAGAGGTGAGCGGCGCGCAGGACCGGATCGGTGACCGTACCGACACGCGGCCCAGCGCGGGGCAGGACCGAGGCGAGCCGTCGGAGCCCGCAGCCCTCCCGAGACGCACGCGGCGTGCCGCGATCGCATCGAGTGGCCTGGACCACTCCGCCCCGAGCACGGCCGCCGCGCAGCGGGAGGGCGGCTCAGGCTCGGGTCCGCTGCCCCGGCGCGTACGACAGGCCAGCCTGGCTCCGCAGCTCAAGCAGGGCCCCGCTCGGCGCGCCGAGGAGAACACGGACCTCGTCGAGCGGGACGCGGACGAGGTACGCAGCCGAATGGCATCGCTCCAGCGCGGCTGGCAGCGCGGCCGCCAGGAGAACGCCGCGGGCGACGACGCCCACAGCGGCACAGCACAAGGAACGACTAAGGGGGACGGTCGATGACCGCACCGAAGGCGACCGGCCACACCGCGACCAATCAGTCCGGCGAGCTCAACTGGCTCCTCGACGACCTGGTGGATCGCGTCGCCAGCATCCGCAAGGCCCTCGTGCTCTCCGGCGACGGCCTGCCGACGGGGGTGTCCAAGGATCTGACCCGCGAGGACAGCGAGCACCTGGCCGCCGTCGCGTCCGGATTCCACAGCCTTGCCAAGGGCGTGGGCCGCCACTTCGAGGCGGGCAACGTGCGGCAGACGGTCGTCGAGCTCGATGACGCCTTCCTGTTCGTGACGGCCGCGGGCGACGGCAGCTGCCTCGCCGTGCTCTCGGACGCCGACTCGGACGTCGGCCTGGTCGCGTACGAGATGACGCTCCTCGTCAAGCGGGTCGGAGTGCATCTGGGTACCGCTCCGCGCACCGATCTGCCCTCGGGCGGGTAGTGGGATGGCATGAGCGCTGACGGTCAGGGAAGAAGCCACTGGTTCGACGACGAGGCCGGGCCGGTCGTCCGTCCGTACGCCATGACGCGCGGCCGCACCACCAGTGCGGCCCAGCACCGCCTCGACCTGATCGCGGTGGTCGTCGTGGAACCGCACGCGGACGACCCGGAAGCGGACTCGATGCTGTCCCCGGAGCACGTCGACATCGTCGAACTGTGCCGTGACGCCCCGCAGTCCGTTGCCGAACTCTCCGCCGAGCTCGACCTGCCCATCGGAGTCGTACGTGTCCTCGTCGGGGATCTCGTGGACGCGGAATTCGTCCATGTGAACCGGCCCGTACCGCCTGCCGAGCTGGTGGACGAGAGTATTCTGCGCGACGTGATCAACGGCCTGCGGGCGCTGTGAGCGGCGCGGAAGCGGGGTAGGGACGTGACAGGCTGGCAGTTCTGGGTCGACCGTGGCGGCACCTTCACGGACATCGTCGCGCGACGCCCGGACGGCCGTCTGCTGACTCACAAACTCCTGTCGGAGAACCCGTCGCGATACTCCGACGCGGCAGTCGCGGGTGTACGAGCACTTCTGGACGGCTCCCAGGACCACCCCATCGAGGCCGTCCGGATGGGCACGACGGTCGCCACGAACGCCCTCCTCGAGCGCAAGGGGGAGCGGACCCTGCTGGTCATCACCCGTGGTTTCCGCGACGCCCTGCGCATCGCCTACCAGAACCGGCCCCGCATCTTCGCCCGCCGCATCGAACTCCCCGAGCTGCTCTACGAACGGGTCGTCGAGGTCGACGAACGCATCGCCGCCGACGGCACCGTCCTGCACACTCCCGACCTGGACGCCCTCGCCGGCCCTCTCCAGGAGGCGTACGACGACGGCATCCGTGCCGTCGCCGTGGTCTGCATGCACAGCCACCTCCACCCCGCCCACGAGCAGGCTGTCGGCGAGCTCGCCGCCCACATCGGTTTCCCGCAGATCTCGCTGTCCAGCGAGGTCAGCCCTCTGATGAAGCTCGTCCCGCGAGGGGACACCGCTGTCGTGGACGCTTACCTCTCGCCCGTGCTGCGCCGCTACGTCCAGCACGTCGCCGACGAGCTCGAAGGCGTGCGGCTGATGTTCATGCAGTCCAACGGCGGTCTCGCCGAAGCCGGGCAGTTCCGCGGCAAGGACGCCATTCTCTCCGGCCCCGCCGGAGGCATCGTCGGCATGGCACGCATGTCGCAGCTCGCCGGCTTCGACCGCGTCATCGGCTTCGACATGGGTGGCACCTCCACCGATGTCTCGCACTTCGCCGGCGAGTACGAACGGGTCTTCACCACACAGATCTCCGGCGTCCGCCTGCGCGCCCCCATGCTGGACATCCACACCGTCGCGGCAGGCGGCGGCTCGGTCCTCCACTTCGACGGGTCCCGCTACCGCGTAGGGCCGGACTCGGCGGGCGCGGACCCGGGGCCCGCCTGCTACCGGGGTGGCGGCCCGCTCGCCGTCACCGACGCCAACGTCATGCTCGGCCGCATCCAACCCGCCCACTTTCCCAAGGTGTTCGGTCCCGAGGGCGACCAGCCCCTCGACGACGCCCTCGTCCGGGAGCGCTTCACCGCCCTCGCGCGCGACATCCGCGAGCAGACCGGCGACGACCGCACCCCCGAGCAGGTCGCCGAGGGCTACCTGCAGATCGCGGTCGCCAACATCGCCAACGCCGTGAAGCGGATCTCCGTCCAGAAGGGCCACGACGTCACCCGCTACGCCCTCACCACCTTCGGTGGTGCGGGTGGCCAGCACGCGTGCATGGTCGCCGACTCGCTCGGTATCCGCACCGTCCTCGTGCCGCCCATGGCCGGTGTCCTCTCGGCACTCGGCATCGGCCTCGCCGACACCACGGCCATGCGCGAACAGTCCGCCGAGGCGCCCCTGGAGGCCACCTCCATGCCCGGCGTCCTGAAGACCGCGGACGACCTCGAATCCGCTGCCCGCGCCGAACTCCTCGACGAGGACGTCCCAGAGGACCGCATCAAGGTCACCCGACGCGCTCAACTCCGCTACGACGGCACCGACACCACCCTCACGGTCGAACTCACCGACCCCAACACCATGCGGCGCGCCTTCGAAGACCGTCATCGCGCCACGTACTCCTTCACCCTCGACCGCCCGATCGTCGTCGAAGCCCTCTCCGTCGAAGCCACCGGCATCACCGAACCCCCCGATCTCTCCGCTCTCGCCCCTTACGAAGCCGCCCCTGAAGGCAGCCCGGCCACCCCGCGGACCGTCCGCCTCCACACGGGCGGCACATGGCGCGACGTACCCCTCCATCGCCGCGAGGACCTGCCTCCCGGCCAGACCGTCACCGGCCCGGCGATCATCACCGAGGCCAGTGCGACGACCGTCGTCGACGACGGCTGGCAAACCGCGACGACCGACGACGGGCATCTGGTCATGGAACGCGCGGCGATTACGCAGAGTTCCGATCTCGACACGAAAGCCGACCCGGTTCTTCTCGAGGTCTTCAACAACCTCTTCATGTCCATCGCCGAACAGATGGGCGCCCGCCTCGAATCCACGGCCCAGTCCGTCAACATCAAGGAACGCCTGGACTTCTCCTGCGCCCTCTTCGACCCGGACGGAAACCTGGTGGCCAACGCCCCGCACATCCCCGTCCACCTGGGCTCGATGGGCACCAGCGTCAAGGAGGTCATCCGGCGCCGAGGCCCCCGGATGCGCCCCGGCGACACCTATGCAGTCAACGACCCGTACCACGGCGGCACCCACCTGCCCGACGTCACCGTCATCACCCCGGTCTTCGACACGGGAAGCACGGCGAACACGGAGGGTGAGCCGGAAATCCTCTTCTACGTCGCCTCGCGCGGCCATCACGCCGAGATCGGCGGCATCGCCCCCGGCTCCATGCCCGCCAACAGCAGCACCATCGAGGAGGAGGGAATCCTCTTCGACAACTGGTTGCTCGCCGAGAACGGCCGCTTCCGCGAGGAGGAGACCCTTCGCCTGCTCACCGAGGCGCCCTACCCCTCCCGCAACCCCAAGACCAACCTCGCCGACCTGCGCGCCCAGATCGCGGCCAACCAGAAAGGCGTCGACGAAGTCGCCCGCATGATCGAGAACTTCGGCCTCGACGTCGTCCAGGCGTACATGAAGCACGTCCAGGACAACGCGGAGGAAGCAGTACGCGGCGTCATCGACGCCTTGGACGACGGCGAGTACGCCTACGAGACCGACTCCGGCGCCGTCATCCGGGTACGCGTGCGCGTGGACCGCGAGAACCGTTCCGCCACCGTCGACTTCACCGGCACCTCCCCGCAGCTGGCCACGAACTTCAACGCCCCCTTCTCGGTCGTCAACGCGGCAGTGCTGTACGTCTTCCGCACTCTGGTCCCCGACGACATCCCGCTCAACGACGGCTGCCTGCGCCCCCTCGAGATCGTCGTGCCGCCCGGTTCCATGCTCGCTCCCGAACCCCCGGCAGCGGTTGTCGCGGGCAACGTGGAGACATCCCAGGCGATCACAGGTGCGCTCTACGCAGCACTGGGCGTCCAGGCCGAGGGTTCCGGCACCATGAACAACGTCACCTTCGGCAACGATCGCCACCAGTACTACGAGACCTTGGCTTCCGGATCCGGGGCGGGCGACGGGTTTCCCGGCGCGCCCGTCGTGCAGACTCACATGACCAACTCGCGGCTCACCGATCCCGAAGTGCTGGAGTGGCGACTGCCCGTACAGCTCGACGAGTTCGCCGTGCGGCGCGGCAGCGGCGGCGCCGGGCAGTGGCACGGCGGCGACGGCGCTGTGCGCCGCATCCGGTTCCACGAGCCCATGACAGTCTCCACGCTCTCCCAGCACCGCAGGGTCCCGCCGTACGGCATGGCGGGCGGCGAACCCGGTGCGCTGGGTGCCAACCGCGTCGAACGCGCGGACGGCACGGTCACCGCACTCGCCGGAAGCGACTCGGCCGACGTAGGCCCCGGCGACGTACTCGTCATCGAAACCCCCGGCGGCGGAGGCTATGGCCCACCGTCGCGCGACCCCCATCAAGCAGGAGAAGAGATCGATGATCTTCGGGCGTTCTGAGCGCGGGAAGCCTCCGGTCGAGCCCGTCACGCTCAAGATCCTGGTGGCCGGCGGCTTCGGCGTGGGCAAGACCACCCTCGTCGGCGCGGTCAGCGAGATCAGGCCGCTGCGTACCGAGGAACTGCTCACCGAGGCCGGGCGCCCGGTCGACGACACGAGCGGTGTCGAGGGCAAGCGCACCACCACCGTGGCCATGGACTTCGGCCGCATCACGCTGCGCGAGGACCTCGTGTTGTACCTCTTCGGCACGCCCGGCCAGGAGCGGTTCTGGTTCATGTGGGACGAGCTCTCGGAGGGCGCGCTCGGCGCCGTCGTCCTTGCCGACACCCGCCGCCTCGAGGACTGCTTCGCGGCCGTGGACTACTTCGAACGGCGCTCCATACCCTTCCTCGTCGGCGTCAACTGCTTCGAGGGAGCCGCCCGTTACCCGGCGGAGGACATCCGCCAAGCCCTCGATCTCGACGCCGACGTGCCGCTGCTGCTGTGCGACGCCCGCGACCGGGAGTCCGTCAAGGAGACCCTCATCGGCGTCGTCCAGCACGCGATGGCGTACCAGGCGGACCGCCGTCAGGCGGTGACCACCTGAACCCCGGCGCAAGGGTGCGGCCCGTACCCCCGCCGACCGGGGTACGAGCCGCGGCTCTTGGGCACGCGCGCGTGGCTCGAGCGGAACGCACGCACGCGTGCACCGATCACGGCGCTCGCCGTGTCCCTCAGGTGTCGCCGTCCTCCTGCCAGCCGAAGCTCTTCTCCACCGCCTTGCGCCAGTTGTGGTACTCGCGGTCACGCACGGCGGCAGTCATGGCGGGCGTCCACTCGGCGTCCTTCGCCCAGTGCGCCTTGAGCTCGTCCAGGTCGTTCCACACGCCCGTGGCCAGCCCTGCCGCGTAGGCGGCACCCAGACAGGTCGTCTCGGAGACCTGGGGCCGGATCACGGGCACGTCGAGCACATCCGCCTGGTGCTGCATGAGCAGGTTGTTCTTCGTCATGCCACCGTCGACCTTCAGGGTCGTGATCGGCACCCCGGAGTCCTGGTACATGGCGTCCACGACCTCGCGCGTCTGCCAGCTCGTCGCCTCCAGCACCGCGCGCGCGAGGTGCGCCTTGGTGACGTACCGCGTCAGTCCGGTGATGACACCACGCGCGTCGGAGCGCCAGTACGGCGCGAACAGGCCGGAGAAGGCGGGCACGATGTACGCGCCTCCGTTGTCCTCGACGCTCGCCGCGAGGGACTCGATCTCGTCGGCGGTGCGGATGATGCCGAGCTGGTCCCGGAACCATTGGACCAGCGCGCCCGTTATCGCTATCGCCCCCTCCAAGCAGTACACGGGCGCCTCGCTGCCGATCTTGTAGCCCATGGTCGTCAGCAGCCCGCTCTTCGACGGCACCGGCCGGTTGCCCGTGTTGAGCAGCAGGAAACTGCCCGTGCCGTACGTGTTCTTCGCTGTGCCCACGTCGTAGCAGGCCTGCCCGAACACGGCCGCTTGCTGGTCGCCCAGCGCGGACGCGACGGGCACGCCGGACAGCTGTCCGACAGCGGTTCCGTACACCTCGGCGGAGGACTTGATCTCCGGCAGGACCGCCTCGGGCACGTTCATGGCGGACAGGATCGAGGAGTCCCACTGCAGGCTCTCCAGGTTCATCAGCATGGTGCGACCGGCGTTGGTCACGTCGGTGACGTGGTGCCCGCCGTCCGTGCCGCCCGTGAGGTTCCAGATCAGCCAGGAGTCAATGGTGCCGAAGGCGATCTCGCCGCGCTCTGCGCGGGCCCTGAGACCGGGTACGTTGTCCAGCAGCCAGGCCGCCTTCGGACCGGAGAAGTAGCTGGCCAGCGGCAGTCCGGTCTGCTCACGGAAACGATCCTGCCCGTCCGAACCGCCGAGTTGGTTGCACAGCGCCGCGGTACGCGTGTCCTGCCACACGATCGCGTTGTGCACCGGCTTGCCCGTCGCACGGTCCCACAGGACCGTCGTCTCGCGCTGGTTGGTGATGCCGAGGGCACTGAGCTGGTCGGCGCGCAGACCGGCCTTGGCGATCGCCCCGGCGACCACGGCCTGCACCTTGGACCAGATCTCGGTGGCGTCGTGCTCCACCCAGCCGGGCTTGGGGAAAATCTGGCGGTGCTCGCGCTGGTCGACGGCCACGATGGCGCCGTCCTGGTTGAAGATGATGCAGCGGCTGGAGGTCGTGCCCTGGTCGATAGCGGCGACGAACTTGTCCGTCATGACGTCCCCTTCGTCGGTTCCTTCAGAAGGCTGCGTTGAAGATGAGCCCGGACAGCGCCCCGCCGATCAGCGGTCCCACCACCGGTATCCACGCGTAACCCCAGTCCGAGTTGCCCTTGTTGGGAATCGGGAGCAGCGCGTGGACGATGCGCGGGCCCAGGTCGCGGGCCGGGTTGATCGCATATCCCGTGGGACCGCCGAGCGACAGACCGATGCCGACCACGAGGAACGAGACGATCAGGATCGCCGTGCCGGACACGCCGAGCCCCTTGGTCAGACCGAACGCCAGGATCGGCAGCACCAGCGCGATGGTCGCGATGATCTCGGTGATGAGATTCGCGACGACATTGCGGATCGCGGGGGCGGTGGAGAAGATTCCGAGGGTCGGCTGAGCGATCTCCTTGTCGGCGTTGGCCTGGAACTGCGCGAAGTAGACCAGCCAGCACAGCACCGCACCGAGCATCGCGCCGACCATCTGGCCGGCGATGTAGATGTGGACCTTGTCCCATTCCCCCGTGTCGATGGCGATGCCGATCGTCACGGCCGGGTTGAGCTGACCTCCGGACAGCGGCGCGGCGGTGTACGCGCCGGCCATCACGCCGAATCCCCAGCCGAACGCGATGACGACCCAGCCTGCGTCCTTCGCCTTCGAATAGTTGAGTACGACGGCGGCGACGACTCCGGCCCCGAAGAGGATCAGGATCGCGGTTCCGATGACCTCACCGAGGAATATGTCTCCGTTACTCATGGCGGCTCCTAGGCCCTGGCCGGGACGATCGGCCCCGGTTCTCCGTGCGGGGTGCGTTTCCCACAGCTACTTCAGCCGAAGGCAGGGAGGTCCCGCGCCCCGCCCGGCGTCCGTGACGAGCGTGCCGTCGCAGCCGACTCGCCCGTGGGGGAAGGGAGCCATGGTCCAGGCGGAACCGCGCGGCGCAGTGCGTAGATACGCCGAGAATGTACGGCGATGTCGACTGACACCGGGAAGTGTTCACCGGCGTCCAGGGGGCGTCAAGGTCGCCGACGCCAACGGTTGGGGGCGCACCAACGGGCCACGGACCGTCGCCCACGCGGCTCGTGGCACGCCCGTTCGGAGGTGGGACGGCCTCCGAGACCCTGCTGAGACCGGCGGGGAGGCCAGTTCCCGCTGAATCGGCAGGGGCCGAAGACCATGGCTGTGCTGAGGTCGTACGGACGCCCTTCGGCCTCCGACGACCTTGTGGGAAAAGCGTCTCACCCCCTGCTCGGGTCCGCCACCGCCCACTCGGTCGGGGCCGTCGCCGCCGCCACGCCGCGAAGGATCTCGTGCCCGGACAGCCCGGCGCGGCCCATCACCCAGCTCGCCCCGCTCAGCGACTTCGCGGCCTTCTTCAGCGGGGCCAGACAGGCGGCCGCCTGCCGGTGGTCCGTCACGCTCCCGGACTCGCACAGGACCGTGGCCAGAGAGAGCGTGACGGGACGCCCACCTGCGGACCAGGGTGCGTCCAGTACGGAGGCGGCCAGCGGATTGAGCCCCTCCGGATCCGTGAGCACCAGGAAGTCGTCGCCGCCGATGTGGCCCACGCGGGTACTGTCGGACGCCGCGCGCTGCAGCGCGCGGCCGACCGACCGGATCAGCTCGTCGCCCGCCGCGAACCCGGCCCCGTCGTTGACCTGCTTGAAGTGGTCCACGTCCAGCCAAGTCAGTGCGAACGTCCGCCCGTCCGCGATCCGCCGATCCACCTCACCGGTGATCGCATCCGAACCGGGCAGCCGCGTCAGCGGATTGAGCCCCGCGGCCTCCTCGACCCGGGTCTCGGCGAGCGCCCGTACGAGATCCGCGAGCCGCACGACGCCCACACACCGGCCGTACCGGTCGACCACGGCCACATCATCCGAAGTACGGTCCCGGCCGCCGACGGCGACCACGTCCAGTACTTCCCACGCAGTGGCGTCTACGCCCACCGTGCGCGGCGGATCTCCCAGCTTGGCCGCGGGCCGGTCGGCATACAGCGCATGGCCGTACCGCCCCGACATCGACAGCAGGAACCGGGAGCGGTGCACGGACCGCACCGGGACGCCGTTCGA
Source organism: Streptomyces sp. SD31 (assembly GCF_052068475.1). Lineage (NCBI taxonomy): Bacteria > Bacillati > Actinomycetota > Actinomycetes > Kitasatosporales > Streptomycetaceae > Streptomyces > Streptomyces sp. SD31. Next base: position 11,633 of record NZ_JBQHCX010000003.1, on the reverse strand, counting down.
GTCCACCAGCAGCACCCCGGACACATCCGGCGACCCGGTCAGCAGCGCTCGCACCTGGCCGGCGGACGCGGTGGCGGGCAGCAGTGCGGCCGGCCGCACGAACTCCCGCACCGACGGCCCCGAACGTGGCGCCACCGCTACTCCGGGGGAGCGTGGCGGAACGTATACCTCCGCTGCCGGCAGCCGAGCCGGGGGAGCGAACAACTCCCCCTGTGCCAGCTGTGCGCCGGCCGACCGCGCGGATGCGCACTGCAACTCCGTCTCCACCCCCTCCACGCACAGGAGCGCTCCCAACTGCTCACACAGCGTCCGCATCGCCCGTACCGCCGCCGGCCGCGGAAGCAGGCACGCATCGAGTTTCACCAGGTCCGGTGCCATGTCGGTGAGCAACCGCAGCGGTACGTCACCGTCGCCGATGCCGTCCGCGCTGACCCGGAAACCCTGTTCCCGCAACGCGCCGATCGCCTCCAGCAGTGCGTGGTGGGGCACATGCGTGTACGGCGGACCGACGTCGATCGTCACCTCCCACGGCAGTCGCCCAGCCGCGCGCACGGCGTCATGCAGCGGTGTCAGTCCGCCCAGGTCGGCGAGGGTGCCGGCGAAAACGTTGACATACAGCGGCAGTAAGGTCTCCTTGCGAGCCGCGGTACGAAACGCCAACACGGCAAGTCGCCCGTCGAGTTCGGGATCGCGGCGGGCCTCGGCCAGGACGTCGCCGGTCTCAGGGCGGGCGAGTATCTCCAGCCCCGCGACTCCTCCGGTCGTCAGATTGACCACCGGTTGAAATGCGAAGCGGAGAGTATCCGTCCAGGAGGGCACGCGAGCATGATCTCGCCGCTCGCAGACGCCCGAGCCCAGTTCATGAGACGTTCACGCAGGATTCCGGGTTGGTCACACAGCGTAGAAGGGCCTCACCTTCCTTGGTCGTTACGACGGTGACACCGCACTCGTACAGCCGAAGGGTCCTGTCCGGCGCGCCGCTGGCGCATCACCGCACCGCGATCACCGCCGAGCCGTGCCCGAACAGCCCCTGGTTCGCGGCGATCCCCACACGTGCCCCGGCGACCTGCCGGTCACTGGCGTCACCCCTCAACTGCCAGGTGAGTTCGCAGACTTGGGCTATCGCCTGGGCCGGAACCGCCTCCCCGAAGGAGGCAAGCCCGCCACTCACGTTCACGGGTATTCGTCCCCCGAGCGCCGTCGCGCCCTCCCGCAGCAGCTTCGCGGCCTCTCCCTCGCCGCACAGGCCCAGATCCTCGTACCACTGCAACTCCAGGGCGGTGGACAGGTCGTAGACCTCCGCGAAGGAGAGCTCCTCGGGGCCGACGCTCGCTTCCTCGTAGGCGGCGCTCGCGATCGACTCCCGGAACGTCTCGGCCGCCGGTTGTACCGCCGCCGCCGAGTCCGTCGCCAGGTCGGGCAGATCCAGCACTGTGTTGGGATAACGCGGCGTCACGGTGGACACCGCCCGGATGCGCACCGGGTCCCGGGCACCGTGCCGACGCGCGAACTCCATGCCGGCCAGCACGATCGCCGCCCCTCCGTCCGAGGTCGCGCAGATGTCGAGCAGACGCAGGGGATCGGCGACCACGGCGGAGGCGGCGACCTCTGCGGCGGTGACCTGCTTGCGGTAGCGCGCGTACGGATTGAGTGCGCCCAGGGCGGAGTTCTTCACCTTGACCTGCGCGAAGTCCTCAGGCGTATCACCGTGCACGGCCATCCGGCGGCGCGCGTACAGCCCGAAGTACGCCGGATTCGTCGCACCGAGGACGCGGAAGCGCAGCCAGTCCGGATCGGCGGGCCGGTCACCGCCGGCAGGCCGGAAGAACCCCTTGGGAGCCGCATCGGCGCCCACCACGAGCACCACGTCCGCGAGACCCGAAAGTATCTGCGCCCGAGCGGTGTTGACGGCCTGCGCCCCGGACGCGCACGCCGCGTACACGCTCGTGACCCGGGCGCCCTGCCAGCCGAGCGCTTTCGCGAACGTGGCCCCGGCCACGTACCCCGGATAACCGCCCCGCACGGTGTCCGCACCGACGATCGCCCCGATGTCCCGCCACCCCAGTCCCGCATCCGCGAGCGCCGCGCGGGCCGCCGCCGTCCCGTACTCGACGAAGCTGCGCCCCCACTTGCCCCAGGGGTGCATGCCCACGCCGAGCACCGCCACCTCCTCCGTCATGCCGTCACCCCCGTCGGCCGCCACTGCCAGGTCGTCCAGATCGTCTCCGCGTCCTCATGGAGCACGCCGGGAACGACCTCCACCTCCATGCCCACCGTCAGATCGGCGACGGTGACCCCGGGAACCGCTTGTCCCAGCAGCACGAGACGCTCGGACTCAAGCTCCACAGCGATCAACGCGTACGGCTCCCACGGAAGTTCCGGATCGGTCACATAGGGTGACGGAGGTCGATACCGGCTGTCCGTGTACGACCAGACGCGCCCCCGCCGCGAGAGCGGCACCTCCTCCAGAACGCCGCCCGGGCAGCCCGGGTTGCGGCAGTGGGTGTCCTCGCGCGGGAAAAACACCGAGGCGCAGTTCGAGCAACGGGTGCCAAGGAGCCGGAAGTCGTCCCCGTCACCGGCGAACCACCCGTCGACCACAGGCGTACGTGTGCGTGGCATAGCCCCTCCTGCAATGGATCTGACGGGACGTCAGGAGTGTGCCACGGGCAAGCGGAAAGCGGCAGGCGGCCATGTGGGCGGACTGCATCCGACGGCCAGGTCGCTCAAGAGCACTCTCGAAGCCATCGGCAGTAGTGACCGGCCCCCGGAAGACGCCCTTCCACTGATCGGATACAGTCCGCCGCGTGTCCGAAACTCAGCACTCCGCCCCCAACTCCGCAGCAGGCTCCCACTGTTCGAGCTGCGGCGCGCCCTACGGAGAGGGCGTCTCCGGCTGGCCCCGCACCTGCCCGGCGTGCACAACCGTGGCCTACCGCAATCCGCTGCCGGTAGCGATCGCACTCCAGCCCGTGTACGACACGAAGGGCACCGCCCTGGTCGTCATCACCCGAACCATCGCTCCCGCGCGCGGAGGCATCGCCCTGCCCGGCGGCTACATCGACGACCGGGAGGACTGGCGGCAGGCCGTCGTACGCGAACTCAAGGAGGAGACCGGTATCGACGCGGCCGGCCGCGATGTACGTCTCGTCGACGCGATGAGCTCCCCCGACGGGCACCTGCTGCTGTTCGGCCTGCTGCCGGAACGGCCCGCCGACCGCCTGCCGACATCGGCCAGCACCGACGAGACGGAAGGCTGGCACCTCCTGCGCAGGCCGGAGGAACTGGCCTTCCCGCTGCACACGCTGGCAGTACGAGCGTTCTTCGAGGGCCGCTACGTCTGAGCTCGACACTCGCCGAGCCCTCGTATGCGAAGCGGATGAGGCGACGGGACCACCCCGTCCTCGAGCTCCCGCTCGACGACCAGCTTTCGGCCCTCCCAGCGGCTGACGTAACGCTCGATCTCCGGTTCATCCCAGCCGTCACCCGCATCCGGCACCACCAGCCCGCCCCCGGTATGTCCCGGGGCGGGCGCCCACACCTCCAGTTCCAGCCCGCCGTCGTCCCCACGTACGGGGACGACGGCGCCCGAGCGCGCGAGCACCGGGATCCGAGACAGAGGTGCGTCGAGGAGAACCTGCCCAGGTCCCTCGTACACCCGCTCCGTCACGGTGTCGTACCAGCGCCCTCGGGGCAGCTGCACCGTACGCCGGTCGGCCCCCGCATCCAGCACCGGCGCCACCAGAAGGCAGTCACCCAGCAGAAACGCATCCTCGCAGTCGCGCAGCGCGCGGTCGTCCGGCGTCGACCACCACAGCGGACGTACATAAGGCGCCCCTGTGCGCCGGGCCAGATGCGCCAGCGTCACGAAGTACGGCAGTAGCCGCCGACGCTCGACGAGCGCCACGCGCGCGTGCTCCAGCACCTCGGAACCGAACTCCCACGGCTCCCTGCGCCCCGCGCGCAGACTCGCGTGCGTACGGAACAGCGGCAGATACGCGGCCAACTGGAACCAGCGCAGATACAACTCCGGCGACGGACTCCCGTCGAAACCGCCGACGTCCGGCCCCGAGTACGGCACGCCGCACAGCCCGAGCCCCATGACCAGCGACAGCGACGCCCGCAGCCCGGGCCAACCCGTGGCCACGTCCCCGGACCACGTCCCCCCGTAGCGCTGCATGCCGGCCCATCCGGAGCGCGAGAAGACGAAGGGCCGCTCCTCGGGCGCGAGCTCGCGCAGCCCCTCGTAGGCCGCCCTGGCCATGCACAGGCCGTAGACGTTGTGCGCCTCCTGATGATCCCCGCCCCGCCCCTCCAGGGAGTGCCGGGCCGAACGCGGCAGCGTCGACTCCCCGAAGGCGGCGAACGAGGTCGGCTCGTTCATGTCATGCCAGAAACCCGAGAAACCCTGCGCCAGTCGCTCCTCGTAGAGGCCACCCCACCACTCACGCACGCGCGCGTGAGTGAAGTCCGGGAAGACCGCCTCCCCGGGCCAGACCACTCCCCGCACGAGCTCTCCCGAGGCGTCCCTCACGAACGCGTCCTCGGCCGTCCCACTGTCGTACACGACATTGCCCGGCGCGGCCTTGACCGCCGGATCCACGATCGACACCAGGCGAATGCCGTCCCGCCGCAACTCCTCGGCGAGCTGCGGCAGCTTGGGGAAGCCCTCTTGGTCGACCGTGAACACCTGGTGCTCGTCGTAGTGGTCGATGTCCAGATGGACCGCGTCCAGCGGCAGATCCCGCTCCTGGTAGCCCGAAACGATCCGCCGCACCTCCTGCTCGCTGCCGAAGCCCCACCGCGCGTGCTGGTGACCCAGCGCCCACGCGGGCGGCAGCGCCGGCGCACCGGTGAGCGAGGCCCAGACGAGCAGCACGCGCGCGGGAGTGCCCACCATCACCCAGCAGCGCAGCGGACCGCCGTCCATCCGCAGCTCGCTGACCCCCGCCCGGTCGTGACCTGAACCGGCCCCCTCCTCACCCTCCCGCAGCATCACCGTGCCGTCCCACGAGGTGTCGTGGAAGACCAGGTGAGTGCCGGCATCGGCCACCACCAACTGCACCGGCATGGTGATGTACAGCGGGTCGTCACCAGGGCCGAAGGCACGGCCGGGGTCGGTGTTCCACAGCCGGTACGTTCCGCCTCTCAGACGAGGCCCCGAAGCCCGCCCCCCGAGCCCGTAGAAGCGCGCTTCCGCGGCCACCTCCGACCGCTGCATCCACCGTGCCGCCCCACCGTCGACAGGCTCCCACCAACGCGGCGGCAGATCGCGCCGGAGTGTCACCCCACCGGGCGTCTGCACCTCCACCGCGCCGTGCCGCGAGATGACGACCGTCACCCGCTCGGCCACGACCCGCCAGCCACCGTCCTTGTCGGGCTCCAGCAAAGCCCGGGGATCCGGTTCCGGACCGCGTCCCGCGAGCGCGTACGACGGCTCAGGAGCGGCCCCGTCCCAGCCCCAGAAGACGGCGCCGTTCACGGCGACAGTGATGCGCAGCTCGGACCGGCTGAACCGGATCACACCGCCGCCCGGACCGGGCCGCACCTCCTGCACGGGCCCGGGCACCCGCGCGCGCTCGGCGCCCCGGGGCGGCAAACCCACGGCGTCGGCACGCCTCCTGCGCCACGCCGCCCGCACGGTACGCAACCCCTGGGCCGCCCCCACAGAACCGACCGCCTTCATCGAACGCACCAGGTCACGACCGTCCATGCTGCTCAGCCTGCCATTGTCAGCGCCACACATGCGTGCCGTTCAGCTTCCGTTCACCTGTGCCGGGACCACATCTTCACGACACGGACTATGTGCGGCTCACCCTGGTGCAGAAGTCGATCACATGGCATCGTCCGTGTCATCCGCGTCACGCGCGCACCCCGCCGTGCGCGGAGGACGCACACGACGCGCACAGTCCGGGAGCCGCCCCATGTCGACCGTGAACCCCCAGCCGCTCTGGCAGCCAGATCCGGAACGCATCGCCCAGGCTCGAGTCACCAAGTTCCAGGCCTGGGCCGCCGAAAACCACGGCGCCCCCGCGGAGGGCGGCTACGCGGCCCTGCACCGCTGGTCGGTCGACGAGCTGGACACGTTCTGGAAAGCCGTCACGGAGTGGTTCGACGTCAGCTTCTCCACACCCTACGCGCGCGTGCTCGGCAACCGCTCGATGCCCGGCGCCGAGTGGTTCCCCGGCGCGACCCTGAACTACGCCGAGCACGCCCTGCGCGCCGCCGCGACCCGCGCCGACGAACCCGCCCTCCTGTACGTCGACGAATCCCACCAGCCCAGCCCCGTGACCTGGTCCGAACTTCGCCGCCAGGTCGGTTCTCTCACCACCGAGCTGCGCACCCTCGGCGTACGCCCCGGAGACCGCATCAGCGGCTACCTCCCGAACATCCCGCAGGCCGTCGTCGCCCTCCTCGCCACCGCCGCCGTCGGCGGCGTCTGGACCTCCTGCGCCCCCGACTTCGGCGCCCGCAGCGTCCTCGACCGCTTCCAGCAGGTCGAACCCGTCGTCCTGTTCACCGTCGACGGCTACCGCTACGGCGGCAAGGAGCACGACCGCCGCGACACCGTCACCGAACTGCGCCGCGAACTGCCCACCCTGCGCGCCGTGGTGCACATTCCCCTTCTCGGCACCGAGGCCCCCGAAGGCGCACTGGAGTGGTCCGCCCTCACCGCCGCGGACGAGGAACCCGTCTTCGAGCAGGTACCTTTCGACCACCCCCTCTGGGTGCTCTACTCCTCCGGCACGACCGGCCTCCCCAAGGCCATCGTCCAGTCCCAGGGCGGCATCCTCGTCGAGCACCTCAAACAACTCGGCCTGCACTGCGACCTGGGCCCCGAAGACCGCTTCTTCTGGTACACGTCCACAGGCTGGATGATGTGGAACTTCCTCGTCTCCGGCCTTCTCACCGGCACCACGATCGTCCTCTACGACGGCAGCCCGGGCTATCCCGACACGGGCGCCCAGTGGCGAGTCGCCGAACGCACGGGAGCCACCCTCTACGGCACCTCGGCCGCGTACGTCATGGCCTGCCGCAAGGCCGGCGTGCACCCGGCACGCGACTATGAGCTCGCAAGCGTCCAGTGCGTCGCGACCACCGGATCACCGCTCCCACCGGACGGATTCCGCTGGCTGCACGACGAGGTCCGCGACGACCTGTGGATCGCCTCCGTCAGCGGCGGCACGGACGTGTGCTCCTGCTTCGCCGGAGCCGTGCCCACGCTGCCCGTGCACGTCGGCGAGCTCCAGGCCCCCAGTCTGGGCACCGACCTGCAGTCCTGGGACCCCAGCGGCAAACCCCTCGTCGACGAAGTGGGCGAGCTGGTGGTCACCAACCCCATGCCGTCCATGCCGATCTACTTCTGGAACGACCCCGACGGCAGCCGGTACCACGACAGCTACTTCGACACGTACTCCGGCGTATGGCGCCACGGCGACTGGATCACCGTCACCTCACGCGGCTCCGTCGTCATCCACGGACGCTCCGACTCGACACTCAACCGCCAAGGCGTCCGGATGGGTTCGGCCGACATCTACGAAGCCGTGGAGCGCCTTCCCGAGATCAAAGAATCCCTCGTCATCGGCATCGAACAGCCCGATGGCGGTTACTGGATGCCCTTGTTCGTGCACCTGGTCCCCGGAGCCGTGCTCGACGAGGCCCTCCTGAGCCGCATCAAGCAGACCATCCGCGAACAGCTCTCACCACGTCACGTCCCCGACGAGATCATCGAGGTCCCCGGCGTCCCACACACCCTCACCGGAAAGCGCATCGAGGTCCCGGTCAAGCGCCTTCTCCAGGGCACACCGCTGGAAAAGGCGGTCAACCCGGGATCCATCGACAACCTCGATCTCCTGCACTTCTACGAGGATCTCGCCCGCAAGCGAGCCTGACCGACGCGACGGCCTCGGACTCACCGAACCTCGACGGACTCCGAGGCCGACCGCCACAGGCACCACAGCCTCCGACCTGCACGAATGCGCCCCTCCTGCCCGCAGGCACCTCACACCGACGCCGTTGTCAGTGCCGCCGGTTACTGTGAGTGAGCATTGATCGACTGTGCACAGGGGGAAACATGGTCCACACCGACCACCAGACGATGCGACGCGTCCTGCGCCGTGAGATCGCCGGCACGATCGGCCTGCTGACCGACGAGCACGATTTCCGTGCCATGCGGCGCTACCGCAGCTTCACCTTCGACGACCACAAGATCTACCTGCAACAGATGGAGGCCCTGCTCAGGACACGGGCCTCCCAAGGCAGCCACACGACGATCGCCCTCTTCGACCCGGAGGAATACGCCGAGTTCTGCGCGGAATCGGGCCTCGACCCCGACATCCCGTCGAGCCGCACCCGCTTCACCGCCGAACTCGCGACCACCGGCCCCACTCTCCCTTACGAGGGCCAGCCCCTGGCAGACCTCGTCCCGGCTCTCGTCGACGAAGCCGTCCGACGAGCCACGTGGGAGTACGCGTCCACACTCCTGGCACGAGTTGGAGCCTGCGCCACCTGCGGAGAGGACATCGGCCGCGCGGCCTTCGCCCGCGCCTCGAACCTCCTCTTCCGCATCCTGGACACAGCCCAGCCGGGCAACCGACACCTCGTCTGCAGCGTCACAGGAACCCCGGAAACACTCGTCGCCGTCCTGCATGCCGACGAAGACGCCCAGGGCGCGACCCACCTCGACGAGGCAGAACTCCTGGAGTTCACCACAGTCCTCGCCCTCGGCATCGCTACCCAGAGCCCCGGTGGACTCGTGATGCGGACCAGCGCCCCCGGCACATCCGACCGGATCTATGGATGGCGCCTGCGAGGAGACGGGGTGGAACCACTCACCGCAGGCGAGGTCTTCGACGCCTACTGCACCGACATCGAATCCGGAGACCTCATCTCCCCGGAATCAGGCGTCGACTACTGCGTGCCGCCGGATCTCGGGGGTGAGGAAGTGCCGCCGGGACACCGCCACTGAACGCAGGAGGGGCGCTCCACCCGCAGGTGGAGCGCCCCGCACGAACCGGCGTGCAGCCGTCCCGCTCCGGTTACTCGCCGGACAGCACTGCCTGAGCGGCGTTGCGCGCCTCCTCGGCGCTGTCCGCCGCCCGCGCGGCCGCAGCGGCCCGCTCACACTGCGCCAGCGTGTACTTCGCCAGCGTCGCACGGACGTAAGGAATGGATGCCGAACCCATGGACAGGGAGGTCACACCCAGACCGGTCAGCACACACGCCAGCAGCGGATCGGACGCCGCCTCACCACAGACACCACAGCTCTTACCCTCGGCCTTCGCCGCCTCGGCGGACAACGCGACCAGGTCGAGCAGCGCGGGCTGCCACGGGTCCTGCAGTCGGGACACCGCACCCACCTGGCGGTCTGCGGCGAAGGTGTACTGCGCGAGGTCGTTCGTCCCCAGCGACAGGAACTCGACCTCCTGCAGGATCGAACGCGCCCGCAGTGCGGCCGACGGAATCTCCACCATCGCACCGAACTTCGCCTGGAGCCCGGCCGCACGACACGCGTCCGCGAACGCCTTCGCATCGGTACGGTCCGCCACCATCGGAGCCATGACCTCGAGGTAGACGGGCAGCCCCTCCGCCGCCTTGGCGAGTGCCGTCAACTGGGTGCGCAGCACCTCCGGGTGGTCCAGCAGCGTCCGCAGGCCGCGCACACCCAGCGCCGGGTTCGGCTCATCGGTCGGCGTCAGGAAGTCCAGCGGCTTGTCCGCGCCCGCGTCCAGCACACGTACGACGACACGACCCTCGGGGAAGGCCTCGAGAACCTGCCGGTAGGCCTCGACCTGCTTCTCTTCCGACGGTGCCTTCTTGCTGTCGTCGAGGAAGAGGAACTCGGTTCGGAACAGACCGACACCCTCAGCGCCCGCCTCGACAGCGGCCGGGACGTCGGACGGACCGCCGACATTTGCGAGCAGCGGCACCTTGTGGCCGTCGGCGGTAGCGCCCGGACCCGTCGACGCCGCGAGCGCGGCCTTGCGCGCAGCGGCAGCCGCCTCCAGCTCCGCCTTCTTCTCCTCGCTCGGGTTCACGAAGATGTCACCGGTGCTGCCGTCCACGGCGATGACCGTGCCCTCGGCGAGCTCACCGGCACCCGGCAGTGCGACCACGGCCGGCACACCGAGCGCCCTCGCCAGGATCGCGCTGTGACTGGTCGGCCCGCCTTCCTCGGTGACAAAGCCGAGTACGAGGGTCGGGTCCAGCAGCGCCGTATCCGCCGGAGCGAGGTCGCGAGCCACGAGGACGTAGGGCTCGTCGCTGTCCGGGACACCGGGCATCGGGACGCCGAGCAGACGAGCGACGATACGATTCCGCACGTCGTCGAGATCGGCCACGCGACCGGCCAGGTACTCACCGGCACCAGCCAGCAGCTCGCGGTACGCGGCGAAAGCGTCGTACACGGCACGCTCGGCCGTGCTGCCGACGGCGATACGCCGATCCACATCCGCCATCAGCTCGGGGTCCTGGGCCATCATGGCCTGTGCCTCGAGCACCGCCTGGGCTTCGCCCCCCGCCAGATTGCCGCGCGCCATCAGGTCGGCTGCCACAGCCTCCACGGCCTTACGAGCGCGCCCCTGTTCACGCTCCGCATCCTCGGCCGGAATCTGCTTGGCAGGCGGCTCGAGGACCGCCGTTCCCATGTGCCGAACCTCGCCGATCGCCACACCGTGGCTCACGCCGACGCCTCGCAGCGTTGTCTCCATCTCACCCGTCTCCGTTAGCGCGGCGGGTCCCGCCGCCGCGGTGTTTGTCGTCCCTACTTGCCGTCATACGACGGCAACGGTGTCACTTCCAGATGAAGAGACTGTCGCCGGCCTTCACATCGCCGTCGTCACGCAGATCGGAGAGGGCCTCGGCCGTGGCCTCGAGGGCCACGATCGGGCACACCGGGGATTTACCGGCTGCCTCGACGGCTGCCGGGTTCCAGCGCACGATGCCCTGGCCGCGAGTCACGGTGTCACCCTTGTTCACGAGGAGCTCGAAACCCTCACCGTTGAGCTGCACGGTGTCGATACCGAGATGAGTGAGCACGCCGTGCCCCTGCTCGTCGACGACGACAAAGGCGTGCGGGTGGAGAGAGACGATGACTCCGTCCACGGGCGATACGGCCTCGGAGGGCTCACGCACGGGGTCGATCGCGGTGCCCGGGCCGACCATGGCCCCGGAGAAGACCGGATCCGGCACGGATGCCAGTCCGACGGCGCGTCCTGCCAGTGGGGACGTCACGGTGGTCATGGGAAGCCTCCCAGGGGTGGAGATCGATATGGGCCGCCGTTACCTGTGCGGACGGCACACTGTTCAGCAGGGTATGTCACATGAAGTGCAGGTTCCGTGCGAGCACTTCGAAGTGGTCTAGACCATACCTCAAGTCGATTTGCACCGGCTCCGCGGCTGCGTGTACAGTCGTACTCCTGCTTGGGGATGAGCGACGCGGCTACGTGTCCTGGCCCAGCAGCATCCAAACTTGTCAGATCCTATCTCGGGGTCGCCTTCTGCATGTCTGCAGGACGGTGGTCAGGGAGTCGGAAAAACACTGATAGAGTTTGGAACACCGAAGGGAAGCGCCCGGAGGAAAGCCCGAGAGGGTGAGTACAAAGGAAGCGTCCGTTCCTTGAGAACTCAACAGC